>CATMLK010000050.1:0-22866 GCA_950070535.1 uncultured Bacteriovoracaceae bacterium | reverse complement strand
CCTTCAGCTTTTAAAGTGGGACATTCCAATTGCTATTCTGGCTACATTTATTTTAACTCTTATGTGTTTAGATGATGTCATTACAAAGGTGGAGTCAGTAGGACTTGTCCTATCACTGATCTTTTATACCGTGTGGCTTGTAAGAAGCTCCGTTAAGGAATCTAAAGATTTTGATGTCAAACTGAGTACAACTAAAGACCTTGCGAGATCTGTAAAAAGTCGAATTTATATGTTTGGACTTTTCTCAGTGGGAATTGCCATACTAGTATTTGGCTCAAAGATCTTAGTTCAAGGAGCATCTGACTTGGCATTGCGGGCCGGCGTGCCTGAGTCAATTATTGGACTAACGTTGGTTGCAGCAGGAACTTCGTTCCCCGAATTAATTTCTTCTATAATGGCTACTATTAGAGGAAATACAGATATTGCAATTGGTAATGTAATAGGGAGCAATATCTTTAACATTCTATTTATTTTGGGAAGCTCAACCTTTTTTTCAGAGAACGGGCTATCTATTTCAGAGAATGTTGGTAATTATGATCTACCCGTTTTGTTGACATTGTCAGTGATCAGTTTTCCACTTCTACTAAGTGGAAAGAAAATTGTAAGGTGGGAGGGCGCGTTTTTACTTCTTTTTTATATTGGATACACCGGCCATCTGTTTTACCGGCTATAGGAAAAATTACTCCAAGTGTCTTTTAAGATTTAAAAGGTATTTTTTCATGATCTGGTCATAAGCGAGCCAAACAATTTTCTTTGGAATTGGGAAATATGCTGTGTGTTTGGTCATCTTATATTCAAATTCAACTGAATAGGTTACGCGAGTTTTTCTATCGCTTAATTCATTTACTTCTCTTTTGCTCGAAAGAAAGAATGGAGCGTCATCTTGGGTTTTATACAGGGCTAACTTTTGGTCTATAAGTTCTACTAACTGAACTTTGGTTATAAAGTTTTTCTTTAGGGCTATGTGGGCATCCTCAGTATAATTTGTTCCCACTTCAAAAGGTCCATCTGAGATAATGTGATTTACTTCATCCCGCCATAGATGGTCATTTAAAGTATTGGCGAATAGTTCAAAAACTTCGCTGGACTCTTGGTCAATAATTATACTTCTTGAGACCTTAACTAGATTAAGATTTGCAAGTGCGGAAGTTGAAAAACTAAGAAAAAGGACAACTGATAAAAATAAAGTGTTCATAAATAAACTATACGAATTAAATTTGCAAAATTCTAACGAAAAATTGAATGAGTGTCTTGTGTAAGTGGCCGAAATTACGACTGCAATCCTTTCCATAAAAAAAATGTGAACTATTATCTATTTTTCGCAGTCTAAGTAATAGGTTTGTAATTATACAGGCCATACTTGGGAGTAACTAAATGAAGAACTTAGTGTTAGCTACAATTGTTTTAAGTTTTTTTAGCGGGCCAGCCATAGCATCCAAGTCTGAGCATAGACAGCTCAAGGTCTCAGCATGCGAGGGAAAAGAGCAAGGAAGCACTTGCAGCTTTGAAGGAAAAAGGGGAAGTGTAGCAGGAGTGTGTACGGAAAGTAGGCGCGATCCCGATGTTCTAAAATGTATTAATCTAAAACGAAAAAAAAGAAGTAAGAAATCAAACTAAGGAGAACATATGAAAACTACGACATTTATTTTGCTATTTTTATCTTTAAGTTTTCAGGCCCATGCTAAGAAAAACGAAAACAGATGGAGCAAAATTAAAGCAGCTTGTGAAAGCAAGTCAGCGGGACAAGAATGCTCTTTTGAGTTTAAGGGAAAAAACTTTGAGGGAGAGTGCAAGGAAGGTAAGAAGGATAGCTCTTTACTTGTTTGTAAACGCTCCGGAGGTGGAGGCTTGGCCATCCTTAGAGAGTTAGACCTGACAGATGAACAACTTAAGAAATTGAAAGAATTCATGTCTTCTCATTCCGAAAAGCGAAAGGACTTAAAAGGGGGAGGAAAAGAGAAGAGGGAAAAGATGAAGGAGCTTTTTCTCGCTGGAAAGTCTGATAGTGAACTTAAAAAACTACATGTGGAAATATCATCAGAACATGAAAAAAGAGGACAGCTGAGATTAGAGAAAATGATATTTCTAAAAAATCTTCTAACAGAAGAACAGCGTAAAGCTTACATTGAAAAGGGTGGCGATCGACCTGGACGTGGAAAACGGGGGCACGGACATAAGTAATGCAAAAAGTTAAAAGGATCATATTCAATCAAAATAGGGTTAGAGAGGATGAGCTCATTAAACGCTTCAAAAAAGAGTACTTGAGTAGCGAAGCGTTTGTGCGCTCATCTATCTACTGGATGGTAAATTCTAATTCAGTTGATGATCTTGTACAGGAGACTTTCCTGAAGGCATGGAAAGGATATGAAGGCTTTCAAGAGAACTCCAGTTTTAAGACTTGGATATATCGAATTGCAATGAATGTTGTCTATACCCATCTGAAATATAACTCTACAACCCTCGTAGAGTTTGAAGAAGTGCCACAGGCAGAATCAAACTTAGACTTAGAGACTTCAGACTTGATATCAATTGGGCTCATGAAATTAACGCCAGATCAAAGACAGGTTTTTTCATTGCATTATCAACTTGGCTTTACTTATAAGGAAGTTGGAGAGCTGCTTGAAATTTCGGAAGGTACTGCAAAGTCTAGGGCCAATAGTGCCAAGACTAAATTTGTAAGTTTTTTGAATAAAAATGGATTTAATTATGAATGACGATGAACTAAAAAGGTTTTTAAAGTTAAATGGCAAAGTTGCTCAAAAGCCTACGACCGAATGGGTAGATATTCTTAGTAAAATAGAAGGAGATCGCTCTAAACTCTCTTTTTTCGACAAGATCAAATCCTTCAATTTCAGGATTGGACTCGCCGGATTTGCAGTTGTTTTAATTGTCGGAATCAGTACAATTAAAGAGAACAAAAATTTAGAAAAATTGAGTCGCGTGGAGGAGTTTTTGACAGAAGACACTTATTTCTCTGAGGTTGAAGAGACTTACTCTTGGATCAGATAGGTTAAATCCATTTGTAGAAATTAGCTAAAGGGACAACGATGCATTTAAACATTGATCCATCCTCACCAGCCGGGGAAGAAATATCTTTTGAGCAATTCCTGGCCGTTGATATGAGGGTAGGTGAAGTTATTGAAGTAAAAGATTTTCCGGAAGCAAGAAAACCGAGCTATAAACTTAAAATTGATTTTGGCGAGGGGGTTGGTATTAAAAAGTCCAGTGCGCAAATTACTACTCACTACTCCATAGAGTCCCTAATCGGAAGGAAGGTCTTGGCCGTCGTAAATTTTCCACCCAGACAGATTGGTAAGTTTATGTCCGAAGTTTTGGTGATGGGTCTCGCCGATGAGAATGAAAACATTGTTTTATTCAACTTAGATAAAGAGGTGCCTAATGGTGCCAGGCTATTATAGTAAGCTTGTATTAGTTTTTAGCTTGTTCATTGTTGGATGTTATAAGAAGGGCTCTGTTGATGAAGCCATAAAATCTGTTGAGCAGGCCTCACTAATAAAAGAATATGATAATCCCTCTTTGTTTGTTGGAGAGGCGTATTGCTATTATGTTTATCAAAGCGTCCTAGACCCTGTTAAAATTCCACCACAAAAATTTGGAGAATTTGTTAAAGGCGGAACCCTAAGTCTTAAATTCATAACTGGCTACAACCAGTGGATTTCTTCCAAAAAAGGTGAATTGTGCAAACTTGTAGTTGGCCAAGACTTTAAACCAATTGATTTGGATGAAAATAAAAAATACGTGATTTTTTTAAATAAGTCTGCGATTCATAACGACGGGCAAGATATTAAAATTACCCAAAATCATGAAAAGCTTCATGTCGCTTTCTCCCTATTTAAAAACAAACGCGATCGCATTAGTAAAATTTGGTCATCTATGCCTATTAAAGAAAAAAATGAGTTTAAAGAGTCGCACCCTGGCTACAACTTCTCAAATGAAGAAGTTGTTCTAAGAGAATTCTTTGCTTACAAATTTCAAGGGCAATTTAATAAGGGAATTCAATTCTTGATCGACTAGGGCCTCCATGCCTTTCGTAATATCATTATCTTCAAAAATTACTACTAAAGAAGATTATAAATACTTGTAATTAAGGGGTATTTCTCTTTTTGTGTAAAATAAACTATGCAATATGTTGTGTGTAGTTTATTTTACATTTTGTCAGGTTTATTTCTTTAGGAGAAAGAATGGGAAAGACAAAGATGAAGCTCAAGATTAAGAACAATGTTCACGTTTTAAGAGCAGAGAGAAGAATGAGTCAGGAACAACTGGCCGGCGAAATAGAAGTTACTCGAGCGACCATAAACTCTATTGAGAAGGGAAACTATAATCCATCACTTGAGTTGGCGTTTAGAATTGCTGAGTTTTTTGAAAAAGACATAACTGAAATATTTAGTGTGGAGGGACGCTATGAATAGATTGGATAGAGTTTTATTTAAGTACATTGTTTTGGGATTTCCATTTGTAGTTGGACTAATGATTTGGGGAGGTCTTGGAGATGCTTCCCAGTTAAGTCAGTCCAGAGGAATGGTTCGCAACATTTGGGACAGTTTAGGTTGGAATCTTATGGCCTGGATTTTAGTTTCACTTTATTTCACATCAAAGATGGTCATCTCTAAAAGATTTCGATCTGCGACGCTAGTATCTGCAACCAAGATGCATGAAAGAGACGAAAGAGAGGTTATGATAAATGGCAATGCCGCAAAGTTTAGCTTTCTCTCTACTTTGGCAATTTTGTTCCTATTTTTGTTCATGTCGCTTTTCACAGTAACTGTGGGGAAGAACACTGATGTTAATAAAGTTGCGGGGGAGAAAGAAAATTTCATCTCAATCGGCCTTAATCTCTATCCATTTGGTGACAAGAATAACAATGTTAAGAGTGCAGGTGGTGTAGAGCTGGTAAACTACTCTGGGCTGCCTCTATCAAACTCTATGATGTTTATGTTTTTGATTCTGTGGCAAGTCGCAAGTTTTAAAATTGCGGTAAAAAGAGAAGAGTCAATACTCGATTAGTTTGAAGACGCTTTTGCTTGAGAAGGAGACCGCTCACTTATTTGAGTAGTCGTCTCCTTCCCTGGGTTACGTGTTTCATCTGGCATTCCACCTTCACCTAGGGAATTGTTTCTAAGGGCAAATAAAAGAGAGTTAAGTTCGGCAATATACTTGCGATCCTTTAAAGACTCATGTTTCTCACTTAATAAGTGCTTTGGTGTGTCTTCGAGAATCTTTTGATACTGTTTAGTTGCCTCATTTGTTATGAGCTTTAACAAAGTCCCCAGTGCCTCTTTCTTGTTACCTGATTTTATCCCTGGTAAAAGAATGTCTCTTAATATTTCAGAACGAAGCTCTGAAAAGGCACAGTGATCTGTTAATGGGAAGCTTTTATTCTTAGATTCGGCAAAGCTCCTGCAGTCTGCATGAGGATTTTCTCTATTAGGCTTGGCATGCTTTAGAGTATGTTGCATAACTTGGGGATCTTCAAAGTGTAAAACAGCGACTGAGTCTGCAACAAGTTCATTGTAAGGGCGAACAAACTCCATCATAAAGGCTTTAATGCCCTGGGTCTCTATTTCCAATTGATCTCTTCTCCTTTCTAAATGTTGAAGTTTGCCTAGTGCTTCTTTGCATTGTTCGCTTTTGCATTCACCATTTACTGTGAGGGATATGGTAGTAGGAACCTCTTGCTGAATTTTTGATTCGAGGTCTATGTATTCTTTTGTTTCATAAAATTCTTTGTAGAAATAATTGTGAAAGATTGTGTGGCCTAGTTCATGAACTAGAGTTGCCTGCTGAGTCCTGGAGTCTTTAAACTTGGAGTCCAGGCCTATATGTACACCGCTTCCAGTGTTCACTGCTTTTGCCAAATCCTCTCCATTTAGAACAAGGGAGGGACTTTCAATCTCTATAGGTGATAATTTAAATACCTCGTGAGATATACTGTCGATTTTTTTTATTTGGTCACAATTTAGGGGCGAAGAGTCCTTAATGATTAGGTAGTCATAAGCGTTGGAGTTATTGCAAAAATGTTCGGCCTTCGCATAAATTGATAATGCAAAGGCCAGAATTGTTAGTTGAATCAAACTCATTAATTTTTCTGGGCGCTTTTACCTTCTGCCTTTTTCTGAAATCTTTTAGCATAGCTCTCATCAGTAATTAAGTCATCATTCACTTCAGGTCTTCCGTTCATTGCAAGACATTCGTTTTTATTTTGGTTTCCAACCTCCATACCCTTAGCAAAGAAGTGAAGCGACCTTGAAGCAGAAATGCAGATTAGAGCGCATCCATTAAAGAGCTTTTGTTTGTATTCTTTCTCGCCAAAAATCATGTCAGTATCAAACTTTTCTTTTTCTTCCTCGCAAGCGTCAATACAACTGTCCTTTGCTTGATTAACCGCTTGAACCGAACTGGCCCCTGCATCACACTGCTCTTTTAAAGATTTCTCAAAAGCGCTGTTTACTTCTTTAAAATAAGAAACAGGCGCTTCCTCAAGAGTGTGGCTTGAAGATAGAAAGAAGCCATAAAGGTGATCCTTACTTAGACTTGGAGTATCACAAATAGGATTTGCTAAAACTTGGGATATAGAAAATATGGTTAATAGAACTGTTAATCTCATTAGAGCTCCTAAAATTACCGTTTCATATATTATCGTGTGGATTTAACTTAAGCTTGAGTGAAAAAGTCTGTTTTTTAGTGTTTTTGTCTCTAAGTTGTTGAATTTGCGTGATATAGGTGATCCTAAAAATCTTGTAAACTCGGGATCCATGAAATAACATCCCGCCATGAGAGAAAATTGCTATACATGCATGAGGCCAAAAAGCTCTTGCATGTGCCCATATATCTGTCCAATATCAACCAATACAAAGTTCGTTATCCTCATCCATCCTATGGAATTTAAAAAGATTAAGAATGGAACTGGAGTGCTCACCAAGTTACAACTTAAGAATTCAGAGATTGTTGTTGGTTTAGAATTTACAAACTCAAAGCGTGTGAACGAGCTTGTCGAGGACCGAAATAATGAGTGTTACATATTGTATCCCGGTGAGGATTCAATCAACATTTCAAGATGTGAAACTTCAGAGCGGTTTAGCAGTCATAAGCAAAGAGTTGTGTTTATTCTTGATGCAACATGGCCATGTGCGAAAAAGATGATGAAGCTTAGCAAGAACCTACAAGATCTACCTTTTATCAGCTTTGAAAATAATAAAAAATCAGAGTTTTCAATTAAGCAACAACCGCATGAGCTGTGCCTTAGTACAATTGAGTCAGTTCAGCTTTTACTGGATGAGTTCAATCGTTTGGAAATCGAATCAGTAGATACCAATAGCTTCTTAGGCCCATTCAAAAAGATGGTGGAGTATCAAGTTGCATGCGTTCTAAACCCAAACAATAATAATCATCATAGGGCTGAGCGAAAAACTATCCGAAAGAAAGAATTCTACAAGACAAACCCGCAACGTGCTTTGTTCTTTGATAAATCTAATTTTTAATTAAATGGCACGCATTGTCATTGCTCTTAATTGAGGCACTGTGTTACTGAGAAAGTGTACTTTTTTAATTGCGCATTACTTATACAAAGCTTAAGATTTTCTTATGTTTAAATCTTTATTTTTAATTGCTGTTAGTTTTTCCGTTTTCTCATCCACTAATGGATTTTATCAAATAGAGGAGGGGCTTAGCGGCTATGAATTAAAAGATAAGCTGAAACGTCTACTTGCCAAGAATCATAAAGATCAAGGTTACTCTGCTCTAATTAGAATATATCTCAAGAGTGACGCTGACTTAACATACGATGGAGATGGTTCTATCGTAGATATGTACAGCGAGAGTCCAAACTATTCTGACTCTTACAACTATGACAATGCACACGAAAGTTGCGGCAGCTACAAAAGAGAGTCAGATTGCTACAATAGGGAGCACCTATTCCCTCAATCAATCTTTCATAAGAGAAGCCCAATGAGGTCTGACTTTTTTCACGTATATCCTAGTGATGGTTACGTGAATGGAAAAAGAAGTAACCACCCTTTCGGCGAAGTTAATAGACCAAGTTGGACATCTTCCAATGGGTCAAAGCTTGGAAAGAATACCTTTGGTAATTATAGAGGCACTGTCTTTGAGCCAATCGATGAATTTAAGGGTGATATTGCTAGGGCCTTATTTTATTTTGCGACAAGATACGGGGATAAAGCTGGCAGTTGGAAGCATCATGAAATGCTAAATGGAAGTAAGGATCAAGTTTATAAAACTTGGTTTGTTAAGCTTTTATTGAAGTGGCATAAAATGGATCCAGTTAGTCAGCATGAGATTCAAAGAAATAATGTGGGTCAAAAATTTCAAGGCAATAGAAACCCATTCATTGATCATCCTGAATGGGTTGAAGCAATCTGGGGAAATTAATGTAATGCCCGCTCGACGGTGTCTATTAGTTTCTCTTTATTTACTGGCTTAGCTAAATATTTATCATATCCACTCTTTAAGGCCCGTGCCTTGTCTTCTTCCTGAGCAAAGGCCGTAAGGGCTATTGCAGGAATGTGAGTCCCCTGACCTTTTTCTTTTATCCTAATTTCTTTTATGAGGTCGTATCCATCCATTTCAGGCATGGCGATGTCACTAATAAGCACATCGGGTCTTTCCGTTTTCATTTTCTTTAGGGCATCTAATGCATTGTCTGCTGTGAATACCTTGGCTTTATGAGATCTAAGTATTCTGGTGATTAAGTTTAAAGAGTCCGGTTCATCATCAACGGCCAATATACTTATATCGTGAAGATCATGCTCTTTTACTTCTTTAGGCTTGCTTGTATCTCTTTGTGCTGCGGCCGTAGCACTCAGACTTGCTAGTGGGAATGAAAGTTTAAAGGTAGTGCCTTGGTTAACTCCCTCACTTGTTACCACTATTGAGCCACCATGTAGATCGGTAAGGTGTGAAACAATAGAAAGTCCTAGCCCAAGTCCTCCCATTGATCTTGTTGATGACATCTCCTCTTGCCTGAACTTTTCAAATATATGTGGAAGGAATTCAGGATCAATGCCTTTACCTGTGTCAATAACTTGGATCACACAGTGTTGATCCTTGATAGAACTCTTAATCGCGATCTTTCCCTTTTCAGGAGTGAACTTTATTGCATTACTTAAAAGGTTCCAGAATATTTGAACGAGCCTGGTTTTTACTCCCATTATGATACATTGATGCGGTTCACTTTGAATGATTTCAATATTTTTCTTTTTGGCCTCAAGCTCCACGCTTTTGACTGCTGTTTCAATCGCATCCATTACTTTAACAGGCCGTGGTTGAAATTTTAACTTTCCAGAAATAATGGATGAGATATCTAGGAGGTCCTCTATAATGGCACTCTGTGCTTTTGCAGATCTAAAAATTGCTTGGATCTGGTCTCTGTGATCTGGATTAAGTTTATCCTCTAGTAGAAGCTGGGAATGTCCATATATGACATTCAATGGGGTTCGTAACTCGTGAGATACAGTTGCTAAAAATTCATCCTTAAGTCTGTTAGCTAGTTGTGCCTCCCTGTAAAGAAGAGTGTTCTCAAGAGATAATGTGGCCAAACTTGTAAGTTGTTTTAAGAGCTTCACAGCATCCTGTCCAAATGTTTCACCTCTATTCTCTTTTAAAAGACTTACAATTCCATATAGCTTGCCTCTCATCGTTAGTGGCAATCCAATAATTTCACCAATTTTTCGTTCCTCATCCGGTGCTGAAATTACGTATGACTCCTTATCCAACACCTTCTTCTTGATTCCCGAACTTTCTAGTTCTTCCAACTGAATTCTTTTTAAATCATCTGAATAGGACTCTGGGAATGAAACTTGGGAAAGCTTTTGATCTCCCTCTTCGGAAAAGTAGACAATGCATCCGCATTCAAAATTATTTGAATAGAAATTTGCAAGACTTTTAAGATTGGTTTGGGTATCAAGAGAGCTGCTTAAAATTTGACTTTCCTTGGCCAGGAGAGCATTGGCCTGGGAGGTCTTTTTAAGATCTTTTTCATTTTCTTCAAGTGACTTTTTAGCCTTTAAAACTTTCTTTGCCATTAGAAAAATGATGGCTGAGAAAATAAAGCCTAATCCTAAAATAACCCAATGAAAAGTTGCGGCGATTTCACTCTCAAAGTAGGGAGTGCTTTCATAGGAGAAAATGAGTTCATTATTTGCAACTGGCAAGGTCTTATTTTCAACAAACTGGGGCTGAAAGTCAGCGTTTGAATTATAGATTAGTCTTGGTGATCCAGCTCCCTTTATTGAGACTTTAACTGAGACGAATTTTGTGGTGCCTTCCTGTTCTGCCAGTATTGTATCAAACAATCTTTTGGTGCTAAAAACGCCAAAAACATATCCACTCTTTAGAAGCGATCTTTGTTCTTTCCTTGGAGGAATTTCAGCCGAAGAGTAGATTGGATAAAAAATATAAAACCCTTCTGTATTCTTCTCCTCTTTGGTTAAAAGTTTAAGCTCTCTGGAAATTGTTTCTTTTCCATCAACTGACGCTTCCAGCATTGGAACCGCTCGCGACTCCTCACTAAAGAGATCGAAGCCGCTTAAAGGTTTTAAAATCGTATCAAATGGAGCAATTGTCTTCACGGGAGCATAGACCTGCTTGTTTGCACTTTCTGGCCAAACCTCGTAATTTCTCAGCCCCTGGGATCTCATTTCTGAAATGAAGCTTTCAAGGTTTTCAGAAGAAACAATCTTTGCGACGCCCATTGAGGTCATGCCCGGAAAGTTTTCTTTAATGCCGATATTGTTGGTGTAGTTTTTAAACTCTGTATGCGTGAGCGAGCGATTGTCCATTAGCATAGCAGAGGTGGATTTCAACACATTTTGATAATAGTCCAACCTTCCATAAATCGCTTCATGAATGTTTATGGAATACTTGTTAAAAGTGTTTTGACTTCGTTCTTGTTCTACATTGTAAATATAGAAAGATGCCAAGACGGAGCCGCCAAACAAAGTCAAAAAAAGAATGAAAGCTTTAAGCGAAGCGTTTTCAGTTCCTTTGAATATCTCTAAAAAATTCTTCAAGCTAACTCCTAAATCATACCTATGGTAACAACTAAAGGTGGAATAGGAGATTAAACAAAAGGTTGATTCACTTATGCGCAAGGGCTGTCAAGGCCATGAATGGGGGCTTCATCATCTTAAGCGCTAAGCTTAGGATTAAAGAGGTTACTATGAAAGTTATCGTTGTGGGGGCCGGTTTTGGCGGAATAAATGCAGCCAAGACTTTGGCAAAGAATAAAAGTATCGATGTGGTAGTTGTTGATAAGCGAAATTATCACTTATTCCAGCCCTTTTTGTATCAAGTTGCAACCGCCGGACTCTCTCCCGCAGATATTAGTGTTCCAATAAGAGCATTCTTTCGAGGCCAAAAGAATGTGGAAGTTATTATGGGAGAGGTTGCAGGCATTGACCAGAAGAGTAGACTTCTTAAGCTATCAAATAATAAAAACTTAAAGTATGACAAAGTTGTAATAGCGGCTGGTGCAAAAAATCATATTTTCAATCAAGACTGGGCAAAACATGTATATGGACTTAAATCTATCCAAGATGCGCTCTCTCTTAGAAAGAATATTTTAATGTCATTTGAGCTGGCAGAGGTTGAACAAGACCCCGTTAAAAGGAAGGCCTATACCACTTTTGCTATCATTGGTGGCGGTCCAACTGGAGTAGAGCTGGCAGGAGCAATTGCAGAGCTTGCCAGGTTTACTTTAAGTGAGGATTTCAGAAACATTGATCCAAGCGACACCCGAGTTATCCTGATTGAGGCGGGCAGTAGAGTCTTGTCGACTTTCGACCAGGGACTTTCAAAGAAAGCTAAAAGAGCATTGGAGAAGTTGGGCGTTTCAGTGTGGCTAGAGAGCAAAGTAAGCAATATTTGCAAAGGAAAAGTAGAGCTAGGAAGCGATGTAATAAACGCAAACACAATTATTTGGGCCGCGGGGGTGGTTTCAACAGACCTTGCCAAAGATTTAGAAGCAGATGTGGGTGTAAACTTAAAACGCGGAAATAGACTTCTTGTGAATGAATTTCTTCAAGTAAAGGGCTGTGAGGATATTTACGCCATTGGAGATATCTCATATTTTGAAAAAGAAGAGCTTCCGGGGATTGCTCCAGTTGCAATTCAACAGGGTAAGTATGTAGGGAAGGCAATAAAAAGACTTTTTAAGGAAAAAGAGATAAGGCCATTTTCCTATGTAGATAAGGGACATATGGCGACAATTGGAAGAAGCAAGGCGATTGCCCAAATTGGAAAACTCCGCTTTGGTGGAACAATCGCCTGGTATTTATGGGTGTTTATTCACATCTACTTTCTCATTGGATTTAGAAACAGGGTTTCCGTTTTTCTCCAATGGCTTTGGTCATACCTAACCTATAAGCGAGGTGCCAGGATCATCAATTAAAGAAGATCTAGAAGCTGCTGCTTAGTAAGCTTAGGGTGCATAGGTGAACCTTTTCTAGCATTATGCTTATTATGCTCTTTCTTTTCATTTGAACCATATACGTACTTGTTAAAGCTATTCGAAAAGTCCATTCCAGAGAAATCATTCAGCTCTTTAAGAAAGATTTCTGTAGTCCATTGTCCGTGAAGGTAATCTTCGTACATTTTCTTGAGAAAGCCTTCAAGGTTACCATTAAGCTTTAGATTAATGTAGGCCATGAACGCAGCTCCCTCAGTGTAGGCCTTAGTTGTTGTTGTTCTCTTGTAGTTTGAAAATGCTGCCAAGTTTGTGGATGAGTAGCCTGGTGAGCTAGAGGCCTTGTAACCTTTATCTCTCCAACTTGCAACAGCTTCGTCAAGCCATCCGGAGTTTCCATTTGTTGGCAAAACCCCTCTTGCAAAATAGCTGTGGGTAAGTTCATGGCCAAGAGCACTTCTTGAGGTAATTGTTGCTCCACTGTGCTCCATTCCGCCCATACCTGCAATATATGCTGTAAGAGAAGGGTGTCCCCATGGTCCAAACTTGGACTCAAGCTCTTTCATTACCTTCAAGGTATTTTTTTCTATTTCATAAAGAGACCAACTGGACTTTGAATAAGTAACAATAGGGATCTCTCTGCCATCGATAGATTTGTGGGAAAAGCTTTTGATCTTGAATCTACCTTTCTCACTAAGGTGAAAGTAAACAGATGAAGAGCTGAAGTAATCAGGATAAGCAATGTGAAAGTGATTGCTTGATTTTTCAGACAATGTTCCATTAGTAAAAATTCGGTGTGGCGTTTGTGTACCTGTTACTTTGACATCCATGCTCATTGCAAATTGATCAAACTCCAAGTTTGTTGGCAGGTACTGTTCAAGATACCTTCTGTCTGTTAAATCGCTCATCCAAAAACCTGATCTAGCACTATCGCTTGTGAAGTCAGTGTTGGTTTTAATATTCCCTGTAAACTCAAATGTATGGAAACCGGAATCAAGTGTTGAGCTTAAAGATACGTACTTGGTTTCATCTCCTGGAGAACTTATTTGGATTGCCTTATCATTCTTTCCATTAACTTTTGATGTGGAAGGCATTTCGATAATGTCAAAAACAGGGCTGCCTGCTACTGGTTGGTTGAAAGTGATAACGGCCTTGTATGTAGCTTTTTCTGAGGCTACATCAAAAGTTAAGAAATAATCTGCTTTTACGAAGTCAACAAACACAAATTTCTTGGATTCAATTTTAAAATTTTTAGGTGCGTGGTCCAAGTTTGCGAAAACGTGTGTGACTGCGAGCAGCATTAGCATTGTGATTTTTATCATGTGTCTCTCCTCTTTGATGAACTTTAGCAAGTATTAGGCGTAATTTAAAATTTTATCGAAATAAAAACGCTTAGGCAGTTTTTTAATTTATAAAAAATTAAGAAGATTTAGGTGCTAAAAATTACAGGGTCTAAGGCCAAAATGTTTAAAAGAACATAAGTTCTCGCCAAATTTGGTGGAGGGAAAAATGTTTTTTAGAGTACTGGGGTTTTTATTTTTAATTTCTATTAATGCTTTTGCCATCGATTGTCCTTTGGTGGACCTAAAAAAGTTCGAAAGCAGTCCTAAGACCTTTATGGATGCACCGCTGCAGAAGTATGATGAAAATTGTGAGAGCGTGAGCTTCTCATTGTTTGATGACCAGTCAATTTCTTCAAAGAGCTTTGTGAAAAAAAAGGATGAAGCTAGAAAATCTGTTTGCCACACAAATAGCGATGGAAACCAGCTTTGTCTTGCATCTGTATCGCCAGGAGATGATGTTCTAAAAGGCAGAGCTCCGATAGAGAGTCTTGATAGAGCTGAAAACCTTGTTGATCCGGAATACTTGGTAAAGAACATCAAGGCAATGGAGGCCCTTGGACTAATGCAGGGCAGTGTGAACACCCAGCCTTGGTCTGATTGGTACTGGCCAATTGCTGTAGGACAATTAAGCTTTAGGTATAATGACCGTCAAATGATGAACGCCTATAGTGTTAAGTCACCTGGTGAAGAGGATGTTTGGACTTGGGTTAATGAATGGCATAAAAACTCAATGCCAGAAGATGCCAACCTTCTTTCTCCTTCAGAGAAATATGACCTATTAGTAGGGGACACAAATTATACCTTAACCAAGAAGATGCTCCAGGCCGGAAGCTACTACCAATATAATTTTGGAAAAGTTGAGAGCTGGATGGGCCTATGCCATGGGTGGGCACCTGCAAGCTACATGCTGCCAAGACCAACCAAGTCCCTACCTGTTACCCTTTCAAATGGAAGTGTGGTTGAATTCCTTCCAAGTGATCTTAAGGCCCTTGGAACCCTCTTGTGGGCAAATGGCTACCAAAGCACCCGTATGGTCGGCGGAAGATGTAATATTAGCGAACCTGAAAAAGATGAAGAGTCTGGGAGAGTTAAGGATCAAAACTGTTTTGACACAAACCCTGGAACTTGGCATGTGACAGCTGTCTCAGAGATTGGCAAAAAAGGCTCTCCTTTTGTTATAGATGCCACTTTTGATTACGAAGTTTGGAATCACCCAGTACTTGCCTACGATTATAAATACTTCAACCCTCAAACATTCAACTATTCTGACTCTTTGGAAGATGCCAGTGTAGACCTATCAAATTTTAAGAATGATAAGTTTAAAAAATATAGATCTAAGGAAGCTAAAAGTGTTGTTGGGATCGTTATGGAGGTTGTTTATTTAATCGAAACTCAACCTCAGCGTCTGTCATACGACAACGCTGCTATGGATGCCAAAAGCAAGGTTCAATATGTTTACGATCTTGAATTGGATGAAAACGGAAATATCATTGGTGGAGAGTGGTATACGAATAAGCACCCAGATTTTTTGTGGACTCCGTACACTGGAAGCAAGGCAAACTCTATTGCTGACCAGTATATCCAAGCAGATGAAATCTCAATCCAAGATATTAGTCGTTTGAATGAACTTGCTCCATATGCTTCTCGTGAAGGCCAGCCAATCGGTCGTGTTGTAGAGGCACTAATGAAGGCTGCAAGCAATTAAAATGAAACTGTTTTCCATACTAATTTTACTACTGTGCTCGAATTCGGCATACTGTGAATTAGCATGGAAAACTTTGATCTATATGCAGGCCGACAACGATCTTGCTCCTTATGCTATGTGGGACTTAAGAGAAATTGCAGCCTCAACTAAAAGTGATGGTAGATCTAAGACAATCATTCACCTAGATTTGCCTGGCATAGACAAGCTTTATGAGTTTGAAGTACTACCTGATCAAACTGAAATTGATACAAACCTTGCTCAATATAAGAAGTCCAAATTACAAGACTACAATTTGAAGTTCTTGCGAACAATCGATGAAAGATCTTCCAAAGGGCAAGAAGAACAGCTTTTAGATTTTCTAAACTTCTCAAATAAAAACTACCCTTCTAAGAACACCATGCTTGTTATTTGGGGACATGGAGAAGGCTATGGAGACGGCACGCAATTTGGTGGGGTGGCGATCGATCAAAACCCCAGTGGGAGACTTGGGATTCCGCAACTAGAGAAGGTTCTAGCGAATTACTATCTTTTAAATAATGAAAAGATATCAATCATTGCAATGGACGCTTGCTTGATGCAGACAATTGAGGTTGCCACTGCACTAGAGGCAAAATCAAAGTACCTCGTTGGAAGCACTCAGATTCAAAACTTTCAAGGTCTTCCATATCACTTGATAAATAACTATGTCGAAAATGAATTGGAACAAGAGGCATTTAAGAGCGACTCAGGTGAGGATTACTACTTAGTAAAAAAAATTCCTGCCTTAATAGCCAAATACTATGAGAACTTTGAGTTTAAATCCGAAACTGCAAGCAGCCTATCAGTGACCGAACTTGAAAATAGCTTCATGCCGGCCTTTGAAAAGCTGTTTTTTGAAATAAACCTTCAGCTTCGGAGAAATCCTTTTTGGATTTTTGGTCTTCAAAAAGCGTTGGGAGAAGTTCCATTCTTTCTTGGACAAACTAAAGATATTTCGCTGATGCTGGCTAAGTTAGAGGAGCATTTTTTAGGGCAGGGGTTAGTGGATTTTGCCTTACTTAGTGCTAGTGCTCAAGAGGCCCTAAAGTATTCAATAATTTCTTATACCTATGGTACGGATTATCATGGCCAAGCAGATCAATATTACTTGGGGAGCTTTAAGGCCTTTGGAATTTGGCTACCAAACTCAAAGCACCAGTACGAGCTTAGAATAGAAAAATTCAGAAATTCAATAGCTTATAGCTCTAAATACTTTAAATCTTATAGAGCATTTCTTGAAACACTTTTTGAGAGAAGCCTTCTTTAGTAAATTTCACCCTATATAAAATCCACGTATTAGATAAATCTAGCATCAAAAATCCTGATTCATGGTATGTCCAGACAGTTAAATTTTAACAAAGGATTTGAGATGGGGAAGATGGCCAAACTCATTATTTGTATTTTAATGGTAAGCAATGCCTGGGGCTACTCGGGCAATCAACAACCCAAGTGGATGGTAGACAACGCTGAAGCTGACTTTTACGACTTACCGCTTGCAGGAAGTTTGACGAGTGACAAAACTCCGTGGGCCAGCTCATTTTGGCCTCACATATACGGTGGGATCGCTTTTAGGTGGAACAACTTTTACCAAACACCAAACTTTGCTCCACTTCATGTACAGATCAGTGAAATTGATGAAGAGATCGAGCAGCTACAGAAGTCTTTATTTACCCAAGAAAACTCGGTTGAGACTAATCTTAGAATCTTGGGAGATGTGCAAAGACTCAAAAATGAAAAGGCGACTGTAAGCGCCTCTAAATCGATAGAGCATAAGAAGTATTTCTTTGACTTGGAAAGACCAAGAAGATTGAAAAATTTGAAGGAGCTATCTCAAGCTGAGCTGGATAAACTATCACCAGCTGAAAAGTTTGATGCATATATGTATCTGGCAACAGGTAAAGACAACGGTTTTAAGCTGACAAAAGATGTTTTAAACACAACCTCTCCTGGAGCAGAGTATTGGGAAGGGATTTGTAATGGATGGGCCAGTGCCGCTTTGGAATTCAAAGAACCTAGTCCACAAACATTTTCAAAGGACGGGGTGACTATAAATTTTGGTAGCTCAGACTTGAAGGCACTGTTGAGTCATTATCACGCAGCAATTACCAACAACTGGATTACTGCAAAAAAGACCAACACTGGAAGAGTGGGGAATAGGTGCGACACTGTGTTTCCTAAAGAGGCCTGGTTTATTAAAGATGGTGTGGAATACTACAAGAAAATAGAAGAAGGTAAGGTTGTGGTAAACGAAGTACCGCCTGAATGTGTGGATACTAACCCTGGCGCCTTCCATATTGTTCTTGCAAACCTCATAGGGATTCAAAACGAGGGGTTTGTTGCTGAGGTTGTAAGGGACCAAGAAGTTTGGAATCAACCGGTTTATAAGTATGAAACCAAAGTCGTTTCCGAAACAAAAAATGTTAAATATGCAACTTCTGGAACTGTGAAGCAGATTGAAGTTCAGACAGACATGCACTACGCAAATGATGGTGGAAGAATGTTTTGGATCAATGATGGAAGTGATGACGAATTCTACGCTTGGTGGGAACAAACAACTGGTACTGCGAATTACAGATCAGATAAAAAAGAACTTCGATACATCTTGGACCTTGACGCCAATAATAACATTATTGGAGGTCGTTGGCTTAGTTATGAAAGGCCAGACTTTTTGTGGCTTAAAAAGCAAAAAGGCTTCTTGGGCTCAGGAATGCTTTATGGCATTGTTGGTTATTTGAATGGCCTTCAAAACCTTGTGGAATTACAAAACTTTTAAGACTTAAAGCCAGAGTACGCTGTTGCTAAGCTCATCAGCTCCACTCTGGCTAACCTTCTCTGGAAAGGCCTCAAGGAGCTTTGACTCTAGAAGCTCTAGGCCGTCCCTGTATGCCTTTAAGTAACTCTTTTTACCAAAGCCATCTTTTATCTTATTTACTATCTCTTCTAGGTCTTCTTGGAGAATTTTTTCTTTTATGTTCTTTCCTACTAAAACTTCAATCCTTTTTTCATAAAGACTTGTATAGATTAAAGTTTCATTTGAATGACTGGCCTTCTCTGAGCAGTGGGTGAAGAAAACTTCCAAGGCCTTCTCTTTAACCTCTCGGTCAACTTCTGAGTCAACTAAGGCCCAAGATTTAAAGAGTTTCATCCTAGATAAAGGAAGAAACAGAAAGGTTAAAATTAGTTGGGACACAATGTATAGATATGAGTAACCAAACTCAATAAAGTAACTTAAAAGAAGAGTTGTGAAGAATGAAAGAAAAAGCGCACTTCTTAGCACTGCTCCCGGGTATGGGTCGGACTCATTGGCAACTGCCAACACTAACTCTGCACCGGTATTATTTTCAAACTGAGCAACTCTTTCTTTAAGTTGTTGCTCTTCTTCTTTATTTAAAATTTTCTTATTTAAAATCATTACCAACTCCCTGAAGCTCCACCGCCGGAGAAACCGCCTCCACCACCAGACCATCCACCTCCTGAGGACATACCTCCTCCGTAATGACCTCTGCGGCCTCCGGAAGATAGTACTGCCATTAAGAAATTTAATGGGCCGATCATTCCAATTATAAACCCGAAAATTGCGGCTAAAATTATAAAGAATAACTGACCTACAAATAGAAATATAAGTCCTGCTAAAAGTGTTGAACCAGCAACAGATCTTACCAGCGGGTTCTTTCCAATGAACTTTGCAATTATTGGAAAGAAAACAAAAAAGATTATTAGTGGAAGAACCAAAGATTGCATCTTTTCTTTCTGATGACGAAGGGCCACTAATTTTCTTGCTCTAGAGTTCTCTGGCACAACGTCTTTAACATCGAACTCAAGTGCGATTGCGTCTAAAGCTTGATTAAATCCACCAAAGAAGTTTCCCTGCCTAAAGTTTGGCACAAAAATATTCTGGATAATTTGATGGGAATCCACATCAGTTAGTTCTCCTTCAATTCCCTCTCCAACCTCAATGCGAATCTCTCTGTCGCTTTTCGACATCAGGATGATAACGCCATTTCCTTTCTCTTTTTGACCAATTTTCCATTTTTCTGCAACTTGAATCGAGTACTCTTCAATAGAGTTTCCTTGAAGAGCCTCTATAATCAAAATCTGTATTTGAGGCCCGTTTGACTTGTAGATATCTAAAATCTTTGATCCCAATGCACTCTTCTCACGTGTGGAGAGTATATTGGCCTGGTCAATGACCGGAGAGGATAGTGCGGGAATTTCAAGATCTTTACCTGTAAATTCTTCGACTGAAGGTGCTTGATCAAGTGTATCGGGCTGAGGTGAAACAGATTCTACCGACTCAGGCTCCTCTTGAGTGAAAGCATCCTCTTTAGAGTCATCTAGAGAGAAGGGATTGCTTAGGTCCTGTCCATAAACAGAAAAACAAAAAAGAATTAATATTAAGGCTTTTTTTAACATAATTTAGAAGCTCACCTTTGGAGTTTTCGACTCTTCCGCAGTTGCTTGAAATTGAGGCTTCTTTTCATAGTTAAAGAATATATTGTTGGTAATATTAGTTGGAAAGACGGTTACCAAATTGTTGAACTTTTGTACTGCTTCAATATAACGTCTTCTTGCAATAGCAATACGATTCTCAGTACCTTCAAGTTGTGACTGAAGTGCCAAAAAGTTCTGGTTTGATTTAAGGTTTGGGTATCTTTCCGCAACTACCATTAATCTTCCCAATGCTTGACCTAACTGGCCTTGGGCCTGTTGAAATTTTTGTAATGCAGCGGGATCTAAGTTCTTAGGATCAACTGTGACCTGGGTTGCTTTGGCACGAGCTTCTATTACTTCAGTTAGTGTTTCTTTCTCTTGGCTTGCATAGCCTTTTACCGTCTCTACAAGGTTTGGTACTAAGTCAGCTCTTCTTTTGTACTGGTTTTGTACCTCGGCCCACTTTGCTTCAACATCGTTGTTAGATTGAGGGATTGATTGAACGCCACAGCTCGTGACAAATGCAGCAGTGATTAAAACAAGGATCAACTTCTTCATAACATTTTTCTCCTATAAACAAAAAAAGCCCGATTATGTATCGAGCTTTCTTTGTAATATATAGATAAAATGTTGTCTAATTAATTAAAGCTTTGCAACCTTAGAAGCAAGTCTAGATGTTTTTCTAGCAGCTGTAGCCTTCTTAAGAGCACTTGTCTTAGCAAGTTTGGCAATTAGAGACTGAACAACGTTCATTTGTTTCTCTGCGTTGGCTTTGTCAGAAGCATCAATATGAGACATAAGTTTTTTGATTTCAGTTCTTACTCTAGAAGTTTTCCACTTATTAGAAACTCTTCTTGTCTCGTTTTGTCTTATTCTTTTCTTAGCTGACTTATGGTTTGCCACAATTTTCTCCTAAAAATTATCTTAAAAAATAAAAAAGCAATCAAATGCGTAGCGTGATTTATAGTGAATTCTTGTCTAAATGGCAAGCTCTTTCTTTGGAAAAGACAATAAAATTCCTTGGTAGAGCCTGATTGTAATGCTGCGCGATTGACCTTACGACGTAATATTAGCATATTAAGCTGAAATTTTTTCAACAAAAGGTGTGAAGGTATGAATATTCAGACAATTGGTGTTGTTGGCAGCGGTCAAATGGGAAGAGGAATTGCCCAAGTCGCAGCTTTCTCCGGTTTTGACGTTGTAATGTATGACCTAAGTAAAGAGTCTCTAGATTTTGGAATGGATTTTATAAAAAATCAATTAGTTAGAGGTGTTAAAAAGGAAAAGTGGGATCAAGCAAAAGCTGATGAAACATTTGGAAAAATTCAACCAAGCTCTAAAATTGAATCGATGGCAAAATGCGACCTTATAATAGAGGCAGCTACCGAGAATAAGAATATTAAGTTCAAAATATTTGAAGACCTTGATGCCGTTGCAAAGCCAGAAGCTATCCTTGCTACAAACACATCTTCGATCTCAATTACAGAAATAGCTTCAAAAACAAACAGACCTGATAAAGTTGCCGGAATGCACTTTATGAATCCAGTTCCTGTTATGAAGCTCGTAGAAGGAATAAAAGGGCTCGAAACAAGTGAAGATACTTTCTCTGCAGTGGCACAGGCATCTGAGAAGATGGGAAAAGTTTTTGTTAGAGCAAATGATATGCCTGGATTTGCGGTAAATAGAATTCTTATGCCAATGATTAATGAAGCTGTTTATGCTTTGCATGAAGGAATTGCCAGTGTAGAGGACATAGATACTGCTATGAAACTTGGCACAAATCAGCCAATGGGGCCTTTGACTCTTGCAGACTTCATAGGGCTTGATACTTGTCTTGCAATTATGGAAGTTTTGCATGACGGCCTGGCGGATACTAAGTATCGCCCATGTCCTTTATTAAAGCAGTATGTTCAGGCCGGAAGACTGGGCAAGAAAGTAGGAAGAGGATTCTATAAATATGACTAATAACTATGAGACTTTAAAATTTAATGTCGAGGACGGTGTTGGTTATCTAACTTTTAACAGACCTGATAAATTGAACGCCTTAAATGCCCAAGTTATAGATGAGCTTGGATTATTCTGTGAATCTATTAGGGATGAAAATTTAAAGGGTATGATCGTAACAGGATCGGGAGAAAAGGCGTTTATTGCTGGTGCAGATATAAAGGCAATGAGTGGGATGAGCTCACCAGAGGCCGCTGAATTCTCAAAGCGCGGGCAAAAAGCTTCCCTTCTTCTAGAGAACCTACCATTTCCAGTTATAGCAGCAGTAAATGGATTCGCTTTGGGTGGGGGACTTGAAATGGCTCTCTCATGTGACTTCATACTTGCGACAGATAATGCTGTTTTTGGATTGCCTGAAGTGAGTTTAGGCCTAATCCCAGGTTTTGGCGGAACTCAAAGACTGGCCAAGATCGTTGGAATTAATCGTGCTAAAGAGATGGTGTACACTGGGAGAATGCTTAAAGCAGACGAAGCTGTTAGAACTGGCCTGGCCCTATCAAGCCACCAAAGTAAAAGTGAGCTACTGGAAGCATGCCTATCAATAATTAAAAAAAGCTCAAAGAACTCAATAAATGCAATAGCAATGGCCAAGGGCGCACTAAATGAAGGTCTTTCATTAAGTATCGAAGAAGGTCTTGAAATTGAACAAAAGCTTTTTGGCGACATTTTCTCCTCATATGATATGAAGGAAGGAACTTCCGCATTTTTAGAAAAAAGAAAACCTGAATTTAAAGGAGAATAGATAATGTTACTTGATGAATCATACAAAGAAATTAAGGATATGCTTTCCAAGTTTTCCGACAACGATGTGGCTCCACTTGCCGCTGAGATTGACAGAAAAGGCGCAATACCAAAAGAGTTAATTCAAAAACTGGGTGAAAATGGCTTTCTAGGAAGTTATGTTCCTGAAGAGTATGGTGGTG
>CATMLK010000049.1:0-23894 GCA_950070535.1 uncultured Bacteriovoracaceae bacterium | reverse complement strand
GGTCGTAACTTCCCTTCAAAAGCCGATTCCTAAAAGTTGGATTAAAAAACCTTAGTAAGGATACCTTTTGAAATTTTGAGTTGGTAGCAAATTTAATTTGGCAGGTAGTGTAAACTAAAACCTCATTCTGCTCGGGGAAATTTCTTTCAAAAGTCTCATAGGCCGTATTTATGAACTTCTCATCAGTAGCTAAATGTAAAATTTTTAGTTTGCGGAGACTCATTAGAATTGCTTCACTTAGCTTTCAGGCTCTTAGCTGGAACCCCAACAACAAGGTCACCAGAGGTTTGAACATCTTTAACGACGCATGCCTGGCCACCGATAACAACGCCATCAGCAATCTCAATTTTTTCACGTATAAATGAGCAGGCTCCAACAGTTACTCCGCATCCTAAAGTGACATTTCCAGAAACGTGTGAACAAGGATTTACGGTTGAGAACTTTTTGATATGTGCATCGTGACCAATTGAGCAATTATAATTAACAATAATGTAGTCTTCTAATTTAACATTGGTAGTCAGTATACACCCAGGAGCAATTAGCCCACCTCGTCCAAGGTCACAATCAGCACCTTGCACAATAGATGTCGGATGAACTAAGGTTTCAAGTGGGTCAATACCTGCCTCGCAAGCCCTTTCAACCATCACTTCTTTGATCTTTGGATCAGACACACCTACAACAAATCCAACTTTTTGGAACTTAGCTATTAAATCTTTAAAGTTCCAATCCTTTATAACCTTAAAACTTCCAGGAAGGTTCCTAAAGCTAATTTCTGTCAAAGAAGATACATCATCAACAAAGAAAATGTCACAATCAGAACCCTTAATGTCCCTTACGTGCCAAAAGGTCTCACGGGCATGTCCCCCCGCTCCTAATATTACAACAGCTTCCTCGTTCAATTTTTCGATCCTATACTTTTAATCGCTTCAACAATTGAACTCACTTCCTCTAGTTTTAAATCAGCAAAAATAGGCAAGCATAAAACACGAGAGACGATTTGATTTGCAATTGGCAGGTTAGAAGATGCGGAGGACTCCAGGTTTCTATACATAGGCAGATTACTGATCAACGGATAAAAATACCTTCTCGAAAATATATTAAAGCTTTTGAGTCTTTCATATAGCTCATCCCTGGAAACTCCAAACGAGTCCTCAACTAATACAGGGAAGTATCCATAGTTTGATTCTACATTTGAAGCAATGTTAAAAGTCCTAATTCCTTGAACCTCAGAGAGTAGATCTAGATAACATTCATATGCACGTTTTCTACTTAAGTTTTCTTGATTAAACTTTTCTAACTGGAGCAGTCCCATTGCAGCATTAATTTCGCTCATTTTACCGTTAGAGCCTACCTCATCGATTGTCACCTCATCTACTATTCCAAAATTCTTCAATTTGTCTATTAGCTTCTTATCTTCATTGTTGGGGGAAATTACAGCTCCCCCCTCAAAAGTATTGAACACTTTCGTTGCATGAAAACTTAAAATTGAAAGATCACCATATTTAAGTAAACTTCTTGAAGCTAGCTTGACATCAAATGCATGTGCCGCATCGTAGATCACCTTTAGATTATGCTTTTTTGCAAGAGCTTCAATCCGTTCCACATCGCAAGGAAAGCCATAACAATGAACAGCCAAAATTGCGGAGGTATGAGGAGTGATAGCCTTTTCAATTTTATCAACATCAATATTGAAGGTATTTTCATCTATATCAACAAAAACAGGTTTTAAGTTATTCCAGACCAAAGCATGAGTTGTGGCAACAAAAGTATAAGGAGTAGTAATGACCTCGCCCTCTAACTCCATTGACTGAAGAGCTGTTAACAGAGCAGAAGTCCCATTATTGAATAATGACAAGTAATCAACGCCTAAAAAATCAACGAGCCTTTCCTCTAGTTCCTTATGGAAAGGTCCATTATTAGTTAGAACTTTAGAATCCCATATTTTTGAAAGATATTCATTAAACTCTTCCAAGCTAGGCATAGCTGGCCTCGTAACAAAGACCGGTTCTTTAAACATTCTTTTCCTTAATTAGTCTGAGAAGGTAGTCAGAGTAACCGTTCTTTCCTAACTCTCCTGCAAGCTCCATTATTTGTGTTTTCGACAACCACCCCTTTGACAATGCAATTTCCTCAAGACAAGCAATTTTAAAGCCTTGTCTCTTTTCTACAGTCGCCACAAACTGACCAGCTTCTAAAAGGCTGTCGTGGGTGCCTGTATCGAGCCATGCAAAGCCCCTCCCCAATATACTAACATTTAAATTTCCTCTATTGAGGTATTCATTATTTACACAGGTAATTTCAAGTTCACCTCTGTGCGAAGGTTTTACATTCTTAGCAATATTTACAACATCATTGTCATAGAAATAAAGTCCGGTTACTGCATAGTTTGACTTCGGTTTTTCAGGCTTCTCTTCAATAGAAAGAACTTTCATATCTTGATCAAACTCCACAACCCCAAATCTTTCCGGATCCCTAACTTGATAGCCAAATACAGTAGCACCGCTCATTCTAGTAGCAGCCTGTTTAAGCTTTGGTGTGAAGTCGGGCCCATAGAAAATATTGTCCCCTAGAACTAAGCAGACACTGTCTCCTCCTATGAAGTCCTCTCCAATTATAAAGGCCTGAGCAAGTCCTTCAGGTTTTTCTTGGATTGCATACTCAAGGTTTATTCCGTATTTTTTTCCATCACCCAAGAGTCGTTTATAACCATCAATATCTTCTGGAGTGGAGATGATTAAAATTTCTTTAATACCTGAAAGCATAAGAACAGAAATTGGGTAATAAATCATTGGCTTATCATAAATAGGTAGAAGCTGCTTCGAAACGCCTTTAGTGATTGGATATAGGCGGCTTCCTGATCCGCCAGCTAAAACAATTCCCTTCATAATTAACTCCCTAACCTTTCCAATTTGTAGTTTCCGTTAAGGACGTCTTCCCACCACTTCGTATTATCCAGGTACCACTTCACTGTTTTTCTAATTCCACTTTCAAATGTTTCTTGTGGTTTCCATCCCAGCTCCCTCTCGATTTTAGAAGCATCAATAGCGTAACGGACATCGTGCCCAGGTCTATCCTTGACAAAGGTAATTAGGTCCTTAAAAGAATTTAATCCATTGGGTCTCACGTCGGTCATTTCTTCCATCAATTCACAAATTAAATTTACGACCTCAATGTTTTTCTTTTCGTTATGCCCGCCAATATTGTAAGTCTCTCCAACCTTTCCTTCTGTTGCCACTAACAATAGCGCCTTGGCATGGTCTTCAACGAAAAGCCAATCCCTTACCTGTTGGCCATCGCCATATACTGGAAGATTTTTTCCATGAAGAGCGTTTATAATCATGTGAGGAATTAATTTTTCAGGAAAATGAAAAGGTCCATAGTTATTAGAGCAGTTCGTTATAATGGTCGGAAGACCGTAAGTTCTCATCCATGCCCTCACAAGGTGATCGGAGCTGGCCTTGGACGCCGAATAAGGTGAGCTTGGAGCGTAGGCCGTCTCTTCAGTAAATAGATCTTCAGGACCTTCAAGGTCGCCGTAAACCTCATCAGTCGAAATATGATGAAATCGAAACTTTAAGGCTTCTTTCTCTTCAAGGTTTGAAAAATAAGATCTTGATGCCTCCAAAAGGTTATAAGTTCCAATAATATTTGTGCTAATGAATTCAGAGGGTCCATCAATCGAGCGATCAACATGACTCTCCGCAGCTAAATGCATTACAATATTTGGTCGGAATGAGCTAAAGACTGTTTGTAACGATTCTTTGTCACAAATATCTACTTTGGAGAAAGAGTAGTTTTTACTTTGCGAAACATCTTTAAGAGAGTTGAGATTACCCGCATAAGTTAATTTATCCAGATTTAGAACTTCATGATCCGTTGTTGACAAGATATGCCGTATAACCGCAGAGCCAATAAACCCAGCACCACCTGTAACTAGTATTTTCATCTAATTTACCTCGTAATTTTAATGACTATTTATACATTTTCGACCACTCTTTTACAATTGAAATGACGGTCATACCACGTATGGTTTAATAGCCCTATTTGGTATACTATTAATGAATTAAATTGATTGGTTTTGCTCAAATCTTTCAAAACCATAAATGTATAGAATAATAAGAATGAATCAAATATTAAAAAACCTCTCAATAAAACTGAGTCCACTTTACCTTATTGCTTTACTGATCGTTTTAGGCGGCTCTGTTTTCGAAATTGCGGGAGCAAAAATAGAAATTGGTAGTGTTACTGTTTGGGCCATTCTGGCGATTTTCATTTACCTTCCCATGTGGAAGAGAAATCCCCACCTAAGATCTGACTTAACGAAGATATACACAAAACTTTTTAGCTTTTCACCAAAAAAGGCAAGAATTTACATCCTTTTTTTTATTGGCCTGTCATTAATTGCACACCTATTTAAGCATTGGAGCTTTAATACTCATGGCTACGATATCTCTTACGTATATCAGGCCTTATTTCATCCACTTAGAGGACCATTCTTCCCCTCAGATTTCGCCCCCTCAGGCACAGCTCTTGGAGAACACCTGTTATTCTCTCTCATACTCATCACTCCCATAACGGCGTTTTTACATTCTGATGAATTCATTGTGCTGATACAACACCTCACAGTCATGCTGGGGTTGTATTATCTAGTCTTTAAATCTTTTATGAGGAACACGCCTCAGTTCTGGGCGTATAGTGCTTTTCTTTTTTTAAGCTTCAAAACTCTTCGAGCAAGCCTCGTTTGGAACTTCAGGGAGGATATTTTTATATTCACAGGACTGGCACTCTTTATTTATTGCATCGCAAATAGATACTTATTAAGAGGACTAATATTTGCAATTCTACTTTTAATTACAAAAGAAAGCGTTTGCTTGATCCTACCATTTGTCGCGATCCCAATTGTCTTTGACAGAGACCTAGAAATTAAACATTCCAAACTTTTAGCTATTACACTTGTAGCACTGTCTGGAATTTACTTTATCGTTGGTTATAAATTTTTGCTTCCCCACTTTGCCGCAGGAAAGATGACCTCTCCCTTTCTTGTTAGGTTTGGGGATTGGGGTAATTCACCAAGTGAGGTTGTCATTAACCTAATTACAAGCCCTCCAGTCTGGTGGGATGCTTTTAAAAGGTTAATGGCACCATTTAATATAAAGTACTATTTGGCACTACTTCTTCCAACCCTAATAATCATTGGAAAAAACAAGAGAGCACTATTATGGCTATTCCCAGGAATTATGGGAATATTGATGAATGCAATTACAGGCTACAAAAGTCAGACCAGCATGAGTTACCACTATGATCTAATTGTACTTCCATTCATATTTACTTCAATTTCAATAGCTTTAATAGATTATAGGGACATATTCCAGAAGCGGCTTGTTTGGGCAATGATCTTTGCAGTGACCCTGTCTGGACGATGGCCAGGGTTTTACATTAACAAGTTTATGATCAGTTCAGAGGACCTTTCAGCACAAAGGATTGTAAATAGTTTAGATACAAAGCTCATCGCTGGAAATAGAATGTCAGCTCAGGTCAATCATTTAAAGAAGTATACTCCCCTGAGAAAGTTGTCATTAGAAGAGATCAAGGCCAGTGAGCTTCCAATTTTAATAACTTTGGAAGAACAAGACTCCCTAAAAATATTTAATCAACTTGAACATGAGAATTATAAAACAACGCTCCTTCATAAAAAGAAGCAAATTATTTTATTAGAACCTAAGAATTAAGATTATCTTCTGAAACTAAATAATGGGGTCTATTTTTGACCTCATTAAAAATCTTACCAATGTAGATACCAATAATACCTAGAACTACCAGCTGAACTCCACCAATAAATAAAACGCTTATAATTATTGATGTCCATCCAGAGACGGTTTGCTCCCAATAAAATTTAGCCACGAGTGAGTATATCAAGTACAAAAATGCACTCACAGACGCCATAATCCCCAGAAGAATTGAAATATATAGAGGTTTAACACTGAATGATGTTATCCCTGTAACTGCAAGCTTAAACATTTTGGACAGAGTGTACTTGGTTTGACCAAACTCTCTCTTATGAGGTTGGTATTCTACGCTCTCTTGCTTAAAACCAATAAAAGGCACAAGTCCTCTGAAGAAGAGGTCAGCTTCCTTAAACTCTAAAACTTTATTTACGACCTTAATATCTAGTAATCGAAAATCAGCACAACCTTCATCGATCTCCACTTCCCCAAGAATATTTAATACTTTATAGAAGCCTTTTGATGTTAGCCTCTTAAAACCAGAGCAATCTTTACTATCTTTTCTTACAGAATAAACAATCTCAGCACCGCTTTCCCACTTTCCTAAGAATTCAAGTATAACTTCAAAAGGGTGTTGAAGGTCGGCGTCCATCGAAACTACACAATCAGGATCCAGAGTTACAGAGTTTTCAAGACCGGCCCTAAGTGCAGCTTGGTGCCCAAAGTTCCTTGAAAAAGATAAATACTTTATCGATTGATCTTTCAGAGAAAGCTCCCTCAACTGATCAAGTGTATCATCACAGCTACCATCATTAACAAAAAGCAGGTTAAAATCAAAACCTCTATTATCTTGGTTAAAACGGGAATAGGAATTATAAAAAGCATCCAAGCTTTCAGCTTCATTATAAGCAGGAACGACTATAACTACTTTTTTCATTTTGAGCTTATCTCCCTACCAATGGATGGAACTCCTTCATCAGAGTTGCCAAAAAGCTTTTTCAACACAAGCTTTCCAAGCTTTGGAGCCAGATGTGAGCTGTCCATGAAGTATTCACTTGTGGAGTATGGTTTAAGTCCTTCATTTGTGAAGTCGTATACTTCCTGGAAGTGGTTTGCAAGAGTTTGCTTGAACTGGTTAAGCTCTTTTTCAAGGCCTTGTTTTTTTATACTTTGAACATGCTCATAGGTGTGAGGTGTTGTTATTGCTATAAGTCTTATATTGTTGTCCGATGCTAGTTTTTGAAGCTCTTTAAGTTGATCTATTCTTTTTTGATCAAATTCATATTTGCCATATCCATGCTGGGAAAGTTTTACTTTGCCAGTGTTTGGTTTTTCTTTTGGATAATCTCCATGCTCAAGATAAATATGTCTTGGCTCAGAGAACAGATTGACTCCAATCACTCTAATACTATCTCTTAAGGCATCCATTGTAAGATAGGTATTTGAGATGGCCGATGAATCAATGTAGTTATTACTATTGGCCTTTAGATACTTTTTTAATGGTGAGTTATATAGTCTTGGGTCTGTATCAAAGTGCTTATTGAGTGTATAAAAGTCAAATTGAACAATAATGAGCTTTGGATCTTGTTTTTCTATTATATGTCTTGTGATGGCCAGGTAATCTTCAGTTGTGCTGTGTTGCACAGAATAATTGAAGCTTTTAAGCCCAGTGATCTCATTCATGTCACTTGTTTTATATCTATGGGCGGCACTTGAGCCTAGTAGAAATGCTTCATATTTATTTTGAGTGTTATCAAGCATTCTAAACTTTACTTCTCTTCCAAACATGACTGCTTTGGTTTTAAAGCCAAACACATTGATTCCATACTTCTCATATGGATCAACACTAATAATGAGTCCCATGCAAAGAGTGAATATAGTTATTGTGGAAATTGTGAATGTCTTTAGAAATTTATTAGGCATGGATGGATATTACAAAAAATGAAGGGAAAACTCCAAGACTTTTAGCTTCTCTTTACTTTGGAATTTTGTTTAAAATTCAAACACTTATGGCCTAAAACAAAATTTGTGATTCAAAGCTTATAGTGAACTATTAGTAACTAAACTTCCGACCTTTAAACAACCTATAATTAAGGGCCTAGAGCTATGCAATTTCATATATTTAGGGTAAAAATAGTTCATGAGAGAAAACTTGCCTAAAGAGGTATCTGGACCATTAATTCAAAAAGCATGTGAACTAATTGACCCAGTGAAAATAGTCTTATTTGGCTCATTTGCAAGAGGCGATCAGAGAGAGAAGTCTGACATAGATTTGGCCTTTCGTTTCAAAGGTAGCCAAGAGAATTGGGTCAAGTATAAGAGCTGGGTGGAAGATCAAGCTCAAACGCTAAGAGAATTTGACTTGGTGGATATGGATGAAGCTGACTCATCTATACTTGAAGCAATTGAGAGAGAGGGAATCGTTTTATATGAGCGTTAAAATTAAAAACTCCATTGAAAATTTCAAAAAGGCCTATACGAAACTGGAGGAGTATTTAGCCCTTCCTATTGAAAATGATAGGGATCGATCCGGCATCATAAAAGCTTTTGAGTTCACCTTTGAGTTGGCATGGAAAACTTTTCAAAAAGTGGCAGTCGATGAGGGCCTTGAGGCCGGAGGACCTAAGTCTTCCCTAAAGCAGGCATTCAAGCTTAACATCATAAGCAATGACCAAGAATCACACTGGCTACAAATGTTGGATGATAGAAATTTGATGAGTCACACCTATAGAGATCAACTCTCAAAAATGGTGGTTGATAGGATTCAAAACCAGCACAAGGCATCACTCAATAAAGTGCTTAAGACTCTCGATCAAAAATTTAACCAAGACGAAGATTAGAAATGAACCCAGATCAAAACTTAAACCTTGATTCCTACTTTAAGTTTTTAAAGGAATACTTCGCCACTTTTGACTTCTCTGTGTTTAAGATAAGAAAGGTCACAGGTGAAAACTTCAAACTTTAGAGGGATCAATTCTTAAAGCTTCTCAATGAAGGCCTTTGCCTTTAGCATGCCGCGAATAGGCCATGGAACCTTAAAACGCACAGCAATGGTATTGCCCTTTTGCCAGAATAGATTATAGCCATATTTTTTCAAAAGCCCTTGAGCATTAATGAAGTCTTCATCCGCCAAGTTTTTGCTCTCAAATAGAACCAACTCCGGTTTGAATTTTTCAAAGTCAAACATCTTAAGGACTTCAAAGTCATAGCCTTCGGTATCAATACAAAGAAGATCAACCCTATCAAAGTTATTCCTTGATAAAATATTCTCAAACGTATCCACCTTGACCATTACTTCTTCTATATAGTCACTCTCATTCTCTGGAGGTGTAGTTCCACTTTTAATCGACTTTCTATAAACATAGCCGCGGTCTATGTGATCCTGTAAACATTCACGCACAAAGCTAGCTAGGCCTGTGGCCCATTTTTCTTTGGTGAAAGAGAGTTGATAAAATGGAAGCTCCCCAACCTCTCTACCCATTGCAACATTTTCAAAATGTAGATTTTGTTGATTTTTATAAGTTTCTTTCAGCTGATTCTCAAAAACATAAGTCTGAGGCTCCACTAAAATCGCTTTCCAGTTGTGATTAATAATATATTTATGGATAGGATCATCAGTAATTCCGTCATTTGCTCCAACCTGCAAAGCATGCACAACTTCGCCACTGTTAAGTTTTAAATCTGCATAGTACTTTATGACATCATCTATTGAAGTTAAGTTCGGACGGGTGTGTCTTGGATTGTTGCTCATAATAACCTTTAACCTTTTCTCTTTGTACTAATAATTACCTTTAATAAACAAAAGAAACAAATTAAGTTTACTTCATAAGTCAGCGATTGAACGCATTAAGGGCTTGGAAGATCCCCACTTACGCTTTCTAGCTTATCCTTGATCTCTGACGAGCTTGTTATGGTTTTGGCCTGGTCTATGATTGCTTGAATGGCCATGGCAAGATCCTCTTCACTAGGCCTGAAGCTTCCTTCAAACTTGATTGTCATATTGTCATTGGTTTGGAAAACACCGTTGTCATTGACTATATACACACTTGGGGAGCCGCTATCGTCACAGTCGCTTTCAAGATCAAACTCAACTCTTTTGTAAAGGCCGTCTGATACTTCAATCATTCCAAGAGGTGTGCCTGAAGGGTTAACGCTAATCTTGCCAAGCTCCAGATCGAGGTTTCCACCAACTCCTCCACCATCATACTTAAGTCTCATTCTCTTAAAGCACAGCTCCAAGGTGCTTATTCCGGCATGGGCGTCTTTAATAAAAAGATTGAGGATTTTTGCAGTCAAGGAGGCGTCATAAGACTTGAAACTCATATCCACTGTCACCGGGTTTCCTGTTGTGGTGCCTCCACCTCCTGGAGCGCAACCAAGCGTTGTGACAATAAAGAATAAAGACAAAATTAAAACAGCTATTAAACTGACAGTGGATTTCATTTGTTTTCCTTTTTAGTAAGCGGGAACCCAAGAAGGTAGAATTGAAACAACTCTCCCCCTTCAGATTCTTCAAGTTGTTCAAGCTCGTAGATAGCGTTTTGCATAATCTCGCGAGCTTTTCCAAAGTTTGCCTTGGACATGGACTTTGTGAAGCCCAAAATGCTTCTTTCTTCTCTTTTCACAAGCTCTATAGAGTCCTTGGCGATGTCCAACATGCCTTGGTGGTAGTTGGTCAGGGAGAGCTTGTAGATATGTTCACTGCAGTCCAAGGCCTTTTGATTGTTTGAAGCAAGAAGCTCGTTTTTCTTCAAAAAGCCCAAGGCCTGCTCTATTTCTCTTTGCTTAAGCTTTGGCAGAAATCTATTTTTTATCCACTCGGGATCTTCCTTGAAATCCGGCAAGAAGCTTAGCTCCCTAATCGCAACATAGTACCAATTATCCAGGTACCTGTGTGTCACCACATCCGCCGCCCTTTTAGTCCTGTAACTTCTAAACTTGGACAAGGCCTTGTAGGCGCTTGATCTTTCATTTGAGTCCTGACTGTCGCTGACTATTATTAGATTTTTAAAGTAGGACCTCTCGCTCACATTCAAATTTATCAAATCACTCATGGCTTCCAAGTAAGATAAATCCAAATTTCTTTTTCTCGACAAAACCATAGTAAAATACGCAGCACTCACACCAATCTTTTTAGCGATTGTTCTTTGGGAGACTTTGCGGGACCTTTCGAAGGCAAAGTAGTCCCTCAAAAACTCCCGGTAATCAAAGTAGTCGTATATTCTAGGTTTAATCTTCATTTGAACCTATTATAGTACGCCGCTCACCGCTTCCAAAGCGTCTTTTAAGGAACCTACCCCGTCATAGGCATTTGCGGCGTCAATTATGTTCTGAACTCCAAGCTCCAAGTTCTCTTGTCCATCCACAATGAAAGTTCCTTCAAACTTGATTGTTATTGTGCTTGAAGAAGTATGCACTCCCCAGTCATTGGCAAGATCCACACTGTTCTCTCCAAGTCCTCCACAGTTGGGTTCAAGATCAAATTCAATTCGCTTGTAAGTGTCTGCAGGCACTGATACTTGTCCCAACGCCACTCCGGAAGTGTTCATATTCACTTGAGCTAACTCAAGATCCACATTGTCCTCTGAAGTGTCCACCTGGCCATCAGGCAAATCTCTTTTAAAGCGAAGCCTTTTAAAACAAAACTTTAGATCGCTTATTGCCGCGTACGCGGAAGGTATTAGAAAATCCAAAGGTGATGTCTTGGCAACAGTGTAGCTTCCCATGCTCAAGTTTACCGGATAGTTGGCACTTCCTGTTGTTAGTCCAGTTTCTTCTTCATTCTTGCAGCCAGTTGCGGCCAAAGTAAGAATGATTGCAGTGGTAACGTTTATTAGCTTTTTCATAAGGGCCTCCTTGATGACCATTTATTAAGAACACTCAACTGTTGTTCTCAGATTCATCATACTGCACAGCTCCGAACAAAAACAAGTAACACACAAGACTCGTTAACACTACAAGACTAAAAAACAGTAATATCGACATGTTAAAAATATAATAATTATCAAAACCACAAGATTTGTTAACAACAAATCAGCAACAAGTTTTAAACAATCAAATATTTCAAAAAGGTGCTGTTGATGAAGGGTTGGTGGCCGGAGGACCAAGTCTTGATTGAACCAGGCATTAAAGCTCAACATCTTCAACAATGATCAAGAGTCATATTGGTTACAATATTGGATGATAGAAGAAGTTTAAGATATGAAAGATTATAAGTGAGAACTTCCACCTTTGATAAATCTCTAGGCAACATCTGAATAATCGGAAAACATTATTGAGCCAGGGTGAACACCAAAAGCTCTTCCCAGGGTGATGGCCCTTTGCTTTCCTATTTCTATCCTTCCATTTTCTATAGCACTGATATTTGCCTGAGAAATTCCAGTAACCTCGGCGAGATCGTTCTGGGTCCACTCTTTTAACTCTCTAAGCGTGCGAACCATCTCTCCAGGGGATACAAGAATAGATTTGCCGGCCTCATTAAAATCTTTTTTATTCAACTTCACTTTATACTTCCTCATATTTGTGTGGAGTAACTTTTAGGACGTAGACTTCTCTCACTTTTCTCTCTTCCCTATAAACAACCCGGTACTGGATATTTAACCTTGAAGATCTACACTCTCGAAACTCCCCTTTAAGCTTTTCATCCCTAAAGCCTGGGTAGGACTTCAAGCTGTTTGAGCCGCCTCTCTTAATGATTTCAATCCAGGCCTTGTATTTTCTTTGAACCTGCACCGGAACTTTGACCAGACCCTTTGTCACGGCCTTAGTCTCATAAACTTTCCACATCAACCTAACCTCATATTACATATGATATATATCAAAATCAATATACGACCCTTCAGTAAGTGATAAATCATAATGATTTCAAAAGCTTAAATAAAAGGCCATGAACGTTTAAAAGCGACTTGAGCTGAAGTTGTATTTCGTAACCTTGCTCTTTGTGTTGAAGTAAATAGTTAGAGTTGTGGTCTTTGTGCTTGTGCTTGATGAATAATTGGCAGTGGATATATCAAGGCCTGTAAGTGTCGTTCCCATCACACCAAGCATAGTGGTTCCAATCCCTCCATAACCAGCCTCGTGCTCTGAAGAACCTTTTGCGTAGACCCATTGCTCATCGCCATCAGATGATGAGTTAACCATTTCCGGATGACCTAAAAGTTCAATAACCTCTGTTTTGCTTGTGTGGTTTGTTCTAATACTTTGTTCAATAAATGCCTTATTGAGTTTTGAGCTTGTTTTGTTTTGAGAGGCACAGCTACTTAAAAGTAAAATTGATGCAATAAATAATGTTTTCATATGATCCTTCTGTTTAAGATAAGAAGGACAAACTACAGCAGATGAGAGTAACTTTTAGATTCTAAAAGGAGTGGAGTCCATTTTTATCAAAATTGAAAATGGACTCAAAATGAATCTTAATTAGGGACGATATACACACCTAAATCCAAAGTGATTTGAAGTTGTTGAACTACTCACTACGAGAAGAAGAGTATACACACCTGCTTCCGCGTTCTTGTCACTTGTACCCCCTCTAAGAGTCGCTCCACCGCTACCGCCTAGCCATTGTCCAAAACTATTGGCCGTGCCGTAACTGTCGTTAACTGGTTTATAATCATCTATTAAAAGTGATCCACTGGGATTGACGGAAAGCTCCTTCCAGGATGCCCCCTCGTCTTGAGGGCCTAAGCTAAATCCTGTGTCACTTGGGTCCCAGTCAATCCATTCGTAAGAGTTTCCAGCGATATCCCAAATAACTGAACCATTTGAAAGCGTGTGCGTTCTCTTTTGTTCCCAGCCGCTTCCCGCTAGCTCAGAAGAATTATTTCCTGTTCCAGAGTAAGGATCTAGCGGATCAATGACTTCAATTGGATCAGCTGGACTAGCGTCACTATGCCCTCTTGGTATATGGCCAGAGCCTACAACACCTCCAGACCAGTTAGAGGCAGTGTCCTCAATGTCTCTAGCGATAGTCATCCACTCGGGATTTGAAATTAAAGTGAAGCTTCCATCAAAACCCGGCTCGCTCATTGACTCACATGCAGCTTGAGCATCAGTGGCATTAATGCCGCCCCAAGGAATTCCTGAGGCCTTAGAAACTGGAGTGCCAGAATTATCTTTAGCTTCAAACTTCATGACACAAAAATCATTAGTGCCAAGAATTCCATTGCCCTCGACTTCAACAAATCCGCTGGGACAGTTCTTGCTTGCTTCTGTTACGCTATCTTGAGATTCGCTACCTTCCTTTTTCACACACGAAGAGCTCAAACTCATACAAAATAACAACAATAGGCCTGATAAATTTGAAGTTTTCACTTTGACTCCTATACTGGTTTCCAAAAATAGTATATGTCTTTCAATCGGAGCCTATAGTAAAAGAATTAAGATTTTCTTAGGAGTTTCATAATTTCAACAACTTAGAGAATGAAAAGGAGAGCTTTCAGATTTAAATCCTAGAGTTGAAATTCCCCCCATACCGCCAATAATATGTGCCTAATTCTTCTAAGATTAGTGGTTTAGCGGCCTGGTTACTTATTGATTTACTTAATATTTTAGATAGAACTATGTAAAAGTTTCAAAGTTCATTGTTAGGTTGTTTCTTCAGTTCTAGTTTTCTGATCGGAGAAAAACTTAGACCATGGAGTATTCCTTATGAAATTTCTGCTTTTTATTTCTGCATTTATTTTATCTTCGGCAGCAGTGGCTAATGACGTTATTGCTGAATTTAAACCAGTAAGCCCAGCAAGCTGTAAGCAAAGAGGCGTAGAGTACCTCAACATTACTTCCAACATTATTACTATTGAAGAAGGAAGCCTAGTTGAGATTAACTTCAGCTCTGTTTATGGAAAATGCAACTTCTACAACAAACTTGAGGTAATGGAGTTCTCTCCGTACGCAGGTGTTGGCGTTATGAAGTCTGGCATCTCTTTGCCAGGGGAATACGAGCCAGTTGCAAGTGTTGGAATTGTGAACGAAAAGCTTGCCAGAGTGAAAGTTGAAGTGGACAAAGACATCATTTTTGCCAATACAAACACTGCAACTTTGAAAATGAAAGTTGTTCCAGTAAGAGGATTGTATTTTTACTGGTGGATCAATCTAACTTACGATCCAGTAAAAGACATCACTACTGTTAAGTTTGCAAAGTAATTAATAAGAACATGAGGTGTTAAAAACAATTTAACACCTCCCTTTGGCCTTCTACTCCAAGCTTTTATCTGCAAAGGCCTCAACCAAATCTCGATCTGTCTTATTTAAATTTATTACCTTTTTAGTAGCACAGCCGGTAAATAGTAAAATTGATGCAATAATTAATGTCTTCATATGATCCTTTTGTTTGTATTAAAAAGGCCACATTACATACATCTTAAATAATTTGCAGCATAGCTGAGCTGAATCTCATAAAGTTTTGCAAAGTTGAAACATGTGCTATTTCAGAATGATTTTTGATCTCTTCTTCATACCTTCCAAAATAATTTCAAGTGTCTCCCTATTCAGCAAGGGGTCTAACTCCCCCTCATCTATCTGAAGGTTTTCAAATTTAAACTTTAAGTCAGTGATAATTTTTTCATACACCCTTTCACTAATGCCGCATTTTTTTGCAGTCTCTACGTAATGTTTTTTTGCAATTCGTTTAAATAAGTAATGTCCAGAGTTTCCTACTTTCATTGCAAGCTTTAGCTTTCCTAATTGCTGCTTTTCTCTTTTGTGTAGAAAGTACCCACTCATGACATCATAAAATGGCGTCATTCTAAAACCGTCTTCTTCCAAGAAGATGCTAAAATTCTTTCCATGCCCATCAGTTGCATAGAGTAGGTCAAAAACCAATATGGCCTTTAAAAAGTTAATTCGATCCTCGGGCTCTTTTGAGGCCATCAGAAAGTTTGCAATATCAACGATTCCAGGTCCTCCCTCCGACTGATACTTTCTATACGGAGAAATACTTAGTGCCTGACACATATCTTCTTGAGGAACACGAAGGAGAATCTTTTGGCCTTTGTACTCTCTCCACTTTCGATCAAATCTCTCCACGATTAAAACTCTTTTTCCATCAAAGTCTCCAATTGAAGCATTGCAAACAGGCAGTCCCATCTTCTTCATAAGAAACAACGAGGCCCATTCATTATCGATGCTGTCTTCAAAGTTGATATCAACACCCAATGCGCCAATAGAGGTTTTAAGGATATGAGTAGTGGGAGTAAGACCATGAGGCTCTTTCCAAGTGCCGTTCAACTTTAAAAAGGCTGTCTTCTCCTGAGCTCCTGCAATCGAGATTCTAAAATCTCCTTCTTTCATTCCCAAGGGACTTGTGCTGCCAAGAGATTTCAATCTTCTACCAATCTCCATGTCGCTAATAGGAGAATAGCTAAGCTCAAAGTCTAAGGGGTGCTCCAAACCTTCTGGAAGAAAGGATAACGCCCCTACACAATCTCTTCCAATAGCAGTTAGCAAGTCAAAAGACCTTGTACTTTCCGCTCCAAACTTAGTGGCAACTAAGGCTTTTATTTCCTCATTATCAGGCAGCAAGTTGTCAAAGTATCTTGAAACGACCTCCCCTCTATAAGCTTGTTCTTGCAGGGGCAATGACCTAGAAATTTCAAAGCCATTTACAATCCAGTCGTTGTCATAATTAAATGAGATTTCTCCATTCGAGGCCTTTGTGAGTTTTCCAACCAATATCGTATTTAAAAAGATATTTAGTGTATTTGTTTTCTTTTTCATTTACAGTCCGGCCTAATCCTTTAAAAGGTCTAAAACTTCATTAGTCCGAGTTTTCTCTTTATTAGAGATAAGAGCAGTTTTGCTTGAAAGAACCAAGTTTAACTTAAGGGCCTGAACGACTTTAAAAAGAGAATCTAAAGTCCCACGACCATTTTCAAGGTCGCTTATTGTTGCCTGTCGAATGTTAACCAGCTCTGCAACCTGAAGCTGACTTAGCCCAGCTCTTTTCCTGAGCCTCCTAATAGCCACTCCCATCACCTTGGGAGTGTTTATGTTTTCTATGATGAGTTCTTCAGCCATATATTCCTCGCAAACAAGTTAGTATACGCTTTTTAGTATAACACAGAAATATACTATATTCCGTATTTTCTTTAATTATACCAATTATCGTATAAAACATACACGATAGAGATTTTAAACCCAAACTCTGAAACCGAAAGGTTACAAAGTTACATATTAAAATGATTTTTCATTAATTGAGAGCGTTCAGTTACAGACAAGTTAAGCGGCATCTTTAATTTTAATCGAAAGGCTCTTACCCAGTGAGATCAAAATTCTTATAAGTCTATCCAGAGTTACCTTTTGCAAGCTCCCATTCAAGATTCCTGTAACAGAAGATCTTGGCACACCTGAAAGCTCTGAAACCTCTTTGTGGGTAAGGTCCTTCTTTTGAATAATATTCTGGATCTCCAAGGTAAGCTCTGCTTTGAGCACTGCCAATTCACCAAGTTTGGGATCAAGGCCTAAATCTTTTGCAACTTCTTTGACGGAGTCATATTTTTTGGACTTCATTTAAACCTCTTTATTCTTTTTAATGCCAACTTAATACTCTTCTGTGGTGTCTTTTGACTTTTTTTAGTGAAAGCGTGAACCATATAAATAGCTTCCTTCTTCTTAATATAGTAAATCACCCTGAAGATGCCTGTTTTCCCCTTAAGTCTGAGTTTATGTACGCCAGCCCCAAGAGAAGGAAGTGATCTCGAGAATGGCATACTAAGAATCAACCCCGCGTCAAGCTTTGCAGTAGCATCTAAGAAATCTCTTAAAACTTCTTTCGGAAAGCTCCTGAGCTCCTTCAAGCACGCATCTAGTATCTCAACTCTCAATACTCCTCCTTTTAAATGTCTCATAAATAAGACATAAAATCAATCAACGAATCTGGGTATTGCAATACAAAGAGTTGGAAATCTCATAGAGGGTAAATTGCTGATTCTATGTTAGTTGAAAGGAGACAGGGAAAAGAATTTACATTCAAAGCTAAAAATTAAAGTAGATAAACTCACTTAGCTTGTTAAGACCAAAGATGCAAAGGACAAACATAAATGAAGCTTTAAAAGCAAGCTTTGGGGTTGGCTCAAAGTCCTTCATGATCTGCATGGAGTTTCTGGATTTAATACAAATTACAATTCCTACAATAATTAAAAGCAGGTTCATGTTCTCGTCATTGGTCATATAGTGACTTACTTCCATTCCCATGGACTTAATCTTTTCAATAGAAAGAATGCCTTTTGGAAAGCTTATTCCATTGAGTCCAAGCATTCCCTTGTACATGTTAATTGCATGATTTACTTCGGTTGCTCTGAACATAATAAAGCTTAGATTCACGAAGTTAAAAGTTATAAACCATGAAAACCAATAAGGCAGTTTGATCTTTTTTCTCTTAATATTATGAGTGCACACAATCCCAGCACCATGCCACATACCATAGATAACAAAAGTCCAACCCGCTCCGTGCCAAATTCCGGCCACCGTCATTGCCAGAAAACTCGAAAGCATCATAAACCCAAAGCTCATCTTTGGCATGATTCTAACAAGTGGAGTGAACACATAAGTTGTGATGAAGTTTGTGAGGGTAATATGCCACCTGGACCAAAAGTCCACGATATTTCTGGCCTTAAATGGAGAATTGAAGTTCTCTGGAAGCTTTATGTTCATCATGTGCCCAAGGCCTATGGCCATGTCCGAGTAGCCGCTAAAATCAAAGTAGAGCTGAAACATATAACTCAGACTCGTTCCCCAGGCATGAAAGAAATGAAGATCAGCGTCTGGAGCAAAACCAAAGTTTGCCCACTCAGAAAATGTGTCGGCAAGGATCACCTTTTTGAATAGACCTACAATAAATATATAGATCCCCAGGGAGAAGCTATTTGAATTGAAGCGCTTATTTTCCTTGGATTCAAACTGAGGCATCATCTCTGAGTAGTGAACAATAGGGCCTGCGATTAGTTGTGGAAAAAAGGAAACAAAAAGGGCGTAGTCTATAAACTTTGATTTCGATGCAATCTTCTCGTAAACATCAACAAGATAGGCCACTTGCTGAAGAGTGAAAAAGCTTATCCCAAGCGGTAAAAGAAATCTCAGATATTGAAGGTCTGTGGAGAAGATAAAGTTCACATTGTATAAAAAGAAATCTGCGTATTTAAAAAAGCCTAAAAGTCCTAAATTAAAACCAATTCCCGCGTAGAAGAGAAGCTTTCTTGTACTATCCTTCTCCTTTTCCTGAAGAAGGCTTGAGAGAAAGAAGTTCACAAAGATGGAAAGCAAAATCAGTGGAAGATAGTTAATGTTCCAAAAGCTGTAAAAGAATAATGAACAAACAAAAAGCCAAAGCTTAGAGATATTGGCATTGGCAGCTTTATTTAGAGCAAAGTACCCTATTAGCACCACTGGCAAAAAAGCGAATATGAAAACATAAGAATTAAAGAGCATGCTTTTAGATCTTCTTTAAGATTAAATTTGCCATCTCTCCAACATTTTTAAGGGATTGCAACTCTCCAAGAGCGAATCTGATTTTAAATTCCTTCTCAAGAGTGGCAATTACTTGCATATGAGTGATTGAGTCCCATCCGTCCACATCATTGGCGGAAGTCTCTTCAGTGACCTCGAGTGCAGGACTGTCAAAGATGTCCCTAAGTATTTGAGTTTGTTTTTCCATTACTTGAGCTTTATCCACTTTTCTACTCTCCAATTACATTGTCTCTGATAGGGCCACTATCTCTTCAATAACTTTTTCAAGGTCTTGCTTTTGAGTAACATTATTTGCAAATACATGCCTAAAGAAGACCGTTCCATCTTCCCAAGATGAGAAGTTAACTAGGTATTTACCCTCTTTAACCAGCTTGAACCTTAAATCAAAGTTATATTTATTGATGTCCACATTCTCCTCAGTTGGCAGAACCTGGAAGCATACATTTAAAAATTGAGGATCATGAAGCATCTTCAGTCTTGGATGCTCATTGATAAGATTCACAAGGTGCTCTCTCTTGGAGACCTGAGCGTCTACAAATTCCTGAAGGCCTTTATGGCCTAAAGCTTTCCAGGTAAGCCAAAACTTTAAAGAGTCTACCTTTCTTCCACACTGAAGTGAGAAGGCCCCAGTGTCATACTCAGAGTTTTCATACTCATGGAAGAGATAACTTCCTCCACCACCAGAGTTTGTCTCTTTAATTATATCTTTATCTTTGGTTAGAAAAAATGATGTTATAAGTCCAGTCCCTAAAAGCTTGTGGGCATCAAATGTAAAAGAGTCTGACTCTTCACAACCACTTAGTCTTTGTCTGAGTTTGTCAGAGAACAAGGCCGCACCACCCCAGGCACCGTCAATGTGATGCCAAAGATTGTATTTCTTGGCGATCTCTTGGTTTTTTGACACAGGATCAAATGCTCCCATAACAGTCGTACCTGCAGTAGAAGCAATAAGAAGAGGAGTTTTGCCCTCTTCAATACACTTATTAATTTTATTTTCTAGATCATTAGAGTCCATCTCCCCTTGATCAGTTGAATCTACTTTTATTAAGTTGTTCAGCCCAAGGCCTAGAAGGGACACTGCTTTTTGGAAAGAGTAATGTGCCTCTTTGGATACAAATATACATAAATCTTTAGCAGGGTTTCCTGAGTGCTTTGCATCTGGAAACATCCTCGTTCTAGCACAATGAATGGCCATGAGGTTTGCGTTGGAGCCACCAGTAACCATGATTCCATGTCCATCTTCATAGCCAATACTTTTATTAAGCTCTTCCACAAGCTTTGTTTCTATCAAAGTTGCCACTGGAGCGATTTCAAATGTTGCCATTGAAGTATTGGCAATAAAGGAGACAATCTCCCCCATTAGGGCATTAAAGTTAAATCCTGCATTTAGCTGATTATTAAACTGAGGGTGTGTTGTCCTAACACTGTATTCAAGATACTTTGTGATTTCTTCAAATACTTCACTCGAATCTGCGCCGCTTTCGCTAATTTTCAGCCCAAGCTCTTCTTTTAAGTCTGTGGCCGATCGATATTTAACAACAGGAGTGTTAGGGTCTTGATTTTGTTCGAGATAGCTCTCAATAATGTCGACAAGTTTTTGCCACGCATCAACACGCTGGTCTTTTGTAGATATGTTCACAATCATTTCCTAGTTCTTCGAGAGATTTCGTATCACGATTTTACTCTCATGTCCCCAATTTTCAAATTGAAACTCCCAAGAGCTTCAAGTAATCTCGGTTTATGAAAATAAGACAACTAATTCAAGACAGACTGTTTAACAATGACTTTGCAATCTTTGACTCAAACAATAAACGAGTAAATTGTGAAGATTTTCGAAACAACTATCTAAAAACTAAAGCCTATCTTAAGAACCATATCACTTCTGAGGGAAGCGTTGGAATAAAACTTAAAAAGGATCATGAATATCTCATGATTATGCTTGCTTGCATGGACTCAGGTGTCCCGTATGTGCCGGTAAAGGATAACTACCCGGATGAGCGTATTGCTCAGATTAAGGCCGAGTCGGAGTTTAGCGAGCTCATTGACTCCAAAAAGTTAAAAGAAATTCTTTCTACAGACTGGGGCGAGTACTCTGAAAGTGAGCTTAGGCCAATGGATACTTTGTACACAATATGTACCTCAGGAAGTACTGGAAGGCCTAAGGCCGTGGTCGTCTCCATAACTAGCATCAATGATTTTTGGGCATGGCTAGATTCCTACTTTCCAAAAATAGATAAAGAAGACCACATCCTTCAAGTGGCCGACTTTACTTTTGATATCTCTCTAATTGATGTTGGGCTCTTCTTGTATAAGGGTGCCACGCTTCACTTTTCAAACTTCACTGGGAACATATTTACTCTTGCCTATGAAATAGAAATTAAAAGGATTAGTTTCCTAAACACGGTTGTAAATAATTTCAATATGCTTCTAGAGGACTCTATTTTTGATAGAGGTGATTTTGGATCTTTGAAATCAGTTGTCATGGGTGGGGGAAGGTTTACCTACGGACTATATGAAAAGTGTAAGAAACATTTAAGAAAAATTGACGTAAATAATTTCTACGGAGTTACAGAGGTTCCGGTTTACTCCCATGCAAAGAGAATGAACTTTGATAAAAGTGATCTAAATGATCACACAGTTTCTGTTGGAACTACTCTTGGCTCCACTACATGTATCGTTGTTAAAGAGAATAAAGAACTAGCAGATGGAGAAAAAGGCGAACTCTACTTAGGTGGTGGCCAACTTATGAAAGGCTATGCAAACAATCCTGAAAAAACCGCAGAAGTACTTGTTGATTTTAAAGGTGAAACCTATTACCGAACAGGCGATATTGGATTTAAGGATGAGTCTGGACAGTTTTTTGTAACTGGAAGAATGGATGACACGATTAAATACAGAGGTTTTAGAATTAATCTCACTGATATTGATTCTTACGTTCACTCCCTTGAGTACATTCAAGATTGTGTGACAGTGGCCGTTGAAAATGAACAAACGCAAAACACTACGATTGCCTATGTCATTAGCAAAAAAGAAGTTGAAGTGAACGAGTTTAGAAAGGATCTGGCAAACATTCTTTTAGATTATCAAATTCCTGAAAAGATCTTCTTTGTAGATAGTTATCCTGTGAACAACAACGGTAAGGTGTGTAAGAAAACACTGAGATCCCAGTATCTTCAGAGTTAAAGCTTCGCCACCAGGAATATCCGTAACAACCATTTAATTATGGACGTTTGTTGTGAGAGTGAGACTGAATTACTAGTTATAAGGCCTAGTTACCTCAAAGTTTGGATTCAGAACATTTTCTTTATTATAGACTAAAGGCCTATCTGTACCGTATTGAAGAACTTCCCCTCCACTTGCTTTTACAATTGCATGAGCTGCAGCAGTGTCCCATTCAGATGTTGGCCCAAGTCTTGGATATGAATCAGCTACACCTTCAGCAACAAGGCATAGTTTTAAAGAGCTTCCCATATTCACAAGTTCAACATTTTCAAATTTGCATTGGAGCTCTTCAAGAAAATCCTTAGTTTCTTTATTCATGTGAGATCTACTTGCGACCATAACAAAAGAATCTTTATCCCCTTGCTTAATTGGAAGTTCATGCTTAATTCCGTTCTCATCTTTGTAGGCATGGTTGGAGTCTGTGTTGTAATAAAGGAGATCCTTTTCAGGAGCATAGACAACACCTAAGACAGGCGAGTTGTTTTTAATTAAGGCAATGTTTACTGTAAATTCGCCGTTTCTTTTAATGAACTCTTTTGTCCCATCTAATGGATCTATTAAGAAGTATTCCTTCCAGTCCTTTCTATCTTCATAAGAGATATCCTCAGATTCCTCGGAGAATGCTGGAATGTCTGGGAAGCACTTTTTAAGCTCAGAAATAATAATTCGATGTGCTGCAAAGTCGGCTTCAGTAACTGGACTTTGATCTGCTTTTATTTGTTTCTCGAATTCATTTTTTTTATACACCTCCATAATAGCTTTGCCGGCCAGTTTAGAGATTTTAATAAGGTCATTTATCATATTTTCACCTTTTAGAGTTAGAATATCAAAAGAGTGACAAACATAAAATACGACAGCCCAAATCTAGGGGAGGCTCAAGTAATTTTAAAGTTTTTATCAAAGAAGAGGTCTTTAGGTATCAACTTAACGCCACGCTTCATACATAAAGTTAACAACTCTAAATCTTCATCTAGGTTTGTAACGAGGTAAGCTTGATCTTGAGCATTATTTTGAGTAATTAGTTCCAAACCGTTTATTGTGCCTTTGAAGTCATAATCCACCAAGAGGATGTCACTTGGTCCAAAACTATTCATAAACACCTTATAGTCAGTAAAGCAATAGCACTTAAAAGAAGAGAGCTTCCTCTTAAATGAATTGAGATAAAAAGGGTCATCGTCTAAACACATAATTCGTTTAGAGCTATCCAAATTAATTTTCCCTACAAACCAGGCTGGTGGCTCAGATAATGGTAACTTAATTTTGACCTGCGTTCCGGAACCTATTTTACTTTTTACCGAAATCCCACCTCCAACGCTTTCCAAAACACTTTTTACCTTAGAGAGTCCTAAACCATTACCCGCCGTTTTAGTAGTATACCCCTCTTCAAAAATTCTCTTTAGACTCTCCCTAGAAATCCCCACACCGTCATCCTTAACAGTGATGTAAACATTTTTCCCTTTTTCAAAAATTTCTATGGATATAAGTCCC
>CATMLK010000048.1:0-25097 GCA_950070535.1 uncultured Bacteriovoracaceae bacterium | reverse complement strand
TTGATTCTACTTGTAGGGGCTGGGTGTGTGCTTAACCACTCAGGTGGTTGAGACTTGCTTTGTTTTTGCATTATTTGCCAGAATTCAACAGCAGCCCTTGGATTGAAGCCTGCTTTTGCCATTAAATCCAGTCCGATTTGGTCAGCTTCACTTTCATGTTTTCTAGAATAGGGGAGCAAAATTCCCAGTTGTGCTCCGAGGCCCAAGGCACCCAGAATCATCTGATTCTTTTGTGAGTTTCCTGAGTCCAGTGCTATGTCTGCGGCAACAAGACCACCCTGAACAATCAAGCTTTGGCTAATTCTTTCGTTGCCGTGGCTGGCGAGTACATGGCCAACCTCATGACCAATAACCGATGCAATTTGGTCATTGGATTGGGCTGCATTTATCAGACCTGTATAGACCCCAATATTCTTGCCAGGAGTCGCAAATGCATTAATTGCATCGCTTTCAAAAACTTTTACTTCCCATTCACTAAAATCATTATCTTTATTCATGCTCGTTACAACTCTTCTAGAGATGCATTCAATTCGCCTCTTTAAATCTTGATTGTTACTTACCTTTTGTTGTTGTTGCATTTGCTTAAATGATTGATCACCCATTTTTGCTAATTGATCCTCGGGCAGCAAAGTAAGTTGTCTTCTTCCTGTAGGAGTTTGCGAACAGCTAAATAAAACCACGTAAAATAGTGTTAGGGCTATTAGTGTTCTTGGCGTCATTTTATTCCTCCTATTTAGCTGAAGCGCTGCTTCTTTTAAGTTGATCATTTTAATCCATGATTACCAGTTTTGATAAGCTTCACAGCTCGATTTTCACTTGGCATGAACTTAAAAATATCTGTATTAAAAGATTATACTTCTTTTTATGCTAGTGAGATGGTTAAATATTGTCACTATGAGAAAACTAATTTTAATCGATGACAATAAAGATATTCTGGTAATGTGGAAAATGTTCCTCCAAAAGCAGGGGTATGATCTAATTACATTAGAGTCTGGTGCTCAATTTAAGGATTACCTGGATTCCAATCCCGAGCTAGAAGGAATTGACTGCATTGTTAGCGATGAGAGTCTCAAAGATGACCTTGGGACCAATTTATATCAGTTGGTGTTGGATAAGGGGATAAGCCTTCCATTCATTATCATTAGTGGCTACACCCAAGAAGAAATTGCAAGTAAAGTGAAGTCACCTGAAAGGCTTCAAATTTTGAAAAAGCCGATTTCTTTACAAGACTTGAAAGAGGCAATTGACCAATCGTTTGATGGCGACTCTATAAATTATTGATTAACTTCTCAACAATTTCACCGATGGCATACGGGACTGTGAAAGGTCTGTCAGGGTTATTGTAATAAGAGTGTTCAAAACCGATCTTATGCAACCACTCGTGCATGGCATTGTTTGCAACTTCGCCTAAGCTATAAGAGTTAAAATATTTGTCATTTACCCAAATCTCATTAGTGTTGGGATAAGTGTATCCTACAGTGTTAGTTTTGCTATGGTATAGGGTAAGCTTTAGATCCATTTCAAAGTCTTCAACGGGAGAAAGGTCCTCAACTCCTTTAAGTATGTGGTCGTAAATTTCTTGATTACTCATACCTTTGCTTTTGTAGAAACGCTTCTCTCCTTTGAAGGTATGAGTGAGAACTTCTTCCTTAAATTCTTGTGACTTTAAAACAATCTTTAATTTTTGAAGGGCCAAGTCCATCTTTTCTTTTTGTTCGTCATTGAAGCCGTTTAATTCGTAAGAAATTTGAAAAGCCTGCAATCTGGCATCTTCATGGTTTGCATTTAGCTTAAGTTTTTTACTCTTCTTTGGAGACTTGTAGGAGTTTTGACGTGCCTTTAAATTTAAAGAGAATAATACTAAAAAAAGGGTCAAAATTCTCAAACAATCCTCCTTGATGATAAGTTTGATACATATATATTTGTAAAAAATTATTTACAATTATTCCATGCATTAATTAGCAGAAATACGAAACCACTGAGATTACAAAAACTTAAAAGCCCGACTGGTAAGGTCTTTAGAGATGTTTTGGGCACAATTTAGGGGAATAGTTGAGCGAGAATGTTATGCTCAGCTCTACAAGTGTGTAAAAATTAATTTACAATCTTTGTACCGTAGGTTCACTTTTTTTTGGACTTCCTTTGTTAAGTTAGACGCAACTTAAGAACTAGGAGATGAAAAATGGAAGAAAATTATCGTTACGGAATTCAGTTTGTGTCTAAGATCACAGGAATCAACTCTCACACCGTTCGCGCATGGGAGAATCGTTACAACGCCATTACACCTATGAGGGATAAGAACAAGAGAAGACTTTACTCAAATGAGCAAATAAAAAGACTAAAGGCCCTTAAGGGCTTAGTTGACTTTGGCAATAGTATCTCTGATATCGCAGGTCTGCCAGATGAAGAGTTACTAAATATGTTGGACAAGTTCGTGCCATCAACTAAACAAAAAATACAGAAAGAAAACGAAATAGATACAAATGAGGTTCTTCATAACTGTAAAATGGGTATTCAGTGGAAGAAACTTGGTATCTTGGAGCATGAGATAAACAAGACCTATGATCTTGACTCTAATATTTTGATTGAAAAAATTGTTCAACCTTTAATGGAGCACATCCAGGAAAACAAAAAGACCATCAACGATGAATACTTTACAAACATGGTTGCAACAACAATTAATGATGCCCTTATGACTAAGTATTTTAAGGATATGAATAATACCTATGAAAACAAGATGGTTGTTTGTTCTGTAGGAAATAATTTTGCCCAAAACCTTGCTTTGCAGACTGCACTTCTTTCTCAAAGTATGGGGATTGGAGTTAAGTTGGCCTTGAATTGCCATGATTTGAAATTTCTAAATTATATGGCCAAGCAAAATGATGTTAAGAAAATCTTTATTTCTGTAGGTTATGATGTAAACGGAAATAGAAATATGTATGAACAAATTTATCAAAAATTCTACAGAAACCTAACTGAGTCCATTGATCTAGGCGTAGGAGTTATCCTTGGATCTTATGACAACGTTAACTTTCAAGCGATTGAAAACTTTAAACAGTTGCGTAGTGCTGGACTACTTAAGAAAGAATTGATGCATGTATAATGAAGAATAAAAAACGGGCCTTTAAGGCCCGTTTTTTTTAATAATCTTATGCCCTTGATACTGTGCCCAGACCTTCATTTAAAATAATCAGGCCTTTTTTCTCAAATGCTTTTAAGAACTTTGGAGAGGGAAAACTGCCCCATTTTGTGTAGAAGAGTATTGAAGTTTCGATAAGCTTATCTAGGTCGATGGACATTGACCTGCACCTGTTTTTTAACTCATATGTCCAAATATCTTTTGATACCACTGTGCTGTAACCCTTTCTATCTGCCTTAAGGTAGAAGTCGATGTTGGCACTTTCATCAAAGTATCTCTCCTCGAAACCTTCAATTTCTATATACAAGGATTTTAACATTGCAAAACTGCCACCTGTTAGTATGGCCCTTCCAGTGTCCCACTTTAATTTTTTACTTTTTGCGTGAAGGTATTTATAGCTCCAATTTTTATGAGGGAGCTTTGGGATTTCCATTCTGCGGCCAGTGACTATTACATTTGGAGATAACTCCAAAATTTCCAAAGTGTTTTTAAACAGATCTTTGGTTGGGATTTGATTTGGCTCTAAGAATACAATTGCCTCGCCTTGTGCCATCGAAAAACCAATGTTTTTGGCCTGGGCCAATGGAAGAGTTGAACTTGGACGTTGAAGATACAGAAGTTTTACTGAAAACGGTAAGTCTTCTTCCAGTACTTCTGATGGGTCTTCCTCTCCAATTGCGACAATAATTAGCTCGTCCCTGAAGTTTGATTTAATTAAGCCTCTTATTAGGTGTAGCAGTTCTTTGTTTTGATTAAAGGTGTGAGTCACGACACTAGTTGATGTAATCATCTTTGTTAACTCCTTAAGAAACAACTTAATATTTTTTATAATAAGAGTCATTCTACTGTTTTGATTATTTGTAAAAAAAAATACACATTTCGGATTTGCGGCAAAGTCAATTGGGCCGTGGAAGTTTTGCCTAATGGTGAAGCATTACAGAATTTCTCCCTATGGGATAAAATAGTGGTGTTCAGGAGGAATTCTTTTATGGAAATAGGAATGAAAGCATTTTATGGCCGTCCAAAACAGGCAAGGTCAGCAATGGAAAAATTAAAAAGAAAAGGGATTCATGTTACCCACATAAATTATTATAAAAAGAAGTGGGGTAATGTGGAGAACTTTAATGCCAGGGGCGATGTCACAAGGAAAGTTGGTAGAAACTTAATTTATGGGGCTTTTGCAGGATTTCTTATTGGGGGAATCCTTGGGTTTGTGCTCTTGGCAACAGAAACAATAGGTACTTTTCAAGATATGAGTTTTTGGCAAACTGTAATTGCAATTGGTGCAATTGGAGCCTTTACAGTTCCAGCTTTCTCAACAGCTTTGGCCGTAGTTTTTAGCGAGGACAAGGTTGATATTGACGAATCAGACTTCAATGATGATCAGGTTGTTGTTGATTTTCACGTGGAGCTTAATGAAAAGGACAAAGCGGAGAGTTTGCTAAAGGAAACTGGAGCACATAATATTATTTTCGAATGAAAAACTCTTCCCACAATAAACAGAAGCTTGGGGATGTTCGCTCCCTATCCAAACTTCTGGATTCCAAATTTTCTTTAGGCCCTGTTAAGTTTGGGCTAGACTCCCTATTGGGTCTGATTCCAGGTATTGGTGATAGCCTAGGTGCTGTATTCTCAAGTTTTATCATTTTTAAGGCCTGGTCGTTAAATGTCTCCGGAGCCACAATGAGTAGAATGATTTTGAACACTGCTATTGATGGCCTTATCGGGGCAATTCCTGTTGTAGGAGATTTATTTGATATAGCCTGGAAGGCAAATATTAGGAATTTGGAACTTTTGGAACGAGAAGTTCATGAGCCCAAATCAAGTATGAGAAGATCTTATCTTTGGCTACTTGGAGTGATCATTGCTCTGGGATTTATTTTCTATGCATGCATCTATTTACCACTGTCCTTTTTGGCCAGCAAATGTTGCTAGAAAGGTTAGTGAGATAAGAGGTTTCTTAAATCCGTGGGAAGCTGCTTAAAGAAGTGATCCAGCGATGTTGTCTTATTGCTTGTATTTCTCATTTTGATTTGTTCCCAAAAAAGCCTTGGGAAATTATTAGTGCGGGCCGTTGCTTTAGTGCTTTTCGCTAAGTGCTCGATAATTTTTTGAGCATTGATTGTGCTGTCTGGGGTTGCCAGCTCAAGAGTTTCACACTCACGCCTTAGGCCTTCAGGTAACAACTGTCGAAATTTGAGTGAGCTTTTAGATGGAAGACGCTGTGTTATATCTTTTGACAAAACCCGGACCAATTTTCTACAAGCTTCAGTCGGCAAATTAGCTTTACGCGCAATTCTTTTTATAAATAAATGCGTCTCATCATAGATCTTGTCATGATGAGGTGCACTGTAATGTAAAATACCTTTGTGCTCATGTTTTGGCATTGGCCATCCTCCCAGTAATTCATCAGCAATTATTAGGCCAAGGGGATAAAAATTGCTTAATTGATTAATATTTGGTGGCAACCTAAAATTTAATAATAATCTATTTAATCGAGGTCCACAGTGGATGCGAATATCGTACAGAGTTTGTTTAGTGTTTTAACGGATAATATATTCTTAATTATTTATGGATTCGCTATTGTCGAAATATATATGGTCGGTTCAATATTCTTCATGCTTAAAGGGCATGAATCAAAGTTGCTGGATGTGGCAGACAATTTATTAAAAGGATTCTCGGACGCTCCAGATAGAGATTCCTCTCAAAGTGCCCATGAGAAAATTCAGGCAGCATTGCAATTCATTAATACAAAGATTGCTAATGATAGAAGCTTTAAACTGGCCTTCAGAAGAAATGCTCAAAAAGTTAATGAAAGACAATTTTACAATAGAACTTATAAGATAGAAATGTTTACAAGTGTAATGTCCACACTGGTGCAAATCTTTCCACTTCTTGGAATCTTGGGAACCATTTTGGCCATAGCACAAACAGCTTTTCAATCTGGTGCCCAAATTGATGTAACTTCCTTGTCTAGTGCATTCGTATTGGCCATGGATACAACAATACTGGGTATTACATTTTCTATTTTATTTATGGTCATAGAGAGTGCATTCAGTCCAAAAATTGAAAGAGTTATTGTAGAGTCTGAAGAGTATAGAAGAATTCTTTCAAATATTTATTTGGATAATGAGTCTGTGCCACTAGAGCAAGCACAATGAAAAAAAAGCTAAAGAAGCCGGTAGTTCAGTTAACCTCACTACTGGATCTGTTATTTGTAATGATCTTTGTTTTGCTTTTGCAATCAAAGGCCGCTCCTACAAAAGCCGAGCCTACACCTAAGCCTGAGCCAAAACCAATTGCAAAGGTAGAGCCTAAGCCCGAGCCAAAACCGACTCCTAAACCTAAAAAGGTCGTACCTAAGATCTTCGCCCTTGAGGCCGTCTTTCACTTTTATGCTACTGCGGCTTCTCCGAATGTGCCGACTGGCATCTATGCAATGCAAGGAAGTTATAATTCAAAGAATGGAAGGCTTAGTTTGGCCGGCACTAAGTGGGTCAAACAAGTTCCAAACTTTGGTATGGTGCCCTTGTCTGGATTTATAGACGAAAAAACGGGAACCTTCACTGGAAGAATTGAATTTCAAAACTGTGAGGAGTTTAGTCTTTATAAAACCCAGAGTGACACAGGCTCACCAGTCGCAGGAAAGTGGGAAGGAACGTACACTTGTGGACAAGGTGAAACTGGCCTTACTCTAACCTTAAGGTAGTGAAATATTTAACTTTCTGGACAGTTTTTGCCTTTAAATAGACCTAGGTCATATATGTATTTGTTGGCTTTCGATATGCCATAGATTATAAAATACCTATGAGTAACTATGTAGATATTAATCTTTTTAAACAGAGTTCAGCAGGTACTAATGTGGACTCCAGTGAAAGCGACTTAAGAGTTGAGTTTAAATATACCGCTGTTTCATGGTTCTTTATTACTTTTTTTGGAACTACGCGCTTACCATATCAAATCAACTTCTATTGTAAAAAGAGTGGAGAGTTGTTTGATAGTGTAAAGGACAAAGAAAGAATCTCCCATTATATGACCTTTAGACGAAAGTAAATTACCGATCCATTTCTATGATGTAGGCAAGAGCCAACTTTGCAAATAGAACTGCATGATTTGCATTGTTACCCATGTTTTCAACGGTATCCTGTTCAGAATGAATTTTGGGATTTTCGTATCTCAACTCAGACTCAAAAGGAAAGGACACAGGATGGCCCTTCTCCCACCAAGAATAATGATCAGAGCAGGGGTATCCACATCTATCATAACCCCAGGCCACACCTAGATAGCGATCTATTAGCTGTCCAATAAAACGATTTTGGAAATAATTTGTGTAATCACTTATAAGGACTATATCTTTTCCCCATTTATTGTAGTTCACTCCATCTAATTGGATAACACCCAGTACCTTGAGGGATGTATTTGACAACTCTCTTGAAATTGCTTCTGATCCTAGAAGACCCACCTCTTCTGCTGCATAACCGTAGAGTGTGATACTATTTTTTGGTTTGTAATTTAGGCCTATTAGAACCTTTAGTGTTTCAGTAAGGACGGCGATTCCTGCTGCGTTGTCTCCGGCCCCTGGAGCCTTTGCCAGTGGACTTGGGTTTGAGTCATTAATTGAATCAATATGTCCGCCCAAAATTATCCTTGAGTCGTTTTCGCCTGCTATGTGTACCATTATACTTGGTTGTGGAGTGCTTTTATGTCTAATTAACTTTACAGATATATCGCTTCTAGCTCTGGTAATTTGTTTCCAATACTCCTTTAAGTCATGTGCACTCTTAATGCCTGTCAATGATGTATGGTACCTCGTTTCATAGGAAGAAAATGCTTTTAGAAATGAGTAAAGTCTTTTTTCTTGAACTCTATTAAGTGCGCCATTAACAATTTCACTTCGACCTATTTCATAAAGATTTCCGAAGACCTTGCTGGCGAATAAAATTGAGAAGGGGATTAAGAACTTTTTGAATCGACTCATGCTCTATGATTGACAATTAAAAAAGTGAAGGCAACAAGTTGACTGCTAAATATATTTTACATTGTTGAGTCTTTAAATTTGAAATTTAATAATCAATTTTCTTTTTTATCCATGTATCTAAATTTCTAAAGAAGTTTGGAATCAAAAACTTTGCACTGATGCAACCAGATAGTATTCCTAGGATGTTTGCTAAAAGGTCCAGCCACTCTGCACTTCTGTAAACACTGAAAAACTGTAAAATCTCTATTGCTCCACCGAATATTAAAAGCGATAAAAAAACAGACAGTATTTTGTTTCCAATTTGCTTATAGTAAAAAGCCGCAAAAAAATAAGCAATGAAGTGAGCGAGTTTATCATTGATCTTCACGAAGGCCTCACCACCACTTGGTGGAAGTATTGAAAGCGTTAAAATCAGTGCAAGTCCCAAAATACCTAAAAGGGACCAAAGTCTGTTATAATGTAAACGGTTCATCTATTTAATATACATACTTTAGGAATAAATATGGTTAAAATGAAAATCTTTCCCAGGTTTAACGACACAGATGCATTAGGGCATATAAACAATGCATCTTTTGCTTCATGGTTTGAAGAGGCCAGAAGGCCATTGTTTAAAGTTTTTGTACCGGATTTGGATCCTAAAAAGTGGAACCTAATCATCGCTAGAGTTGAAATAGATTACCTTTCGCAGGCAAGCTTTAGTAAGGAAGTGGAAATTAACACCTGGCTTGAAAAAATTGGCAACTCTTCCATGATTGTTAGGCAGGACGCTTTCCAAGAAGGGGTAATTATCGCGAGAGGCAAGTCAGTGATGGTTTCATTTGATTATAGCGAACAAAAATCAAGTCCCATTCCTGATAGTGTTAAAAAAGTTTTGGAAGAGAAGTTTAGTTCAGCCTCTGTTTAGGACATTTCTATTTACCACGTGTGTCGTGGTCTAATTCTTGCTTCTACTTTAATTGTAAAGTAGAGGAGTTTGAATGGATACTAGCTTTAGCGAAACACAACCAATTGGTGCACAGGCAAGGGGACCAAGTGACTTCAACCTTGGCGATTGGAAGCAAGTCTTTATTAGAACTAAAGATCAAGTAAGATATGACAATGTGGGGATTGTTTCGGCAGGCGTTGCATTTTACGCATTTTTAGGTTTATTCCCCCTGCTTGCGGCCTTGGTGGCGATGTATGGACTATTCGCATCTCCTGAAGATGTTGCTGTTATTGTGGACTCTTTTAGAGGAGTGGTTCCAGAAGACATTATCAATATTCTTGAAGTTCAACTAACAAGGCTTGTTTCTGAGGATAAGGTTGCAACCTATGCAGCGGCCATAAGTATTTTTATAGCTATCTGGAGTGGGTCTAAAGCAATCAAAGGAATGATGGCCGGACTCAATATCGCGTATGGAGAAAGTGAAAACAGGAACTTTCTGAAAAAGAACTTAATGGCGATTATTCTTACTCTTGGCGGGGTAGTTACTGGAATCTTTTCTGTTTTATTAGTTGCTGGGCTTCCGGCCTTATTTAGTTATTTAAGTTTGGGAGAATTTGCTCAGGTCATTGCTCAGGTGGCCAGGTGGAGTTTACTTGCTGTCTTGGTTGTCACAGCCTTAAGTGTTCTTTATAGGTGGGGCCCAGATAGGAAGGCCGTCCACTGGAAGTGGATTACACCTGGTTCAACTATGGCAACAATTATTTGGTTAATCGCCTCGGGTGGATTCTCTTGGTATGTCTCTAATTTTGGAAACTATAACAAAACATATGGAAGTCTTGGTGCCATCGCTGTTTTACTCATATGGCTTTCAATTAGCTCATTTGTTTTCCTAATGGGTGCGGAGATTGACTCGGAGCTAGAGAAACAGGCCGGAGTTGGTGATAGGGGAAGTGGAAATCAGTTGAGGTAGAGAAAATCTAAAAATATGCTTGCCCACCCTTTGACTGCTCTTAACAAGGCCTTCATTCTCATTGAACAGAGTGTGCTTTTAGATCAATTGCTGTAGGTTCGGCCATGATGTTAGATAAGGACTTTGATGATTTACAGATATCCGAGGTTTCTAAACTGCTTGAGACTACGAAGATAAATATTCTCATCTATGTTTGTTTTGTTTTCGTTGTGACCACTGGTATAGCCTTTAGTCTTAGGGTTGCAGTCTTTCAAGAGTTTGAATTGGCCACATGGATTGCCGGGGTGGTGGTCATCCTGAGTGCATCTATGGGAATCTATTTAATTAAATCAAAGAATTTATTTTGGGGAAACATTGGAGTCAATGCTCTTATGTTTGTTTTTATGCCTATAAGGGTGTTCCAAACAGGTGGGCCAACTTCACCTATTATACTGGGTTATTTACTTCATTGCGTAATTGCATTCAGTGTCAGTGGTAAAAAAATTGGTGGATGGGTTCTGGCCTGGAGTGTATTCAATATTATTGGTATGACCGCAATTAGCTCATATATGGAACTCAAGACTTCTCCATTTTTGAATAGCTCTTGGGGAGCTGCAATTGTGGCCCTACTTATGACCTTCTTAATTTTATTTCCGATAATATTCATACTAGTAGAGAAAGACCTACTAACCAGCAAACTTGTAGAGTATGAAAAAAAAGAGACTTCTTACCTAATCATGAGAAGGCTTACACACGAATATGGCAACTATCTCAATATAGCCTTAGGTTATGTCGATCTCATTAAAGTTGAGCCCAATGGTGAGTTAATTGAACGAATTCAAACTTCGTTAAAAGAGATGGATAAAATTTTGAAGGAATTAGTCAAGATATCTGACGAGGGAGACTTGGCCGCATTTCTTAAAAAAGCTGAAAGTGAGGTTAAAATATTAAAAACCTTCAAGGAAGAACAGGAAATAAATAACCATAAGATCCAATGACTTAGGCATGTTAAAGAATTTTTATAGAATTCCGACCAGATTACAAAAGGATTTTCTTATGTACTCACTAAGAATTGGATGCTTTATAGGAGCTCTTTTTACAAGTTTTGGAATTTATGCACAATGTGATGAGAAAGCTAAAAATGCCGGGAGTACTGGCTTTTCTAATGAGGTGGTTGAAAAAATTGCAGAAAAAAACTGCTCAGTTGACTCCGATTATCACACAATTAGGTATCATAGTTCAAGTCTAGTTGAGGTTGAGACTTGTTTTGGTGGTGAGGATAATGGCGATAGACATATAGTTATTCACAGTCCCGCCTACGAATTGTGCATCTTTCCGGTGGCTAATGCCGCAGAATGGACACGGTATAATTTTGATTATAAAGCTGTGGAAATTGGCGAAGAAAGATTTCAAACCACAGATTATGATCTTTTATGTGGTAGGTCCGGACATAAAATTTTTCTTGAGGCCAGTGAGTACTCAAGCCATCTCTTAATTATGGATAGTGGTGTTGCACATAAGTTCTTGCATTGCTTGGATGAAGTAATGGATGGCGAAAATGATCGAGGAAAAATTTATCGAGATGTTACAACTTCATGCGACAAACTCAATCAGTACGCTAATCAAAGATACGAACTGACTAGCAAGCACTTATAATTATGAGATTTAAAAAACTTGACCTATACTGTGAGCGTGTTGATTCTTCCTTTTGGTCTGAACCGGTCAACGCGTTAACTAATATCCTCATTTTTCTTGCCGGTGTGTATGGGCTTAAAGCATCTAAAAATTTAAGTGTTTGCAGGGAAGCCACACAAATCAAGTGGTGCTCGTACCTGGCGATGGTTACTGGTGTTGGCAGTTTTTTATTTCATACTTTTGCAAATACGTTGACGATGTGGCTCGATATTTTACCGATCACTTTATTTCAGATTTTTTCAATAAATTTCTTTCTTCAGTTTTGTGTTGGCGTGAAGCTAGTTCCAAGGTCATTATTTCTAATTGTCTTTGTTACCTTATCACTTCATCTTAAGTCTGATGCATATGTTGAGTACTTTAACGGCTCGCTAATGTATGCACCAAGTTTAGTGACCCTCCTAGGGCTTGGAATTATCTCAAAAGTTCGAGACATGAAAGATGTTTCTATTCACTTGTTTGCTTCAGTCGTAATTTTTACCTGTGCCATCACTGCACGATCTTATGATATGGCCATTTGTGAACACTTTCCTCTGGGCACGCACTTCGCTTGGCATAGCCTTAACGGTGTTCTTATTTTTTTACTATTGAGGGCCATGATTGTTTTTGTTGGCTCAGCTCGCAAGTTTGAATAACCTTTAAAGGCCTCCTGCCATGAAGGCCTTTGAGGTTTTGATCACTTAAACCTTAGTGAAACTTTATTCCAATAGAGAGAAATCTTAGAAAAATACTTCTCCGCAAAGCTTGCACTCAAAATGAGAAGTACACCTAGCAAGGACAAGGTCTGCCAAGACCACATTATTTCATAGTTCACACTCAGGTACAAAAACTTAATTAGGTGAGAAGCTATGCCAAAAAGCCCAATTACCGCAGCTCCTTTTTCTTTAGTTATCCAACCTATTGAAAATAGTAAACCTCCAATTACAATAGCCGACACTGTTATAAGTACATCTTGGTATTGAAACAAGTTCATAAGTAGAATGAGCGTCAAGAGGTTACCTAAACCTTTAAAGGAATGGGATTGGCCGGTGGCAAAAAAGGACATTGTAAAAAATAAGCAGGCCTCCAAAAAGAGGATTTTGGAGATTGGAAAGTTGAAGTGGAGCGCTAACAAAATAATCGAAAAAAACAGCGGAAAAATTGCTAAAGATTGAGTTCTTGCCCGTATCCTCTCACTGGAAGGAATAATAAAGTTTGGGTAGAATAAGCACCATCCAACAATACCAAGAGTGTAGGCATAAAATAAAAAGCTATTGGGATAAAAAGCGTTTCGTCCAACTATAATGAATAGTGGCGATATTGTTGCCAAGTTCGCTATCGCTGTCTCGAGAGAATATCTATCCTTTTCTCTAGGTCTTGTAAAAATAAAGGACAGAAATATCAGGGATGAAGTTAATATCGCAACAAGATCTTGTCGAGTTGGAAGAGTCACCATGAGGCAACCCAGTGCATATACGAGAGTGTTGTTTCTTTGGTTTTCCCGTTTAAATACTTTAAATCCCAAAAATGCGAATGAGAGAAGAGGAATGGCAAAGACTGTAAGTAGTATTGCCTCATCAATCTTATTTGATGTTATCAATGAGCTAATGTGGGCAAACTGTCCAGGTATCATCGCTAGAGAGAGGCCTAAGAATGTTCTTGCAGCCTTCTGGTCTCCTATGGCCTTTATGCAATAAATTCCCAAAATGCCCAACCCTAAATTCAAAGCTAAAAATATGTGACCATAATTTACCGAATTGAATTCATACTTTCCTTGTATCAAGAAGAAAACAATTGATAAGAGAAAGGTAGTCGCACCTGAACGTCTTAAATATTTAGTGATTGTGTCTAATCTTTGATTCATAGGTTTCTCCATTCTACTTACTGTTTATCTTTAAATGATTCATTTCATTTTCCAACTTCTCCTTAAGCTCTTCCTGGTCTAAAAGCTCTTCTACTTCGCATTCTCCTATCGTTTTCGTTATTGGATTCAACATTAGTTCATTCCGTATAACTCTCTCTTCCCATCTTTGAAAAATATCTTGTTCCTCTAAATATCCACGATTCACTATTTTGTGAGAGCTCAAGCTTTTTTCTCTAATCTGTAGCTCAATAGTTTTTGATTCACATTTTGATAACAACAATTCTAGTTCCATTTTTTCCGATCTGAATGTATTTATGAGCTCCTTCAAGGAATTGATTTGCTCTCTCTCTCTATTAACTTTTTTCTCGATGCAAAAGGTTTTTTCAATGCACATACGTGCCAGGTTCTCGTCGGTTTCTATATTTTTCTGGGCCTTAAGCTTTAAAGTTGTGATCCTTTTAGATTGATTGGAAACCTTCTCAAGGTGAAGTCTTAACTTACGTTCTAATGTTGTGATTTGGATGTTAACATCTGCAAGGGACTTCCTGATTTCTTTTAACACTTCCTTTGCCACGGCCTCTTTGTTCTCCATATCATTGGCCAGTTCTTCAATGGACGCTAAAATAGTTGTTTTTAGTCTCTTCATTACTTTCATATACTTCTCCTTTGGTTGGATCAGTATATAGTTAGATGAAATACTCAACCTTTTGAATTTGTTACAAAGTTATTGATTCAATAGTTATTGCTGTATTATCGGGTATTTGGGTGTGTTTTGTTTTAGTTACAATGTTTCCAATATACCTAGGTAATTTTTATAGTGACTGAGTAAGGGTTGCCATAATGTTTGTGCTCTATATTTAGGTGCCGTGGTAAGTTCAAATAATTTTACATCTGCAGAAAGAGTGTTGAAAAGTATGCCCATTGGCCTCTGACTATTCAATTGGTAGGGATATGTAGAGGAAACTTTTTTAACTATTTCATCTAGTGGGATGTGTTGCCGCTTTAGACGCTCTCCCATTTCACTCATCTTAAAAGCTTCATTAATCCTATCTTCCAATTTTTCAATTTCTAAGGTTAGTTGCTTTTTTTGTCTTTCGAGGATGTTGTCAGTCTTCAGTAGATGCCTTAGCTCTATTTCATAGCTTGGAGGAAGAAAGCCTTTCTCTTTGGAAACTAGGTTAAATAGCTTTTCTGATTATAGCTTGGAGAAGTGGTAGAGAAAGAAAAAGTCTTCCAGCTCTTTTGTGAGGTCCACCGAAACAAATCGAGACGCAATTTCAAGAAGGCCTATTGGAGTAAATCTGTAGTGGGGTCTTTGATTTTTAACTGTTTTTTTAAGTAGGTTTTCTTTTTTAAGGTCCTCGAGGATTCTTTGAACTTGGGTATTTTTTATTTCCAATCCTGGACCATCAAATCTTGAATCCATCCAGTTGGTGAAAAGTTCTATAAAAAACTTAAGATCTTTTTGCCTAAAGCCCGATTCATCAAAACTAGCATGACAGGCCAATAAAGCAGAATTAATGTAAGCGGAGTAATTTTTATAAATGCTTTCTGATCTCATAGTGTTTTTTTGTTACAAATTAAATATGCACCTAAGTGTCTGTATTTACGTTTCTATATTGTAGTTTTGTTACAATGTTATATATTTCGGCACTCTCTTATCGATTCTTTAACTAAGATAAAATATATCAAATGAAATATAGAGAAACCGATAAGGGTAAAAAGGACATTTATGAGTGAACAGAAAAATTTAATGACTGATGTAAGGTTCTGGCCTATTTTTTGGACTCAGTTTTTCGGAGCCTTTAACGACAACGTTTTTAAAAACTCTTTGGTGATTTTAATCGCCTTCAAATCCTTTACGTTGATGGGTCTAAACGCAGATCAAATGGTCGCACTATGTGGAGGGATTTTTATTCTACCTTTTTTCTTGTTTTCTGCGTTGGCAGGTCAAATAAGTGATAAGTACCCAAAGCATAAACTCGTCACTCTTGTTAAGCTGTGGGAAATTGGAGTCATGGTGCTGGGGGCGATCGGTTTTTTTGTTGAAAATATTTATCTTCTAATTTTATCTTTATTTCTTATGGGCCTTCAATCAACCTTTTTTGGGCCTGTGAAATTTAGCATATTACCAGAGCTAATAACGGAAGATGAGTTAACCCGTGGGAACGCTTACTTTGAAATGGGGACCTTTCTTTCCATCTTACTGGGTACAATACTTGGTGGTGTTCTCATCGGGCTCGATGGAGGAGTTGGCTCGCTAGCTGTAGGGATTTCGGTTCTAGTTTTTGCTTTTATTGGGACGCTTATTAGTTTGAAGGGCCCTAAGCTTGAGGCAGTCTCCCCAGACCTGAAAATTCAATTTGGGATATTTCGTCCAACATTGGAAATTTTAAAAATTACCAAAGAAACTAAAAGTGTATTTCTTTCAATTCTTGGTATTTCTTGGTTTTGGTTCTTGGGTGCAGCATTGCTTTCAATTTTTCCTGTATATGTAAAAGATGTTATTGGAGGCGATGAGCATCTAGTCACAATGTTCTTGGCCTTCTTTAGTATTGGTGTGGCCATCGGGTCTTTAGTTTGTGAGAAGCTTTCACACGAAAGGGTAGAACTTGGACTTGTACCAATTGGAGCCTTTGGTATCACTATTTTTATTCTAGATCTATTCTTCATTGGTAAACCTTCAATTGGCCACAGCTCAGTATCTGTTGGGGTCTTCTTGTCATCATTTGATGGGATCAGGGTTTTGTTTGATTTATTTTTTCTATCAGTATTTAGCGGCGTATTTATTGTTCCGTTATATACATTTATTCAGCAACGGTCCCCGAAAGCTGTTCGTTCAAGAATAATTGCGGGAAATAATATTTTAAATGCCTTTTTTATGGTGGCCTCAGCCATCGCTTTAGCAGTAGCTTATGGAGTAGGCGCTGATGTTCTTGATGTTCTTTTAGTACTGGCAGCACTCAATGCGGTAGTTTCTCTATACATCTTTTCAGTCATTCCAGAATTCTTTTTAAGGCTTGTCTGCTTTATTTTAACAAGAGCAATTTACAGACTGGATGTTGAGGGGCATTATCATATTCCCAAAGACGGAGCCGCTGTTCTTACATGCAACCATGTTAGCTTTGTTGACTGGCTTATAATAGCTGCTGCAGTCAAAAGACCTGTGCGATTTGTTATGCACTATAGTTTTATGAAAAGCCCTTTTCTACGTTTTATTTTGAGAGGTGCAAAAGTAATCCCCATAGCTGGCGCTAAAGAAGACCCCAAAATTTTAACAGAAGCTTTCGATTCAATATCTAGATCTCTGGAGGAGGGTGAGGTGGTATGTATCTTTCCCGAGGGAAGAATAACCAATAATGGTGAAATGAATTCATTCAGAACAGGCATTGAAAAAATTATTAATCGAAATCCCGTTATAGTCATTCCAATGGCACTTGATGGATTGTGGGGGAGTTATTTTAGTCGGAAATGGAATGGGAGAGCATTATCCAATCCTAGGATCCTGATTAAAAGGTTATGGTGCAGAATTAAGCTTAATATTGGCAAACCGATTGAACCCATAAATATTAACGCAGGCGAAATTGAATTCATGACAAAGGATTTACTTTTTGGGGATTCTGGGGAAGTTATAAATACAAAAAAAATTTCCTGAAGCTCATTAGGTGATTAGTCAAAGGTAGAGTTTAGTGTTTGGAATAAAGAACAGGGCCATTAAAGTGTTCATTGTATCGGTGTCCTTGCTTATATTTTTGATATGTGGAGTATTGGCCTCAATGTTGTTTGCAGGCCATACGACTAGAGAGTATGCTCTGTGCGACAGGATTAATGATGTTGAAGTAGACTTTGATAGTCCAAATATTCACGGCATATACAGCGAGAAGGTTGCAAGCTTTGTAACTCGTCTTGAGCTAAAGATGCCGGGCGATTACTATGGATGCACGGATAACTTGAAAGATAATTTAATTGTAAAGTGTGATACAACTAAGAGTTACTTAAATGCCAAAGTGATGAGTGGGAGATGGAAGTTGTCAAACAGATCTTACTACACTGATCCGTATGGAATTCACTTAGGTCCAAATCATAAAATGTACTATGTCGGATTGGAACAAAATGGTATGAGGGTGCATATACCACTGTTCACCCTGATGTATCTTTATCCACCCTTTATGAATTCTCTTGAACAAAAAGACTTGTCCGATGACGTGAGAGTTTTAAGGGAACTTGCTTGTAAATAGATTTTAAACACAAAAAAGATTGGCGAAGTGGTGCTTCCACTTATGTTTTTAATTCAAAGCAGAGAAAACACTCCTTTCCAGTACTCGGATGTGCTAGATAGAGTCTTAACATAATCTTTTGTATCACGAATACGTTCTTGTGGGAGACTCTTATAATCTAAAATATCCTCTACGGGTACATAGCGAAATGTAAGGTTAATTCTTCTTGTGCGGTATTCATCCAAGTGATCTTCGAATTGCACCTTTTTTTTATTTTCAACCCTCTGTACGCGATGAAATAGTTCATTTTTAAACTTGTTTCCCCAAAAGATGAGTAATGAAGAATCATTTAGCCACTGCTCGTGAACTACATTTCTTGGATCATTTTGTTTGCCTCTAACAAATTGGAACCAAGCTTTTTCACCAAGTGAGATACTGGCAACTGGTCCAGGTTCAGCATCTTTGTGATCACCAACGGTCGCAAAATCTTCATCGGTTCCATTTATAAGCTTAGAACCATAGTAATTAATTAAGCATGTATTCAAATGCCATTTGTCCGGGACATCATCTCGAGGTGCCATTTTTCTTGTCATTTGTTCGATTTGGTTGACCAGCTCTCGCATTAAAGGTGGAAAGCTTTCTGCATTTACACAGCGAAACTGAATGTCGTGAGGAGGGTGGTAATAGCCTAAACAGGCAAACTGCCAATTTCCGAGCCAATACACCGGCCTTTTTAGGGATCGATGAGTATCTCCCTCTGGAGGTGGGTTGCATTCACAGTAGCGCTCTTCCCAAATCGGATGGAAAGTTTCGATTTCTTCAACCAAACGCTCTCGTTTTGGCCCATTTAAAAAACCGGCATTATAATAAATTCCGGGAATGATCTTTTTAGAGTTAGATTTACGAGAGCGCTTAACCATTGTGCCTTGCCTTAACTACTTACCATGCGGTTTATTAGACTGTTTAGATTAAATGTTGCCATTACTTTATCCCCTTAGTCCAAGAGCTTCACGCAGATGAATGATTTTTTCACACTTGCTAGAACTAAGTCTCGCAGGGTGTGTAAAAAATTTAGGGCTCTTTATTATGCCACTTTTTCTTTATGATCGACTCGGATGAAGAGGCCTTTAAAGTTTACTCAAACTAGAGTTTATGAAGGCTTTGTTAATTTTTTATATACTCAAGGGTTTTATGTTTTTTAAGCGACTTTAAGTTAAAAAAGTTCTCAGTTTCTATGAACCTTTTACATATTAGCTTTGGTGCGGTGCGGAAACGTGATATTGCAGTTCGTGTTATCTAGAACCTTTAGGTCCATGAATTATAAAAAAAGAAGTCATTAACGCGGCTTGGATATTAATAATTACTGTAACGACTAATTACTCGAGGAGATAAAAATGAAAAAACTATTAATTGGAATTGCGCTACTTACTTCTGCCTCTTCTTTTGCAGCAGGCACTTTTAATTGTGTTGTTGATGTTGATGGGAACCGAATTGATGGATCTCAAGTTACAAAAGAAATTACAAAAAAATCATCATTGATTCATAAGATTGGTGATTTTTATGCATATTCTGCTGAGGTAACAGCTGAAGGTGGATTTGGAGAGGTCTACATTGTCGATAAAGTAACAGGATTTAAGGCAGAGTTAACTGATGTCAGTTCAGGGTTTGCTTCAAGAGTTGGCGAAGACACTGAGGTTTTTGTTGAGCTTAAAAATCAAAATGGTGGAATCTTAGGTAATAAAGACATCAAAAGTTTAACGGTTAACTGCAGTATTGAATACTAATAAACGAATAAGTCCCTGTTTAATTATACAGGGACTTAAAGAAATCCTACTTGGATCACAAGAGATCTTCCTAATTATCAAGGCCCGCTAATTTTCATCAAAATTTAAAGTTTAGTGTCGCACGGGAAACAAACTTCACTCCCGGCATAGAATGAATCGTTTTGCCCTCTTTGGTTAGATTGCGATTTATTAATAATTTGTAACAAAGAAGAGGGCTAGATCACAAAGTGAAGTGCTCCCTGGACATCCCCAAAGAGTAGAAGGATTTAGAAATATGAATCTTGAACACTTGATTAGACAAAGCTTAGTACATCCGTAGTAAACGATTGGCTTTTGAGTCGTTTTAAGTTTGAAAAATGTTGTGTAAGTGTTTGAAAATTTTGGTAGTGATGGGCAGAGTTGAACTGCCGACCTTCGGGATATGAAACCCGTCCATGCCTAAATTTGAAGTTTTTGAACCCTTTGAAATTAAAGGAAAAACTTAATAATAACGATAGTTTAGTTCCATTTTTAACTTCGGTCCTGTTCGGCACTTTTCGGTTCTTTTTGATTGGCCGTAGTCGATGTGTAGTACACGATTGTGGCCATGACCTTCGGAAAATTGAGCCGGAGGTCTGAAAAATTGTCTTGAAGCTTAGAGTCAGTTAAGAATCTGTGTTATTTGTGATTTTGTATGGAGGAACATTGAATATATTAAAGAAAATACTCTTGTGGAAAAAAATGAATCATACAGAGAGAGCTCTTCTTCAAGAAATTTGTTTTTATAGGAGTGCATTCGAAAATTACAATGAAAAATATAAAGAATTTGATTCTCTTTTGGGCACGAATAATACAACTTTTTCGGAGATTGAGGTAGCTGTTTTCAAAGCCCGTGAAAACGTACGGGTGCGGTTCTTTGACTATATTAGTGCGATAAAATCTTTTCTTACAGATTTAGAAGGTGAAATAGTAAACAAAAAATATGATAAAATCGCCCTTTCATGTAGGGCAACTATAGAGGAGATGGCTCTTTGTCATTCACTAACTCATTCATCTTTGGATGTTTTAAAAAACATCATTAATTTTTCAAAGCCATTCAACTCCTCTTCACCATTACAAATATCTAAGGTTTTTGATATTTTTGAAGAAGCCAATGTCTCAGGGAGATTTTATAATGACTCTAAGAGGAAGTCGGTTAATATCTTAACCCAAGTCAACAAGGCGACTAAGCGTGAGTTTTCAGCACTAAGGATCTATTACGATTATTTCTCTGAACTTTGCCATCCAAATCAAGCGAAGGTCTTGCTGAGAATGTGTTCCTCCAAGGAGACTGATTCATCATTTAATAAAGAGTCGTTTCTAAAGGACTTTTTTTGCGTGATTGGAGAGATATTGGAAAGTCATGGTCGTCTTTACACCCAATTTGAGCATATGGTGCTTTTAATGGAATATTATTTTCAAAAGGTTGTGGTCGAAAAAAAAACAGATTTCGTTTCCACTAAGCTAGATCACATTGGTTCTGGGAAAAATAAAGAATGTTCAAAATATTTTCTTTTTTGCTGGCACCCTGCAGATCATATACGTACCCAAAATATTTACCTTGAGAAGGTTTCACAGAACAATAAGGGAAATGGCGGTAAAACGATTGGGGCTAAGAAGGCCTTGTATATTGATGCTGTGTTTAAGTATGACAAAAGGTTCCTTAAAAAGGGTGCAGTGTGGTTTCGTATTCCTAGCTTTGCCGTAATAGAACTTCTTCAAAATATTCAGGACAACCCTAAATTCAATCCTTCAGACTACGTGGTCAATAGGCTGAAGGAGAAAAGAATTCAAAATTACTTTAACACAAAATGAGTTGCAATGACCAATTCAGCATTCGATTTTACCATACTCTAATAAAGCACTGACCTCAGCCTTGCATTTGTTAAGTTTGTGCTGGCATATTAAATATTTTTCAGTACATATTTTTGCGTAAGATTGGATCATGGCGGCTGCATGTTGGTTTTCCTGTGCGTGGCGAGAAGTCTTGATGGTTCTTTTTTCCAGATGGGAATGGTGTCGAAGAAGATTGTTAAGCTTTTCTTGCCTGTATTCACGATTTTTCTTAAATTCCAAATGGACCTCTTTAAATCTCTTTATGGAATGTTTTAAAGTAACCAAAGGGGCCATTAATGAGTTAAATGTCTCGTCACCTGCATCCGGTACTAATTGATATTCTAATGGCGTAGCAAGGTCGAATTTCGTAATTAGTTCACAAGCCTCTGTATTTTTAAACTGTCCATTTAGATCGAGAACATGGTGGCATTTATTTAAATGAAACTTACAACTATCTAAGAACTTGCTGCAGAAGTTTTCTTCAAACTTCTGCTTTAGCCTTGTGCGGTTTTCAGATATTGTTGAATAGTATGTTTTAATGAAAGCTTCCTGCTCCCGTAGAGTCACCTTAATAGTTTCATATTGGGAATCTACCCTGTTCCTTTCAGAAACTTGTTTATTGTGCTGTCCGTAGTAAATTGAAGAGCAAATTCCGATTATGGTTAAAATGATTCCAGTGGTGGTCATAGGGTGTTAAAAAATTTTTTAATGTTTTTTCTCAATCTCATAGTAAAAATCAATATTTAACTTATCTACTGTTCTTTTTCAAAGTGTTTTTAAATGTAAAAAATTATAAAAAAACACTCTGTTTTATGTATTAACAATGCTTTAGGTACTGTATATAATGGATAGGACTTGATTTATTTTTTTTATATGCGATAAGTAAGTGAGGGTAAGTCCTAGGGGATCTGTGAGACAGGTGCTCATAAGCGTACTGTAAGTACGTCAGTCCTAGGGTCCTAATTTTTAAAGCCGTGCGTTTTGCACGGCTTTTTTTTTGCCGTTGGAGTTAGTGATTGGACAAGTATTACGCTTATTTGGATGAAAGTGGAGATTTAGGTTGGAAATTCGATCGTCCATATCTTAAATGTGGTTCTAGTCGGTTTTTTACAATTTCAATTATAGTGGTCCACCAGAATGACAAGCATAGACTTGAAAGGGCTGTTAAAGGGTTTAGGAAGAAGCTAGAAAGAAAGCATGATATTATCATTCCTGTTTCTCATGAGATAAAGGCTTCGGATCTCAAACCTGGAGAACGGGAACTCTTTGCTCGGGAACTCTTGAAAGAAGTGAATAAGACTAAAAAGTTCTTTAAAGTATATTCAAAGACAGTAAAGAAAGAAAATGTAGAAAAGTTTTCTTTTAAACTTCACCCTAATGTTCTTTATAACTACATGACAGGCCTGGCGTTTCTTGAAGAGATTAAAGATTTACACCAAGTAACCCTTATAGCTGATAAGAGAATAACTTCTGTTGAGGCACAATATGGTTTTGTGGAGTATCTACAAACAAAGCTCTCTGGAGATTTGAACTCAGAAACAATCTTGAATGTCAGCCATAAGGATAGCAAGGACTCTAGGCATCTTCAATGTGTAGATTTGGTAGCCAACATCATCTGGAGAAAGTATGAGTTCTGTAAATATGATGCTTACAATATACTTTCGTCAAATGTAAAAGATCGTACTCTGTATTTTTAACTGTTTATTTATGGCTCCACTTTTCACTTTATCTGCTTTTATTTTTTGATGCACTAGAGGTGATAGTTTGCGATTAAGCTGAAACAGTAATAGTTTAGCCCCTACTTTGATTGACGCAGGCCGGCCACCACCCAATAAATTCTTATTTTAAGAACTTTAAATTCTCAATTTGAGAATTCACACACAAATCTTTTTACTCATCTACTTGGATTTATAAAAAATCTTTCAACTCTGAGGTTGGCACACTTTTTGACATAGTATTTGTTCAAATCCGAACCGAACAGAAGTCGAAATGGTTAAGTCTCCATATTGTCCTCACGCGGTCTCTTAAGGGGAAACCTACGGACTTTCAGTTTTTATGAGCACCGCTACCCAGTTGTTATTGTTCTGGTTTTCGCGTCGAGCAAAATTGACTCCCTCTCTCTCACGTACCTCGATAGATGGAGTCAATTTGTGCCGTCGCGGAAAAGGTTTATGAAGTTGGAAAGCGGTGCGAGTTTGAATGATTAAAAGGGGCAGTTAGTAACTAGAAACAAGAAGGAGGATCATGGATTAAAAGTAAAGGAAGGGGTTAGAAAAGGATTGGGGAATTTAAATTAAAATCAGGAGTTCAATGCAAAGAAGTCAGTACAAAAAGGGAATGGGTTGTTATGATGAGCTTATTCATCGAATGATAGGTTCGAGAAAGCTCTTTGAAAATTTACCAGAATTATTAAGACCTCAGGCCGTTTCCAAAATCCTGGGTGTGTCTATTGCGACCATCTATGACTGGAAATACCGAGGCAAGACGAGAAAAGTGCCAAGTGACTTGTTTTTAAAATTAAACAGGTCGCTCTATATCAGGACCGACGTTTTAAGGAACTGGATTATCTCTAACAATTAGGAGGTAATATGAAACCTAAAAAGGTCGTTCTTAAGACTGGAGTCAAATGGGAAGTTGACTTCTATTTAAACGGTAGAGGATCGAAAAGGAAAAGAAAGAGGTTTGCTAAAAGACAAGAAGCAGAACTCTTTAAAAAGGAATTCCTCAAAGATCCTAAGAAGATGGTTGCCAAAGACGAGGCCGAGCAGGAAAAAAGAACTTTCTACTCAGAGTCTCTTTATTGGCTTAACACTCGTGGAGTTGAAGTGTCCGCTGGACATCTTCAAAGAGTCGAGGGAATCATCAATCGTTTGAATAAGGAGTATGCGACTTATCCCATAAGAAAGTTTGATCACGCTCTTCTATCAGAGATTAGAAGAAAGCTTCTCGGGCAAAACTTAACTAAGGCGACAACAAATAGATGGATTAATGCCATTACGGCGATCATTAACCATTCGTTTGAGCATCGAAGGATTTTAGAGAATCCAACCCTTGGTTTTAAGCTTTTAAAGGAGTCCAGGGACGAAATCAATTTCTGGGAAGAAGCGGAAGTGAAAAGCTTCTTAAAGTATACAAAGAAGAAGTATGCAAAACTACCAAGCGAGCGCTGGAAATATGTAGCCTACCTTACAGCTCTAAATACAGGCCTTAGGGCCGGAGAATTATGGGGCCTCAAGGTAAAAGACATTAAAGGTGCAAGAAACGCTATTAGCATTAATCGCCAATACAACGGGCTTTCTAGAAAAATTAGTCCCACTAAGGGCAAGGATACAAGACTGGTTCCTTGCAATTCGGGACTTCTAGTCGAGCTTGAGAAAGTGATTAGTGGCAAGAGCTTAGATGACTTTGTTTTCACAAATCAAAGCGGCAGGCCCGTGTGTCAGAACAACTTCAGAAATAGATCATTCTCAAAAGACATGATCGCCTCTGGAGTTCGTGAGATTCGCTTCCACGATCTGAGACATACGGCCTTAACCCTTATGGTGGGACGTGGGATCAACTTAAAGACCGTGCAGTATATCGCGGGACATAAAGATATCACCACCACTATGAAGTACGTTCACTTATGGGTCTTCAAATTTAATGGTGTTTGCGGTGCATCCTGAGGAAATAAGTTCGATATGAGTCATGAGCGGCTTTTTTAGTAAAATTTAATT
>CATMLK010000047.1:0-25970 GCA_950070535.1 uncultured Bacteriovoracaceae bacterium | reverse complement strand
TCCATGTAAACTTTAGAGCTTTTAAAAGTCTTAGGGACTGCATGTGCTGCCAGATAAGTGTTAAATATTTGCACTTTTCCACAAAATTGTTCTTTGAGTCTGTGGATAAGCTTAGTAATTTCTTTTTCTTTCTCATAATCCAAGGCATAGCCACTTTTAATTTCGATTGTGCCCACGCCGTAAGAATGGATTCTTTCAATTCTCTCACAAGCACTTCTAAATAAAGCATCAGAGTCCGTGGTGAGGGTCTTTTCCATCGTATTAAGAATGCCGCCACCAGCGTTAGCAATATCTTGATAGTCGGCTCCGTTTAGCCTCATTGTATACTCGAAGGCTCGGTTGCCACCAAAAACTGTGTGTGTGTGTGAGTCAACAATCTCAGGCGTAATTACATATTGGGAACAATCAATTGAGGGTGTGGCACAGTATTCAGTAGGAAGGTCTTTGGTATACCCACACCAAACAATCTTATTACTGTTATCTATAATTAAAGAAGCGTCTTTAATGATTGTAAGATCTTCAGGCAAAAGGGAGCGCCCATCTTTTTGATGAGCTCCCTGCATTGTCACTAACTCTTTAATATTTTTTAAGTGCTTCATAGAGATGGAAATTTAATTTTGGTTTTGCTGTCTCTGGCAACATCTAAAGCAATGTCGTATCCGGCGTCAGCATGTCTGGCAATTCCCATCCCAGAGTCTGAGTTTAAAACTCTTGAGAGTCTTAGATCCATTTCTTCGGAACCATCTGCACAAATTACCATCCCTGAGTGCTGGGAGTAGCCCATTCCAACACCACCACCGTGGTGAAGGCTAATCCAGCTTGCACCATTGTTAATATTAATCATGGCATTTAGCAGAGGCCAATCAGAAACAGCATCAGTGCCGTCTTTCATCGCTTCTGTTTCTCTGTTGGGGCTAGCAACACTTCCACAGTCAAGATGGTCTCTACCAATAACTATTGGTGCTTTAAGCTCTCCATCTCTGACCATTTGGTTGAATTTAAGTGCGGCTTTTTCACGATCACCGTATTTTAGCCAACAAATCCTAGATGGAAGACCTTGGAATTGAATCATCTCTTTAGCTTTTGCAAGCCAATTGTGGAGAAGCTTGTTTTCTGGAAAGAGTTCTTTAAGGGCCTGGTCTGTTTTAAAAATATCTTCAGGATCACCTGATAAAGCTACCCACCTAAATGGACCTGATCCCTCGCAAAATAATGGTCGTATATAAGCAGGTACGAAGCCTGGAAAATCAAATGCATTCTCAAGCCCTGCTAGTCTGGCGCCCTCTCTTAAGTTGTTGCCATAATCAAATACATGGGAGCCTTTTTTTTTAAACTTAAGCATGGCCTCAACATGCTTTCTCATTGTGTTGTAAGAAAGCTCCGAATATTTTTTAGGATCCTCTAATTTAAGTTTTTGAGCATCGTCAAGACTCATTCCGGACGGAACATATCCATTTAGAGGGTCATGTGCTGAAGTTTGGTCTGTGACTAGGTCTGGGACAATCCCTTTATTAAAAACATAGCTAAAAAAGTCTGCTGCGTTTCCAACAACACAAATTGAGATTGCAGTTCCTTCGCTTTTAGCCTTTAAAGCAAGTTCAATTGCTTCATCAAAATCTTTGGCCAGAACATCAGTATACTTAGAGTCTAGTCTTTTTTGGATTCTAGACTGATCAACATCACATCCAAGGAAAACGCCATCTCCCATTTTTACTGCGAGAGGTTGGGCACCACCCATTCCACCAATTCCGGCAGAAAGAACGAGTCTGGATTTTAGAGAGTTTTCATTGAAGTGCTTCTTGGCAGCGGCCATAAACGTTTCATATGTTCCTTGAAGAATTCCTTGGGAACCGATGTATATCCAACTTCCGGCCGTCATTTGCCCATACATCATTTTGTCTTCAGCCTTTAACTTATTAAAGTGATCCCAGGTTGCCCAATTTGGAACAAGATTTGAGTTGGCAATAAGCACTCTTGGACCTTGTGGATTACTAGGAAAAACAGCAACAGGTTTGCCTGACTGAACAAGCATTGTTTCGTCGTTTTCCAAATTTTTTAAGGTGTCAATTATATCATTAAGAGCTTTATGGTTTCTAGCTGCTTGGCCATTGCCTCCGTATACGATTAGATTGTCGCGATCTTCAGCTACTTCCGGGTGAAGGTTATTAAGTAAACAACGAAGAGCTGCTTCTTGATGCCAACCTTTGCAGGTAAGTTCAGAACCTGTTGGAGGTAATGGAATGCTGTTATTTTTCATGTGTACTCCGTTTATTTAAGTTGTCCGATTTCTTTTTCTACAACATTTAGAATTTCAAAATTGCTAACAAGTTTAAGGATGTTCTCAATATCTGTTGAAAATACACGATCCTTATCTATAGGTTGAACGTGCTTTCGAATAAGTGAATAAACCTCTTCCAAGGCGGTATTACTTTTAAGAGGACGAAGCAGATAAATTCCTTGAGTGTTGCATAAGAACTCAATTGCAAGACATTGCTTTACATTTTTTAATACTTCGTGAAGCTTACGACCACTTGTGACACCCATTGATACATGATCCTCTTTATCTGTTGAAGTGGGAATAGAATCAATTGAGGCTGGGTGACATAGGTATTTGTTTTCGGAAGCTAGGGCCGCCATTGTAACGTGAGCAATCATTAGACCAGAATTTAGACCAGATTCTTTAATTAAGAAGGCTGGAAGATCTGAGAAACTTGGATTCATCATTTTTTCAACACGTCTTTCAGCGATATTGGCAAGTTCTGAGAGTCCCATCGCCAAGTAGTCCATTGCAAGTGCTATCGCTTCACCATGAAAGTTTCCACCGGAGACTACCTTATCTTTTTGAATGAAGATAAGTGGATTATCTGTGACAGAATTAAGTTCATAATTAAGAACTTCCTCAGCGTGTTTGAGAGTCTGTCGAATTGCTCCATGTACTTGAGGCACACATCTTAAAGAATAAGGGTCTTGGACTTTTCCACAGTCGAGGTGAGAGCTTGAAATTTCACTTTCCCCTTCAAGTAATTTGGTAAGGTTGCTACTGGCCGCCAATTGTCCAGGGTGTGGTTTTAATAAAGAGATGTCATAGTCGTAGGCCCGCTTTGTTCCCCTCACTGCCTCAAGAGTCATTGCTGTTGCAATATCGGCAATTTTCACAATTCTCTTTGCTTCATAGATTGCAAGGGAGCCAAGAGCGGCCATCACTGCTGTGCCGTTGATCAGGGCCAAACCATCTTTTGCTTTAAGAATCACTGGTGTTTTGTTGATCTGGTCAATCGCAAATTGGCTTCTTACCACTTTGCCTTCATATGTAACTTCACCTTCGCCAATCAAGCACAAAGCAATATGGCTAAGCGGAGCTAGGTCTCCTGAAGCACCAACAGATCCTTTTTCGGGAACCACTGGGTTAATGTCGTGATTTATAAAGTCTAGAAGAAGCTCAATACATTCGATGCTGACACCTGAAAAACCCGAGGCTAAACAATTTGCTCTAAGTAACATAATTGCTCGTGTGACTAATCTAGAAAAGGGTTGGCCTACACCAGTGCAGTGAGAGCGAATGAGGTTATATTGTAATGTTTCCAACTCATTTTCGGCAATAAACTTGTCTGATAAGGCCCCAAAACCAGTATTGATTCCGTAAACAGGCTCGCCTTTTTTAACAATATCGTCGACATATTTTCTAGACGCGAGAATCTTTTCTCTAGCATCCTTAGTCAGGATTACTTGAACTTCACCTGATTTCGCGTCAGCAATTTCGTAAATCTGCTCAATTGACAGGTTTTTTCCATTTATTTCGTAAATTTTAGCTTTCAATTTCTACCTCAAAGAATTAACTCTTCTTAAATATTCACTAGGGGTTGTATTAAAAATATAAGATCCAGCAACAAGTATTGAAGCTCCAGCTGCGACTAAACTGGGTGCATTCTTATCGTTAATTCCACCGTCCACTTGGATGTGAAAATTAAGGTTTCTCTCATCCTTAATTTTCTTAGCTTTTTTAATCTTATCGATGACACCATCGATAAACGACTGCCCGCCAAAGCCCGGATTTACACTCATTATAAGAAGCAAATCTATGTGATCAAAAATATAGGTGGGAATCATCTCGATAGGAGTTGCTGGATTCAATGATATACCAACACTTGGATATAGCTTTTTTATCTCTCTAACTAAGCAATCCTGGTGAGATACTGTTTCCCAGTGGAATGTAAAATTATGAATTCCAATGTCACTCAAGACCTCAACGTAATCTTGCGGATTGGATACCATTAAGTGTGCATCCAATTTATGATTTGTTACTTTGTGCAAATCTTTAAGAACAGTTTTTCCAAATGTAAGATTAGGAACATAATGTCCATCCATTAAATCTAAGTGAAACCAAAGATCTTTTGCAGCATTAAAATGCTCCACATCACGTTGGAGATTTAGAAAGTCTGCTGATAAAAGGCTTGGAGCAATAATTGTCATAGGATTTCCGAAGTAATTACTATTTTATCTTTAAGACCATTTAATAGGTCTTTATCTGAGCCACGTTTTTTACCTTCAAGTTGTATCTGAGATAATCTAACAACAGAACCTTTACAGCCAATGTATAGACCATTTTTGCTGGAAACTTCACCTGGCTCTAAAGGGATATGTTTAATTTCTTCAATAGAGAAGACCTTAAGACGTTTGTTATTTAGAAAGCAGAATGTGCCAGGCCATGGGTCCAAGGCCCTTATTTGATTATGTAATTCATCATATGTTGAGTCTCTAAACTTGAGGGCACCATCTTCTTTTTTTAAAGTGGGGGCGAAGCTTACCTCGGATTCATCTTGTTCTGTAAAAGAGAGCTCTTCGTTAAGTGCAGCATTTATAAAATCGTTTAGGCTTAAAGCCGCCTGAAATTTTAATTTGGTGTAGAGCTGCCCACCTGTTTCATTTCTTGAAATCTCAACGGGACTAGACCATGCGATATCTCCTGCATCCATTTTCTTAACCATTCTTTGAATACTAACGCCTGTGCTTTGATCCCCATTTAAAAGAGCATATTGTATAGGAGCAGCTCCCCTGTACTTGGGAAGCAAAGAGGTGTGAATGTTAAAACAACCCAACCTGGGTATGTCTAAAACCTTTTGAGATAAAAACTGGGCAAAAGCCAGCACTATAAATACATCAACATTTTGGTTTTTGAACTCTTCAAGCCATTGTGGTTCTCTATTTATATTTTCTGTTTGATAGACTGGTATTTTGGATGTTTTCGCGTATTCGACCACCTCAGGTGAGCGTAGCTTGTGACCACGCCCGCTTGGTCGGTCAGGCATTGAAACAACACCAATTAGTTCAATTTGCGGATGTTTGTCCAACATCTCAAGAGCGGGCACTGAAAAATCGGGAGTGCCAAAGAAGACGGCCTTTAATTTTTTCATATGGCTAGCTCTTTTGCCGTTTTTGCTTAAGTAGCTTTTTCTTGAAAAAGTTTTTCTTAAGACCGCTTAGGCGATCGATGAAAACAATTCCATCTAAATGGTCGTTCTCGTGTTGAATACAGATTGAGAAAAGCTCATCAGCCGAAATTTCTTTCTTTTCACCGTCAGTGTTTTGATATTCAACAACAATGTTTTCATACCTCTTAACGTCTTCATATATTCCAGGAAGACTTAGGCAGCCTTCTTGGTAAGTGATCTCTCCATTCTTTTCTTTAATTACCGGGTTTATAAAAACCTTTGGGTTAAAGTTAGAAAGGTTAAACTCGCCACTGTCATCCTCTGTCTCTTCCCGGTCGTAGTCTACATCAATTACAAATATTCGCTTGGAAATACCTATCTGAGGTGCAGCTAAACCAATTCCAGGAGCATGATACATCGTGTAAAGCATGTTCTTGCAAAGATCTTTTAGGTCTTGATTAAACTCTTCTGGTGAAACCTCCTCAGCAACCTTGGTTAAAACAGGGTCTGGGTAGGTGTAAATGTCTAATAATTCGCCTTCTAAGGCATAGTTTTCTGTTATTTTTTCCATGACTCATATATAGCGCATTAAATATGAGTTGATAACTGTCAAAGGGCCTTGTTTTTATTATAAACCCAGGCAATAAATAGAGTGAAAATAACCGGTATACCCATTGTTGCAGTAATTGGGTCAATCCTACCTGAAGCTCCAAAAGAAATGACAGAAGAGTAGGTCAGCCAAAAAACCACACTGAAAACTAGGGTTACTACTATACTTTTGCCAAAGCCACTGGCCCTTCGATTAGGTGTAAAAATAGTTGAGACTGGAAAAAGTGCAAAGAGTAAGCATATGAATGATAGTGAAACCTTTTCAAATAGCATCACTTGGTATTCTGCCGAGTTAATACCGGTTTTTCGCAGTCGGTTAATGAAACCACTTAAGTCGAAAAAGTTTAAAGTGGTAATGTCTGACTCAAATTGATTGAAATCGCTTGGCTCTTCTTTAAGCTCAAGCTGAACTGTGCTTGTTATTTGAGTATCTGGAAAAGACCTGCCATCTAGAAAATTTAACACTTGAGCAGTGTCGAAGCTCCAAAGCCCTGGACTCAAAAACCTAGCTGTTTCTGCCTTAACAACTCTCTCAAGCCTTCCGTTTGGATTTTGAAAGTATACAGTGACATTTTTTAATTGCTTGGCCTGTGTGTCATAAGCAGTGAAAGAAGTAAAATAGTTGTCTGACTTATACCAAAGAAGGCCTGAGCCACCGATCTTACTACGTGCTAAATACTTACTTTCATTTCTGCGGCTCTTTTCGAATTCTTTACGTTTGATTTTATTTGCCATTGGTAGCAAAAAACCTAGATTTATAAATTGAAGAAGTCCAACTGTGACAGCACACATACCAATTAAAGAGTAGATCTTCTTGGCGTCAAACCCGCCAGCAAGAATCGCTATTAGCTCTGCATGGCTTTTTAATTTATTAAACGCAAATAATGAAGCAAGCAGTGCAGATATTGGCAGCATCTTACCCATTAAGTTAGGCATTTTTAAAAAATATTCCAAGATCACTCTATTGGCGGAATAATTTCTCATAAAACCGTTAACAATGTCGCCTACGGTAACAAGTAGAAAAAGAACGGTGATGGAGCCAAATAGATATTTAAACCACTCTTTGGCAATGATTTTTGATAGTAAATACATTTAGTTTTTCATTCCCCTGCTAACTATGAGCGCCAGAAGGTATAAAGGTGGCCGAGTGGCGGTTGAAAATAATCTTGTGATAAATGGACGGCCCTCTAGAAACTCTACAAGCCTTGAAGAGACTGAGTAATAGGTGCTGACAAATTTGATGCCGTACTGACCAGTAAGATGTCTACTCTTAAGCAATCTTAGTTCTTTTGTTACCCAGTGAGATTCTCCGTAGGCACAGGTTGCTATAAAGCATTTTTTTGACTGGACTTGAATTTGTGAAAACGCTTTTTCCAAGGCTAAAATCTGTTTTGATCTGTGCTTGTTCATTTTAATGTATTTTCTCAACATCTCAGAATTTAGAACTTGATAGGGTTGATTTACTGTAAACTTAATGAATTGTTTCAAGGATAATTCATAGCTCTTTTGAAGCTTTGGAGTCATTTCATAGATGCGCGACAACTCCCAATATACATGGGAGATAAGTAGCATCTCTGTTAGATCTTTTTTAGAATCAAACATTGAAGGAGAGAGCTCATAAATATCTTCTTTTTCATTAAGCTCAGAGAGTATTGTCAAATACTCAGTGTACTTGCGAGTTGCACCAATGTAGTCTTTGGCCAAAAACATTTCTCGCCCATGTTTGGCAATTGTAATTCTTTGAACATACTTGTTCTGAAGAGCTAGCTTTTTTCTTGCTTTCTCCTTGGCATCGTCTTTGGCGCCCTGCCTTGCGAGTCTATTATCTAAATCTTTTTCATCCATTAGAATACCATAGAGATGGCAAGGGATTGTTCTTTCACTTCTTCATCCTTAAAAAACAACTTAGTTGATTCCAGGGATCTAGATTCCTTTATAGCGTATTCCAAGCTAAGCCTTGGGCCAATCCAGGAAAGTCCCCAAGAGACTCCTTCAAGCTTTTCAATTTTGTCCTTAAATTGGCCATACTTCAAAAAAAGGTCTCTGAAAAACTGTGCCTGAAGAGCTGCGCTAATATAGTTTTCGGTAGATGGCTGATCTGTATAGTTTGTGCCGACATCTGCCATTACTAAAAAATTTTGTACAAAACTGTATTGAATACCTGCTGCAACCCTGGTGTCTTCTTTGTGGGATAAAAATGGATCTACCAAAATTGCACCTACTGAAAGTTTTTCGTTAAATAAATAAGTCAATCCAAATGTCCCTTGGTGGTACACCCTATGACCATCAACATCTTCTTCAGTATATCTATATAAAACGCCAAAAGATGCGTTTTTACCAAGATTCGTAGAGGCTGAGCTGGTGATTCTTTTTCGGTTTTGATCGCCTTGTTCTTGAGTTTGAAAACTAAAAGAGCCTTTTAAGGGTGAGCTTGTATCTGTAATGACAAACATTTGGTGCTCAGCGTCTCTATCATCCGTTCGAAGTTGATTCTCCTCCTCCAATGAGGAAGAGCCCTTCTGGTAATAAATATTCGATTTGTTGAAAAAATAAATCGATGCGGGATTCAAGACAGCGGACTCGTTAACCAGAATACTGCCTATCCCTGTTCCTGCAGTGGACATTAATCTTGTGGTTTCCAAATCCATTAACTTGGCATTGCCTGTGGTTGCCAAAAGTGAGAGAAGAAATACAATATTGGTACAATCTATTGATTTTATAATTTTAACGATATCATTCATAATAGAGAATATTTTAAGTTTTAATTTAAGTATTGAAAACAAGGAACCTAATGAAAATTACAAAAGCTATAATTCCAGTCGCTGGAAAGGGTACAAGATTTTTACCGGCAACAAAGCAATTACCTAAAGAAATGCTCCCTATACTCAATGTTCCTATGATCCACCACGTTGTTAAAGAAGCTGTAGATAGCGGTATAGAAGAGATTATCTTCGTAACCTCAAGTGGAAAAGAGTCGATAGAAAACTATTTTGATAGAAATTTTGAATTAGAAATGTTTCTGGAAAAGGCTGGAAAGCATGATTATTTGGATTTGATAAAAAATATCGGTCAAATGGTTAACATTAGGACTGTGCGACAAAAAGAGCAATTAGGACTTGGACATGCGGTGTTGATGGGTAAGTCTGGAATTTCTGAGGGAGAAAGTTTTGCAGTGCTTCTTGGTGATGATCTAATCGTTTCAGAAAAGCCAGCAACAAAGCAGCTAATGGAAGTTTCTGCGGAAAGGGACAACTCTTCAGTAATCGCTGTGATGGAGGTTCCTAATGAAGAAACCTCGAAGTATGGAATAGTCGCTGGTGACAAAATAGATGAGAGAACCCTAAAGATGACTAAAATGGTTGAGAAGCCGGAGCCTAAAGATGCTCCAACCAATTTGGCGACTCCAGGACGATATATACTTAATAAAGAGATTTTTGATATTCTGGAAGAAATCCCAAGAGGAGCTGGTGGAGAATACCAATTAACTGATGCAATAAATGTTCTGGCAACCAGGAAGAGTGTTTTCTCATACACATTTGAAGGTGAGCGCTTTGATACTGGTAGTGTTAAGGGATATTTAAATGCTACAATGGAGTTCGCTTTGAGAGACCCAGAATTAAGCTCATACGCTATCGAGATAATGAAGGAAAAGTTAAACAGATATAAAGGTTAAAAAATGAAAATTTCACTTCTTGCCACAATCATTTTTTCTATGCAGGTTTTGGCATACCGGCCAACAGTTGAATCGCTTTTTAGAAATGGTAGCAATGGTGATATTGGACAAAACTCAGTTGTTGCAAACTTTGTACTGAAGAAAAAAGAAGTCCAAGCACAAGACTCCAGCGAGATGTTCAAGGCACAACCAAGTGAATTTAGTTTTAAACTAATCTTTGGTAACGAGAAAAAGGCTCCAAAGCTTGTACAGGCAAGCTATTTGGGGATGACAATCACACCTAAAAAAATGTTTGAAGTTAATTATTACCCGGTAGTGAGCGAGTCAGGTCTAAGACTGGGCGATGAAGATCTAGAAAAAAGCTTTTTCTATTCTTTGATGTTGAGCTTAATTAATAATCAAGGCCAGATGATGGTGAAGTTTCTGAAAAAAATAGGGGTTGAAATTCAATCAAACACTGAGAGAGTTGATAAAGAGCAATTGTATTACCTTGGCCAGTATATGAAGTTTCTAAAGGAAGCAACAGAAGAGGAGCCAGGTAAAAATCCTCTTGAACCAGAATCGTCTGATGCCAGAGAAAAGATAAAAGAAGTTATGAAAAGACCTTTCTTAACACCATCACCAATGGTTAAAAGAGTTAAAGAAGGACAAGAATTCTATTGGGAGCTAAAGACAGATAGGGTTTTTGCCAGATTTTCACACGACGACCATAAGTTGTTGGAATTAGAAGTTAAAACAGAACAAGGCATTCTTAGTGCTAAATGCTTCAATTACATATTATATGGTAAAGAGATGCAATTTCCAGAAATGATACTGCTTAAGGACTTAAAAGGGGATGAGTACATCCTTAATATGAAGAAGATGACTAATTTTCAAGATACTCCAGAAAATTACATAAAAAGAATTACTACATATAAAGAGCATATCTCTGAAAATGAGCTTCAAAGACCTGAGGTCTTACCGAGCTTTACCCTTTAATACTGACCAATAAAATCAATTAAAGTTTTTCTATTCACCCTCCGATGAGAAGTTGAATTCTCATTAGAGGTGAATATGAAAGCATTTATGGCCGTTTTACTATTATCCAGCTTTGCGATCGCACAAAGTGTTGATGATCTTGTCGAGGTTCTTGATGGTAGTTCATGGGAAAGCGATTATCAAAGAGATGAATCTGGACAACAACAAAGCCCGAAAAACAATAAGCCTTTAGAATTAAAAGGTAAAAGAAGCTATCAAAATCTAAATTGTAATAATCCAGATGACCAAACATCAATTCCGTATAAATTTCTTTTGGGCCTTTTGGCTAATAAATCGCTTGATATCAGGCACAAGGAACATGAGGGAATTTTAGAAATAGACGGAGGTGTGATGATAGGCAATTGCCAAGACATGCTTGAGCCCTTCGTTTCAAAGCCGGAATCATCTTCACCATTTTATACATTTCAAATGAGCGTTAGAAAGCCTAGCAGCTGTAATGGTGACAAATGCAGTTATGATGTAAAAACAGTTGAGAATGGCCGCAATAAAACCATCACAAAAAACTTTGCCCCCAATTTTTATGGCTTTGTAGAGTGCCTAAAAGAAACAGGAGTAATGAGTGGAAAAAATATTGATAAATCAAAGGTCACTCCTGTTCAGCTTTTCCACCGAGAGGTGGATGTTACAGAAACTAGCGAATTAGTATATGCCAATCGTGGATTTAAAGGCACACAATATTCAGGTAAATTTTCAGAAAATAAACTTCCTGAATTTCAAGGTTGCTACTATTTTGAAGACATTCAAAGTGGTGGTTTTAAAACCTATTCGGTCGATGATATTGAAAACTTTGATATGGAGAATCTGTATCAGAAAGTTTGTAACTCAGGAAACTACAAGCTAATTAACTCTCACATTGCTGATTTTGAGGACAATGATGCTTTTCAAACAAGTCTTAGAGAAATAAGAAACGAATTAATTTTAAAAGAAGTTAAAGCCTTACATGACATTGTAAACGACTCGGAAAGTTTGGAAGAAGTGGACGTTCCAAAATTTAAGGAAGTAACGTCAGACTTTCTTGAATATGTCATAAATCCAATTAAAATGGACCTGACTCAAATGCAGAGACTTTATGCCAATCCGGGGCATAGCCAAAAAGAAGATATATTGAAAAGCATTTTTGGACCTAAAAAAGCACAAGCATTGCTAGGAAAGGATACAAGAGAGCTAAAGAGTATTCTTAAAGATGAGATGGATGAGTTGGCCTCAAAGCTTGTAAGTTATGCAAGAAAGCCATACTTAACCAAGGATGACTTTAAGAAAATGACGGACTCTGACGCTGGTGCTCCTCTTGATGACAAGACATGGACAGGTGCAGTTTTAGATCTTTATGAGGCACAGCTTACCGCATTTAATTATGGTAGATACTCAAAGGACTTTTTCGACAGCCACTACAAAGGAAATCCAGAATATAAGAATGCAAAACAATACGCAAAGGCTGCGGATCTAGATAAAAAAATTAAGGCAAAACTAGACACTACAAGGGAAAAAATTAATAGAGTCTATCACGTAGCAAGTAACCCAGATGTGGATTACAGCAGAAAATATGAAAAAACCAAAAACATAATTGTCTCTGAGATTGATGAAAAAATCGCAAACCTTAAAGAGAACATGAAAGAGGCGCAGTGGAAAGTTCAAACAATGTGTGCTGTGGAAAAGCGTCAAAAGTATTGGATAAATCAGCAGTCATGTGTCGAGGAAGCGAGAATGAAGCTCATGGCCTGCTCAAGGCAAATTCAGGCCCTACTAAGAGAAAGAAGTGGAATAGTTGAAAAATACGATGACATGATTGCAGACTGGGACGAAGCTCATGGAAAAGTGGATAGAAAAAGAAAGTCATCCAGAAAGTCAGATAGATCTTTCTCATTCACACCCACAACACCAACCACGCCTCCACACCAAAGAAATGTGGATAATCATTTCAGCATGCAGTTAGAAATGATGAGAAGGCAAATGCAGGGACAACAATTTCAAGTGCCTATGGCAAATGCCCATTTTAACATGCAGATTCCAAGATTTAGTTGGGGATGGGGTAGCCAATTTGGGGGAAGTTACAATTACGGAAGACAGCCAAGTTACCACTCTCAGCCATTCTTCGATTATTCCCAGTATGGAGCTCAGTATGGAAATCCTGCTTTGAGGCACTTTGAACAACCACATACAATGCCTGGAGGTCGGTTCTCTTTTAATCCAGTGAATTCTGGTGGAGGACAAATGTATATTGGTGGAACACCTGGTTTTTATGACGCCCCAATGGGTGGTGGAGCGTCAGGTGGATTTAGTTTTGGTATGTAATTAAAAGTCTAATGAAAGTTTAAGGCCAGTGGCCGTTACGTCGCTGGTCTCAACCCCATCACCACTGTTTGTAAATCCATAATAGTCTCCAACTTGCCAGTGTGCAAAGTATCCAGTAACCAGAATGTTTGGATTCCACTGGTAGTCAAATGCCACATCTACTTCCATTCCAAGATCATCCTTTTGATCAGCGTTTGCAGTTGTAACAGAGTTTGTTTCATGGTTGTAGAAAGAATCGCCATTTGAAGCGGTTTCCGAAGCTGTGGCCATAATCAAGGACATTCTCCAAGTCCATGCGTCGCTAGAGTAATTTGCAAATAGCTTGGCGTAAGTTGAGTTCGTAACAGAAGAGCTAAAAATATTGCCTTGGTCGTTGGCCTGGAACGCCTGATAGTTGTAAGCGAACATTAATTGAGCAATTTTAAAGTTTGGATGTAAGTACATAGCGTTGAATTGGTCTTCACCATCTTCGCCTTTTACCATACCAGCATCAAGTCCAAGTTCCCATCTAGGATTAAGCTTGTAGGCCGCTTGTAGAATATATGCGTTGCTATCAACATCAACTTCGTCAGTCGTGCCAAAGACTGTCCCAGCCTCGCCACTCATCATTGGAATTTCAAGTCCCAGTGAAAATTTCTCCCAAGACTTTTTAAAGTAAACATCTATAAGAGTTATTTCTGCTGGACCAGTGCCTGTAGTATAAAGATCACTGTTGGTTTCGATATCACGTACACCATAATAGACAGAAAACTCGAAGTTTTTATTTTTGTCATCGTAGTTGGCTACGATACCTGTTTCAGTTGAGTCATACTTCCCTGTTTGAAATTGATTAGTACTGCCGTTTGCTGGTGAATCTATCTTTGCCCAGAAAGGTGCGATGCTAAATTTGCCAAGCATAAAATTTGCTTCAATACCATTGTAGACAGATAGAAATCTATCCCAAGTGTCGCTTCCATCGTTGATGACTGCACCAAGACCAAAGTTTTTTGCAAATTTACCTACTTTAAAAAGTGCTGTGTCGGCATATAGCTCAGCGTAGAATTGATTAACTGCTAATTGTTGACTGCCGTTTGGAGATTGGGAATAAAATGAGGACTGGGACTCAGAGTCATCACCCATAAAACCACCTCTAATGGCACCCGTTGAAACTTCACCTTTGATGGTTGCACTGTCATTGACAATTATTGTCGGAGAAAGTCTTAAAACATATGACTGATATCTTGCATGATCATTGTCTTCCCCAGCACAATAGCTTTCATCAGCTTGGGAGCAAGAGTCGTCAGTTCTTCTTACATTTTCGATAATATTGGTATCAAAGCCAACTGTACCGTTCCAATCAATTGGCAAAGCTTGTGCCGAAGGTGAAAGAGTAAACAAACTTATTGCAACAGGTAATATTTTAGAACGCACAAAATCTCCTTAAAGAATGGACTATAATGTATATTTAATTGTGAAAATAGTAATCATTCTTGAGTAAACTGGCAAACAATGAAACTTAGCTTAAGCTCTCATACATTTAAGAAAACGCTAAAGGCCCTCTGCGGTGTTGGTGTTTTGTTCACTGCGTTGTCTTTTGTATACATTTTTGGACTCATCTCCGAGCTGAAGGTGAAGCTTACATCTCTTGAGGTGAGGCCAAAAGGTTCGCAATCCCGAGCTTCCCTACTAGAACAAGGATCTATTACCACACAAAATGACCTCTTATATTTTTCAAAGTTCTTAGAGAGCCCACTTAACTTAAGTGATGCTAGGGAGGAGGGGATGCTCTCATATAGTGGAAAAAATGTTCTTATTATGGAGGATATTGAACTTGGGCCTATTAAAGGTAATTCATGCCAACGATATCGCTGCCTACAAGATAGAATTTCCTTTATGGAGTTGCCATCAAAGCTTTGGAAGGGACTTTTAGGCATTGAGGATTATAGGTTTCTACAACACAGGGGCGTGGACCCTATATCTATTGTTCGCGCAGTTGTGGCGGATATAAAGGCAATGAGTTTGGTTCAGGGCGGATCTACATTAACTCAGCAGCTTGCAAAAAACTTATTTTTAACGAATGAGAAAAAACTTGAAAGAAAGTTTCGAGAAATGATTTATGCTTTGTATTTGGAAAAAACCTTCAGCAAAGAACAAATAATTACAATGTATTTTAACGAAGTGTTTTGGGGAACCGTGGGGGGAATTTATATCAAGGGAATTGGTATGGCCTCTAGAATTTATTTTGATAAAAGTCCAGAACAGTTAAGTGATTATGAGTCCTCAATTTTAATTGGAATGCTCAAGGGACCTTATTATTATCACCCCATAAATAAAACAGAGAGACTTAAAAATAGAACTTCGGTTGTATTTAAAAGGCTTAAGGAGTTAAAGCTTGTATCAAGCTCTGAGCAAACACCCTGGAGTGAGAAAGACTGGAGTGCGTGGAAAAAAGCCTTAGAGAAAAAAAACAAATCTTCAGCACTTCTTAGCATTTACTTGGTTGGTAAAAGTGATGGACCAAATTTGGAACCATACGAGAAGTTTGTATTCTATCAATCGGTAGAAAAAGTTAGGGAGAAATTAAAGGAACGAATAAAGGGCGTTGATATTGGTATTAAGTCCCTAGTCATTGATGCAAGCTGCAAAGACCTTAACTGCCCTGACAAATTTCTTTATTATAACAAGTATGAACGAGAGCTGGATAGAGCTATCTATGATGAGAGACACCAAGTTGGAAGCTCATTAAAGCCAATAATATATCAGCAGCTAATAGAAGAGGGCAAATCTTTGGAAGATGAGGTCTCGACAGACCCGATAACTCTTAAACTTATCTCGGGGGACTGGACACCTCAAGATTCAAGCAAGGAGCTTGGGGAGATGATCTCACTTAAAACGGCCATCCAAAAATCGAGGAACATACCCTTAATAAGGGCCTCTAAAGAGGTAGGTTTCGAAGTATTGGAAAAGCGTCTTCTTGACTACTTTCCAAACCTACTTGTTCCTCTGAAGGAATACCCTGCACAGCTTTTAGGGGCAATTGAACTATCTCTCTCTGAACTTGGGGACGCGTATTTGAAATTTTTTCAAAATCAGTGCAAATCATTTAATGAAGGGCGCTCAAGCTATGAGGATAGCCTTCTATATTATCTAGCTCAGGCAGACAAAACAACGATAAGCCATGCAGCTGGCAGCATCATTAAGCAATCTTTAATTTTTGGAAAGACTGGGACCACCAATAATGGTTTGGATAGTTGGTATATTGCTTTTGATGGTCAGAATTTCTTTGCAATATGGTTTGGAGTTGATTCGGAAAGAGCTGGTAAGGAATTAAGGCTATATGGCTCAAATTCCGCTTTTGCCATATTTCAAAACTTTATCCAGTACAGGGCAAAAAGAATCTCAGAGTTTATCTGCCCAAATATTTAATAAGTTTTATGTCTTTGTTTAATAAAAGTTAAGCTAAATACTTGCCAAAACTCAGAATCATCTTGTATAGTTTTTAGCATTAACTCTGTAGGGGTGTCGTCAAGTGGTAAGACATCAGATTTTGATTCTGACATGCGCAGGTTCGATCCCTGCCACCCCTGCCATCTTTTTCAGGAGAAGCGTGTGAGACGCATCGTTTTAGTCTCAGGTTCATCCAACCAAACTCTCTCCAACAAAATCAGTGAATTTTTAGATGTAGCTTTGGTTGACCCTCAATTAAGAAGGTTTGCTAATGGTGAAATCTTTTGTGAGATAGAAAAGAACGTTCGTGGTGCAGATGTATATCTGATTCAGACCCTAACGGCCCCTGTGAATGACAATCTTATGGAGCTCCTGGTGATGATGGATGCGCTAAAAAGAGCCTCTGCTGCATCAATTACCGCGGTAATTCCTCATTATGGCTACTCAAGGCAAGATCGAAAAGCTAGTCCTAGAACTCCGATTAGTGCTAAGCTTGTAGCTGATTTAATTACTGTTGCTGGAGCTTCAAGGGTAATCACAATGGACTTGCATGCAGGTCAAATTCAAGGCTTTTTCAATATTCCATTTGATAATATATTCGCTTCACCTGTGATTCTTGATTACATTAAAAAAAATATCGACTTAACAAACCTTACTCTTGTCTCTCCAGATGCTGGTGGGGTGGAAAGGTGTAGATGGTACGGTAAAAGACTATCTACCGACATTGCAATGATTGATAAGAGAAGAACTGGCCCAAATGTAGCTAAGGCGATGAATATTGTTGGTGACGTGGACGGCAAGGACGTAATAATAGTAGACGATATGATAGACACTGCTGGCACTTTGGTGGAAGCGGCCAAAACTCTTAAGGCCAAAGGTGCCAATAAGATTTATTCATTTGCTACGCATGGCGTTTTTTCTCCACCTGCGGCCCAAAGAATTAAAGATACTGTAGAATTAGAAAAAGTCATTGTTACAGATACTGTTCCTCTTCCAGAGGAATGCAAAAATATTGATAAAATAGAAGTGCTATCGACTGCTGACATTCTGTCTAAAGCGATACACAGAACCTTTAATCACGATTCAGTTAGTTCGTTGTTTATTTAGTTATGATAAAATTAGTAGTTGGTGTAGGAAATCCCGGTGCGGAGTATGAATTAACCAGGCATAACATTGCTTGGATTCTTTTTGAATTTTTGCCTCAAACAGAATCTGCACTTTGGAAGTCCAAATTTAAGGGCCAATATTGCGACTTAAATTTAAACGGCGATAAGTTATATTTTTTAAAACCTGAAACCTATATGAATTTAAGTGGTGAGAGTGTAGGACCCCTATGCTCTTTCTTTAAAATAACACCTGAGGAGGTTTTGGTCGTCCACGATGAGGTTGATTTGCCTTTTGGACAGATTCAATTTAAAAAGGGTGGAGGATTTGCAGGGCACAACGGTTTAAAGTCCATTGCTCAACATCTAAATACACCAAACTTCTATAGACTAAGAATGGGTATTGGAAGACCTGAGAAAGGCAGTATGTCTAGTTGGGTTCTGGGAAAGTTTCCAAAAGAGCAAGATACTGAGCTTGGTATTGTAATGGAGAGTACCTCCAAGGCCTTGGACTTTTTATTAAAGCACGGGTTTTCAAAGGCTTCAAACAAGTACAATAAGAAGAATTTTTTAGAGATAAAATAACGGAGATAAGATGAGTTTAAATGTGGGCATCGTAGGCCTTCCAAATGTTGGAAAATCAACTATATTTCAAGCACTAACAAGTGCTCCGGCCGAAGCAGCCAACTATCCATTCTGCACAATTGAGCCAAATGTGGGGATTGTACAAGTTCCTGACGAGAGAATTGATAAGATTACTGAGTTTGTTAAGCCGCAAAAGGTGATTAAAGCAGTGATGGAGTTTGTAGACATTGCCGGCCTTGTTAAAGGTGCCTCGAAAGGTGAAGGCCTTGGAAACCAATTTCTCGGACATATCAGACAAGTAAGTGCCATTGCTCACGTTGTGAGATGCTTTGAAGATAGCGATGTTATTCACGTTGAAGGAAAGGTGGACCCGACTGCCGACATTGAAGTTATCAATATTGAGCTTGCGTTTGCAGATTTAGAGACGGTTGATAAAAGACTTAACAATTTAGGAAAAGTTCTTAAATCTCACGATAAAAAACTCAAACAACAAGCAGCTATTGCAAAGCCAGTTCTTGAGAAACTTAAAGTTGCGCTAGAAGATGGAAAGCCTGCTCGCTCAGTTGAAATGGATGATGAAGAAAGAGAATCAATTAGTGATCTTCACCTGATAACATTAAAGGATACGGTTTATGTATGTAATGTTGATGAAGACTCAATGACCAAAGACAGTGATAATGACCATGTTAAGGCCGTAAAAGCACTAGCTGAAAAAGAAGGTTCAAAGGTTATTAAAATTTGTGGAAAGATGGAGTCAGAAATTGCTCAGCTTGAAACAGAAGAAGAGAAAAAAGAATTTCTTGCTGATATGGGTCTTGAGCAGTCTGGGCTTGATCAACTAATTAAAACTGGCTACGAGATGCTTGGACTTCAAACCTATTTTACGGCTGGTGTTCAAGAGGTTAGAGCTTGGACATTCAAAAAGGGTATGAAAGCTCCTCAATGTGCTGGAATCATTCACACGGACTTTGAAAGAGGATTCATCAAAGCAGAAGTTTATCATTGCACGGATCTATTTGAACTTGGAACTGAGGCAAAGCTTAAGGAAGCTGGAAAATTTCGAATTGAAGGTAAAGAATACCTTATGAAAGATGGTGATGTTGTTCACTTTAGATTTAACGTTTAAAGAGTAATTGGCCACCATCCTGGTGGCCAAAACCTAAGTTTATAATTATTTATATATAGTCCTTTCGGTTACTTAAGATCTTTTTATCAAAATTATTCCTATAAATATGACATTGTTCCTTCGGTTGCAGTCAAAGTTGAAGTAAAAGCTTGGCAAGGAGGAAAGTATCAAAGCATTACTCTTATTATTAAGCCTCTCCCTTTTTGCCATTAATCCTTCAGATGCTGTAGAAACTGACAGGGTTGAACGCAACTTAAAGTCATTGCAAAACTTTCTAGGCTGGGATCCCGGCGTCTTTATAATAGAAACCAAACATGTTGAGAACGCCGTTGCGACTCAAGCTGCCATTCTAGTTAACCCAGATTGGATTGAAAATTTAAGTGATCAAGAAATTATGGCGGTAGTGGCACATGAGTTGGCACACGTAAAGCATAGGCATTTGGCGGAGAGACTGGCAATCTATGCTGGTGGGTTTGTAAACGCCATATTTGACTTTAAAAATGAAATGGGATTCTCTGAGAGGTTTTCTGGTTTTAGGAGTTATTTTAGTACAACTCAAGAAATATCAGCAGACTGCACCGCTTATAATTGGCTTAGTGAGATGAGGGCAAAAGGATATGCTGTTGATGAAAAGGCCTTAGCTAGCGTTTTTAAAAAAAGCACTCCATTCATTGAAGACTTTGAAAGCTATGGCCTTGTAAATGAACCAGTCTATGTTAGATATAAAAAAATCATGAAAGGGCACCCCCACGAGTGCCACTAAATAAAATTATTCTGCATTAAAGCCTATAGATACATCGAAGATCTTATTTACTTTTGTAGAGTCTGCGAGATCGACTTTTTTATCCATCATTTTATAGAAGAAAAGATTTCTATAGATTAACTTCACATACTTTCTAGTTTCAGGGAATGGAATGTTTTCAATATTGTGAAGTATAGAGTCTTCATGAGTTAGATATTCTTTTCTCCACTTCTTAACTCTAGATTCACCAGCATTGTATGCTGATAGAGCGTAAACTAAGTTGTGATCATACTGATTAAGTAACTTTTGAAGGTATTTACTACCAATCTTAATATTAATCTTAGGGTTGTAGAGATGTCTTGTCTTTATACCCCTTGAGTACATTTGAGCGGTCTTGGGCATCAACTGCATTAAGCCTCTTGCACCAACCCAAGATCTGGCACGGCTATTAAAGCCCGATTCCTGTCTTATAAGAGATAAGGCAATCAGTGGGTCATAGCCTTTAGAGTATTTAGAAACCTGATTTAAAAATGGTCGAGGAAATAAAACGTCTAAAACTCTTTCATCTAGTGATATGAGTTTTCTATTGAGCCCACGATAAATAACTTTAAAGCTCTCCAGGTAATTCTCTTCTTGCTTTAATATTGAGGAGGCAAGTAGGACCATGGATGCTTGAGATTGGTCTAGGTCATAGGTATCATTTTTTTGTGCGATAGAGCGGGAGTGAGTCTTAAAAATGCTACTGTATTCAAGCTTAATGAAAGGTTTGAAATCGAGTGAGCCCCAGATTTTAAGTCGTTTCAGGGCGTGAGTGGATTTGGTGTCCAAAATTGGCATGGACTCTGGGGTATTTGAATTCTTGTTTGCTAGTCTAAAGTATAGCTTGTTTGCGGCTTCTTCTTTTTCTTCTGCAAGAAGTTTAGCTGCCAATATGGAATAGTAATTTAGAGGTGATTTGGTAACAAGATCTTCGAAGATATTTAAATATTGATCTTCGCCTTGTTCTTTCAATGCAAAAGCAGTCCAAAATTGAAGTCTTTCATCTTTAAGTTTCTTGAACTTCTTGTCGAGTTCAAAAGGCCTAATGACTTTTGAAACTGCTTTGCTGTATTTTTCTTGGGTTACCCACGTCCACATATATTCATAGATGATGTTTTCATCGTTTGGATTTTGCTCAAGAATTGCGGAGAAGGCCTCTCTGGCTGCCTCAAAGTGAGAGCGTCTAGTGAGGGACTTGCCAAGACTTAGTATTCTTTTATTGGATTTTGATTGAGGCAAGTGAGGATAAGACAGTTTGTAATAGTTAAGTGCTTCTTTAAGACGTTTTGTGATCTCAACAATTGGCTCTTCCTTGTCAGCAGCATCAAAGGCCCTTTTGATAAGCTTTTTTAACTCTCTATAAAGAACGTATTTCGAGCTGTACTGATCTAGGCCTTTAACCTGAATGTATCTAGTAAGCTCTGGAGTTATCTCCATGTATTGTAGAAGACTCTTTGACGGGACATTACCGCTACTTATGAAATGCGTGATTAATTCATTTGAATACTTCCTCAAAGTTTTTTCATCACTTTTAAATCGGCTTAAAAAATAGTTTAAGTCTTCAATATTGGCCCTATTCGCCATCCAAGAAACGTGGTTTTTAAAAAACTTAACTTCTCTTTGACTCTTGGCAATGAATTTGTTTTTTCTAGATAGTACCTTTAAATATTGTTTGAAACACATCACAGTGGCCTGGGTCCCAAGATTTTCTTCAACAAGGTTGGTGTAAGTGTTTTTGGTCATTCTTGAACAAACTGGTTGAAGGGACCTGGCACTACTCTTTGATTGAATTGAAATTATGGATTCCAGCCAGTTTTGATAAATACTAAAGGTTTTTTGGCTTTTAACTTGTTTCAAAAGTTTTTTAGCAAGTCTTTTGTTGAAATAGCCTTTCTCTGCCACTTCATACAATTTCGCAAGGTTGTGACCTAAGCGATACTCAGATTTGCTCACATTCAGAGAGTCCTTGCTAAGTGTTTTTTCTATGCTTTTAACTGACAATGGGCGTTTAGGGCTAGATGCGGCTGCATTAAAGCCAAAGGTGCCTGATAGAAAAAGTGCAAAAAATATTGTTCTAATTTGGTCGTTCAAACTGCCTCCTGCATTTTGAATTTCTACCAAAATGGTAACATTGCCTAAGCTTTTATGTAAGGTGTAAATTAATCTTCTTTATTTCGTGAAAGTATTTTCGATAGGTTAGACTGTATCTCGGCAAGAACTGGTCGTTTGTCCTCAGGCACGACAAGTGCGAGATTGGCAATATAAGATGACACTTCTTCTAGGTAAGTGAAATCATCTAATCTTTGATTGATGAAATAGTTGTTAGTTTCATTGATTTCATCTGCAATCTCTTGAAAGTAGTCACCATCTCTAAAGTAGATATCTCTTACTTCGCCGCCTTGCCTTATAGATTGGAGGTGTTTTGTAACCTTGTACATTGGCCCGGCTATTTTGTGGCTCAAGAAAATGGAAAAAAGAAAAAGAAAGGCTAAAAACACACATGAAATCAAAACCATAAGACCAATTAGTTCGTTTCTGGTATCGATGAAACTTTGAGCATTTTCAGGGCTTTGACCAATAATGTAATCAAAAAGGTCAACTATGATGAAAGGATAAATCAAAGTAGCAAGTAATGTGAAGCTGCACACAATAAAGCTAAACTTGTATTGAAATTTAGGATTAATTAAAAATATGCTTCGCTTATACTTGGCCATTTGGATTGGACCCTTGGATAAATGTTTAATATCTTTATATTATTATGATAAACATTTCTTTGTAAAAATAAGAAGCATTGGGAAAAAATGTCCTAGAAAGGAAATAAGATGGAAGATTTAAAAAAGAAAATAAGTAATGTTCAAAATCCTGAGACTGGTAAAACTTTGGGTGAAGAGTCGAGAGTTACAAAGGTTGAATATAAGGGGGAGTCTCTCATGATAACCCTTCAAAGGGATGGAATTACCCCAGAGTCAAAGAGAAAACTTGAAGACGCGATTATTGAAGTATTAAAAGGCGACGAAGATGAGGATAATATCTTTATCCTATCCGAATCAAAGAAAAGCGATGATATCTACAAAGCTGTGGGAAAAGCTCCAAAAAAAGAGGCCTCAAAACCTGCCGAGTTAAAAGTAGGACATGGACAGGTAGGTGAGAAAAAGAGAATTCCTAATGTTGGAAAAGTTATAGCAATCGGTTCCGGAAAAGGTGGTGTTGGCAAGTCTACCTTCACAGCAAACTTGGCGGCAACCTTAAGTGCTCAAGGTAATAAGGTTGGAATTATTGATGCTGATATCTACGGCCCATCGATGCCTATGCTTCTAAATAAAAGAGGTGAAAAGCCTGAGGCTAGTGAGGATAAGCAGATCCTTCCCTTAGAGGCGTATGGGATGAAGTTTATAAGCTTTGGAAACTTTATACACGAGGATGAGCCGGTTGTTTGGAGAGGCCCAATGCTTGGAGGTGTTTTAAACCAATTCTTCTTTGAAACTGATTGGGGAGAGCTTGATTACTTGCTATTAGACCTTCCTCCAGGAACAGGTGATGTACAGTTGTCTATGGTTCAGAATCTTGAGCTTGATGGATCTATCATCGTTTCTACCCCACAAGATATGGCACTTCTTGATGCGAGAAAGGCCCTTCATATGTTTGATAAACTAAATGTTCATGTAATCGGAATGATCGAAAATATGAGCTCCTTTGTTTGTGATGATTGTGGAAAAGAGCACTTTTTATATGGAACCGGGGGTGTCATGAGTGCTTGTAGTGAGTTGGGTGTTGGATACCTTGGAAAAATACCTATGGAGATGGCGCTTAGAAAAGGAAGTGACTTTGGAACTCCTTATATGACGCAAAATAAATATGAAGGAAATCCAGTTTGGAAGTCTTATCAAGAAATAGCTTCCCGCCTGGACAGGTATTTTAATCCATCTGATAATAAGAAAAAAAGCCTTATGGGTAAAATCTTTGGCAAAAAGGAACAATGATAGTTCAAGAGCTTTTTCCAATTCTTGAAGAGCAAGTGTCCGTCGGATTTACAGGCAAGGTAAATGTCTTGGATCCAGCTTCCAAAATGCTTCTTGGCTCGGTGGAGATGAGTGAAGGGGAGGTTTGGAGCTCTTTCTATAAGAGAAGAAAAGGTCTTAAGGCCTTTTATAACCTCTGCATCGATTCGTTTCGGAAAGGCACTGAGTTTTACTATGTCGTCGAGCCAGAGATTTTAAATAGCTCAAGAACAATTCACTACCCTTTCACTGTTCTCAGAAGAAAAACAGCACAGGTTGTTGAGGAGTTTAAGAACAATCAGGACCTTAGACCTCCTGGACATCTAAAGCTTTTAATAAATCCAGAGTTCATTAAGAGTGGAAAAGAAGTCGAGGGTGATGAATTCGATTTACTCTGTTGCATCTCTGATTATAATAAAGTGGATGATATTTATAAAAATTGTGATTTGCTTGATTATCAAATCACAAACTCTTTAGTGTCATTAAGAAAGAAAAACGCCTTAACAGTGGTAAAAAAAGGATAATTTATGAAATCACAACAGCACAATCAGGGCGAGCTTACAGAGCTAACCGTTAACATAGAGTCCCAGCTTTTTGAGGATCTTGAAAAGATGTCAAAAAACAGCGGCCTTCCAATCGATGAACTTGTTGCAATTGCTGTCAAAAGGTTCAGATCAAGCCATGCTGATTATATGGGAATCGATCTAGATTACCCTTAAGGATTACTGTTTTAAATTCAATGGCTAAAAATCTCAACCTATAACTGAATTAATGAAAAAGCGTTGGTTTATCTCTAGTAAAGGCTAGCCCACCATTGGCCTAGCCTTTTGAATAATGTTTAATGCTAGATAGAGAATCTTTCCAACCTTAAGCCAATGAATTAAGGATAAGTCTAACTCTACAATGGCTTGCAGTAGCCAATTTCTATAAGCTCTTCGAGATCATCAAAGGCATACCTCGACAACCGCCAAAAAACTGATACCGGCTTTTCATTCCTTTGCACATAAGCGACGTTTCTAATAAAACTTATAGAGCACTTTGCTGGGGTGATTTTACAAACACCTCTTTCCATAAGGTCCGTCAGGTCATCATAGGTTAGCCATGAGACCCTATATCGGGTGGTTAATTGACGTCCATCTTCATTTGCAACGGCTATTGAATTATCTTTATAAATCTTTATTTCACACAATTGTGATGCGAATAATGAGTTCGATTTTATTAAAATTATGAATAAACAGAGAATTTTCACTTTTACCCCCTCTAGTGCTTAAAATAATCACAACTCGTTTGAGCTTGCCCGTAAGAGACATCATACTTTCTTGAGAAGTCGGTTTGAATTTTTTCACATAATTTTGAGTGGTTTTCAAACTTCCTATCTAGTTCCTTCTTAGTTAACCCATCTGTATAGTCGACATAAATCACTTTGCTGTCCACATTCATCCCAACAGTGTTGAAGTCCTGGCCCCCAATTGCGGAACACTCAACTCTACAGCTCGCATCGAGTAAAATTCCAGCATTGGCAGTACTGATTAAACTAAACATAAATGTAGTGAACAAATAACTCTTTTTCATGGTAATCCTTTTGCGTCCAAACGCGATGTTTATAGTGGCTAGGATAATTACCAAAACCAGAAAAATTAGATATTTAAATCTTTTTAAAAAATGGCGTCATATTTTATTGAAAAATAAAAACTATTTGTAGACGTTTGTAATGATTGAAGGTTAAGGCCACCCAATGCGAATAAATCTAGATATAGAATCTATAAATTTTACATGGCTTGTGAGAGTAAATAAAGATTACCCAAATCCTGGATGTAGCTTTATCAGATGGGTGGTAATTGCTCTAAATCCTGTTCATTGATGATTTTGAGATCTTTCCTACGGCCCCATGTCATTTAAATTATTTGGCC
>CATMLK010000046.1:0-26525 GCA_950070535.1 uncultured Bacteriovoracaceae bacterium | reverse complement strand
TTAAATACAAAGTTCCTTACTCTGATCTAACAAGCCTTACTGACAAAGAAAGAAAGAGATACACTGACAAAGGGGAACCGTTGGAATTTGGGCATTCTCTACATGATCAAATAGGTGGTCAAACAAGAGCAGGCTTTGCAATTACTGGTTTTTATGAAGATTCATGGACCGAAGAAAATGGTCTTTTAAATAATTATATCGACTGTTTTATTGCCACTAGGGGAATCAAGCTATAAATTCGCTGAGTTTCTGGCCATCACCCCTTGTCCGGCCTCAAAATTAAAGTAAGATTAGATATTATTAAGAGCTTGACCAAATTTTTAGGTATCTACTTATTTCATTTTTAATAAAAAGTACTTCTTTTTTGTTTTCACTAGATTTCATACAAAAATTTATTTTGTGATCTAGTTGATCGAACTTTTCCATATTAAGAGGATGCATTTTCAATTTGTTTTTTAAAACACCATTTCTGGCAACCTTAGTAGGTAAAAATCCATGTCCAAGTCCTTGTTCTGTAAGTGCTTTTACTGTTTCGATGTTGTCACATTTAATGTGCTCTTCGTAAGGTTCTTGGGAGAAAATTTCCCTCACATCATTTTCTAGCTTATTAAAATATATAAGCCTTTCCGGTACGTCGGCCATGTTATGCATTTTTGCTGAATAAAGGAGGAAAGAATCAGTGTAAATCTCTTCAATTAAAATACCTTTCCTTTTTTTTGCATCTACGATAACTGCTATATCTAATTCTCCTGATTGGAGTTGTTTTTGTATTTGATCGCTTTTATTAGTTGTCATAGAGATTTTCATCGAAGGAGCGACCTTATTGATATATTTTATAAAATCAGGAAAAAAATATCGTGCAATGCTATCATATGTTCCTATCTTTATATGCCCGGCCTGATTAATGTTTTGATTTTGTAGTTCAAGGTCTAGGGAGTTCGTCGTCTCAATAACGTTCTTTGCGTGTTTATATAGCAAAAGGCCAGAAGGAGTAAGCTTAACACCTTCTCTTGATCTGACTAAAAGTTTCTTAGAAGTAACTTCTTCTAATTGTTTAATATTTTTAGTCATTTGAGGCTGTGTAATAAAAGATTTAAGAGAGCCTTTGCTTATGCTTCCAGCCTCTACAACATTTATAAAATGTTGAAACTTTTGAATATGGTCAGTTAGCTTCATGTATTCCTCCTGTGAATGTATCTACATAAGAGGAGAGTTTGTCAAATGCTTCAATCTTAAAAGTAGCTAAATACTAAGGTTATTGGGAGAGATTGTTGTGAAACTCCCTTTATCTCTATGATATGGGCGTTTGTGTTAGTTAGATTGATAATACCTGCGCTTTCTGAACGGGGCGATAAGCTGATTCTATATCCCCCCGCCATCAGTTATAGTCCAACCTTTACCAATTAAACTTGCTCGTGCAGTTCCGCCAGCTCCAGCTGAAGTATAAGTTGAGCCACCACCTGTCGTACTAAGTCCATTTGAAGCTGTGGCATCAAGACGTATTAGGTAAGTGTCGTAATTGTAGGTAGAAATGGTAACGCCATAAAACATATCCTTAACACTTGTGACGTTTGAAAAGTCCCAATTGGACATGTCTGGATCTGCCCTGGAAGCACCTCTAAAGAGTTCAAACATATTTTCCACACCCGAAGTATCCCATTGAGAAACATCAGGATTGGCCTTTGAGTTTTTAAACATTTGATTTATAACCTTTGCACTGCTTAAATCCCAGTTTCTTACATCGGGGTCTGCTACTTTAGATCCCCAAAACATCCCATTAAATCTTATCACCTTTGATGTGTTCCAGTTTGAGGTGTCTGGGTTTGCAGAGTCTGTGCCATAGAATAAATTAGACATTCTGGTTACATTGGAAACATCCCAGTTGGAAGTGTCAGGGTCGGCGAGCTCTGCGTTGGTAAACATATTTATCATATCTGTCACTTTGGAAGTATCCCAGTTGCTTGTGTTTGGGTTTGCGATATCTGCATTGTGAAACATGAATCCCATATTAGTTACTTTTGAAGTGTTCCATCCACCAGTGTCAGGAGTGGCAGATTCGGCATTATAAAATACTCCCGACATGTCTGTTACATTAGAAGTATCCCAGTTCGATGTATTTGGGTTGGCCGCAATCGCATCTCTGAATGCCCAGCTAATACTTTTCATATTAGAGGTGTCCCAGTTGCTTGTATCTGGGGTCGCAACAGTTGCACCGTTAAACATTGAAGAAATTCTAGTTACATTGGCAGTGTTCCAAGTTGATGTGTCTGGCCTTGCCTGTACGGCGTCGTAGAACATTCTGGCCATATTCACCACATTAGAAGTGTCTCCACCAAACACTGTTGTTAAGTTGGAGCAACCATCAAATGCACTATCTAGGTTCACCCATCCAACAGTGCCCAGTTCCTCAACTGATAATAGTTTGTCTTTGTCTCCCTTGGCATCAAAGCTCCATGCCTCAACCTGGCCTAATATTGTTATAGAGTAATCACCCGCAGAGGCGTAAGTGTGTTCAATATCCGGATCGTTATAGGAAGTCACTACAGAAGAGTTGCCATCTCCCCAGTCAATTGTGAAGTCGTAGCGATAATCTTGAACGAGCGGGAGTGTAAGAGTCAGGTCTCCGTCACCATAAGAAACGTTTCCGATTCTAAAAGTCATCTTGACTGCATTTATGTCTTTAATATTTAATTCGGCCTCTCTTTGATACTGTTCTACTCCATCTGTTACAGTGTAAGAAAAACTTCCATATCCACTAGTGGAAGGTGTTGCCACTTCAGCTGAGCAAACTCCATCCAGACACGCGCATGCTTGATTGATGGTAAGGCCAACTGGGTCTACTATAGAGCAAGAAGTTCCAACAAACTGATTGTCATACTTTAGTCGTAGAGTCTGTTCATATCCTGCAATAAGAGAGGCAGTAAACTTAGTTGGGCCTGGACCTTGTTCAGGTGTTTCCTCTTGGTTTGACTCTGTGGGCGAGCTCTCTTCCGGTGGAGGGAAGTTGTCCTCTAAAGCTTGAGCTGCTTCTTTTACCTCATCCAAACAACTTGAAAAAATAAAAGTAGAAATTAATAGGCCTGCAATTTTTAAGAAAGTCTTCATACTTTTATTATTGAACAATGCAGACTATTAACAAAAGTTAATTTTAAAATTGTGCTAAGTGGCTATAAATATTGGATTTTAACTTACGCCACTAAAGGCATAAAGTTCCCAGAATCTACTTGGTTGCCCAAAATGTGTGGCGGAACCTTAAATATGATGGTTTTCTTAATGGAGTTTCAAATTTGAAGAGGGTGGCCCTTTAAGTGAAATCCTATTCCAATAAAGATAAACACACTATTGATGCAGGCCCATCATAGAAACTGAGTGCTTTCTTAAACACCGTCGGTGATAGTCCAGGATCGACCCTGAAGATTTGCCTTAGCTGTGCAGCCCGCACCACTACAAGTTGCAGAGCCGCCATGCAGATTTAGGTTGCTTATGCCTGTGGCATCTAGACCAATAAGAAGATTATTATAATTTTCTGTGGATAGCGATGTATTTCCTACAAACATGTTGTCTACAGATTGAATAAACGTAAGTATGCTCGAAAAATCCCAGCCAGACATATCTGGATTTGCTGAAGTTGCTCCATAAAACATTGCATAAAAGCTCTGTACTTTAGAAGTGTCCCAATTGCTAACATCTGGGTTTGCAGCAGTGTTTTGATAGAATGCAGTACCCATGATTGTCACATTTGATGTATCCCATTTACTAACATCAGGGTTTATAGTTGAATTGGCAAAGGTACTATAGATTGTTGTAACCCTTGAAGTATCCCAGTTACTTACGTCCGGATTGGCAGAGGTGGCACCATCAAACGCGCTCTGTAGATTAGTGAGACTTGAAGTATCCCAATTCGATGTATCTGGATTTGCAGAGGCGGCATTTAGAAAAGCTTCACTCATATGCTTTATATTTTGTGTATTCCATCCTGAAGTATTAGGTGTGACGTTTGGTGAGTCACTAAACATACTTGAGATCGTTGTGACATTAGATAAATCGCCGCCCTCAAAGGTTGTTAGGTTAGTGCATCCTCTAAATGCTTGCCAAAACTCCCTCCATCCAACGGTACCCAGTTCTGTAACCGCTATGATTTTATCTTTGTCGCCAGTGTTTGCAAAATACCATGCTTCAACTAAACCTGAGATAGAGATGGTGTAATCTCCCGCAGAAGCATAGGTATGATTTTTGTCCACATCATCATGGGAGGTGATAGTATCCGTGTTGCCATCACCCCAATCAACTGTGAAGTCATACTCTCGTCCACTTAACAAGGGAAGTGTTACAGTTAAGTCTCCATCACCATATGATACATTTCCAACTCGCCAAACAGACTGAAAAGGCACTATTGCTTTGACTGTTAGATTTCCCTTTGCTTCGTAGTTGTTGGCACCATTGTCGCTGATACTGTAGTTGAAGCTTGCACTCCCAGCTGTTGCGGGATTAAACTCAACTTGACAGGCTCCAACGCTGCAGGTGCATGCATTTGCTATTGTTACACCCACCTCATCTGTCACTTCACAGGTTGTTCCTGTAAAAGTGTTTGGGTACTTTAAGCTAAGTGCTTGATTGTAGTTTTCTATTATTGAAAAATTATTTGAGGGTAAGGACTGTGAGTCATTGCTGCTATTTCCATTTAGGTTAAGCTTGCCTCCGGCACTGCCACCACAGCCAGCAATAAGTAAAACACAAAGCATTAGTAAAAAACGTGCCACCTTAAAGCTCCTATAAGTTAGCTTATCTCATCACGAGTACTGTATAGTGCTAGTCGGTCTCATTTTAAGAAATCTTTAATTTTTTGAGATTTTAATTACTTATGCCGCCAGTCATTTATACCCATGATTCGTTTTTTAGGTGAGTTTAGTCCAGATCTATTGTCGTCAGAGCGCCAGTAGTTTCTTTTAAGTCCGTTTTTGCTTTTATACTTTTCCCAAGCTTGATTTCGAGCTTCAAAGGTGAAGCCTTTTTGTTTGCAGATTTCTTTATAAATTTCAAATGATTCTCTAGGTGTTCTTTTAAGGTTTTTTTCTCTCTCTACTTTAACAAGTCCAAACTTAGGCCCGTATCCATCAGACCACTCAAAGTTATCACTAAGAGTCCAATGGATATAGCCAATCACTTGAATGCCTTGATTTATACACTTATAAATTGCCGCGAGGTGCTCATGAATATAGGCCGGCCGAACCCAGTCTTCATCATCACCAACTCCATTCTCGCTAATGATTATCGGTGTGTCTGGGTAGCGTTTGTGAATTCTTTTTAATTGAACTTCAAGGCCTAGAGGGGAGACTGCTCTACCGGCGTCGGAGTACTCGAGGTCAGGATATTGAGCAGGGCCTTTGAGAGTCATCCATTCTGCTCCATAGTAGTTGATTCCAAAAAAGTCCATGTTCTTTCCAATCAACTTTATAAAACTCCAGTGGGTGAGATAGTCTGTAACAATTGCGAGGAGTTTATTAAAAATACCTCTTCCTCTATGCCAACCCATATGGTGTGCTAGCCCAATTTTAATGCTTGGATGGCTTTGATGAGCGAATGCATAAAAAGAATTGTGGGCCTTGGCCATATTTTTTAGAGATTGATTGTGAGAGCGAATACTTCCTTTAATCCCAGGAGGAAAGATCCCTTCTTTGTATGTTAAATAGGACCATGGTACGGGCTCATTTAAAGTTATCCACCAGTCTACAAGATCGGAAAAAGCATCCAGTGCTTTTTTAGAATAAAAGCTAAAATCATCCACCGATTCTCTTTTACTCCAACCACCAGCATCTTGAAACCAAGTAGGCACACTGTGGTGAAATAGTGTGGCCATGACTTTAATGCCTTTGGATTTTAAAGATAGCAAAATATCTCTGTAGCGTAGTGCAGACTCTTGATCCCAAGTGTTTTTTTCCGGAACAAGACGACTCCACTCAAAGCTCATTCTAAATACATCCACTCCAAGCTCTTGTGCCAATTCAATTTCAATATTTGGGTTGGTCCAAAATCTTAGTCTATCCTTTGAATGGGCCACATCTTTAAAGCAGCTAACTTTGTCTTGCTCAGCAAGCTTTAGCCACGGATCGCTAAGCCCATCTTCTACTTGGGCGGCGGCATTTGATACGCCAAAGAAAAAGTCTTTCGGAAACTTATAATCCATTCTATCGCCAGACGGTGTGGTTTTTAGTCGCTCTCATAAGAAAGTTCAATAGAAGAAGGTGTCTTCTCATCGTTCGAGCATGTCTGTGTTCTTTTATTGGGTGAAAAAGTCCAAGTTTAGAAAAGAACTGCTTTGGATTCTTTTTTATCCAGTTCCACGATCCAAGCTCAAGTGTTAGAGGTATAAAAAGATGTTCATCTTGTTTATAATCTTGCTGATGAATATCAAAGAAATAGTCCCATAAATCACCATTAGCTAGATAGTTTTCGGCCTGGCCTTCGATTTTATAAATATGATATGGATAGGTTGAGTCAAGAAGCCCCATTAGGCGTTTAACTTCTGCAATTCTTGCAAAAGGCTCTTTAGTTTTAGCGTATGGATACCAAAGTTGGTCCTTTGTCCCAAACCCTGAGTGAATGTCTAAAGCGATAGAGGCATTGGAAGGAAACATCTCCTCTTTAACAAATTGGAAAAGAACCTGAGATTCTTTTTCAAGTCCTTCTCCTCTGTACCAAGGGAGCATTGGACTAATTCTGTGCCCAGAAACTAGGGGAAAGGTGTGCTTTGGATCTGCATCTACAGGCGCGTTTCTCATTAGATCAACATCATTGCCGTTACTTCTTGAAAACCTTGCCATGCCAACTGGATTCACAATGGGAATGGATACAATTCTAAAGTCTTCAAACCTTCGAAGGAGATCCTTGTCCCATTTTAGCTGCTCAAACAAAGAGGCAAAGTAGGCCACAATAACTTGGGAGCCAACTTTTTCAAGACCGTGCACTCCTCCAAAAAGGCCCAGAGTGGGGACACTTGGATCATCTGAGCCAATGGTGACTGAGCGTATGGGATAGTTTTTACCTTTGTACTCAACGCTGTCTAAGGTTTTAAACTTCACCAGGGACGGTGATATTTTTTCGAGCTCGTTAAGCTCATCAAGTTCCTTTAATTTCATGCATTTAGTCTATAGCTTAATCAAAGTTTAGTCATCCAACATTTATCACTTGTCGAAGAGTTAATTGGCAAGGAATGGAGGCACTGATTTGCTGACTTTAAAAAGTTGCTAGTTGTAAATGTCTGAATTCTTGTTATTCAGATTGGGTGCCTTACTATAGATTACAGAATATTGATGTTTTAAGGGACGTGAGAATGTTAAAAAATTATTTTTCGTTATTATTTGTTTCTTTCAACTTCTTATCTTGTGGGCAGCACTTGGCAACTTTGGAGGCAGAGAGTTTAGAAAATGAAGTTTCTGTTCTCAACCTTACTGCCACAAGTGCTATCTATGAAGCTTCGAGTAATACAGACGACTGCAGTTACTACCTTATTGGCATTAAAGGAGGTTGGAGACCTTCAACCGTTGTTCACAATAATAAGGTATATTTCAATATACCGTGTAAATACAATGATTCAGGCAGTGGTGGCTGGCACTGGGGACTTGCAACCTGGAGTCCAGGCTCTAATGTTGTATGGCATGACGGCGATGCGGCCACTGGTGAAAATGAGATTGTTAATATTAATGATTCCGACTCAAATGGATTCACAGTGGGAAGTGTTAAAAATACGTTTATGGTAGATACTGGCTCTGGGGTTTCAGGAATTTCTCTTAAGTGGTTTAGAAGTGCCGAGTACAATATGTCTAACGTGCCGGCAATGTTTAGCGCTTCTGCAGTAGTTTCTTCAAATGGTTATTACCCTGTTGGATTCAGTGCGAGCTCACCCGAAACCCTATCAAGTGCAGACTTTAATGTAGATGAGGACAAAAACTTTCTGTTCGCTCAGAATGATGATACCTGGAAAGGTAAAACAAATCATGTGGACCTAGATATCTTTTATGATTCTGGAACTTACTACATGTACAATACGACCTCAAACGCTCCCACAAATGATACTGATTATATTTCAATTGCAACTTCAACCGACTTGATAAGCTTTAACATGCCATCTAGTTACATTTTAAAGGACTACAAAAGCCCTCACGTTTTTAAGCAAAATGGGAAAGTTTACATGTTTGCCTTTAGCAATATTACGAACAAGTGGACTTTAATTCCTGGAAGCTCGCTAACTAGCTTTGACGAGAGCAAGGGAGTTGCTGTTGATTTAGGAAGTGAAATCTATGGTGCTGGAAACTGGGATGACACCCCAGATTTCACATCTCTTCCTGGAGACCAACCAGAGGTGGCCGGAGTTGAAGTACTTAATGGAAAAGTTTATGTCTTCTATATGGCCGGACAGTTTGGCCATGTTAGGGCCCCAGCAAACGGTACAAGTGGAGCACCATTTGATAGTGCAAGAGGGATTGGGGTATTTGAATTAAAAATATAAAAAAAGGAGATCCGAAGATCTCCTTTTTTGTTTTATTTGCCTTTAACTTTAGCTTTAAGAAATTCTCTGTTCATGTGAGCGATGTTTCTCAGGTCAATGCCTTTAGGGCAAGCGGCCTCACATTCTGCGTGATTGGTACAGTTACCAAATCCGAGCTCATCCATTTCACGAACCATGTTTGAAGCTCTTTCAGCTGCTTCAACTTGTCCTTGAGGGAACTGAGCAAGCTGAGAGATCTTTGCAGATGTAAAGAGCATTGCAGATGCGTTTGGACAAGCAGCAACACATGCACCACAGCCAATACAACTTGCAGCATCCATGGCCAAATCGGCATTTTCTTTAGAAACTGGAAGGTTGTTGGCATCTTGAGCGTTCCCAGTATTTACTGAAATATAACCACCGGCAGCAATGATTTTATCAAAAGCTGAACGGTCTGTTTTAAGGTCTTTAAGCACTGGAAATGCTCTTGATCTCCATGGTTCGATAACAATCGTGTCGCCATCAGTGAAAGATCTCATGTGAAGCTGACAAGTAGTCGTCAATGCATTTGGGCCGTGTGCTTGGCCATTAACCATCATAGCACATGATCCACAAATACCTTCTCTACAGTCATGGTCAAAAGAAACAGGATCTTTTCCTTCTTTAACCAATTCGTCATTCAACATATCAATCATCTCTAAAAAAGATGAGTCGGTGGAGACGCCTTCCATTTTGTAATCTACAAAACGGCCTTTGTCGTTTCTGTCTTCTTGTCTCCATATTTTTAAATTAAGCGTTAGCAGTTGTTCATTAGCGCTCATATATTCTCCGTTACTTGTAACTTCTTTGGGTTAGTGGAACGTTCTCAAACTTTAGCTCTTCTCTGTGACGTACAGGAGCTTCTTTCTCTCCCTTAAATTCCCACACTGCAGAGTGTGCAAATTTTTCGTCATCTCTAAGGGCCTCGTTCTCTGGTGTTTGAGACTCTTCTCTAAAGTGGCCGCCACAAGATTCAACTCTTTCAAGAGCATCTCTTGCCATTAGTTCTCCAAGCTCTAAGAAGTCAGCAACTTTGACGGCCTTTTCAAGCTCATCATTGATTCCCTCTGCTTTTCCTGGGATTTTAACATCTTTCCAGAACTCAGCTCTAAGCTTCTGGATCTCAGTTATGGCCTCTTTTAAACGAGCTTCATTACGACTCATTCCAACATTGTCCCACATGATCTTTCCAAGAGAGCGGTGGAAGTCATCAACTGTTCTAGTACCTTGAATACTTAGAAGTTTGTCGATTCTTTCTTTGACCTCTTTTTCTGCCTTATCAAATTCCTCGTGGTTAGTGTCCACTGGCTCAAGGTCGTGGTTGTTAAAGTAATCACCTAAAGTGTAAGGGATAACGAAATAACCATCAGCAAGACCTTGCATTAGAGCAGAAGCTCCAAGTCTGTTGGCACCGTGATCAGAGAAGTTTGCCTCTCCAAGAACGTGAAGACCTGGAATCGTAGACATCAAGTTATAATCAACCCATAGCCCGCCCATAGTATAGTGAACTGCAGGGTAAATTCTCATTGGTTGCTTGTATGGACTCTCATCAGTAATTCTTTCATACATTTCAAAGAGGTTTCCATATCTTGCTTCAATAGCGTCTTTTCCGTCACGCTTGATCGCTTCGGAGAAGTCCAAGTAAACTGCAAGGCCTGTTTTACCAACACCTCTGTCTTCGTCAGTTCTAAACTTTGCTTGTCTTGAAGCAACGTCTCTTGGAACAAGGTTTCCAAAAGAAGGGTAGATTCTTTCTAGGTAGTAATCTCTTTCTTCTTCTGGGATATCGTTAGGATGTCTTTTGTCACCTTTATCTTTGGGTACCCAAACACGTCCATCATTTCTTAGAGATTCTGACATAAGAGTCAGTTTTGATTGGTGATCACCGTGAACTGGAATACAAGTAGGGTGGATCTGAGTAAAACATGGGTTTGCAAAACCAGCACCCTTTTTATATGCCTTCCACGCTGCAGTTGCATTTGAAAGCATAGCATTTGTTGAAAGGTAATATACGTTTCCGTATCCGCCTGTTGCCAAGATAACAGCATCAGCAGTGTGTCTTTCAATGTCTCCTGTGATTACATCTCTTACGATGATCCCACGAGCTTTACCATTAACAAGAACAAGATCAAGCATCTCTCTTCTTGTGTATAGCTGGATCTTTCCTTTATTTACCTGTCTCATCATTGAAGAGTAGGCACCCAAAAGAAGTTGTTGTCCTGTTTGTCCTTTGGCGTAAAAAGTTCTAGAAACTTGAGCACCACCAAATGATCTGTTTGCAAGGTATCCACCGTAATCTCTAGCGAATGGAACACCTTGAGCAACACACTGGTCAATAATGTTGTTGGAAACCTGAGCAAGTCTGTAAACATTGGCTTCTCTTGCTCTATAATCGCCACCCTTGACTGTGTCGTAGAAAAGTCTCCATACAGAGTCGCCATCGTTTGGATAGTTTTTAGCGGCGTTGATCCCACCTTGAGCTGCAATAGAGTGAGCTCTTCTAGGGGAGTCGTGAATACAGAAAGATTTAACATTGTAACCAAGTTCAGCTAGGGAAGCCGCGGCAGATCCACCAGCTAGACCAGTACCCACAACGATTACATTAAACTTTCTTTTGTTGGCCGGGTTGACCAATTTACATTTAAACTTATGTTTTTCCCATTTTTCTTGGATGGGACCTTCTGGAATTTTAGAATCTAATTTAAAGCCCATTAGCGACTCCTTCTTAATTTAAAAAATAGCAATAAATGGCAAGCCCTGAGTAACCAAAAGCTACCAGTACACCGTAAGCAACAGACACCATCTTAACTTTTGGAGTGTAAGACGGGTGGTTTAGACCCCAAGTCTGCAAACTTGATTGAAGTCCATGTCCTGTGTGAAGCCCAAGTGCGATCATTGCAAATACATACCAGGCCACATATAGAGGATTGGCGAAGTACTCAACAACAAGCTTAAAGAGGTCTCTCATTACAACACCATCGACAACAGTCTCGTAGTGGGCCCCATACTTGAAGTTAATCAGGTGAAGGATGATGAAAATCAACATGATCACACCTGTGTAAGGCATAGTCATTGAAGCGATTGTCTCACCTCGTCCTGAGCGGTTTTTGATGTAGTAACGTCTACCTCGTGCCGCAGTGTTTTGTACGGTCACAGTTGCGGCCATGGCAATGTGGAGAACAAACATCCCCAACAAGATGGCCTCGGCCAAGTAGATTAATGGATTGCTTACAAGAGCGTGTCCGTAAGCGTTAAATGCGTCGGCACCAACCAAAATTAGCAAGTTACCCGCCAAGTGCATCGCGGTGAACCCAACAAGACCAAGACCTGTAACGGCAGTGATCTGCTTTTTACCAATTGAGGAGGTAAAATAGTTGTGGGACGGCATAAGTAAATTCCCCCTTTTACAGAAAATAGCAAACAATATATACGTGAAATAACTACCAAATAATTCTAACAGATATTAGTAGTTTGTCATTTATAAAGGAGTGTTAGGCTGGCCAACTTTGATGAAAATCAATAAAGTTTCTAGCTTAATAAGAACAATTGGACACCTCACTATGACTCAGATCAATAACATCAAAGACGACTACCCAAAAGAGAAGTTTGTGGAGCTGAAAGGTCTTTCACCAGAGCTTGTTGGACGCATAAGCGTCAACAAAGTTCGAGACCAATTTGACGCAGAGGTAGATATCGTTCTTTCTGAATCCGGAAAAATCTATAAACATATTGAGATTCTCTACAAGTTAGACGATGAGAGAGAGGCCTTGAACATGGGAATTCATCGCTTGAAGAAATACTTGAACTCACTAAGAGGGTAATCCCTGCCCAGAGCTGCAAGCATTGATATGTGGTATGATTTAACCTTATGAGTCACGCAATACTTATTTCAAATAACGAAGTCGTCAATAATCTCTATGAGGTAAACCTTAGGGCCTATGTTGGTGCAAGTGTGACTATTAAGAAAACTCTCAAGGGAGCAATATCTCTTTTGGAGCAAGTGCCACATGTTGACGCTATAATCTGTTTTAAAGAATTAAACGAAAAAGAAAGTGCCATAGAGAAGCTGACCTCCTTTTTAGAGGAGAAGTCACTAAAAATTCCAGTCATTGTCCTAGGCGAGCCGGCCGGAAAACTTAAGAATACAATATCCTTAAAAAATAGGTATGACATCCGAGGCCTTCTGCGGGCCATGGCAAAGATTTTAGAAATTACTGCCAAAGATATGGCAGAAAGGTCTGTGCCAAAATACTTTCCAATTCCAATAAAATTATTCTCATCCCTTGATCAAAGCATATGCGACATATTTTATAGGGCCGAGTCTGGGGAGTTTGAATACGATTATTTTAAGATTATTGAAATGGGCAAGGAAATTGGCAATAGCCTTGAAAAGTATTTAGAGGAAGGTGTTGAGACTTTATATATCGACGCCACCCATAGACTGAGCTTTATCAATAAAACGAGTGGAGTAATTTTAAAAGAACTAACAAGAACAGATATTTCAGCTGAAGAGAAAGTTGAGTTAACAAGCCAGGGCATGTCCATGGTTGCAGAGGAGATATTTGAATCAGATGAGGTTACTGAAGAAATTGCTCAGATATCCCAGGCGTGTATTGAGAGTATTCAACACGTGGTTCAGGAAGTTCCAAAACTTAAAAGCCTTTTAAAAATGCTTCTAGAGAACAAGGGGGACTTTGCTTACAAACATTCTGTTCTCGCGACATATCTTGCTTGTGGAATTATTAAAAACATCTCTTGGGGCTCGCAAGAGCAACAGAATAAAGTTTCTTTTGCCTTGTTTTTTCACGACATCTATCTTGTACCTCTATTTAAAAAATATCCTGATTGCATGAACGAGGAAGACTTTCTTTTTAGATCAGATGTTACCGAGCAAGAGAAGACCATTGTTTTAGAGCATGCCATGCTCTCTGGCAGATTGGTTAAAACTTTTCCTCGCTGTCCAATGGGGGCAGATATGATAATTACTCAGCATCATGGAATGACTAACGGCCAGGGATTTGCTGTTAATTATAAAGATGACATCTCTCCGCTATCAAAAATCATTATCATCTCAGAAGACATTGCCACAGATGTTCTTTCTAGAGTGAAGTCTGGAGACACTAAAAATATATCGGATAATAAATCCTACCTAGAGCGTCTTAGAGAAAGATATAAGAATCATACTTATAAAAAAATCATTGAGGCATTTGAAGGGGTAACCCTTTAAAGATGATACATACTTTTAAGGGTTTTCAGCACATCTCTAAAATGACTGCCGTTTAAATAATCTTTAGATAAAGACTTCATCGTTTTTAACAACAATTCTTTATTAATGTTTTGCCCATCGATTTCGGCAGCAATGAATTGAGATACATTAAATACAGCTGAAAGAACTGTTAGTTTTGAATGGCTGGGTTGATTTGGAAAACCTTTTCTATTTGGTGTCTCATGATGATTCTCTATTAAATAGTCCACATCTGGGAAGATTGTGAATTGCTGAGCTATTTCTGCGGCCTTAAGAGGGTGTTGAATAAATGCAGCAACGGCCTCTTCTGAAAACTTTTCCATTTCAGGGCTTAGGTGAGAATTGATATGAGTCATTTCTTCATCTTCTAAAGTGAAGTCCATAAGGATACTGGCCACACATAGCTTTGTAGTTGTGGTGGCGGAGTCCCAACCCATTTTGTTAACTAAGGCCGTGGCGGTTAGGGCCGTAAGCAAACTTTTACTCGCAATACCTGAATAGATCTTTGGATAGTTGAAATAAATTCTTCTTATGTCCTCTTGTTTTTTAACAACTTCAATAATTGTCTCAGAGAGAATTTCACATAGATTTAAAACATCAGGAGTTACACCTATGGCCAAGAGGCTTTGATGAATAAGAGTGATAGATCTCAAGGCAACAAGGATTGTGTCCTCTTGTTTTCCCCCAGCTTTTTTAATAGCTTTTATACACTTTTTAGTTTCGGCCTCAAGGTAGGCCAATTGATCGTCCTTTCTAATATGAAGCCACTTAACATTCTTTTTAGCATAGGTGACTAGCGTGTTGATTGTGTAAGGTTTATCTGCACTGAGAATCTTTATATACTTGCTTTTGGCTATTTCCATGTAGATGTCATAAGGAAAGCTTTTATAAAGATAAAAGCCTTTAATCTTCATGGGAATAAATTCATCAGGTTTAATGCTTTCGATTGATGCCTCAAACTCTTCCTGCTTGGCAAAGTTAAGTGCACTTCCAACTTTATTGAGTAAGTCATCTTTAAAGTCTTCTCTTTCAAAGGGCTTAAGAATCGATTCGTTATACTCGTTGGATTGATAGAGCTCCTGTGATACACGGTCTGTAATGATGGATTGTTGTCCAATAAAGACCAAGGGTCTTTGGCCTGTGAAATCTATTAGGTCTTTACCAAGTTGGTCTGGATCATAATCTTTTGCTTCAACATCCAAGGCAAAAAATCCAAAAGGGCCATTAACAGAAGCATGCTCCATGGCCTCCTCTTTGGTGCTGGCCAGAATAATTTCCACTTCTGCAAATTGATTTCTTAAAATTCTGGATAGTTGTTCCAGTTCCGCATTATTCTCTGAAATGGCCAGTATTTTCAACCATGCTCCCTTTTATAATTTATTTAACAAGAACCATCTTAACCCAGTTTTAGTTTAGAACAAATAATGGCACACAATTAGCACACTAATTTAGTGAGTTATTGGAAAATGACGCAATATGGAGCGCTTAGAGCATGATCTCTAGGTGGGAGATCGTAAAGAGAATTTACGATCGTCAAAACTTTATACGGGGAAACGTTTATGAGGCTACTTTTATTGGCATTTATTCTTTCAGGATTAAATGTGTATGCTCAGGATTCAGAGTTTGGCACCTCGGTGACTAGACATGGCAGCTGTGAGCAGGAAAAGCTTCTGGCCTACAACCCAATCCTTGGAACAGTTCCTCTGGCCTACGGACATATGCCGGCCACGGACTTAGTATGTGACAGTGATGAATGCGGAAATGGAATCAGAAGGGGGGATGTGCTTACATCTTCCGAAGCTGATGCCTATTATAAGAAGAGGCATGAAGAAACGAGATGTCAGTGGACACTTGCTGACTTAGAGCCTGCAATTGATCATGAGTCGGCCCACATCTACCAGGGCGGCCCTGTATCAGACTTTAAAAATGTTGATCTATCTGATGATGCGGCCTTGGACCTGAATGACTTAGAGACAGTAGACTATATATCGGAGGGCTGGGCAAGACTTGGAAACTACAGAGTGACTGTTTCTAAAAACAACGCCTGGGGCACTCCAAAACAATACTCTATCTATTTGAGTAAGTCTGTTCACAACTTCTTTCTTAGAAAGGCCTTGCTGAGAAAGCTTGGTTATAATGTTCCGCCTGTTAAGTATGTACCGAGACTAAAAATTAAATTTCCAAGTGATGATGCAAAAAAAGAGTTTGTAAAAAATATTGCTATCAACAATGCCGGCTCTTTTGACAGGTGGATTCTAAGTGACTCAGACAAGTCTGTTGTAGTGCAAGACGTGGCCGTTATGGAAGGGCAAGAGTTCTTTCACAATCTGGCCAAGGGGTACTTGTCTGATGACCTCCCACAAGGAAAAAGAATCTATGATTCCTTAGTGGTTCCATTTGCTCTTGTAGATGCTCCTGAGTCAATTAACTTAATGGATTGGACAATCGGCCGTAGGTACTCTGACAACGTGAGACTAAATTTTGCACATGCTGAAGAGTATGACTGCTCAAGAGATGACGCAGTTTGGATTATTAGAAGAATTATGAAGCTTGGCGAGCAAGATTGGAAAGATATTGTAGATGCTACATATCTTCCTGAATCAGTTAAGCTTCTTTTACTTCAAAAGTTAAAAAGTAGAAGAAACCATTTAGGGTTTCTATTTGGTGTAGATAACGTAAATCTTTCTGTAGATGCCACAATCAGCAATCAAGATGATCTAGTGAATGGTGAAATCACCAAAGAGTTTTATGATGGCTACGCTAGAAGGTTTAAAATCCCAGATCCAGAGTCTCCTTTATCAACCTCTGAAATGACTGCATTTTTTAAATCCAAAAGTATTTCTGTTGGTATTGATCTTTTGGTTAAAACGGCCAATTCATATCTAAGAAATAATATTAAAGACAAAATTGTTGATTTTAAAGAAGAGCTTGCAGAGAAAGTGGCCACAGGCGCCACAACAGGTGAGACTGGCAAGCTACCGCTTGATTTTTTCATCTATCCAACTGTAAGAGGCAACGTAATTCTTGGACGTGAAGTTATTGCAGGAAGCTATATGGGAACTGACAACCTAATCCAGTTGGTGGATGTTGTTGGTGGCAGTATCTCGGTAGGGGCATTTGGCGGAGCTACTGGAGTTTACACAAAAACCGGAGACACTGTGATGAGTGCCGCCGGAGAAATAAGACAATATGTGCCAGTTGATTTGAATGTTAGGGCCGATGTGTATTTAAGTCGAACTTACGCTCACGTAAGACCTATTACATCGGTTGAGAAGGCACTAAATTATCCATTCAAAAATATGATGGTGCCATATCTTAAAAACAAGTACGGTTCAGCATTTGATCCTATTGCAAAGGAGTTTTATCAAAATCTGTCGCCAGATCTTAGAGTTAAAAGAAATGAAAAGATATTCAATGAGGCAATTGAAAAGCTTAATGAGCTTAAAGACCTGCATCGCTCCTCACAGATTGCTCAGAGATTTGATAGTGAGTTCCAAGAAATTTTGACACTACATACAGATTTGAAGAACAGTTATATCAACTCTGTTGATGAAACAAACCTTTCAGATATTTATCCTTTAGGGCAAGCTTTGGTGGATTACTACACTAAAGTTAGCAATGAACTAAAAGTGATTGAAACAAGCGAGTGTTCAGAAGAATGTGAAACTTATACTGAGGAAAATTACCCCAAAACAGTTTCTCTCTTAAATAGCGTTGATCAGCTTAACGACCTTCACAATATGCACTACAGAGAGCTTAAAGAAGAGGATGACGAGGCAGCTATTGAAGATGCCCTAAAAGCTATTGATGAAAATATCGCTGTTGGAGAGTCTATGATCATCACCGATTCTTTTGGTGGTCTCGCTGGAGCTGGAGTTGGGCTTAATTTGTATGAAGTGGCAAATGTAGGGTTCAATGTTTCTGCTAGCAAGAACATTTTAAATAGACTTCACATATTTAGGGCCAGCGAAGAAGAAGTTCATGTTTATAAAGACTTGGGCAATGTTCATTCAATTGAGCCTTCAGTGAGTGTTGAAAAATACATCCCTATAATGAAGTTTCGCTATAAGGGCACAAGTGGCCGGGCGAGAACAAAGTTTCATAAGGTTCCTATTAAGTCCACTTATAAAGGACAGGCAAATGTTAAGCAGCTTGATTACCTCAAGGCACTAAGAAATGCCTTCCTTTCAACATCTACACAAACCCTGGAAAAGGTTGAAAACCCTTACGTTCTAATTCACAACTTTACAGAAGATGAAATGAAGTTTGGAGTTTTTGTTTGGAAGTGGAACTGGTTGGATCAGTTTGACAATATTAGCGTAACATCCCCGGAAGGTCATACTAAAGAGCTTTATCGAAGCACTATCGGAAATAGCTTTGGTAGAGACTATGAAAACTACGCCAAAGATGTGATTGAATTATTGGCCGGAAAACTGATGGATAAGAACTTCAATGTTGCAAGCTTTAGTGGTGGAAATCCTGGCTATACGTATATGGGTAAAGCCGAAAACGAGATTCTAAGCTATGAAGGTGTGAAAGGAGAAAGTGGTCTTGTTGAGAGCCCTTATGCAAAGCTTTCAAGGATCTACAACGGCTGGAAGATGAGTAAAGAAGATGCAGTAGACCTACTTCGAGAGCTAAAGAAGCGTTATGAGTTTAGATTTATGGAGGAAGAAGTTCTAGCTCAAACCGAGGAGCTCTTTCTCTACAATATTAACGTGAACTTTTTTGTATATGAAGGCGGAATCAATCACATGATTGAGATGTCTGAAGAAGAAGCCGAAAATATCTTTGTCTACAATAGAAGAAGGCAGAGAAATAGGAGACTGGACTGGGAAGATTCTTTAAAGGTTAGTGGTTACTACCGCTTTGCCCACAACAAGAGAAAGTACTTTCAGGCCTTGGAAGAAGGCAACCAGGATGAGATTGCTGAATACACTATGGAGATGGTTGAGGCCATTGAAGAGGGGCTCGTAATGGAAGGTATTGGAAAGATGGTCGGTGGTGGAGGCAATATGCTGTCAATCGCCAAAATTGATGGCTTTCGTGTTGGAGACCCAAATGGTGACAAAAAGATTATTTCAAACTCTTTTGGAAGAGTTGGTGAAGAAGAGATCGAAGGACCAGTTGCAAAAATGAGGAAGTTCTTAGGTATAACTAATGGAGAATTCCTTGCATCGTGGGTACTGGGGAGGTTAATTTAATGAAAACTTTATTTTTGAGCATTGCCTTATCTTCCTCTTTGTTTGCTGAAACCTTTGTTGTGGAAACAACTAAAAAACTAAGTAAACAGGAACTTCAATCTATTGCTAGCATTAAAGGGGTAAAGTCTGCAGAGCGTTTTTTACCATTTGGCCAAGGTTATCTAGAAAGACTTTATGAGGTGGAGGCAAGTGACAAAAATGCACTTAAAGTCTTGGGCTCGCATGAGTTAGTAAAACTTATTGAGGCCGATCACGATGTTGATTTTTTTGAAATTCGATCAAATGATAAGACCAGTATGGATGTTGATGATATTCTATACCCTCTGCAATGGGGCCTTAGAAACCAAGCTCAAGTAACATCGGCCCAGATGCCAAACGGCGGGCCAGAGGAAAAAATCGGAAAAGATGGTCAAGATATTGATTGGTTTGAAACAATTGACTCTATTGAAAGAAGCCTTAAAAAGACACCCGCAGTAGCTGTCATCGACATGGGGATTGACTTTGATCACCCAGAACTAAGCGAGCAGATCTATAAAAATGAAGCAGAGTGTGACAATGGCGTACCTCCAACTGGCCAAATGCAAGATAGAGACGGAAATGGTCTAAGAGGTGACTGTTACGGCTGGAACTTTGCCAGTACTTCATATTTATATGATGCTCATCCATTTGACGATACAGGGCATGGAACACATGTTTCAGGAATTATCTCCGCCAAGAGAAATAATAAACTTGGAGTATCTGGAGTCAGTGACAAAATTAAAATTCTTCCTGTAAAAGTCACCGGAATGGTGGACATGCAGGGAGAAACTAACAAGTTAAAGTATAAGGCAACTTCTAGAAGGATCGCCAAAGGTATTTTTTATGCTGTTCACAGAGGAGTTGATGTAATCAATTTAAGTCTGGGTTGGCCTAAGACCATGAATACCCGCTACTTGGACATGGCCATTAAGAATGCCGTTAGAAATAACGTTCTAGTTGTGGCCGCGGCCGGCAACAATAATACAAACGCAACGATCTTTCCTTGTGCATACAGAGAGGTTGTATGTGTTGGGTCAATTGACAATGATGGAGAGATATCAAGATTCTCAAATTATGGTGGAGAAGTGGATATTTTAGCTCCTGGAGATCAAATTGCTTCCACTATACCAACTGCATTTATTCCTTTGAAGCTAAACGTGCAGGGATATGATCTTAAAAGTGGAACTTCTCAGGCCGCACCTTACGTTTCGGCAATCGCAGCACTTATCAAGGGTGTTTACCCTGGTATGGATAATAATGAAGTCCAAAGAAGAATCTATGATTCTGCCTTGGAAAGAACTGATGATTTAAAATCAACTCATGGACTAATTCAGCTAGGAAGAGCAATGAAGCTTAAACAGGCCCCAAGTGTTAAGCCTGTCTTTAAGCAAATGTCGGAAGCGGTATTTAATCCAAATAACGGTAAATTTAGACAACTGTTTTTAAATTTCAAGAACTTTGGTTCACAATCTGAGGAAGTTGAAGTGGAGCTAAGCTCACTGGTTGAAGGCGTTGAGATTGAGAAAAAATATTTCAAGCTAAAACCTTTTGGTCCTGGAAGCATCAATGCTGTGCCATTGAGAGGTGTTGTAACTGACAAACTCGCAAGGAATTACTTTAGATATAAGGTAAAAGTAAAATCTCCAAACATGAAAGAGAGAGAGTATATTCATGAGTTAACCCTTGCACAAGATCTATATGCCTTTGAAGATAAGGAAGTTTTTCCTATTCAATTTAATGATAAAGCTCACTCCTTGATCTCTTTTAGAAGGGAATTCAGCGAAGAAATAGAAAATAAAAGAAATCTAGACGACAGGCCTACGCGTTCAAATCTTATGACTATTGAAACGCCTAGAGGTTCTGCCGAACCTGGCTTTTACTTAACTTATAGACTACAGGGGAATGAGTGGAAAGTGTTCCTCTTCCAAATGAGAAATGGGAAGTTGGTTGAAGCTCAAAGAGAAATAACCCTTGAGGACACTTATGAGGTGCTTACTGTTCAACAGATGGACTTTAATTATGATGGAAAAATAGACTATCTAATTAAATCAGTGGCATCAAATGATAGTCAGGGACTGTATATTGATTACAGATACTTGAACCAAGATCTTTCTCCATTACACCCAGAGCTTCCTGTTGTGAGGATGCCATACTATAAAAATACACCAGATGAGACTCCAAAGACAACGAAGTATATTAAAACTAAGCTCTCAAATGGCAAGTTTTTAGCAACTCCTGTTTACATCAATCAAGGCCCAGTTCCTGAGATCGATCAGGATCAAGATCCATGGCTTCCAAAAGACAATAGTATCTTGAGAAGAATTTACTGGTTAGAGCTTGATGAGGAAAAATCCCTATATGCCTACAGAACCTTTATGAATAGAGATTTTGGAGACCTTGTAAGGGATCAGTTTAAAAACTCTGTGGCACCTGCAATTTCAGTGAATGACACAGGTGTGGAGCTGATTGCTCTAAAAGCTCAAAGTGAAAAAGACTTCCAAAATGGCGTGGTCAAAGGGGTATTCTCCTTTGGACTTGGGTTTCAAAGAATAGCTGTTGAGAGTATTTTTGATGGGGCACAGCTATCTTTCACACACCTAGACTATGTGAAGTCTTCGCTAGTGGGCAATGCAATCCATCCGGTACAGGACTTGGGACAAAAACAAGGTAATTCGTTTGTGGGATTCTTAACAAGCTCCACTCTTAATATCTCCCACCTTTATGAAGGTGAAGAAAGAAGATACGTTTATAGGTTGGACACACCTTATGATAGTTTGGTGAGCTATATTGCAAGTTTTGACAAAAACGACAGAACTTATGTTTTCTTGGAGACTATTGATGACATACTTCTATTAGAGGGAAAAGACGGATATTGGTCAGAAAGCAGACAAGACACAACAAAGTTTAGCTTTCTTCCAGGAAAGACTATGTCGGATATCTTTACTCCTATGTTGATTAAAAACTCTGGAGAGCTGAATCCTGCAATCTACATGGATACAACCTTATTAAGTGGCAATAGAATCTATACTATGGCCGCCTATAATGGCGAGCTGATAGCTCCGGCCTCATTAGCTGTAAATCTTCCAACAATTTGTGGTTATGAGGACAGGTACTGTGGACTGGAGAAGAAAGACAACCACTATGGCACCTTTTATTGTACATCCATGAACCCATTTGAGAACCCAGATGGCTCATCCTCCTACATGGCCTTGTGTAAAAGGCAGCAGAACTACGAGATAGTTAAACTTAATATTTCTTTATAAAATTCCAAACGGCCTATTCAGGCCGTTTTTTTATACGATAAATTTTTCAATTGCATTGTGTTAAAAGATCGACTTGGGTACTGAAGCTTCTGTGTATTTAAGATTTGTGCACGATATATAGGAGAATTTTATGAACAAGTATCTAGCAGTATTGGCGGCCACCGCCTTTTTAGGGGCTGGATGCAACTCCAGGTATGACGAAGGTTTTGATGCCGGGTATACGCAAGGATATAATTCCACGTATTCCTCCGCCTATTCAGAAGGTGAGGCAGATGGTTCCGCTCAAGGGACGGCCGACGGAAGTGCTGATGGTTTTGCTGACGGTAGAGTTGTAGGACATGGCGAAGGTTACGAGCAAGCTTACGTAGACTTTGCTTCTGAAGATTACCAACAGGGTTTTGCTGACGGGGACACTCAGGGCCATGCTCAGGGTTATTCTGACGGACATGCAAGCGGCAGCACCGCAGGTGCTACTGACGGTTACAATGACGGTTCAGTTGATGGTTACAACTATGGCTACGATAGAGGCTATGTTGACGGAAATGCTGACGGATACGATTATGCGTATTCTGGCAACTACGCTGTTGGCGCAGTTGACGGCGCAGCTGATGGATACAACAGCGGTTATAACGATGGTTATGACGATGGTCGCTCTTATGGCTATGACAATGGCTACGATGCAGGCCATGCTGAAGGATATAATGACAATTACAGCTACGGCTACAGCGACGGGGAAGTTTATGGCTTTTCTGAAGGTGAAGTTGCAGGCTATGAAGATGGTTATGACTCTGGTTATGACTACGGATATGATGATGGTTATGATGACGGATACGACTACGGCTGGTATGGATCTTCCGCAAAATCTACAAACCCTGCAGTAGCTCTTGCTGGCAAGGTTAACGCTGACCTAATTGACTACAGTTCTTTGCCAAAATTTGATTCAAAGTCTGTTCTTGAATCAGGAACAATTGTATTCAACCACGCTGATGATGGCACAGTTGATCTTGAGAAATTGGGAGCTCTTAAAGAGCAGCACTACCTAAACGCTATGGGACAACAAATCCAAGCTAGATTTGGCCTTTCTAAGCAAAGTGCTCAAAAGGTAGCTGTTACCGCTCACCAATTCAATAAGCTTGCAGGTTCTAGAGCATTGACTGCTGAGGACGCGTCAGCATTCTCTAAAGACCTAATCGGCTTTGATATGGGACAAATTGAGACTGCTGTTAGAAAGTCTGCTAAAGGCGAGTCAAGCGATCTTAAGAGTTTGGTGGATAAAGCTTCTCAGAATATGGGAACTAGTCCAGAGCAGTTTAACAAAATACTAACAGAGATCTTCTACTAAGAAAGGAAAGAACCATGAAACACTATATTGTATTATTTATGGCATCTGCTTTCTTGGTTACTGGTTGTAACGACAAGTATCAAGAAGGTTTCGATGCAGGTAAAATTAAAGGTGCGGCCGCAGGTGAGAGCGAAGGTTACTCTGACGGTTACGATGCTGGATACTCTTCAACTTACCAAGGCGCTTACGACTCTAGTTTTGTAGAGGGTAGAGCTCAAGGTCACGAAGAAGGATATGCTGAAGGCAAGAACTACTACACTTCAAACGACAACTATGGCGCCGGCTTTAATGACGGTTGGGACCAGGGTTACACTAGAGGTGAAGGTCAAGGCTACGCTGATGGATATGACCAAAGCTACACTCCTAACTACAATGAAGGTTATGACGATTATGTAGATAATGGTTATATGGATGGTTATGACGATGGCCATGATAACGGAAGAATTGCTGGTGCAAGTGATGGCTACAATGATGGCTATGATGATGCTGCTGCTATCTCTTACCACAATGGTTACGGCGACGGTTTTGATGATGGTGAGGCCTCAGGATTCTATGATGGCAAACAAGACGGTTACGCTGACGGCGCAACTGAAGGCTACAATGACGGATTTGACGATGGTAGCTACTACGCTTACCAAGATGGATATGACTATGGTTATGGCATTGGCGAGACTGATGGTTATGACGACGGTTATGATGCTGGTTGGAATGATGGTTACAACGCTGCAATTGGCTCAAGCGTAAAAACAACAAACCCAACTGTTAAACTTGCCGCTATGGTTAATGGCGACTTAATTGACTACTCAAAGCTTCAGAAGTTTGACTCAAAAGCTTCAACTAGCTTGGCAATGAACTACGCTGACAACGGAACAGTTGATATGGAAAAGCTTGCTTCTCTTAAAGAGCAGCACTATCTAAATCAAATGTCTGAGCAACTTCGCGCAAGATTCGCTCTTAGCGCTGACAGAGCAAAAGACATCGCTGTTGTTGCTCACCAGTTCAACAAGCTTGCTGGAACAAGAGAGCTTACTGACAAAGACGCAAACGTGTTTGCTGTTGAAGTCATCGGTAAAAACCTTAAAGACATCGAAACAGCTGTTACGAAGTCTCTTAAAGGTGAAAGCGAAGACTTTAAATCAATGTTAAATGACATTGCCAAGCACAATGAAACTTCTCCAGAGAATGTTAACAAAATCATTGGAGAGATTTTCTTCTAGAAAAGCACACAAATCTAAAAAAAGAAGGGAGACTATATGTCTCCCTTTTTTATGCACTTTCATCCAAAGGGATGGTCTTAAGCTCTTTTTTTCTTAAATAATGCAATGTTATTTGAACGAGATCGGGAGTTTCCTCAATTTCAAATTTTTCTACCACTTCTCCATCTTTTTGATATACCAAGAGAAGTTGTCCAGAGTCGTATCTTTGAATAAAGCAGGATTCCTTTTTATTTCGGCCTGGAAGCTTTATCTGAAATGTCTCTTCGTTAAAGGTAAGCTCTTCGTACCTTTTTTTAAGTTCTCGGTTAAAGTTTTCAAGGCCTAGGGTTTTTTGCATAAGTTTTATATTGTTTTCAAAATGAAGGTCAAACTCAATCCCGAAGGCCTTTTTGTAAAGCTTATTGATTGTACCCTCGGCCCCACGTCTTGAACCGCATCTTATAGGATATTCAGGATCCTTTATCTTTGCGCATCTAAACTCCATCACTCCATCTTTAGTTTTGTAAGGAATGACTGACCAGGGAAAGTACTTTCTTCTAAGGGCCCTATTAAACATGGGGGAGCGTGCCTTTATTTCACTTGCCTCTAATAGGAGTGCCGCCAATTCATTTCCTGTCTCTTGAAAGCTTATATTGGCCATGCCATTTTTAAATTCAAACTCTTTAGTTTTTGAGCTTTTAACCATGAAGTGCTGGCGCACTCTTTTTTTAATGTCTTTGGCCTTGCCTATGTAAAGCAGCTTTCCGCGCTTGTCCCATAGATAATAAACTCCTGGACGGTTTGGCAGATCATCGTAGTCGTTTTCTTCAAAAAAGGGTGGAAAGTTAATCTTGGCATTTAGTTTGTTAAAAATTTCCCTAAACTCTTCGCTATTTTTATCCTGAATCATTTGAAAAAGAATCGCTGTGGCCTTGGCATCTCCCATGGCACGGTGGCGATCCTTTTTAGGAAGCTCTATTCCCACATCCTTACATAGCTTTCCCAGAGAATAGGATGCAAGGCCTGGAAGTATTTTTCTTGAAAGTCTAACTGTGCAAAGTAGCTCTCTTTTAAAGGTGTAACCCAGTTCTCTGAATTCATTTTGAACAAAGCTGTAATCAAAGTGAACGTTGTGTGCAACAAAGATTCGACCTTCGGTCATTTCTACAATCTTTTTGGCTATCTCAAAAAACTTTGGAGCGGATGCCACCATCTCTTCGGTAATCCCTGTTAGATAAGAGATCTGTGGCGGGATTCTTCGTTCGGGATAAATAAGAGTGGACCAGCTCTCCACAATCTCATCTCCGTCTAAGTTTATGATGGCAATTTCAATAATCTTATTTGCTCTGGCACTTCCGCCAGTTGTTTCGATATCGATGACCGAATATTTTTTAGTGTCTTTCAGCATGTCGAACATTATATAAAGAAGCTCTCAAGCAGGGTAGTGATTTGCATCAGGCCTATTGTAGCGGGTAATTCGAGATTTCAAAACCTTATGCTCAAGTCCCACCAATATAGTTCGTTTTCTATTTACAAAATTGCGCGATTCTTGAATATTGAATTCATATGAAAAAGATTTTAATCACACTACTTTTTATCTCTAATCTGTCGCTTGCCGACACAAAGCTCGTGAACTTTACTCTTCAGTTTGGAACAACTTCATTAAATGTTGATGGAGAAAGAACTGAAGGTTTTGGTTTAAGTGCCGCCACCGAGATTTATTTTACAAACGT
>CATMLK010000045.1:0-27164 GCA_950070535.1 uncultured Bacteriovoracaceae bacterium | reverse complement strand
AATACCAGGCCTCTACAAGCCCTGAAATTGAAACAGTATAATCTCCATCCAAAGCATAAGTGTGATCAATGTCGGGGTCATTGTAGCTCGTTACTTCCGCTGTATTGCCATCACCCCAATCTACAGTAAAGTCATAGTTAAAACCATTTCTGAGTGGAAGTGTAACGGTGAGGTCTCCTGAGCTTACACGCCAAGTTGAAACGAATGGAACAACTTCTATAGTTTGTGTTAAAACAACTTTTGGATCAGATGAGCTTATTCCGTCACTAACTGTATAAGTATAAGTTCCTTCACCGTTCTCTATTGGGGTAAGGCCCACTGTACAAACTCCAGAGCTGCAAGAGCATGATGTTGTTTCTATTGCACCTGAAAGATCCGTGAGTGTACAACTTGTTGCTGAAAATGATTCGTGATAGTTCAAGGTGATGATTTGTTCGTGCCCGTCAATGAGAGTTAGATCGGGGATATATTTGTTTTCCTGCTCCTCGGTTTTTCCTGAGATTGTAGTCGTGCTCTTAGAACCACCACATCCGGAGCTTATAAAAACAAGTGTGAAAATCAGACTAATAATATATCCCATAAAGTACCTCACCGTACTTGTCGGTCTATTTTTAGAAATTTTAAGATTTTCTTAAATTAATGATTAAATGTACTCTGAGCTTTCCCTTTATTTGGAGTACTGTTTGACTCTCTGAGCCCTAGTGCCAGTGCTTTGTTGTGGTTATCTCTTAATTGTTCAATTGTTTTTAATTTAAGCTGAGGATTGTGGCTATTGTCTGCACATCGCTTAACTATTTCTTCAAATTCTGAGTAGTAATCTATCTCCGAAACTTTGCACTTTTTACTAAGTACCGGTCTACAGTTTTGCAGAGTATAAGTTATGTTTTTAGTATTGGAGTCAAGATTGTCGCTCCATTTAGCTAGTTCACTAGTTACCATTGTCTGAACAGCTTTTTGAATTAAATCCCTAGTATCCTTTGTTTCTAACGTCATCGCGGATGAGAATACCGAGCCTTCACATTTTGAGGAGGGGAGAGTTTTAACTGCATAAGCTTCCTCTTTGCCCTCAAGATATCTGAATAAACTCTCTCCAATATTTGTAGATTTTTCAGTCGCAAAATACTCTATACAGATCGTCTTATCATCAATTATTGTTCTAACTTTTCGCTTCTCAAGTTTGTTTAGGTTTTTTGTTGGCAGATAGATAATTTGACTTGTGTTGTCTGAAGTATAAATCATTGCCGAAGCTCTATCGTTATTCTCATGTGGCAACACCAATGATTTTGAGGTGGGATCATATTTGCCCCAATTACCACTATTATCGAGCCTTAGCCATGGTGTGGACTCTGTATGAAAGTATTTTAACTTCAGCTCCTCAAGCTCCTGTATACATTGGAAGCTACCTTCCGATGCCACTAAATTTAAGCTTACTGTAGCTACAAAAATTAAAAGTAAAACTCTCATAAGTTTCCTAGGTTAGTCGTTAAAAATACGCCATTATTTATCGGATAATTAAGAGAAACCTTTAAATTAAAACGCAATATCAGGGGGATAGAAAGGTAAGTGTAAATAGAAAGGCCTGGGCTAATCCCAGGCCATAGTGATTTAAATATTAGTTTTCTTGAGAAAGTTCAACTAAAGCATTTAGAACGTTGATAAATGGTTGTGGCCTTTCATATTTTTGATTACACAGCCACTTTTCAGTTTCTTCTGTTTTCGTATTAACGACATGGCATAGGGCCGGTTTTCCGTTTTCTATGGTCATGTTGTATACAAAATTATGGTAAGGCTTTGCTGCCTTTAACCAACTTGCAGGTGGGGCAACTGTTTTATCAGTCCAGGCCTCTTGCATTTGAACATCACCAAACCATCCTGTTTTTTTATAGTCCTTAGTTATAGTCCAGAAAAAGTCCGGCTGATTGTGATTGGGTCTTTTGTTTCTTGTTGAAGATGCCCCTTGCATGGACTCCAACCCAACTTTGTATGCCCTCCATTGTCCGCCAACGATATTGTAATCCTCGTCTAACTCTAGGTCGTAATACATTTTCTTGTTAACCACTTCATCATCGTCTTCAGAGTTTGTGTCTTCTCTGTCAGGACGAGCATAGTCCATATACTTAGCAACTGTTTCTACACCCACGATGTACTTCGCCTTTGGATGTCTAAATTGAAAGAATTGGTCGTCTTCATCTATCTCTACAACATTATCGTAGAGGTCTTTTCTTGATCTTCCATTGTTTGGATTGAAGAATTCCATTTCGTATCCCCACATTGGGTGGTTGTCTACTGCGGCCCCAACTTTTCTTTCAACAACGAAACTTCTTCCTTGTTTTCCAATTAAATTTACTAAACCCATGTGCCAAGTTGCAGGGTGAACACCAACACATCTTGCATCTCTTACTCTATGTGTTTTAGAGTTGAACGGATCGTCTTTGCTATCGTATCTTCTGCCCCAAATATCTTTTCTGACACTTTTAAGGTTACATCTCATACCTGCACTTACGGTTCCTTGAGTATAAGGAATACCGTCGTTGCCAATCGCTGCAGGGTCTTGAATGAGGCTGTTTACGTAATACAAAGCTGCCAGTGCCTTTACGTCTGCTGGGTAGAATTTAAGTTTTTTCCCATTTGGTAGTTCGATGCTAAATGACTTTCTTGGTCTCGGAACCAGACCTGCGGCTGTTGCCCATCCATTACAAATGCCTTCCCATGCGGCCATTCTGCTGTTTTTTTCTGCTAAAACGTAGTTCTGAGCTTCTTGAGTTGCATACTTCATAGCTTCAGGAAATGCCGACCTTGCTGAAGTGTATCTGCCTTCGGCTACCAACTCCAGGGCCCTTTTTGCAGAGAGAGTGGTGTTTAGTGTCCAAGAGTTTGCAAAAGCATCGTCTATGGATGTGTACCAGTTCCTGGCGATGTAGTCCTCTGCAAGATCTATGTTATTTTCACCAACTATTGCCTTTCTAATATCTTCAGTGAAAGCATTCTCTTTTTCAGAGCCCCACTTGTAGGAGTACTCCCAAAGCTTTCTTGTTAGTTCAAAAGTTTTATCTCCCAAAAGAAGGTCATACTTCTCGGAAGGAGCAAGCTTTTCAAGCTCTTCTTCACTCATTTCATCAACGTATGGTAGCTCTTCCTCAAGCCTTTTTAGAAAAGACTTATGATTGTTTTCCCAGTCAACCCATCCAATATCGATATAATATGGAACACTGTTATTTTCATAAGGATCGGCAATCATACCTTTATTCATAGGCCAGTAAGAAGAAGTCCACGGCTTTTCTTTTGTTTTTGCTTTCTGTAACCCAAGAGAAATTATATCTTTGAAGTTTCTGATGAATTTTTTATCTTCAGTAATCCGTCTAACATCACTGTAGATGGTGACTTTACTTAGATTATCGCCCTTTTTTAAGTCCAATTGCATTGGCACAAAAGGGTAGGTTGCCGGATAGGTGTGAGTTCTGTCTGCTGCCGCATTTACAGAGTAAAGCGATGATAAAACTACTAGTGGCACTAGTGCTTGTAATGTTTTTTTCATACTGTTTCCTTTTCCCAAGTCAAGATTGTGCGGGAAGTTACCAAAATATGTGGCAGTGCAGAAGTTTACTTGTAATCTTTACATTTTTGCCGCCAAGAATTCTTGCCTAAGGCCTGGTTTGTCACTGTCGATGAGGAGGGCACCTTAAACGCATAGCTATTTAGAAGGAGTTAATATGCAAAATGAATGGATTGCTCAAGTACACGTAAAATGGACAAAAGATGCCCCTGTTTGGGAAAACTGGGCATGGCTACAAGAATGGAAAGAAGTTAAGTGGGCGGGAAGCTCAATGGGAGAGTGGGACATGGTTCTTTGGGTAAATGTTCAAACACCAAAAGAACTAGAGTCATTTGTTCATGAAAAACTTTGGGCAAAAAAATGGGTTTCTGAAACAAAGTCTACTTGGACTAAAGAAGTTTGGTCTCAGACAACAGCTGCCTAAATAGAATTAATAGGGCCTTGTGTTAACAAGGCCTTAACAAAATACTCTTTAAATATTTCTTAATAATTTTTTAAGTTACCGAAATCTCGTTTTTACCGATAGGTGCACTGTGTTAATCTTTGTGAGTAGCACGTTTGTAGGAGATTTTTGTGAATATTATAAAGAGTGTTTTAATTATTTTGTCTATTTCTTTGAGCTCTTGTTTAGGATCAAAAATAGATAAAGAGCCAAGTCAGGCAGCCCAAGAACAAGACCAGTCAAATGCTGGATCCTGGAACAGTTTTGAAAAAAACATCTTTGTGGCCTTGGAAGATACTAGCTCAAACAGTTATGTTTATGAGCTTAGTTTTGATAACTCTGCAGTTCTTGGTAGTGCCATCTCGGTAGTTATTAACGCTTCTGTTTCTGTGGCAGGAAATATTAGAAGCTTAAGTATGAAAAATGATGGCAACATAATTGTGGGTGGAACAGGTGAGACCAATCCTCCTGTGTACACAAACAATCTAAATTTAACCTCCTCGCATTCCCCAACAGGAGCAGCTGATCCAGAGGTTAACTCCCACACTCTTTGCACCCTTCCAAACGGGAACTATGTTGTTGCCGAAGAGGCAACTACCAATGGAAACGCCGTTAATGAATACGATAAAGACGATAACTTTGTAAGATCGGTTTACACCACAGTAAAAGGAACTCACGGGGCCATTACTGAATGCTATGGTGTGGATAATGAAACTATCGTTTGGGTTGAAACTGGAACATGGGGATTTACTAGTTCAAATCTTGCAAGAGCAAAACTAGTAAACGACAGTTGGACTATTGATCAGGTAATGGACTCTGAAACATTTGACCCAGGAAATGGAACTAACTTTTGGAACCTTACAGTTCACTCTGATGGAAATGTTTATTTCACTCCATCTGATAGAGATGGAACAAAGTTTAATCAACTCCTAAGGTGTCCAGTCGATGATATCAGTGTTGGAAGCTGCTCAGCTGTTGGAAACCCAATTCCAGGTGTTGGAAGTGGGAATTATCTTAGTTGGGTTAGAGGGATTGTCCAAATACCTAGATCTAGCGACATGCTGGTATTCATTTCCCAAGAAGCCTATCACTATGACTACAGCACAGGTGTATACACAAGTGTCTTGGATTTTACATCTGTATTTCCAAGCATTGATGTTGTTAGAAGTGTGATTCTGGCACCGAAATCCAACTAATGTGCCAACATTTTGTGCACTTGGATTATCTAGATTTGAGGTATTTGTTTCAAATTATGGGATTTCAGTACTTTAAGGCTGTTTATATTTAAAGTTTTTCTTAATTTTTACCGAGTTTAAGTATTAGGATTATAATTGTTAAGTAAACTTAAACCTTTTAAAAGGAACAACATTGAAAGCGCCACAAACATTCTGCATTTTACTTTTATTCTTAGTTACTGTGGGTTGTGGAAAAGCTCAAGTGGACAAGGTGCTTGAATCTCTAAATCAAGACTCTTTCACAACTCCAGGTGTTAATACTGCAAATGTTTTAGAAAACTATGAGCAGGTTATACAACTGGAATATTCAAGTTCTGGCTCAACCCTGGCAGAAAGCTGTTCAATAACCTCCGAGGTTAATCTTTCTGTCACAACTCCTTGTACTTGTGAGACAGGAATATGCACTGTTGGGATCACACCGGGAACTGCAGGTGTGGGGTCATTTGAGTACACTGTATCCAATGGTTTAATAGAGTCCAATGCTTCATCATATGATTTGACTATTAAGACGATGGTCCCTTTTGTTTCTCAGTGGAGCATTACTAACGGAGACACTATTGAACTAGTATTAGGTGCTAACGCAAACATCAGTATTGACTGGGGTGACGGGACCGTAGAAAGTTATACTGAGGGTGGTGCGACTATTTCTCATACATACGGATCTTCTAATACATTCACTATAACAATCTCTGGCCTATTGGAGTCCATTGGAATTGGATTTTCATCAAGGGGAAAAATTACATCGATTCCTGAGCTAGGAACTGTTGGGTGGAAGACATTTAATGCTGCCTTTCTGTTTTGTTCCAATTTAGTTACGGTTTCTGGTGGTGACACATCTGAGGTGACCGATATGTCGAATATGTTCTATAGTGCTAGCCTGGTAGAACCAGACACAAGTGGTTGGGACACTTCCAAAGTGACAAATATGAGGGGAGTCTTTTACTCTGCACCTGTAGCAACCCCAGACACCAGCGGATGGGATACTTCCAATGTCACTGATATGAGTATAATGTTCGCTGCTGCTTATGCAGCAAACCCCAACACGGCTGGCTGGGACACATCTTCGGTTACGAATATGAATGGGATGTTCATGCTCACTAATACAGCAAATCCTAATACAGCAGGCTGGGATACATCCAAGGTTACCAACATGGGGCAGATGTTCTACCAAGCTAAAGCGGCCAATCCAGATACTTCAAGCTGGGATACTTCACAGGTTACAACAATGTTGAATATGTTTGCTTATACAGACAATGCAACTCCAAACACGTCTGGCTGGGACACCTCTAATGTTACGAGCATGAAGGGGATGTTCCAAAATGCTCTTGTTGCAAATCCAGATACAAGCGGGTGGAATACAACTAATGTGACCGACATGTGGGATATGTTTAAAAACTCTGGAGCTGCGAATCCTGACATGTCTGGCTGGGACTTTTCTAGCGTCACAGTTCTTAAGGATATGTTCTTGGGTAACACGACATTATCCACTGCAAACTATGACAGTCTGCTAGTCCAGTTAGATCAAACTGCAACTGCTGCTTTTGCATTTAATGCTGGTGGAGCAACATATACTAACGGTGGAGCTGGAGATACTGCTAGGCAAAGCCTTGTTGCAAAACTTTGGACCTTCACCGACGGTGGGGGAATTTAATCTTGCTCTTCATACTTTTGAAAATGATTTCATTCAAATTATAGACTTGGGCTCTATTTAAAATAGGGCCATTTTATCTAGACGCTCATATCGAGGATCTATGTAAGTCGTAATGGGAAAATTAAGTTTTAGGAAGACTCAAAGTCATGATTTGCAACTAATGATCTAGGGTAGAAAATCTAAGCTCAAAATTGCCAACATTTTGGGTATTTTAGGTTTTCAACAAATGAATAAGAATGGTCAAACTTCGATATTCCAATAGCCTAGAGGTCTGTTGTCTTTAAAGCTCCTTCAGCTTCATCCGATAGAGCCGTTTAAATGTATAATAAAGAAAATCTTAATCGGGGGTACTTTTGAAAAATCTCTTAATGCTTTGCTTTGTCTCCTTCGTTTTTGCTAGTTTTGGCTGCGGGAAGGCCGAGGTTGCTAAGGTCGTTGGAGGTCTTTCAAGCACCAAAAGCCTCGTGACTGAAGGAGAAAGTGCAAGTGTTTTGGAGAACTATGAGCAAATTATTGAATTAGAGTATTCAAGCTCCACTTCAACACTTGCAGAAAGCTGTTCAATAACTTCGGAGGTGAACCTCTCTGTCACGACACCTTGCTCATGTGACTCTGGAGTCTGCACTGTTGGAATCACACCAGGAGCGACGGGTGTGGGATCTTTTGAATACTCTGTAAGCAAAGGATCCACTGAATCCAACTCTTCATCATATGACCTAACTATTAAAACAATGGTGCCTTTTGTCTCTCAGTGGAATATTACTAGTGGCAACACCATCGAGTTGACCTTGGGCTCAGGTTTTAATTATGACTTTAGCATTGACTGGGGTGATGGAACAATTGAGAATTACGACGTTAATAATACTACAATTTCCCACACTTACGGGTCATCAAATACTTTTACTGTAACGATATCTGGTCTATTTGAAGCTCTAGCTATCGAATCGTCTTCAAGGTCACGTCTTACATCGGTAACTGAACTGGGTACCGTGGGGTGGAAAACTCTTTCTGGAGCTTTTATGGGCTGTGCTAATCTGACGACAGTGAGTGGTGGTGATACCTCGGAAGTGACAAATATGAGCTCAATGTTCCTATTTGCCTCCCAAGCAGTTCCAGACACCAGCACATGGAACACAACAAATGTTACTAACATGAGAAGTATGTTTGAACTTGCTGGCTCTGCAAACCCCAACACCTCTGGTTGGGATACATCGAAAGTTACTGACATGAGCAATATGTTTAATACCGCGACGTCCGCAAACCCTAATACCTCTGGTTGGGATACTTCCAGTGTTGCCACTATGGAAGGTGTCTTTGCCGCCGCAAGCGTAGCTACTCCAAACACTAGTGGGTGGGACACTTCAAGCGTCACAAATATGAAGCGAATGTTTTACCAGGCCACTTTAGCGAATCCCGACACGTCCAGTTGGGACACCTCACAGGTTACCACAATGGAAGGAATGTTTGCTTACACTAATAATGCCAACCCCAATACGACGAATTGGGACACTTCAAACGTCACTACTATGAAACAAATGTTCAAATCAGCTGCGGTTGCAAATCCAAACACCAGTGGTTGGATTACAGCTTCAGTCACAGATATGTGGGATATGTTTGAAAATTCAGGCGCTGCAGACCCTGACATGTCCGGCTGGGACTTCTCAAGTGTGACAATTATTTTCAATATGTTTGAAAGCAACACAACACTATCTACTGCAAACTATGACAATTTATTAGTGCAGTTGGACCAGACAGCATCTTCAGCATTCTCCTTTGACGCAGGAAATGCTACTTACACTATAGGGGGGGCCGGAGATACTGCTAGACAAAGTTTAATTGCTAAAAGTTGGGGCTTTACAGATGGCGGTGGAATCTAGTCCTGTAATCTATAAACTTTCTCGATTGATTTGCATTTTCATATTCTAATATAGTAAACCTCCATATACGTGGAGGTTTTTTTATGAAAGCAGCAATCATTTTATCTATTGTTTTCACATTTGTAGGCAGTGCTATGGCAGCCTCTATTACAGTTCCTAGATTTGAAATGGAATTCCTACTGCAAAAAAATTATGAGGTTAATGGAAAAATAAGCTTGGCGTGTCGGTATGAAAAGTTTGTAATTGGTGACAGTGCCGAGTATGAAACCTTCTACGGACCTGAGCAAAAACTTGTCTTTAAAGTTATCTCTGAGGGTGACTTTAATCGGGTGAAGTTGACCAATAACCAAGATCTATATTTTGAATACGATAGGCTATTTAAGTGGGGAAAAGCATGCAGAGCAAGCTTTGATGTTGTGTTCTCAAGCACGAAGTTCGCTTTAGGACATGGGTCAAGTCCAGATAAGGCAGTGTCATTCAAACTATGGAAAGGTACTTATGACTACGAAGAAGGTGATCAGATTTATGACCTTAATAAAATTGGAAAGTATCTAGATAACACTACATACTCATTTAGCGAAACACTTGTTGGTGATCGCTACCTTAGTGTTAGAATTTTTCAAGATGGCGAAGAGGCCGACACCAGTCCTTGGGTGGAGAAGGCATACATTAACCCTGAGACAGGAAAACCTTTTCCACCGATTAAATAAACCTAGGGTAGTAGAGGCACACAGTAGTGTGCCTCGTTTTAGTTTATTTGTGGATCTTTACACACTTGATGTTTAAAAATTCATGGAATCCAAATCGAGCGTGTTCTCGGCCATACCCTGAATCTTTAACACCACCGAACGGAAGGTTAGGTTTTGCACTGCTGTAGCCATTGATATCAACCATACCAGTGTCGAAGTGGTTTTTTGCAACCTTGACGACTTCTGATTCATCTCCAAAAATTCCACCACCTAAACCAAACCTAGAGGAGTTGGCAATTTCTATGGCATCATCCAAATCTTTTGCCTTGATTAAGCTTGCCACAGGGCCAAATAATTCTTCGTCATAGGCGGGCATCCCTGGCCTAAGATTCTCGAGAACTGTAGGCTCAAAAAAGAATCCTTTTTTCTTCATGATATTTCCACCAGTTAAACATTTTGCACCCATATCTAGTGACTCTTCCACTTGTTCGTTTAACTTTTCCAAAAGATCCTTCCGCACTAATGGTCCAAGCTTTGTTGTTTTTTCCATTGGATCTCCTGTTTGCACCTCACTCATGGCCTGTACAAACTTTTTCTTAAAGTCCTCATAAACCTTCTCTACGACAATAAAGCGCTTAGCCGCGGTACAGGTTTGCCCATTATTTCCAATTCTTCCTTCAACACAGGAGGCAACGGCCTTCTCGATATCGGCATTTTCCGTTACGATGTAAGCATCACTTCCTCCAAGTTCTAAGACTGTCTTTTTAAGATTTTTACCAGCTTCTTGGGCTATTTTCTTTCCTGTGGAAGGACTGCCTGTGAAGGTTACACCACGTACCTCTCTCTTATGGTATAATACTTCAATATCCTCACTTTGGGGGTAGATTAACTGGAAAACACCTTTTGGAAGTCCTGCTTCTATTAGTGCTGATTCAATGTTTTTGGCCGAGCCCCAAACGCTAGCTGCATGACTTAAAAGGGTTGTGTTTCCGGCAATTATATTTGGTATAGCGTATCTGATTGCCTGGTAAAAAGGAAAGTTCCAGGGTTGAATGGATAGTATAACTCCTTGAGGTTGGTAAGTTATAAATGCTTTTCCATTCTCAAACTCTGCTTCTTCATCGCGCAAAAATTCAGGAGCTTTATCTACTGCATAATTGCAGATCTGGGCGCACAACTCAATTTCTTGAACTGCTTGCTGATAAGGCTTGCCCATCTCTTTAACCACAAACTTAGCAAACTCTTCTTTTTTTTCCTTTAATACATTTGCAAAGCTCACAATAGGTTCAGATCTTTCTTCAAGCGACTTTGAACTCCACTTTTTAAATGCCTCATGGGAGGTTTTTAATTTTGTAAGAAGCTGCTCCTTCGTATCATATGGGTAGTTTTCAATGATCTCTTCAGTAAAAGGGTTAATTGATTCATAGTACTCTGTATTTCTTTGTTCTAACTCAATATTGTTTTGTTGCATTACTCAGTCCTTTGATCAAAGTTTATTTTAGACTTATTGTTTTATCTTCATGGGATAGGGGAACCTTGTTTAGGCTTGGGTAGTCAATGTACCCTTTGGCCGCACCCCCATAAAAGTCATCTTCATTGGCAGAGTTGTAAGGGCCGCCATTTTTTATTCGGGTTGGTAGATCTGGGTTCGCTAAAAATAGCCTTCCAAAGCTGACAGCATCAGCTTTGCCGTCTTGTATCCACTGCTTCGCCTCCTCTGGTTCAAACTCACCATTAACCACAAATAATCCATCAAATGTTTCTCGCATTGATTTGATAATATCAGAATTCTCGTCTTCGCCTTTGGCCGTATGGCTATTTGGCCTTATTGCGTGAAGATAAAGCAGACCTTTGCCACTTATAGCTTTGGCCGCCTGTGTATATGTTCTAAGAGGGTTGCTATCATAACTTCCTCCAAGGCCTCCAACAGGGGAGAGTCTTACTCCCACTCTCTCTGGCTCCCAAACCTCCAATACAGCATCTGTGATTTCTTTTAATAATTTGCAGCGGTTCTCGGTTGAGCCTCCATAAGAGTCTGTTCTATGATTGACTGAATCTCTTATAAATTGATCGATAAGATACCCATTTGCCCCGTGGATCTCAACTCCATCAAAGCCAGCTTTCATTGCACAAAGTGAAGCGTGCTTGAAGTCTTCGAGCAGTCTTGGAATTTCTTCTTCTGAAATTCCTCTGGCCTCTACAAAATCAATCTGGGGACCGTCAGGGTGTTTATCGCCCACAAACGCCTGACCCTCAGGAGTGAAAGGAGATGATGAAATTGGTTTTTGATTATCTTTTTGAAATACTGGGTGAGATATTGCTCCTACATGCCAGAGCTGACAGAAGATTTTTCCACCGGCGTTATGTACTGCTTCTGTAACTATCCTCCAACCTTTTATATGCTCTTCTGTATAGATACCAGGAGTCCAAGCATAGCCCTGTCCTTCCTGACTTATTTGCGTCGCTTCCGAAAAAATCAGACCAGCTGAAGCTCTTTGGGCGTAGTAAAGGGCGTTAATTCCTGACTGGGTGTTATTCTCATGGTCCGCACGGTTACGTGTCATAGGCGCCATGAATACCCTGTTTTTAAAACTCATTCCTTTATACTTAAGTGCACTTAATAGCGAAATCTTTTCCTTAGACATTGAACCTCCGTGTATGTTGGTCTCAATGCTATCGAATTAAAAAAAATTAGTAAGGCTTATGGCCTGTAAAAGAGTTATATGTGTAACTGAGGTTAGACAAAGTAAAAATAAAATACACAGATTGGACAGTTGTAAGTCCCTGCAGGCTAGAGCAGGGACATTGTTGGCTAATTATTAGAGAACACCTTTTAAAATCGCACTTGATTCGCCCTCGACCTTCTCGTGAAGGGAGTTGCCATGTGCATCCATAGTAATTACGACTGGAAACTCTTCAACACTAAGCTCCCAGATCGCTTCAGGAGATCCAAGGTCCTCCCAATATACATTGTCCACAGATTTGATTTTTTCGGCTAAAACTTGAGCAGCTCCGCCAATAGCGTGCATATAGACACAGCCATAATCTTTACAACCTTGAAGTGTTTTAGGTCCCATGCCACCTTTGCCAATGACACCGACTATTCCATAATCCCTCATCACTTCCCACTGATATGGTTCTTCGCGAATGGATGTTGTAGGACCTGCGGCCTTTACTTCATATTTGCCCTTCTTTTCAAGGACAACTGGCCCGCAATGATAAATGATTTGGTCTTTAAGATCCACTGGTGGCTTTTGGCCATCATGGATTCTTTTATGAACAGCATCACGGCCTGTAAAAAGCTTTCCTGTTATCAGAACCATATCACCAACTTTTAAATCTAAAATATCTTCTTTCTTAAACGGATAGTTTAATTTTTTCATTCTTCTTTCCTTTCTAGTATAGCCACTTAGCTATGGAGCCATCATTTTTTAGAGTAACGCCTTGTCTTCTATAGGCCCAGCACATGTAGCTGATTGAAACATAGTAAGATGCCGGCAAACGGTTCAAAGTACCTATCTTGCAACCTAGAAGGGTGGTTTTTCCGCCAAAGCCCATAGGCCCTATACCAAGTTTATTTGCTGTCTCCACAATATCTTTTTCAAGCTCGGCAAGAACCTCTACTTCGTTATTGTCGTCAAGCTTTCTAAATAGTTGCTCCTTGGAGTGTGTGTAGCCTGCACCCCTGTCGCCGCCAATACAAACACCTAAAACGCCTGGACCACATCCTTTGCCTTGTGCTTTTTGAACAGCGTCCAAAATGACTTTTCTAACGCCTGCCAAGTCTCTACCTGCACCTAATTCATTGTATGGCATAGCGTATTGGGCACCAACATTCTCGCAACCACCACCTTTAAGCATAAGTCTCATTTCAATGGTTTTTTTGTTGTGCTCGTGAAAGTGAATTGAGGGATGGCCTGGACCAATGTTCATGCCTTTGTTTTCACCAGTTAATGAGTCAACAGAGTTCTGACGTAGGTAGCCCATTTCTGTGGCCTTAACTACCGCTTTATGACAAACCTTTGTAAAATCGCTTTGAATGAAGCCTTTGGGAACATCCACATAGAATATAATTGTTCCTGTGTCCTGACATAGAGGCTGAATCTTTTTCTTTGCAATATCAATATTGCTTTTTATGATATTCATTGCATATTCAGCAGTAGTGTTCTTTTCCTCTCTAGCAAGACCTTCCAAAATAACTTTTTGAACATCATCAGGAATCACCGTCGAAGTGTTTTTGATGAGTTCTAAAATTGAATTGAAAAGGGCCTTCTTATCAAGGGCTTGATCTGCGGAAACCTTTTTAACTGCTTTCTTCGCTACTTTTTTAGCGGCTTTGTTGATCTTTTTGACAACTTTCTTAGCCTTCTTTGCCACCTTTTTCTTTGTAGCTTTCTTAGCTACCTTTTTCTTTGTAGCTTTCTTAGCTACCTTTTTCTTTGTAGCTTTTTTAGCCACCTTTTTCTTTGTAGCTTTTTTAGCCACCTTTTTCTTTGTAGCTTTTTTAGCCACTTTTTTCTTTGTAGCCTTTTTAGCCACCTTTTTCTTAGTCGCTTTCTTTGCTGGTTTCTTTTTCGCGACCTTTTTCGTCACTTTTTTTGCAACCTTCTTCTTGGTAGCTTTCTTCTTTGCCATATTCTTCCTGCCTTTTATGTGAGATTTAAGATAATATTAACAAGGAATATATTCGGAATAAACCGTTAATTTGTGAGGAATTATGGAATATAAGCCCATGAGCGGCACATTTCTTAAAAATAGGGGGCGCTGCTGCAAATCTGCTTGTCTACACTGTCCCTATGGATTTACTCTTAAAAGGTTCGGACTTAAGTTTAAAGAGGCCTCTGAAGATGTTGAAAATACTTATAGACTAGCAAATCGAGAGATTCCTGAGGAAGAACTCTGCAACTTTAGGCTCATATTTTTAAAAGACACCCTTGCTGGCCTTATGAGAATTAATCACATCCAAGTGAAGGAACTTTTCCTTGAAGAAGATTTTAAAGACCAAAATCTAGGTCTTGAGATAATCGAGAGCTATTACTTCTATTAAAGTCTTCCTGCCATTATTACTTTGGTTCGTTGCTGAAAAACAAAAAAATAGCGTTAATTTTAAAATTGGAGAGGTTTCTGTCTTTAGGACTATAAAAGTTCTTCAATATTCAATAACAATCTGGGGTCTTAATACATAAAAAATTCGTCATGTTTAGAAGAGAATATGGATTCAAGCTTTAGCTTAAAGATTTTTGACCAGTTTTTTCCTGTAACGTATACCTCTCGCTTTTGCCGGTCGTAAGCAATCCCATTTAGAACATGCTCCCATGGATCATAATCTGGTGCAGTTTGAGCGTGTCTAGTTGCCAACTTATGGAGCTGTGAGAGGTCTAGTTGAGTTTCGACACACCCAGTATCGGCCCTTATTGTGTAAATCTTGTCGCTACCCCAAGTATTGGCCCAAATCTTTCCATCAACAATCTCCAGCTCGTTAAGACTTTCTAGGGGAGTTGTGTGTTGTTTTACTTGAATCGTTTCTTCTATCTCTAAGGACATAGGGTTTAGGTACAAAAGTTGTGCTGATCCATTGCTAAGTAGTAGTTTGTTTCTATGTGTTGTTACACCCCAGGCCTCACCATCAAAGCTCAACTCTGTTGGGTTGTTCCAGTTATTATTTTTGTAAATGAATACGATTTTTTCTTTCCAACTAAACTGATAGAAGTTCTCACCAAGTTTTGTAAGCCCTTCTGCGAATATTTTATCTGGCAGGGTATTAAGAATCTTTTTGGTACCACGCCCTGGATCTATTACTAAAAGCTTTGATTCACCATATATTCCAGAACTCTCGTAAATCATTCCATCCGAATATATAAGACCTTGAGTGTAGGTCGGGCTAATGGGTATTGAATCTTCAATAATATTGGTTTCTATAATCTTCTTCTCTACGGGAGGGCAGGCAAGAGTAAGTGAGGTAAACAGAGTGAAAAACAGAAGTATCTTCATTTGAAAAAGTTCGCACTAATTTATCTCCTTGTAAGCTGGACAAGCGTTTGTCCAGTTAAAGTAGAGGCAAGTGCTGAGACCTAGGTTCAAACAAGATTGAACAACCATTAACTGGTGACATTGACTGTAGAAGCATGTCTCCAATTAGGGATTTTATGCTTTGATGCATTGAGGGGGATTGGTCCATAACAAGATGTTTTCTTACGTTTTTATCCCAAAGCTCTCTGAGGTTTTTAAATGCCTTAAACCCATTGGCGCTGATAAAAGGTCCAATTGAGCTTGCTGTGGAAGGGATAATTACTTCTCGCCAAAGCCTGTCTAGCACTCGAGGTGGGAGCTCATCAGGCATCTTGGTCATCAGAGCACCAAATTCTTCAAATGAATTTGATCGTGAAATTTTAATGACCCAGTCTCTTGCCTGTGCAAGTTCTGGGGTGTTGCCGATTGTGTGGATGAAGTCTGCATATTGAGACTTTAAAACACTTATTAATTTTTCATCTTGTGTAAACTCAATATGATTTAATATTTTTATTAGTTTTAACTCTTTCAGATCGCTAGAGTGTATAATCTCGTCAAGTGGGCCTGAAACGAGACCTTCTTCATAGAGGGTTTTCACAAGGTTTTCGTAATTAAGATCACGGCTCCAGCCTAGTTTTTGTTTAAGTTTTGCCAAAAGAGTTCCTCTCTGGATTGATAAAGCATGTCCTTCTCCATGAATGTTTATACTTATCAAGTCATATTTAGGACCCACTTTGTCCTTAAAGAAACTCTTAACTGACTCTAAGGTTTTTCTTCTTTCCTTTGCACTTAGTTTTCCACCTAAGCTTTTGGTAATTTGGTTTGTTTTTGTAAACGATTTGAAGGCAATATAAGCACCGGTTCCAACAGACGATACCGGCATTGCCAAAAGGGGAGCAAATTCCAGGTGTCCCATGGCAATCATTATTGATGGAAAAGTCAGATCAACTTGTAGTGTTAATAAATACACTAACCCTACATCGTAGCCAAAGCGCCTTATAACAGAAGAGAGTTTTTTTGAATGTGCACTCTTTTGCTTGTTTATAAATGTTTTAAGTTTTCCAAGGATGTTGCTTGTTGTGGGTTCGTTAAAGCCATTATTAACAATTTCTTTTGCCTTAGTCCTAATGTCTTCTGGCAGGGACTGTGTTTTAACAAGCATTGCTCGCTCAAGAAGAGTTTTAATTCTATTGGTGGTCTGGCCCTCCGAAGGCAGCTCTCCTGAATCAATTTCAAGCTCCTTTATGCCTTCAATAAAAATACTTTGGATTAAAAGCTCCTGCTTTATAAATTCCTTTTGAACCTGGGTTAAATTGGCAGACTCAAGCATTGGATCGGCAATCGCTTGTGACCAATACACCTGAATTGAGAAAAATATTAAAAGAAAACTGAACTTCATCTTTTGCCTTTATCGGAAACTTTTGCTCAAATATTAGTGATTTTGCCATCGTGGAGGAGTTAATGAAGCTTATTACACTTGTTTTTTTATCAGTTAATCTTCTTTTTGCAGGGGAGCTTGAGCAAGGCATCAAAGTTGTGGGAACTTGTAAGCAAAAAGTGAAGCCAGACATGGTGTCATTGAGCTTTATGGTGGAAACATTAAAGCAGTCGGTCAAAGAGTCCACTGATTTTGCCAATAAAGAATATAATGCACTGCTTGCTAAGATTAAATCTCTTAAATTGAAAAACGCTCAGTTTGAGACTTATGAATACAACACATCTCCACACCGAGTTTATGAAAACAAAAAGCATATTTTGAAAGGCTATAAAACTCGTATTGGTCTGAAGGTCTCCACAAGTGAGATGGATAAGGCGGGGCAAGTGCTTCAGTTAGGTTCAGAGATGGGTCAGAACTTTATTGATGGGCCATTTCCCTTCATATCCGATGAGAAGTTTAAGCGCCATTATGAAAAATGCTTGGTTGTTGCAAGTAAGGATGCCCAAGATAAGGCACAAGTTTTGGCAAAATCTCTGGGTGTTTCTATGGGGAAAGCATTCAATATTAATGAGGTCTCACTAACAAGACCTCAACTTAGACCAGAGTTGGGCATGCTTGGTGCCATGGCAAAGTCCAATTCATCGGCACCGGCCAACATCGAATTTGGAAAATCAGACATTGTGATGCAGTTGGAAGTTTATTTTACAATAAACTAGACCTCAAAGATGGCACCCTCCATCCAGAGTTGCTCTAAGACTACCTTGAGCATTGAGTCATGTTTTTCACTAAGTGTAATTGCATTGAATGGGTTGGAGTCAAGAACTGGCATTAAAAGCTCAAGTTGTTCCCGGGTTAACTTATAAAGAGTTTTGTTGATCGCAATCTCTCCAGTAACTGGGCCCGCTGCGTATTTTAAGTTTACATCTTTTTCAATGGCCACACCTTCAAATGTTTCAGGCAGTGGGTCCCCAGATGGTTCTATTGGATACTTAGGAGTGCTAAGTTTTTTCAAAAGCCATTGATTAAAGAGCTCTTCATCCTCAATTAGTATTCGTGCTTGGTCCCTAAAAAAAGCAAAGACGCTATCTGGAACATCGCTGGATGTATTTACATTGAAAGAGTCATTTGAAAAGAACCCTGCATCATCAAGCTCGCTGAAATAACTGCCAAGTACGTCGGAGGTTTCCAATGACTTAAACCCTATTGAATATGAAATTGATTCAGTTAGAGAGGTGCCATGGTGGGCGACACCTGGCGGAACATAGATCATATCACCTGGGCCTAGAATCCATTCAAAATCAGGATCAAATTCCTTTAATACTTTTAATTCTTCATCCTCTCGCCACTCTTTATTGGGTGCCTGCTGGATTTCCCATCTTCTCTTACCCAATCCTTGGAAAATAAACACATTATAGTTGTCTATATGTGCACCAAGGCTCATTTCATCGTTTGAGTAGACACTCATAACATCATCAAACTCCCAGCCCGGAATGAAACTCACTGCTTTTTGGAATTCGTAGAACTCAGGGGAGAGATTGTTTAAATTGTGTGCAATCAGCGCAAATGACTTTTTCATGTACCCATGCAATTCTTGCTCAGAAAATGGTCCATGGATTAGCTTTCTTTTAGAGCTTTTGTCTTTATAGACTAGTCTGGTCTCACATGATTCATCGATCGCCAGCTCTAACAAGTCATGGGGAGAGGCAAGATCTTCCGTGTGAGTGAAGGCATTTTTAAATAGATAAGGACGTTTGTTCCAGTAATTTTTCAGGAACTCTTCCTTAGTAATGTCAGAATTAAATAGGGTTGTTTTGCTCATGACTCTATCTACACTGGCCAAACTTATGTAGCAATGATCTTTTTTTGATCTGCATCATAATGAGTTTGTCTTTTATGATCTGTAACAAATAAGTTGGAAAATAACTTATTTGTTGTGGGTCAAAGGTGAATAAGTTTTTCTTAAAGAGCGTGGATTTTAGCGCCGAAAAGTATTGTTATTACTAGATTAAGTTTGTCGATTTGTATTGAGTTGTGATAACAATTTGCTTAAAATAAGTTAAATTTTTTCACAAATAAAAACTTAAGATCACTAAGGGAATGTGTATGAAGAAGTTGATCGGCGCTTTTGTAGCCCTCGCCGTGTTTGGGGCTCTTGGCGCGTACATTGTTATTCAGGCCAGAAGTATTGGCTACAACCAAGGTTACGCTCCAGACCAACCTGTTAAATTTTCTCACAAGCTTCACGCTGGAGACTTGAAGATGGACTGCCAGTACTGTCACTTTGCAGCTGACAAGGGTAGACATGCAGGTATTCCACCAACAGAGCTTTGTTTGAATTGCCATAGCCAGGTTAAAACGAATTCTCCTGAGATTAAGAAGCTTCAGGAAGCTCTTGATTCTGGTGAGAACATCCAGTGGAACCGTGTTAACTTTTTTCCTGACTACGCTTATTTCAACCACGCTCAGCACGTAAATGTTGCGCAACTTGATTGTAAGCAGTGTCACGGACCTGTTGATGAGATGGAAATCTATTATCAGCACGAAAAGCTAAATATGGGATGGTGTATTAATTGTCACCGCGACAAGGGCATTGCTCCGCCAGAAGATCACAAAAGAGCCGCTGGTGGCGATTGTCAGAAGTGTCACTATTAATTTGGATTCAACAAGGAAAGCGTAATTATGAGCGATAACAAAAACGATAAAACATGCGGAACCAGCTGTGGATGTGGTACTCCTGTAGAAGGGTACTGGCAGAACGTTGAGGATAAACTTCCTACTGAAACCTCTACTCAAGAATTTGCAGATGGTGAATTTGATTCATTTTCAATTAAAAAAGATAGAAGAAGCTTTCTTAAAATTATGGGCTTCTCTGTTTCAGCACTTCCACTAACTGGTTGTGTTAAGATTCCTGTTAGAAAGGCGATACCATACCTTGAAAAACAGGCGACTCAATACCCTGGTGTTGCAAACTACTTCGCAACAACATTCAAGGGTTCTCCTGTAATGATTAAAGTTCGTGAGGGGAGACCAATTAAAGCTGAGGGTAACAAACTTTCTGTTGCTACGGAGGGTGGTACTGATGCACAAATTCAAGCTTCAATTCTTGACCTTTACGACTCAAACCGCCTTAGATCTGCTTTTGTCGATGGAAAAGCTGTTGAGTGGGAAGATTTTGATAAAAAGCTAAAATCAGCGGTTGAGGCACAAGAGGGAAGAAAGGTTCTTGTAACTAGTGAGGTTACTTCTCCTTCTGAAATGAAGCTGATCTCTGAATTCAAAGATAGCATGGGATTTGACCATGTTGTATTTGAGCCTGTTTCTAGATATGGCATCCATAAATCAAATGAAAAAGCATTTGGTGTGTTTGCTCCAAATACTTACCTCCTAGAAGAAGCTGATACAATCGTATCTTTTGGTGCAGACTTTTTAGGTACATTTGGAAATAACGTTCAGCAGTCAAAAGACTACTCAAAAAGAAGACAGCCTACAAATCCGAAGGGATTAAATAAGCATATCCACGTTGAAGCACTGATGAGCCTTACAGGTTCAAATGCAGACCATCGTTACACTAGATCTGTAAAGTCTCAAAGAGAAGTGTTAACTAATGTTTATGCGGCTATCGCAGGTGACTCTTCAGCTAAGACAAAGTTGTCTGAAGCAGATCAAAAGCTTGCAAACTTTGTTGCAAAAGAACTTAAGTCTGCAAAGTCATCCGTTCTTATGAGTGATGATAATAATGTAGACGTTCAAATGATGGTTGCTGCCATTAATAAAGCTCTTGGGAACTATGGCAAGACTATTAAAGTTGTAAAAACTGATGCAGCTTATGCAAATGACGAGCAATTCAACGCTCTTGTAGAAGATATGAATGCTGGGAAAGTTGGTGTGGCAATGTTCCTTGGAACAAACCCAGCTTACAACTTCCATGCTCCAAAAACTTTTGTAGAGGGAGTTAAAAAGGTAGGCACTAGAGTTTCTTTTGCTCTTGCTGCTGATGAGACAAGCACTCTTTGTAACTTTGTTGCACCTAATAACCATGCGTATGAGTCATGGACAGACAATATGGGTGTTGAAGGCGAAGTATCATTCACTCAGCCTGTAATTCAGCCTTTATTTGGTTCAAGAATGGCCACTGAAACTTTGATGGCCCTTATGGACAAAGAAGGTAGTTTTCACGACTACATGGTTTCTAACTGGAAAAAAAGCTTTAAGCCTTCTGGTGAAAACACTGTATTTGCAAACTTTTGGAATAAAGTTCTTCATGACGGAGTTGTTCAAGTTAGCTCTATGTTCAATGAAGCTAGCTACGGAAGTGTTAATGCATCTTCTGCGGCTAAGTCTGTTAAGGCAATAAAGTATGGTGAAGGGCTAAACGTAGTCACTTACCAAAAATTTGCTATTCAAGACGGGGATATGGCCAATAACCCTCTACTTCATGAAATGCCAGATCCAATTACAAAAGCAACTTGGGACAACTATATTATGGTTTCACCAAGCTTTGCTAAGGCAAATAGTATTAAAAGTGGGGATGTAGTTAAGGTTGATACTGGTGCATATAATGTTACTTTACCAGCTGCTGTTATTCCTGGTGTTGAGGCCAATACTGTAGCAGTTGCTGTAGGTTATGGTAGAACTCAATCTGGAAAAGTTGGAACCGGAATGGGTGCAAATGCCTTTCCTTTCGTAACTTTTGCAAATGGAAGCTTTGATTACAATTCAAGCTTTGGAAAACTTTCTAAAACTGGTGCTCATAGAGGTCTTGCTCTTTCTCAAACTTCCATGAGTATGCACGGAAGAGATATCGTAAGAGAAACTACTTTAGAGAAATTTGAGAGTGACAAAGGTGCTGGAAACAAGCCTAAGATGAAACTTCCTCAGATTTATCCAGTTCACCACCAACTGCAAGAGGGTCACCAGTGGGCGATGGCAATTGACTTGAACACTTGTACGGGTTGTTCAACTTGTGTAATCGCTTGTAATACCGAAAATAATGTCCCTGTTGTTGGTAGAACTGAAGTGCATAGAAGAAGAGATATGCACTGGATGAGAATTGACCGCTACTTCGCTGGAGACGAGCAAGAGCCAGAAACAGTGCACATGCCAATGCTTTGTCAGCACTGTGAAAACGCTCCTTGTGAAAACGTTTGTCCAGTTCTAGCTACTGTTCACTCGTCTGATGGTATTAACCAACAGGTTTATAACAGATGTATTGGTACTAGGTACTGTGCCAACAACTGTCCTTATAAAGTTAGAAGATTTAACTGGTTCAACTATGACCATAGCGATGAGTATGCAAGACTTGCTCTTAACCCAGACGTGAGCATCCGTTCACGTGGTGTTATGGAGAAGTGTTCTTTCTGTATGCAAAGGATTCAGGAAGGCAAGCTTAAAGCTAAAAGGGAAAGAAGAGAGCTTCAACCTGGTGATATCGAAACTGCTTGTCAGCAATCTTGTCCAACAAACGCAATTGTGTTTGGCGACATGAATGATAAGAACAGTCCGATCGCAAAAATGTTGGAGAACCCTAGAACTTACACTGTGCTTGAAGAGCTTAACGTTAAGCCACGTGTAAACTACATGGTCAAAGTTAGAAACAAAAGCAAAGAGGAAGTTTAGAATTTAAATAAGGAACAATTATGGCAGAGCATGTATCTAAATTAAGACAACCGTTGGTTCCTGAGGACCGAACGTATAAGCAAATGTCTGAAGATGTATTGGACACGCTTGAGCGCAAGCCGACAAAGGCCTGGCTTTCTGGCTTTAGCATCTCAGTTCTTTTTCTGACAATTGGCTTGATTGTAATCGGTTACCAAATCGCCACAGGTATTGGTGTTTGGGGGCTAAATAAAACAATTGGATGGTCTTGGGACATTACTAACTTTGTATTTTGGGTTGGTATTGGTCACGCAGGGACCCTAATTTCTGCGATTCTTTTAATCTTTAGACAAAGATGGAGGACGGCAATCAACAGAGCAGCCGAGGCAATGACAATTTTTGCGGTTGCCTGTGCAGGACTTTTTCCTTTGATTCACATGGGAAGACCTTGGCTAGCATACTTTGTTTTCCCATATCCAAATACTTTGGGACCTTTGTGGGTAAACTTTAAGTCACCACTTCTTTGGGACGTTTTTGCGATCTCCACCTACCTAACAGTATCTTTAGTGTTCTGGTATATGGGTCTACTTCCAGATTTGGCGACAGTAAGAGATAGAACTAAATCTAAGTTTAGAAAGGCTATTTATGGAGCTCTAAGCTTTGGATGGAACGGATCAACAAGAACTTGGCATCACTTTGAAGTTTTGTCTCTAATTCTTGCAGGTCTTGCAACACCACTAGTTCTTTCAGTTCACACTATCGTTTCTTTTGACTTTGCTACTTCAGTTATTCCTGGATGGCACACTACAATCTTTCCTCCATACTTTGTTGCAGGTGCGATCTTCTCTGGATTTGGTATGGTTTTAACTCTTCTAATTATCACTAGAAAGGTTATGAACTGGGAAAACTACATAACAGTTGGCCACGTTGAGGCAATGTGTAAAGTAATTATCTTAACTGGTACAATGGTAGGTCTTGCGTATGGAACAGAGTTCTTTATCGCTTGGTACTCCGGTAACCCATATGAAAGATATGCTTTCGTAAATAGAGCTTTTGGTCCTTATTGGTGGGCATACTGGACAATGATTTCTTGTAACGTTATTTCACCGCAGTTCTTTTGGTTCAAAAAACTAAGAAGAAACATGACGTTTGTTTTCATTATCACAATATTTGTAAACATCGGTATGTGGTTTGAGAGGTTTGTTATTATCACGACCTCTCTGCACAGAGACTTTCTTCCTTCGTCTTGGGCAATGTACTCGCCGACATGGGTTGAAATCTGGACATTTATTGGAACTTTTGGACTATTTTTTACACTATTCTTCCTTTTCATTCGCCTACTACCAGGTATCGCGGTTGCCGAGGTTAAGTCTGTAAAAAGGTACGGCCAAAAAAATGAAGAACCAGTTAACGTTATAGCTTAATAGGATTGACTATGAAGAAAGACTTTATATTAGCTACATTTGAAGATGATCGTCATGTATTGGCCGCAACCAAAAAGGCCAGAGATAAGAATATGCCGATCTTTGATATTTACACTCCGTTTCCAGTTCACGGTCTAGACGAAGCGATGGGGATTAAAAGATCAATCCTTCCATACGTGACCCTAGCTGCTGGTGCGATGGGACTAATGGTTGCGATTGCACTACAGGTTTATACCAACGCTATAGACTGGCCGATCATTGTCGGTGGAAAACCATTTAACTCAATTCCTGCATTCGTGCCTATTTCATTTGAGTTAACAGTATTGTTTGGGGCCCACACTACAGTTGCAGCATTTCTTGCTTTGAACAAGTTGTACCCTGGTAAGCAACCACACATCTTTCATCCTGAACAAACGTGTCATACTTTCATTATGGCATTTGAAAAGAACAGCGTTAATGCTGAAGAAGTTTCAAAGCTAGTGAAAGAGTTTGGTGCTGTTGAGGTTAAAGAAGAATCGGCAGACGTAAAGTAATTTAAAAGGGGATAATGTGAAAAACCTATTATTGGCAATCACTGTTTTAGTTTTAGCAAGTTGTTCCGGTGGCAGAAACAGCACCGGCTACTCAATAATCAATGATATGAAATATTCTGTTGCTTATGAGGCATATACAACCAACCCTGTTTTGCCTAATGGCCAGACTATGATGGTTTCTCCTGAGGGAACTGTTTCTAGAGGGCATCTTCCTGATGAGGTTGATGCAGAAGGAAACCCTGTTCTTCTAGAAAACCCTTATGAAATGACTGAATATGCCTGGGAAAGAGGTGAGAAGTACTACAATATCATGTGTGCTACTTGTCACGGTATGGAAGGTAAAGCTGACGGTCCAGTTGTTACCCAAGGAGGCTTCCCTAAGCCACCTAGTTTCATGGGTAGAAAGTGGAGAAATATCGAAAGATACCCGGTTGGACATGTTTATAAAGTTATTACTCATGGGATCGGAAATATGGCATCTTACGCACAACAACTATACCCTGAAGATAGATGGGCAGTTGCAGAGTACGTAAGAAAGAGACTCATGAGAGGAAAAGAAAAATACAAGCAATAAAATAATTGGAGTCAAAAGTGGAAACAGAAATTAAAAATTATGAGCTTTCTGGAGGGGTGCAAAAGACTTCCTTGGCCTTGATCGCGATTGGGATCGTTGCCATGATAGCTTCTTTTGTTATTAACCCTACTGTTGGTTGGGTAGACTTCTTGGTTAACACTATCTACTTTGTGTTAGTCGCTCTAAGTGGGATTTTCTTTCTTGCTGTTACAGGTGTAATGCAAGCAAGTTGGATTACTCCATACAAAAGAATTCCGGAAGCAATGACTAAGTTCCTTCCGATTGGATTTGTATTCATGCTTGCAACTTACTTTGGTCTTCATACTATTTATGAGTGGACCCATACTGAAGTTGTAATTAATGATCCTATCCTTAAAGAGAAGACACCTTACCTAAACGAAACTTTCTACATGATTAGAATGGTAGTTATTTTTGTGATCTGGATTCTTTTAGGTAAAAAACTTCTATCTCTATCTAAAGACCAAGATGCAAACCCTGAAAAGGATTTGCAACACAGTATCATGAAAACAAGTGCAATCGGCCTTATCTTGTTCGGCCTTACAATCAGTTTTGCAGCATTTGATTGGATCATGTCTGTTGAGCCACACTGGTTTTCTACAATTTTCGGTGTTTATATCTTTGCTGGGATGTTTGTTACTGGTATTTCATTCACTACTCTTTCTGTAATTAAGCTAAGAGAGTGGGGTTACATGCAAGGAATTATCAGTGATGATCACTTACATGACCTTGGTAAATGGATGTTTGGTATATCTGTATTCTGGGCATATATTTGGATCTCTCAGTACCTTCTTATTTGGTATGCTAACATTCCTGAGGAAACTGAATACTATGTTATGAGACACCACCACTGGAATGGTATCTTCTTCTTCAACCTAGCAATTAACTTTCTTGCACCATTTGTTCTACTTATGAGTAGAGGAGCAAAGAGAAGTGCAGCTAGATTGAAGCTTGTTGCATGCATCCTTATGGTTGGACACTTTATCGACCTATACCTTATGGTTGCTCCTAAAGTCTTTGAACACCACAATACAAGTGTTGTTGGCTTTGGAATTATTCAGTTTTTATCTTGGCTTGGATTCTTTGGTTTATTTATTTTAGTTGTGGCAAAGTCACTATCTAAAATGAACTTGATCCCTAAGGGTGATCCAAACCTAGATGAAGGTCTTCATTTACATCAGTAATTTATCTTAATAAGCGCCCCCTTTGAGGGGCGTTTTTGTTTGTTATGGAAAAGAAAGAATCAAAAAATGAAATTTTAGAGGGAAAAGAGAAAAAGATAGATCCGGTTTATATGCCTGAACTTCACTCTTGTCCCGAGTTGATGTCCTATAGTGAAAAATTAGAACTGGCCGAGGAGATACTGTGCATTTCTTTGGCACCGATACTTGCAAGAGAGCAACTGGATGCCAGAGTTGAGGACGTGCAAGATACAGTTCTTTTAATTCGCTACTATCCTGAAATCGCGGAGAACGTTGAAAAAGAAATCTCAAGGTTCGTTGAAAAGCTTACCGAAGGTCGCTTTAGTGCAAAGGCCATAAGATAAAGGTATGTCAGATTCAATAAATATAGTAATTGCAACAGCTGAAGACCATGCTCAAATTGCCCAGGCACAGCTTGATATGGCCATGGAAACTGAAGGTCTAGCTCTGAGTAAGAATAATGTTTTAAAAGGTGTTCAGGCCGTTTTTGATGACCCTAAAAAAGGTAAGTACTATAAGGCCTTGGTTGATGGAGAGTTTGCTGGGTGTCTTCTTACTACGTTTGAGTGGAGTGATTGGCGAAATTCCTATTGTCTTTGGATACAGTCCGTCTATGTTCCCAAGGCACATCGTGGCAAGGGTATCTTTAGAAGTTTCTATAATTATTTAAAAGAGTTGGTGAGTTCGGATCCTGGCCTATGTGGCCTTAGACTATACGTTGATAAAACTAATCTTGCTGCCCAAAAAGTTTACCAAAATGTAAATATGAGCAATGAGCACTATGAGCTTTTTGAATGGCTTGATCCAGGAGAGTAGATAAAGGCCTTTATACGCTCTATGAGCCAGTTGGGATCGTCTATTGGAAGATCATGTCCAGCGCTGGGATGAAGCTCTATAGGAACACTCCAGAGCTTTGATAGTTGT
>CATMLK010000044.1:0-27789 GCA_950070535.1 uncultured Bacteriovoracaceae bacterium | reverse complement strand
ACTCCTAAAAATTGAAGCCTCATCTTATCACAGATGAGGCTTTTTTATTTTAGGTCCCACTAATGGGGTACAGATCAAATGTGAGGGCCTTTTTTATTTCTCTACTGTGTATTTTCCATCTTAGAATCTTTTTTGTGGGAAAGGATTTGTACCACCGTTTGCATTAAAATAATTCACTGTCTCTAGACACGAACCAGGTGTGTTATCAAATACATTGTTAAGACTGAAGAAGTCATCCCAATCTGTTATGTTGTTCCACGGAGTCCCGTCAATATTTGACTGGCTGGAGTCGATGTACTGGGTTAGGGCATCATAATCACTTATGTATTGCATAACCGCTTCTGAGTTTGTTGGATACTCTCTATCCCATTCTCTTATGTGAAGCCTTACTTGTGCCTTAACATCATAGGCCGCATCTAGACATTTAAAGCTGTAGTATGCTGAGGTTGAGTAGACACTTCTAAATGGATTTTCTGCCCATGCAACTGCATCGATTGCTCTTTCCTCTGCAAGACCAGAAGCAAGGTTTTGCTCCGTTCCAACACGGTTCACATTTAGTGTCTTAGAAAGAACTGGACTATATGCAGTTGTATTAAACATCTCTAAGTTGTCACCTTCAAAAAATGTGTTCCAATCAAAACTTGAGTCAGGCTCGCATGTGTTCTCATTTGCCATGTACCTCGAAAAACTAGCAAGGTACCTATTGTCTGAGCGTCCTGTTTCAAAGTCTCTTGCAGTAGGAGCTTCTACTTCAAAAGATTCGCTGATTGCTGATAGATCTAAGTTGCCATAAATTCTCGTTGTGGCAGTTGAACCTTCAAAAAAGTCTTTTGCTGGGCCACCAAGACAGTTTAGGTGATCACCTCCGCACTCAGTTGTTACTGAGTCAACTGCGACAGCACTGAATGGAAGAGCCGCTCTACAAACTTCATCTGTAGTGGGGTCACCATCGTGATCCCACAAATCATCAAGTTCAAGAGTTATTGTCGTGATGTCTCCTTCATCACAGTTTTCTCTATATGGAGTTTCTGTGTAATCATAGTTACATGTTGGAGCCTCAATTATTTGACCACCTAAATGTGCTGTTGTTGAACCTGAGTTTGGTCCAGAGCCGTCGTCAAATTCCTCCCAAGTTGTTCCACAAAGGCTTGAGCATTCATCATTTTCACAGGCGATTTCGTAAACTGTTTTTTGAGTATCTCCAATTGGTTGTTCAAAAAAGCGAAGGGGAGTGTAAGAGTAGTACTCACACATGTCTGCAGATGCTTCAAATGTAAACGCTGCCCCGTTGTGGTATAGATCGAGTTCTTGCACTTCAAGAACGCAGTCTTGCGTGTAGACTGAACTAGACCTTGTGTAGTCGTCTGCATCAAAACCACCTGTTGGCTCTTTTAGCTCACATGGTTGATCACCTGCTCCACCTTGGTGAAGATAAAAGCTAAGCTTGCTATCCATGTCGTGCTTTAGGCGCAGTGACTTCGTCTCAGTCGTTGTGGTTTGAGAGCTCTTGGAGTTTTTTAATTCTTCTGCGACTTCTTCCGTACAGCTACTTAATAGAGCTAAAATTGAAATCACTAGAAGCTTTTTAGAGTTTTTCATGGTCTATCCTTATAAATTTCTCTATTCAACTCATCGGATTCAAAAAAAATTCATTTAAAACTAAATCACCCTATTTTAACTCTTTGCGGTTATGTGATTTTAGTGACTTAGGTGGTTTGTGTTTAAAGCTGAGTAATTTCAACCTGTTATTTTTGTGATTTTCATTTAAAATATTATTAAATGAGTCAAATTAAGAATCTTTTTCTATTTAGCGCCTTATTTATTTGGCTTGCCGATTTTGCAAGTGCGGCCCAGTGGGCAAGAGTTTCGGCCGAAAAAGCTATTATTTATGCCGACACCGAAATGAGCTCACCAATTGGCTTTCTTAAAAGAGGTAAAAGACTTAGGGTTGGGGATGTGGCGAGAAATAGGGGAAGAGTTTTACCTACTGTCTATAAGGACAGAGTGGTTTTTATAAAATCAAGTGATATTCAAACAAATAAAGACCAAAAGGTTGTTCAAACTGCTAGCCAGAGAATTGTAGATAAGGTTGAGAGAAGCAGCGTAGAAAGCGTTATTGGGATTGGTGTGAACGGTTTTGTTTCAACGATTGATGATCCAGATGCACTAGACAGTGCCCCCGACACATATACCTTTTCCGGTGTATCCCTTCAAGGAACTATCAGGGAGGGATATGATCGAAAAGCTTTGCTGCTCAATATGTCTTATCTTCAGGCCAAAGAAGATACTCGCTCTATCGAGACGTTTGTTGTGGGAGTTAATCAATCTTATCGTTTTTTAAACTTTGAAAAGTACGAGATGAACGTATTTGGCGGAGTATTAGTTTCTCCTTACTCGCAATATGAAATTGAGAATCAATTTAAAGTTAATGGTTATGGCGCCGGCGGTGAGCTTGGAATCAACTCTTTGTTTAAGCTTGGAAAGAGTGCCGGATTAATTGTGGAAGCAAAGTATCAGTACTTGAAATTTTTTGGGTTTGACTTGCCAGACTCCACCTCACAGATCACCGTTCAAGAGGATTTTGCGCCCAGTATATTTGGCCCAAGTTTTGGTGCTTTTCTAAGTTTTAAGTTTTAATAAGCGTAGATTATATCTAGCATTTCGACCCTTGGAAAAATAAACTTCTTCAGAAACTTAAGGGCCTGCGGTCTGAGTTTCATTTCTTTTTCAAAAAGTTTCTTCAAATTTTCATTTTTAATTTCAGAAGGAGAATGAAGAATTGAATGTCCCAGTGTTCTTTCTAGCCTCATTAAGAATAGCTTTCTATGATCTTCCAAGTAGGGTGGCAATTTGTCCTTAAGAGACTCAAAATCAGTGTGAAGATAAGCAAAATCCTTGTTGCTGCTTTCGTAGAGATATTGCATAACAAGAAAATAAAACTTAACAATATTCTCTTCAGGGCGTCCCTGTAAAAGAGATATGGCCATTTGAATTTGGTGGTAAGCTGATTCCACTCTTCCAGCGTCGAGCTCGCTTTGAAACTTTGCAAGTCTTTCGTAGGAGGAGATGTAGTTTTTATCGAACTTTATTTTGGATGAGACTAACTTCTTCTTCAGATCGCTGAATATCTGAGTATATTTTAATCTCTCACCTTTAAAAAACTTAGGGCCGGCACCTGGAATAAAGAGGCTCTCCATAGTGGCGTTGTTAAAGCTTGCACATTGAATTGAACTTGGTGTGATGGGGCCCATTTTCCAGTTGCTGCTCTTGTTACTTTTCTTAGAATCTGCAAGGGACAACAATTTTAAAACTTTAAGATCATCCAGTTTTTTTAGATCACACTTTTTTAACTTCTCAACGACGGAATCTCTTCTCATTTTACACTGGGACAATGAGCCATAAGGTTGAGACTCTTTTAAAGATGGATCCTTTAAAAGAGGGCGGTTATTAAAGTAAAGGTAGGGGTATTCTTTTAAATCGAATTTCTCTTGATGAACTTCTCTTCCACGAACATCAATACTTGCAACATCGCCATTTCTATCACTTAAATAAAGGCCCCAATGACTCATACTGGGATAGTTTTTAAGAAACTTCTTCACATCATGAATGTCAGCACAGTAGCTGATAATTTGATAAGCGATAGAGAAGATACTGTCGCCTTTTAAATCAAGATAGTTTCCATGCTTATAGTGAAGTGCCAGAGTTAAACCGCGCTCATTCATGGCGGTCACACCTGGAAAGGGTAGACCAGAAGAACCATAGCTAAAAGTCTTGTATCTCCCTTTAAATTCATAGAGAGCACTTCTCTCATATTTTTCAAACGGCCCTGAAAGCGCGTAATCTAAAATTCTTCCGTGAATGACACCACCATTTTCATGATCATAGGTGAACAAACTTGAGCAACCTGGTATGACACTCATTAGATTTGGTAGCCATTTATTGAACGAAGCAACAATTTCTGGAAGTAGCATCGTAAAATAGACATCATTTACTGGCCGCTCCAGCCCTTCTGCATATGCTTTGATTTCTTTGGAGAGATTTATTGTCCCACGACTTTTCAGGTTTACTGCCAGCTCTGTGCTTAATTTTAAAGCATGGGCCAGAAAGTCGGCTCTAGCACACAGGCGGGTTATTTGCTCATAAATTTCTTGGTAGGAATCTTTGTCCTTTGCACCTAGGGCGTAAAAGTTTTCTTCGGGATCGCCGAAAAGATGTATGTGAGCAGTTTCGTTCATATAACAATTGTAAACTTCGGAGGCGATGATGCAAATTGAATTTTTTAATGATCCAAAAATAATTCTAGTGTGCTTATGTCTTGCCTCTATTAGGGTTTACCTCGAGATCATTGGATTTAATCTGCAAAAATTGCCTCTTACTAATAAACTTCTTGGAGATAGGGGGACCAACTTTCATAAGACTGGTCTCTACCTTAGCATTGGATATATTTTACTTTTTGCACCTCAAGCATTGATGTCCTAGCCAATATAGTACTCAACTAAAGATTTTTTAGCTTGGATAAACTCAAATGGATGTGTTTTGTTCTTTGTTACTTCAAGGTTTTCTTTTGTACATCTAATATGAATATTTAGCTTTTTAACCCTTGATGCTCTACTCATCTCACCAAGTTTGTAGAACTTAGACAAGAAGTGAAAATTTTGTTTTGTGGTTAGTTTAAAACTTTTTTCTGCCTTCACTATATTCCAGACTTGCCACGGATCGTGCCTGTCTATTAATACTGCGGCAAGAACCAAATAGATGAACTCGTCAGACTCAAAGCTGTCGCCCATAAGAGTAAGTTCTTCAGGTATGCCAGTCATGACGATGATATTTACCAATTGATTTAATTTGTAGAAGGACTGCTTCTTCAGATCTTTAGTAGTCAGTATTCCCTGAGTGAGGGAGAAGATGTTTCTGTAATCCTTTAGGAAGATGTTGCCAGCATAAATTTTGTTTTGGTAAAGCCAGTCTCTAATTGCATTCTCGTAGAAGTGGGGTGATGCGGAGAGAATAAATGGCTGGTATTTGTCCTCTGTATACTTGAAGAACAAGTCTAAGCTAGTTTGAACTACTGGAAAATGATGAATAGGGCTTCTTAAAGATTGGAAAAGCTCCCATGCGGTAGAATATTTTGTGTCCACTAAGGTTTTGTCAAAGTCAGAAATGATTACTTTTTTGGGATCCTCTATTTTAAATGGGAGGTATGAACCCATCAGAATCTCAATTCCTGGTTCGTAACTGACTTCATACACTTGAATTTTCTCTATGGCCTCCCCCATCACTGTATTAGGCATAACGAAATCAAAGTTTCCAAATCTGTCGGATTCGTATTCCTTAGTGAAGATGACGCTTTGACCCACCCCAAGGCCCTCTACTTTAATTCGGTATTCATCGGAAGAAATTAGCCCTATGCTTTGGATGGGAGATGTCGGATTCAGCTTTTGTCCCGTTCTTTTTTCGGCCATGGGTGTTTTTGAGTCTGTAACTGCGGCCTTGACCGAGATTCGATCATCAGAGTCAACAGCAGTGAAGTTTACAAGATATGGCCTTTTCATAAACGAATTTTATCAGTTTTTCAGGTTTTTTCATGTTATATTTTTAATAAGATGGAGGATTGATGTTAGAGATGAGATTGACAATTCATGGAAGGGTTCAAGGTGTTGGGTATAGATACAGCATTTTAAATCACTTGGAGCAAAATCAAATAATGGTTCGTGGATATGTTAAAAATAAGCCAAATGGAACCGTTGAGATTGTTGGGCAGGGTGATATTGAGGCCTTAAAGGATCTGAGACGGTTTGCAGTGGCCGGGAGTTCAAGGTCTGAAGTAAGAGAAATTGAGGAAACTTACCTTGAGATTGGTGAGTATACTTTCGACAGCTTCTTCATTGACTATTAGGCCAGCATGACTTTAAAAGTCAAAACTCCGTCCTTGTAGCTCTTTTCTACCTCATTCTCATTAATAATTTGATCTACAGAAAAGCTTTTTGTTAGAGTTTCAACTCGCTTAAGCTTTTGCACTCCGCTATCTTCGTTGGATGTGTTTTCAAATCTTCTATTCATTGAAAGAGTTATGTCTCTTTTATGTCCGTTCAGTTCCACTTCAGATGCTGCCTCTTTAGAAACTTCTAGCTTTACTAGGTAGTGATCGGCCTCTTTTTCAATTATTGGGTCAAGGCCAGTAACTGCGTAGAAAGGATCTCCAACTTTTTGGGCGTCTAAGGTGTGTGTTTCTAGCACCTCATTTCTAAGCTTTTGGATGATCTCACTTTTTTTAGATATCAACTTCTTCAAAAGTGCTTCGTTGCTTTTTTGTAGTTCCTGGAATTTCTTTTCAAAGAGAGCTTGAGTCTTTTGATTTTTTAAAGTTCCATCTGCTTTAATTCGTTTAATTTCATCTTGAAAATTTTTAGTTTTACCGACTATTTCGCTTTGAAACTTCCTTTCTTCTTTAGTTATTAAGTCCTGGTAGTTTTTCTTTTGTTGTGCCAAAGCTCTTTGATATTTGTCTTCGCTAGCATTCTTTTTATTAAGGTAAGACTTTTTGGTCATGCTTAGTTTTTTCTCGCCTATGGCCTCTTCATGAGTTACTTCAAGCTTTGAGGTGTGGGATAGCTCTTGCTTCTTGCTATTTATCTCTCTTTGAAGACGATTCATTTCTATTTGCGCCTTTTGGTGCAACTCATTCATGGCCATATCGTGTTTTGCTCTTTCGATCTGAGTCTTTTCGTGATGCTCTAATTTTTGGTTTTTTACACTCTTCTCAATTGAGTCAAGAACATCATCCTCTCGTTTGATGGCGGTGGCCTTGGTTTTCTCCATGCTCTCTTTTAGCTTTTCTAAAGTTTTTTCTTGGCGATGGGTTAGGTCAATTAGCTTTTTATGGCCTTCACTTCTTTTAGTGACCAGCTCTTTTGCCTGACTAAGTTCTAGTTGGTTTTTTTGTTTGGTATGGTTGATGCGAACTTTTTCAAGTTCGTTCTTGTGTTTTTCATTTAGCGCTTTCATATTTTTTCTGTGTGTTGAAAGCGATGAATTGTAATCAATTTTACTCATTGTAAAATCTCCGCTGGGAGCTGAGCGTAGGGACTTGGGCAAATACTTTTTTTGCCGGTGTTTCCTGGACAAATCCATGTCCTAAGAAGATCCACGCTAATTAAAGATCTTCCTCCATTGTAAGCACTATAACTCGTGGGGTCCAGGGTTGTTATAACAATGGACGAAGCTGGCTGATCCTGCATTTGAATCTTTTGTGTTATCACATATTGATAGGCACGATACTCGGCCATACTTGAAAAAGAAAATAGGGCTATGATTCCTAGTAACCTAATCATTAGTGAAGAGTTTTAAGGTCCTGTAGAATATCTCTTTCCACCAACTTGAAAAATGACTGGATGAATTCAGCTCTTTCTTGGTCTGAAAAGCTCTCCACCATAGTTTTTTTTCTTTCTATGCTTCTGTGCTTTGAAAGCTTGCTAAAGACTTCACCAACATTTCTTTTGGCACTTCTATAAGTTAACGCTTGGGAGGATTGAAGAGGTCCATCCAACCATTCAGAGAAGAATAGAGGGCAGTGTCCTGTTTTGGCCATGTCGATGTAGTTTTTAATTGAATTGCTTTCAGTATTTGTCATTAGTGATCTCCTCCCGTCTATTTTACACAGGGAATGCTTCAGTTTGGAGAAGGACTAATTTTCCGCAATTTGCTTTAATTTGATTAATTTTTTCACATTCTCAGAACGTGATAAACTTTGAATGGCAGAGGCAAGGAGATGAAAGTGTCTAAGAAGTTAATATTATGTAGTGAATGTAGAAAAACCATAGCCCACGGGGATAAGGCACTTTTTGTGGATCAATCTAGTAACAGACCCTTTTGCTCCGAGAAATGTATTATGGATTATCATGCTCCTCATATGGAAAGCTTTGAAAGAGAAGAGATTGAAAGAAGAGAAGAAGTGGGGGCTGCCCTAGACGAGGGACTTGCACCGATGTATCAAAACCATGAATTTTTCCAGAAGGCCTTGTATTCACCAGATGAAGTTTGGTTGGCCAAAAACGGTATCGGTGAGGAGTTTTATACGCATATTGCTAGGATTAATAAAGATGAGGACGCTTTCACATTTATCGTGATCTGCAGCTACTTTGACAACGAACCATCATTTGTTTATTTCAAATGCCTCACCAAAAATGAAAACCTTGTAGAAAGCTATCGCGAAAAGAGTTTAGTTGATAGTTTGAAGTCTGCCCCTGAAGAAATCCAAGAAGAAGCAGCTAAAGAGGATGAAATTCAACTCCCACCAGAGGTCATGGAGGACCTTGAGCTTAAAAAGAGTGAGTATCTGGCAAGCCTTCTACAAAATAGAAGCGAAGAGGATATACCTTTTGAGAACTTTGGCGACTATGATGAATTTATGGCCAAAAGTCTTGAAGATCCAGATGAGGTCTTTACAAAGGAAGATGAGGCCGGAGATAAAATAAGAACTTATATCAAGAGTTTCAAAGTGCGTGGGCAGGTATTTTATTATGTTGTGGTCTGTATTTCTGTTCCGCTGAAAGAGCTTGAGAACCAAGAGGCCTTACTTCCCGTTATAGGCTTTCCCTCTACAGACCAAACCTTGTATAAGGAATATGCTGTAGGGGAGCGCTACTCAGATATTATTAAGAATTAAAACTGTACTTGCTTGTAGTGGTTAGAGTGATTGCTTTTGAATGCATTACAAACTGTAGTTGCATATTGCACGGCCTGATTTACGCAGGCCTGGCTATAAAGGCAGCCTGGATGACCATTAATGTAATCATTTTTTGCATTTAAACACTGCATAAATGGATTTAGACTTGAATACTTCAGAACCATTACAGCGTTAATTGCCTTGTTCTGATTTTTGTACAGTACAGGGTAGTAGGTAGTGTTGGCCTGATTGTGTACACACTCAGCTCTTCCTACATTATGGGAAACAACCCTCTGATATTGATCATACTCGTAATGCATAGGTATAAGACATGTTCCTACACTGACGTCTGCCTGGGCAAAATTGATAGCGAAAACTCTTTCATCCTGTTCGCTCTGACACACTCCAAAACTTCCAATTGATCCACCATCATATCTATGGCCAATATTACAGTTCTCAAAGCCTTGCCTTGACGGTGTTGTGTTACTTACAGGGTCCTCACTTGTATTATCACCAGTAGAACTATCACCAGATGAACCGTCTGTGAAAACACTATCCACTCCACTTACGCCACTGTCGTAAGTTGAAGTCGTCGGGTATCTTGTCTGTTTAGGCATATCGCATGCGAAGGCCAAGAATAATGTAGCAAATAAAAGTGTTTTCATAGATCCTCCAATAAACTTATCGGAGTATAGTGATGGAAATTTAATTAATTTTTTTTGGTGCCGATCAAGTGCGTATAAATTAAGGTTCTATGAAAAAAATTATAATTGTAACTACTTTATTTTTCTCAGTTTTTATAGCCGCTGGGGCGTTTGTCTTTGCCCTGCCATATTATATGTATAATAAAACAATTAAGGGCGGGTATAAGTCGAGTTGGTACCATGTGGATGACTTTTCACCTATTATGCTTTCCCCAAACAAAGTTGACCTAGAAGTCCCAAATATTGGCAATGAAGATCTATGGCAAAAATTCCAACTAAAAGATACGTATGTACCACTTCCGGTTAAAAACCCTTTTTATTACGTGGCCCCAATTCTTGATTACGATGAGAGCAACAAAAGGACGAGGCTTGGGCTAACCGTTTATGGAACTGGGCTCAGAGAGATTTCCAAAATATTCTTCGTCTCAAATGCAGTCATGAATTCAGAACTTCGCTCTCAAGAGCTTTTTAAGTTGCCTGTCGTTGCAAGAATTCTTAAGAACAAGAGTTCTGAGCAAGTTTGGAAAGATATGTTTAGCAAGCAAATCGGGGAGTGGAACATTCCTTTCTCAGAGATGGCATATAACTTATATATTCTTCAACTAAGGCTAAAATTGTTTCCAAATAGCATTATGTCATTTGGATCCTTGAATGAAACTACTGGTATTATAAGGCTGCCTTCGAAAAATAAAGACTATATTACTGAGCTTGTCATGACCAGAACTAGAGGTGTTGTATACAGCTATTTAATCATGACAGAAAAAAACAATAGGGACTCAAATGTCTTGAGGTATAAGTTTTTGCAAGATATTGAATTTCGTCCTGGATCTAAATCCCTCGCTTCAATCATTTATAAAGAATTTAAAGCACTGCCTTTTAAAAAGAAGGTTGATCATGAGGGGATGTTCTATTTGATGTCGGCCTTTAGTCATGACCTTGAAAATCGGGAGTATCTAAAACAGATGATTTACTGGCTTGAGAGGGGTGAGGACAATCAGAAACAGTTGAAAGCTTTATATGAGTTTGCATCTAAAAAGTATGGCAAAGTCTTTACAAATAGGCTTGTCGAAGGTCTTGAGGTTGATCCTGAAATTCTTCTACAAAGAAATATAGAGCTCGAAAATGCCAGAGAAATAAAGAAGATTAAAAATAGGAAGGTTGAAACCGAGGTTCGCTCTCTTTCTCAAGAAGAAAGATATAAAGAAAGAGTGGAGAGTTCAAAGAAGAATAAGAGAATTAGTCCAAACCGCATGATTATGGATTAGGTGCAAAAAAAAAGACCAGCTAAAGAGCTGGCCTTTATTCAAATTATTTCTATAGATCAAATTCACATGAAACGTTGTTGTAGTAAGCTCTGCAGTTGAAGTAATTAGCAGTGTCTAACTCTTTCAAAGTGCCAAGGCCCATAACCGTTACATAAGATCTGTTTTCAAGGTCATGATAAGTATTTCCTTGATTTACAGTTAGGCTAGTACCGTCAACTAGACATCTGTCTTCAGCTCTTTGGCAAACAATAGAACCAGAAACATATGGTCTGCTGTGGAATCTATCACTGCCTTGGGTTTTAATTTCAATCTCAAGAGTATCAGCAGTTGTTTTAACATAACCTTTAGAAATTGTTTCCCTTAGAACTTTGGCAGCATCGCCAGTTACTTCAACTTTTGCATCGTTCTGATCCACAACTCTTCCAGAATAAATAACTCTAGCGTCAGAAAGAGCTGCAGAGCTCATCATTACTAGGATTAAAGCACACAAAGATTTCATATATTCTCCTTTAATAGTTTTTTATAAGGAGGCTTTTACACTACTAACCAAAAAAGGAAAAGGTATTATATGAAATCGTGTAAATAGTGGTTACTTATGCAAACCTCTGAAATGTCTCAATTAAACTTGTTGTCAAGGCCGGACGAAGCTTGTTGACCAAAGACTCATCTACGGTTCTCTTAGGTTCATCAAGGTATATGCCTCGTTTGATTTCAATCTGAATATTATTGGTGTCAGGAAAAGTGGCGTCAACGTGCCGGGTGACATGGCCGCCAAAATATGGGTTATTTTGGTATACCTTTGAATAGTGGGCAGATAGCTTTTCACAGACAAAATTAATGAACTCTTTTTCACAGGACTTACCCTCGATGTCAGAGACACAGAAATCTGGCCTATCCATTTCTTGGTTAGGGTTGATCTTCAAGTGATACTCTGTTGGAGAGGAGGGCATTGAGTGAAGGTCTATAAATGAAGGCCTTTTATGTGCCCTTTGTAACTCGTTAATAAGGGCTTTTAACATTTCATAGTAGGGGGCGTAGTATTTCTGAGTTAAGAAGGCCCTAGTCTTTTCATCTAGTTCTTTTTTAACAATTTCAATACCATGGGAGTTTTTTTGCCAGTTGAGGGCAGCAGTTTCTTTTGGACGGTTTAGATCCACACATACTCTGTGGATATTTGCTTTGATAACAGCAATGCCCACATCATTGAGTTGTTCAATGTCTATAAGCTTGTGAACAGCGGTGTCTACGTCTTGGCAGAGTGCTTTAATATCGTCTATGAGGTACTCTTTGAACTCTTCAGGGATGACTTCACCTGAATGAGGTATTGAAACCGCTCCAATATATTTCTTTTTTGGAGGGTAGTAGTCAAAGATTTGGTTCTGTTGCGCAAGTTTTTGTTTTTCAAAGACATTCATATGAAAAAACTACCATAATTCTGGCGAGGTTTGAAGGTCCGTGCTATTTTAATTCTGCTAAAAATACCTTACGCGCGACCAGATGGGCGTCGCATACATATGGAGTCTCCATGAAATTTCCTGGCCGCCGGGACAAAAAACACTATTTTCCTGTAACCGAAAAGGGGAGAAGCGACATCGCTGAACCTAAACTCCTCTCAAGAGATGTATATGTCGTTGGAATTGATCAACTGCTCGTGGATATTGAGATTGAGGTTGATGATAGTTTTTTAGAAAAGTATGACTTTCCCAAAGGACAATCTTTTTTGATTGATGACGATACTGCTGAGGAAGTGTACCAGTGGGCCAGGGATAACAGAAAAATTAGAGGGGAGTTTCCTGGTGGAGCTGTTGGAAATACTCTTCATAACTTTGCAGTTTTAAGCGATGCCAATTGCTATGCCCTTGGAGCAATCAAAAGACAGATTGAGGTTGGGGATTACGCATTTAAATATTTGTCAAAAACTTCTGGCCTTGTTGATATGAGCTACCTCCAACCCAGTGAAAAGCCAATGGGCCGTGCCTTATGCTTTATTACACCAGATTATGAAAGAACTTTTGCCATTAGCAAAGGCTGTATGGATGATCTAACAGAAGAATACATTCCTGAAAAAGTTATTCAAAAGTCATGTGCACTTCTTCTTTCAGCATATACTCTTAGAGGACAAGAAGATGCTATTTACAGGGCAACTGTTAAGGCCTGCGAGGTCGCAAAGGAGCATGGTGTTCCAGTTGTGTTATCTCTTGGCACTAGTAGTTTAGTTGAAGAGAAACTTGAGTTTTTGAAAGAGTTCTCTAAAAAACATGCAACCTGTTTAGCGATGAATCAAGAAGAAGCTATGGCCTTTACTGGTATTGAAGACCCACTTCTTGCCTTGGATCAGATCCTAGAGACTGTAGATATGTGCTTGCTTACTGCCGGTAGTCGCGGTCTCTACGTTGGAGCCTACTGTGATAAAAAGAACCTAAGAGCTACAAAAGATCCGCTAGTAACGAAATCAATCGTGAATTATAATGCTTTTGAATACTCTCGCTCAATGAGAAAAAGTGCATGTGCAGAGCCAGTAAAGATCTACACTCATGTTAATCCATTCAAAGGCGGCCCAGTAGCAATAAAGAACACCAATGGCGCTGGAGATGCGGCCCTAAGTGCTCTCCTACACGATATTACTGCAAATCAATACCACAAGGATATGATCCCAAATAGTCCAAAACACGACGACTCATATTTGACCTACTCTTCTATCTCCCAAATTAGCAAATACGCCAACAGAGTCTCTTTTGAAGTTTTAATTCAAAGCTCTCCAAGGCTACTTAAAGGTTTACCTGAAAAAGAAGATTCTCTAGAAGAAGCTCACTGGAGTAACTAGTTTCTATGTCGGCATCTAAGAGGACAGAGGCGCTTCTAAATGAGTATAAGGGAAATCTTTACGAGTTTTTGACTGGCCACCATCTGGCGCGGCTAAACGGCATAGAGTCCAATTTCATGAGTAAGCTGCGTGAAGATTTTTTCACTATGCTTTCGCAACAAGAGGCCTTTATTCGTGAATACTATCCATGGCTTTTGATAGATCTTTCCAATCTTGCTCAAGGCCTTGGTGAAGAGATTCAAAATTCTTTGGACTCTAACTTGGAAGAAGTTTTGATTGTTGGGAAAACCAATGCCGCCGATAAAGAGCATGAAATGGGGGAGGCCGATCTCTTGTTGAAGCTTAAAAATTCAACTGACGCTTTTGTCAGTGTTAAGCTTTCTAAAGCAGGCTCATTCGTTAATACTAAAAGTGCTGGTATTAAAAGTTTTTTGGATAAATACTTTTCAAAGTTTAAGCAGGCGGAGAGTGCTCAAAGGGAGTTTAGCCTATACTTTGATAAGCGCTACCAGGCAATGGCATACGAGTTGTGCGACAAGGCCGCAGTTGCTCCAAGTGAAACTTTCGAAGAATGGCGCGAGAATGGGCTATCTGAGCTTCCGGGAGAGTTGTCTCCTGAGCTTAGGGCAGTGTTTCTCAATGGACTATATGATTTAAGCAACTATTTGTTTAAGACGCTGCACAGTCTTAATGAGGCTGAGCCTGAGCTTTTTAAACAGTCTCTTTTACCATTGATCGGGTACTCCCGATCAGACATGATCCAAGCAACCACCTTTTATAAAAACACAAAAGAAAACTATAAACTTGATTGCCACCGAGTTGAGAACGCTCCTAAGAATACGATGGGTGAGCTTGTGATTGAGAAGCTTGTTAATAGGCCAGAAACATCTAGCTTTGATGTGGTATTTTCCGATCGGATACTGCAAATTAGGGTAAAAGCGATGAATAAATTTACGGGAAAAGGCTTTAAGGTCAATTGTGCCGTTAAGAATTAGATCAACTGGCCTTCTTTAATTCTACTACATTTGAAGTTTGATTATTAGGTTTGGAAAGGAGTTGATTCTTACTCTTTGTAAACCTGCCACTCTCATCTTTTGAAATCCAGTGTGTTACAATATCTAGCCATCTTTCTTTTGTTGCGGCCTTGAGAAATACCTTTCTGTTATTGTGAGAGCTCTCATACTCCAATGCTGCTTTTATTATTGCCAAGGTTTCAGGGGAAATAAACTTATCTGGAGAGTCCATGAAGATGTACTCCGAGTTGGACAGAATTGTTTTAACGATCCCAACCAACTTTCTTTCCTCTCTTTCAAGATCTTTTACTAGCCTTTCTATACAGTTGGTTCTGGCAATTAGATCCTTTAAATGAGGGTTGGTTAAATTCTCTGAGGTATGAATAAAGTTGTCTTCGCTGTTTTTTATTAGAGAGCTTGGAACTGCGTCTAAAATATAATTCTCTTTTATGCTTAGGTTTTGGTGAAGGCCATCCTCGTTTGCTGAGAAAGAGAAATTGATAAGACCTTTTTTACCCGTAAACTTTATATAGTATAGAAAGTCTTTAAGTACATTCGCACCAAATTGTCTCTGCTCAGAATTGAACAAATAAATCTCTGGTGAATGTAGAACTTTTAAATCAGTCATTGTGATACTTGTCGTCATTTTTTCCCATTTCCTTGAGTCAATGCTTTAGGGCATAATAGAGTTGGAGTATTTACATATATGGATAGTCGATCAAATTTGGCAGGTAAGAAGGTCGTTGTTGGAATGACGGGCAGGATGGATTCTGCCATGGCGGCATTTCTACTTAAAAAACAAGGAATGCAGGTGATAGGCCTGTCTATCGTAACTGTAAGTGATGATATTGTGGATGATTCTAAGTATCTTCCAGCATGCCATATACGCGATTTGGACACCGTTCAAAATTTATGTAAATTTTTAAACATACCTTTTTACGCGACTAATGCCAGACCAAGGTTTGAGGAAGAAGTCGTAGATAATCTTGTATCCAATAAGTTGCTCGGAAAGGCAAATAGCTCATGCTTTGATTGCACCAGAACGCGCATGAAGGTTCTGTATAGTAAAATGGAAGATTTGGAGGCAGACTTCATTGCTACCGGACATTATGCCAAAGTTAGGATGAACCTAAGATCAAAAAATCACTATATTTGTACCTCTGGTGAAGAAAACTCTGATCAATCTTTTCTTTTGGCCGGAACTCCCAATTATGTGTTGGAGAAATTGTTATTGCCATTGGGTGAGCTAAGTAAAAAAGAAGTGGCAAAATACGTTAAACATTTTGCACTTCCTATCTCTGATCCTATGGCGATGACAGACTTCTGTTTCAGCTCAAGAAGGTCCTCTAAAAAGATAATTGCCGACAGAGTCCCAAAGTCTCTAATTAGGCAAGGCAATGCAATTAATGTTGAGTCTGGTACCACCATTGGAGAGCACGCCGGAATGGCCAATTACTACATCACAGAAAAAGAGCCCTTTTTAAAAGGTGGCGGACACATTGACAAGGACTTGGAGGTTGTGGCCTTTGATTATGCAAGCTCTTCGCTGCTAATAGGAAAAGGAGAAAGACTTAGGTTTTCCGGAGCTCAGCTTTCAAGACTTTCTACGGTTGAGGGCCTTGACCGATCAGGACCTATGCAGTGCTTTGTGAAGTTTAAATATTCTAAAAAATTTGCTAAAGCAGATCTTTTCTTCAAGAACAATGATTGTGCTTTTATCCAGTTCTATGAGCCGGCCTACCCTCTTGTTGAGAATGAAGCTGTGGTTTTATACGAAAATGCCTCCAGTAGCGGACGAGTCATTGGTTGGGCCCTTGTTGGGGCCAGAGGTGACTTTGAGTTGGTGAATCGCGTTAAAAGCTTTGAAGATAATGATGTTGACGAAGATCAATCAAAACCAGCACCCACGCTATTTAGGTTCTAAAGCGCTAAATTCTTTTCCAAAACCTTGTAATCCACTTGTCAGGCGAGTATAAAGTCCCATGGACTTTGAACTATCTAGAAAGCATCTTGAAAAATACGGTATTGAACTCTCATTGGAGCAATTTGAATTGAACCAAGAGAAAACTGTGATCTGTGGTATGAGTGGCGGAGTCGACTCTTCGGTTAGTGCTCTATTACTTAAACTTCAGGGCTATAATACAATTGGTCTTTTCATGAGAAATTGGGAAGAAAATGATGAGAATGGAGTATGCTCTGCTGAAGAAGACTTCAAAGACGTAATTAAAGTTTGTGAAAAAATTGATGTGCCATACTACTCGGTGGACTTCACAAAGGAATATTGGGACAAGGTGTTTTCAAGTTTTTTAGATGAGTATAAAAAAGGCCATACTCCCAATCCTGATATCTTGTGTAATAAAGAGATTAAATTCAATGTCTTCTTTAGAAAGGCCAAAGAACTTGGGGCGGACTTTCTCGCAACTGGACACTACTGTAGAAAGGTAGTCGAGGATGGCCATTCTCAATTAGTGAAAGGTGTGGACAAGGGTAAAGATCAAACTTATTTTCTGTATACTATGCAAGAAAAAGTATTGGATGAAGTCCTATTCCCCGTTGGTGAGCTTCCTAAGAAGGTAGTGCGTGAGATTGCCAAGGACTTTGAGCTTGCAACCAGCACTAAAAAAGACAGTACTGGTATTTGTTTTATTGGGGAGAGAAACTTTAAAGAGTTCCTGTCCAACTATATAAAGTCTCAGGTGGGAGAGTTTGTTAACCTGGAAAATAACCAAAAAATGGGTGCCCATTCGGGTTATTGTTTCTATACAATTGGGCAAAGGAAAGGTCTTGGCATTGGAGGTCCCGGTGGTCCATGGTTTGTTGCAGACAAGGATGTGGAGACGAACACAGTATATGTAGTTGAAGGTGAGACGCATCCGGCCCTTTTCTCTCAAACACTATGGTTTAATGAACCAAGCTGGGTGGGAGAGGCACCAAGCTTTCCACTTAAATGTAAAGCTAAGGCAAGGTATAGACAGCCAGATCAAAGTTGTACTGTTTATCACGAGGATGGAATTTATAGGGTTGAGTTTGATACTCCACAAAGAGCGATAGCCTTAAGACAATCAATTGTTCTATATCTAGAAGAGGTTTGTTTGGGTGGTGGTGTGATTCACAAGAGAGGCCCAACTTTATTTGAGCAAAACTCTTAGGCCTGCCAGTATCTTGGATCGTTTAAATCCTTTTTCTTCTTTTCTTTTTCTCGATCTTTGAGTTCAAATCCAAGACAGTCTTGACCACTGTTGGCATTTCTTATGACTTGAAGAGGAGAGGAAGCACTCTGAATTCTATAGGCCCTGCAACCGCGAGGAGTGTCCTGGTTGAAAGTGATATAGTAATGTTTGCATTTTGAGCAGTTTGGCTTCATGAGTATATTCTGCCATAAACAAAATATACAAATTAAGACTGGGAAAATTTGTCTAGGCTGCCTTATTCAGATCAACTTTGTCACTCTTTCTTTTATTGTAGGTTTCCTTGAATTTTTGACCTAAATCTGGATACTTGGCCACAACCTCTAAGAAATCTTCTTTTTTAAATGTATAAAGGTCGCAATAGGCCTTGGCCATCACGTCAGCAGAGCGAATAGTGTCTTCTAAAAGAGCGATCTCACCAAAAAACTGACCGGCCTTAAGTTGTGCTATTACTTTTTCACCCATTGATACTTCTACCTCTCCATGGCCAATAATGAACATCTCCTCTCCAACTTCACCCTTTTTTACAATATACTCGTTTGGTGAGAGATAGGTTTGTTCCAGCTTTTGTGCAATAAGTTTTAAACAAGGTGTAGAGCAGTCTTTGAATATGTGCACATTTCTTATGAGTTTAATTTTCATATATACGGCCAGCTCATTTTGAAGTGCTTGGGGCAATTCGTTAATGATTCTTGTATCTTGCTCAGAGATGTTCTGAGTAATTAGATGGTTGTAGAAGGAAAAGACCTGTCGCTGTAGGCTAGCTGGAATGTTGTAGAATTTTAAAAATTGGTTTAGACCTGCCATCTTTTCTTTTCTTTCTTCCCTGTACCTATCGGCCAACATAATCATTCGCGAAAAGTTACCAATAATAACACCGTAGGTTGCAACCCCAATTAGCATGACACCCATAGTGAAGATTCTTGCCATATTAGTTTGAGGAACTATATCGCCGTAACCTACAGTGGTAAGTGTTGTTATAGTCCAGTACAATGAAATGTTGTAGTAGGAGACGGGATCCAAGTCCGTTCTTGGATTTAAAAGCATCCAGCCACATGAGATGAAGTGGATCGCCAGGAATATTCCTGTTATGAAAATAATGGCACGCACAGCTTTTGGCAGGTGATCCATTAGTCCTATAAGGTCTCTGGCCCTTGTTAATCTGGCCAACCTTGCAAGCCGTAGTGCTACTAGTAACTCCCAGGATAGCCCTGCTTCTGAGTAGTATACGATTAAGTCCAATGGCAGGCAGGTTATCAAATCAATGGGAAACCAGATTGATTTTGAATATGGCCTTGGCTCAAAGACCTCTGGAGAGTCCCACTTGAGATTCTCTGGAAGTTTTAGCTTTCCTTTAAGCCTAAGAGCAACATCCACTATAAAAATTAAGCTTAAGAGGGCCTCAAACGCCAAATTTGGCACTTCAGGGATATAACCTAGAACAAAGCTAAGAGGAGCCTCTACTGCAGTCCATACGACACCCATGAAGATCATAGATAACCATATGATAGTAGGAATGTTTTCTTTGTCTTTAGGGTTGTAAGTGTACAACATAGTTTTTTACCGCCATTTACTGTGTCGGCACTTTCTGAAGAAAATTAAGCATTTAGGGTGTTTTATTATATTTTTTTTTATAAACAATAACTACTTAGTGATCATTAAATTTTCATAAGGATAATATTTACATTTAAAGGCCCTAAAGGTGGCGCTGCGTTAGAGAATTGTTTAACATTATTAAGAGCTCAGGCATGCCTGAAATTAATTATTATTGGAGAAGCAATTTAAAATGAAGAACGCGACAACAGTTGAAGATGAAAATGTGATTAAGGTAAGCTTTGGAGAGATTCCTAATGATATCTCTCACCCTGCCAGTAAGAACTTCCCTGAAGACTTGGAAGACGATCCATTGGCCCAACTTTTGGCCGAGGGAGAACTTGACGATCTATTTGTAGACGAGGAAGCTGAGCAAGAAGATTATATTCACGCACATTCAAGGCCATGGGACTTTACATCAAGCTACTTGGACGAGCCTATGGAATTGGCAGCGAATATCCAAAAACAAATAAAAAGACTCAAAGATGATTCTAAAAGAATGAAGTATTATCTGGATGAGTTGAATATAGATTAATCATCAATGTAAATAATTCTTGTCTATTTGATGTCAAGCATCAAAAGATAGCGACAAAACCTTTAATGTAATAAGCACTACTGAAATTTTCCTAAAGTTGGGAAAAGTAAGAGTAGGCTTATGAAACAAAAAATCATCATTCCCCAAAACCAAGTGCCTCTTCAACACCAAGGTGTTTTTGAAAGTGTTGAAGAGCCGATTATCATTATTGAAAGTAATGGTGTTGTGTGTGATGTTAATCCCGCCGCAGAAAAACTTTATAACATTCAAAACTTAGTCCAACAGAATTTCTTTGACCTTTTTGAAGAAAGCGAGCGCAGCACTGTATTGCGTGGAATAAAAGCTAGCATTAGCGAGGGAAGAGAGGTTCGCTTTAATACGGTTCAGAAAAGTGGTCTTGGCAGCAAACTTAGATTGTCATTTAGAGCAAGACCATGGGTTGATTTTTCTTCAAGATCCACTAGGGCCGGATGCGCACTTTTTATAAAAGATCTGACTCCGCAATTAAAGCTTCAAGAAACAATTCGTAAGTATAGGATGGAGGCCGAGGCTGCAAGAGTGGCCAAATCTCAATTCCTGGCAAATATCTCACATGAAATTAAAAACCCTCTTAACATTGTTATGGGTTATGCAGGGCTTATGAATAGTGGAGAATTTGATGAGAAAGCGCGTGCCGAGCTTTTTGATGGCATTCAAAATCATGGAAAGTCTCTTACAAGAATAGTGGAAAGCTTATTGGAAATGAGCAGGCTTGAAGCAAATGCTATAAGAGCACAGAGTGAAGAATTTATGCTCTATCCTTTGGTGGAAGAAGTCCTTTCAGAGAGTAGGGAGTTGGCCGAGGAAAAAAACTTGGAACTAGGCCTGGATTATAGGGTAGTTAAAGGACAAAAGCTATTCACTGATGCTCAAAAGCTTAAGCAAATCCTTTCAAATCTTTTAAGAAACGCAATCAAGTTTACAGAGAAAGGAAAGGTATTACTCAAAATATATTATTCAAACGATAGAAAGTTGGCGTTCAAAGTCTTGGACTCCGGCATAGGCATTCCCTTTGGGGAGTGGAAAAGAGTGTTTGACCCCTTCTCCCAGGCCGATGAATCTATGACAAGAGCTCATGGAGGTGGCGGCCTGGGGTTGGCGGTTTCTAGGGGCCTGGCAAAGGCACTTGGCGGGGATGTAAATATAGTTAATTCAATTCCGGGAAAGGGGTCGGTCTTTGAGCTGTGGATTCCTGAGGAGGCTGTGATGGAACAAAGCGTGCAAGACAAGTACCCAAACCTTCGAAAGGCAAAGATTCTATTAGTCGAAGATATTTTAGAGAATCAAACCCTGATAAAGCTATATCTTAAAAGTATTGATTGTGATTTAGAATTTGCAATTGACGGGCTTGAGGCCATTAACAAGCTTAAGCATAAAAAATATGACTTAATTCTTATGGATCTTCAAATGCCAAGGATAGATGGTTTTGAGGCCACCAGAAAAATTAGAAGTGCTGGAATTCAGACTCCCATAATTGCATTAAGTGCTCACAGCATGAAAGAAGATGTAGAAAAGTGTAAAAGGCTTGGTTTTACTGACCACTTGGCAAAACCGGTGCAATCTCAAGATCTTTTGAATAAAATCAACTATGAGATTGCACAGGCAAAGATATGATTAAGACTCTTTAGTTATGTTTACATTAAACGGTGTGGAGGCCTCTCCGAAGTAAATTGATTGATGAGGAAATGGTATCTCAATATTCTCTCTGTCAAAATCTTCTTTAATAATCTTTCTATAGGCCCTGCCTACTGCCCACTGTTCTAATGGGGTTGTTTTTATTCTCGCCTTAATAACAAGGGCCGAGTCGCCAAAACTGTCTAATCCAAATATTTCGATGTCTTCGAGAATCTTGGGTCCAAAGCTTTCATCTGCTTTTAGTTTTCCAAAGGATTGCTTCATGACTTCCATTACCTTATTCAAATCTTCTTTGTAGGCGACTCCAATTTCAAAAACCATTGCAGACCAGCCCTTTGTCATATTGGCAACAGTGTTTATGGAGCCATTTCTAAAGTAGTGAACAGTCCCGGCCATGTCTCTAAGAACTATAGTTCTAAAATTTATTTGCTCAACTAGACCGCCTTGGCCATTGATAACTGCGACGTCGCCTTCACGAACCTGGTCTTCGAATAAAAGAAAGAATCCACTAATGACGTCCTGAACCATATTCTGGGCGCCAAAACCAACGGCCAATCCAAGAACCCCTGCTGACGCGAGAAGTGGCCCAATACTAACACCCACTGTCTGAAGACCCACAAGAATAGCAACAGATATTACAACTATGTTGAGTCCCTTTTTAACAAGGTTTGTTATAGTCTCAAGCCTTTTCTCTTTTTCAATATCAGTTTCGTCTGGATGTGCGGCAGACCTTTTTAGGCTTAGCCTCTCTTTCCATCTGTCGATCACAAACTTCACAATCCTCAAAAGAACTATGGCCAATACAAAGACCAAAATTAGCTGTAAAAAGCTTGTTGCTATGGTTACAAGGAAATCTTCGCTCAAATATTCTTTAAGATCTTCTGGAAAGTTCACAGTACTCCTTTAAATTTATTAAATAGAGGATTAAGGTAGCGCTTAAGGTACTTTGTTTCAATAGACAAGGCCTAGACAATCTTTTTAACACTTTTTGGACGTAGAACCATAAACCCGCTAAGTATAATTCCTGCGTAGATCAACCAAGACTGAGGGGCCGGAGTTGTCCCGTGCATAAAGAAGGTTGCTATTGAAGCTATCATAGGTTGTAGGTATATAAAAAATGTAACCTTCGTCACATCGAGCTGCTCTAGGGTCCAAATATTTAAAAGGTAGGCCATTGAGGTAGAAATTATAATTTCGAAAGTTACATAAAGAAACTCTTTAAGACCTAGAGCGGAATAGGTGGGGATATCCAGCATATTCTCTTTTGCCATAAAAAGCATTAGAATTCCGCCTCCTAAGAGCATCTTCCCTGCCAATAATTCGAATGGAAAGTCCTTGTTTAAAAGCCTTTTGCCAACAATGAAAGCTCCACAAAAGGCCAAAACATTCAACAGGATTAAAGTGTTTCCAAGGTTTAAAAATTCAATGCTAGAAGCTTTTGAGTTTCCAAGGATTAGGTAGCAAATTAGAAAAAATGAAATCGTAACGCCTGCTATTTTTGGGGGAGTGGCCCTTTCTTGTCCAGTAACTAAAGCAAACAATAATGAGATAATAGGTAGTGTGTTTGATAGAAGGGCGACATTTACTGTGCTGGTCAGCTTGAGTCCCTTCATAAAAAAGATTTGGTTAATAAAAAAACCTAAAAATGCCACCATAAGAAGAGGTAGGAAGTTTGTTTTTACATGCCGTATTTCGAGTTTGTCTTTAAAATAAAGTAGAATAAGGGCACCGCCAACTATTCCTCTCCACGAAGATAGTGCGTAGGGAGAGACACCTGAATCAAGTATCTCACGGGCTATTGAATAGTGCAGGGCAAAGATGGCACTTACTAGGGCACAGCCTGCAAGCGCCAAACTTTTATCTTTTAAAACAGTAATTATTCAACCTTTTTTATAGCAGAAGGTTTAAAAGCCAAGATCGCCGGCCTCTTTGAGGGCCTGAGCATAATATTCATCCTGTTGAAAAACAGTTGAGGACTTATCAACCTGAACTCTAACTTTAACGCCTCTTTCGGCCGCCTTAACCAGTTCCGCTGTGAGGATTTTGGAAGAGTCATCTAAAGCATATATAAAGTATTCAATTTCTTTGTTGTTCTTGGCCTTTCTAATGATCTCCAGTCTCTTTTCTAAGGAGGCAATTCCACTATTAATCCTTATGTTAAGTTCAGCGTGAATTATTCCATGATCTAAGGTTTAACCGAATGTACAGTGTAGCAAATATCAGTGTGTCAAAAAAATAGACAGTTTGTGGTTTCTATAATGAGTGCTTTGTAAACAGTACAGAGAAAGGGTATGTAAAGTTTTCAGAGACATTGAGAAACGTCACAGATGGAGATTTAATTAGTCTATAACCAACACGTAAAGGAAAATATTATGAAAAGAATTTTTGCATTACTAATTTCTCTATCTTCTGCAGCTGCATTTGCTGGCGATACATTTACTATTAACGTTCAAGATAACTCAAATAGCGTTAGACTAAATAAGTATCAAGTTATTTACAGTTCTTCCGCAGGTATGTTCTGTGGTAAATTGCACAACGGGTCTTTTGTTTCTAAGAAGGATTTTGAACCTGATGCACCAGCAAGAATTCCATCTACAGGAAAGATTGTTGTTGATAAAGAAGTTAAAAATGGTTTTTGTACGTACAAGCTTTCAGATGTGATTCTTAAAGGGCCAAACCATGTGAACCATCCTATTGAGTTTGTTTCAATTCCTGTTCTAAATGAATACAGCCATGTAAGCCTAGGAAGACAAACGGTTGCTGAGCAATTCAACTATACATGTAAAGATAATACATGGAAGTGTAAAGGACAGGGTGACATCGCATCCATTGATAGCGAAGAAATTTTTATCTATGTAGAAGACAAATAATTAAAGCGCTAAAGCGTAAAAGGATTAAACATGAAAAACATTATTTTTTTAATCGCTCTATGTACATCTTTTTTAGCAAATGCTGAAAGAATCAAATTGCCAAAAAATGAACAGGCAATGCAAGCTGTAAGCAAGCTTAAAATTTATAAAAAAGAAATGAAGGAAATCGAGAAACTTTCTGGTGGGCAAGTGGAGCTAATTCACATAACTTCAAAGGAAAAAGGCATAAGAGAAGATCTTGGAATTAGTGAAGAGGATAACAGTGGCATGAAGCATAAATTTATGTTTGAATCTGCCGATGGTTCCCTATATTGTGACTTTGCTATTTATGTAATTTATCGACATACAGCATTACCGATCTCTGTTAATGAAAAATACTCGGAAGTTACAAGTAAAGCATATTGCGAAGAATTGAATTAAAATAAATTGAGCGAGGAAGCACTAGTGCTTCCTCGTTTTAAAGCTCCTGTCACCGCTATTGATATCTATTTTAATAATTCCTTCAATTGAAGATCCTGTATCCACTACATAAACACTATCTTCTGAAGCACCTAGTTCAATACCCAGTGCAACTTCTAAGTTAGGACCACTACCAACTGAGACTTTGTCTGAGATAGTCTTTCTATCGCCAGTTACCAAATCAACTTCTAGGATCGAGTCATTGTTTGAGTTGTTGATGTAGGCCTTTGTATCATTAAAGTTCAATCTTAAACCGTGTGCCTTGTTCAGACCTGGGCCAGAACCTGTGCTGGCATCCGAGATTGTTACCCTGTTCCCGCTGGTAATATCTATTTCGAGTAGGGCATTTGTATCTCTATCTGCAAGGTACAGCTTATCGTCTGTACTGTTAATCTGTAGGCCGTAAGGTATATCCATGGAAGGTCCAGTGCCTAACGAGTTACTTGAAATTAGTGTTCTGTTTCCAGTAGATAAATCAACTTCGATGATATCTCTGTTGCCATCTCTTTCGCATAAATAGGCCTTATCCTCAGCGTTGTTTAAAACAATTCTTGTAGGGTAGCTTAATGATGTACCTGTTCCAACAGAGTTGCTTGAAACTATAGTTCTATCTCCTGTGGAAATATCTATTTCAAAAACGGCGTCTACATTGCTATCAACAACATAAAGCTTTGTTTGAGCTCCATTTAGAAAGATACCTGTAGGGTTTGTAATATTAGTCCCACTACCTTTTGATGCACTTGATACTTCGGCTGTTTCTCCTGTGTCGAGATTGACTGAAAGCACAGCATCTAGCTTGGTGTCGGCCACATAGGCGGTTTTTTCATTGTTGGTGATGACAATATCAAAGGGTCCATCTAGTTGAACGTCGTTTGAGTTGTCAATAAGCACAGGAAATGATTTCTCTCCTAGGTAATCAAGTGTCAAACTTCCACTTCCAGAGCAATTGGACAGTGTAATAGATGGTGTTGCTGCTGAGGCATTTGAAATAGATATGTCACAAGCTGCCGAACCCGAGGTGGACTGAGCAATATTGCTCTCTTTAAGGGCACCTTCTCCTTCAATCCTTGAAAGATTAAAGCTTATGGAATCTGTGCCATAAGCAAAATATTTGTCTGGAAGTGAGAAGGAAAACTTAGCACTTTCAGTTAGTTTTGTTTCAACCTCTGGGCCACCTTCAATACAGCCACTAATTATGGTAGATAATGTTAGAAGTGTTAATATCTTCATAGTCATTCCTTTCGTTAAGAAAACTTTAAAATGGGTTAAGATAAAAAGCACTCCCTGTAGTAATATCGGGACTTTAGGGTTGATCTTTAACCCCTTAAAAACCGGCATTGCCAAAATATTTAGGCAATTTAATGGTTTTTTTGCTAAAAATACTGATATGAGTCAAATTGGATTGTAAGTAAATGATACTTGATAAGATGTTTCCTAAGTTTAGGATGTTAGGATGAACTATTTATTCACACTAATTCTTATACTTAGCACAAGTTCAAGCTTGGCCTCTTTTAAAAACTTTGACTATAAGAGCAATCGAACAACCAAATATCCTGTTATTTCAAAAAGGGTATTTCAAAGAACTGTAGAGAAAATGGGTGAGGAGTTTTCCTACCTTGCTGACTCTTTTAACGAAAAGCTTTTAACCTACGCGAGTTGGATTGATCCGACTTATGATCAGGCATTGGCCAGAAGGTGGGACTCTGCTCAAGTACTTGTATATAGGGGCATGGCCCATAGAAGAGAACTAAATCGTGATGCCTTGGCCTTAGTGGTATGCCATGAACTTGGACACCTCTATGCTGGCCATCCTCTTAAAAATGAAAACGATTTCATTGCAGCAGAGGGACAAGCAGACTACTTTGCCACAAAACATTGTATAAGAAAGGCTCTTGCAATCTTTGATAAGAAGAATATAGAGGAAAGGGCCATTGAGGCTTCAAAAGCTGTTGGAGAGTTTTTGGCAAACAATTGGGGCCATAAACATCCGCGAATAGATACGCCAGATGAGTCTGTGGTCGAAGCAACAAATCTAAGCTACCCAACACCTCAATGTCGTTTTGATACTTATATGGCCGGGCTAAAAGGGGAGTTACGCCCTAGATGTTGGTATGTAGAAAACTAGTCAGTCTGTTCTCTGTATTTCGGATTTGCTTTTAATAACCCTTTGGCCATCACTTTGTTTAATCAAATAGCTAGGACAATCTTTAGAGGCCTTTCTTGAAATTTTCTCTCCATCGATTGTTTTTTCGACGTCATGGTTAAAAACCTCTTCAACTTTTCCTGTGGCTTTTCCATTGCCCCATTTCCATTCTACTTCAGTTCCCTCTCTGATCATAAACTCCTCTCTGGTTATGGAGTTGATGGTTCAAGAATTAGGCCAATTTCAAGAGTTTCCAATCGAAAAGGCCTATATATTTTAGAAAGGAAATCAGTACTTCTTTTAGCGATTAATTCCTGTAGATGTTCACACCTTCTTCCATTTGAACATCCCAATCAATTTGTTCAGGAGTTTTATAGCTATCACAATAGTAGAAGTCTGAAGCTCCTTCGTCATTTCTAATTACAGATTTTGTACAGCTGATATTTGCATCAGGAGAAAATAGACGTGTGCCAAATCCACCCGTTGCCGTCCATTCTTCTGAAAGCTTCACTGAACGAATTGTTACTTCACCACTAGGTGCTAGGTCTTGAAGCATTTGGTACATTTCCTGGGCTGCAGGGCCGGTTACCATATGTTGAGATGTAGCAAACACAGAAGTAGAGACAAGTAAAATTGTTAGAAATAGTTTTTTCATGATTCAAGCTCCGATTGGTGGCATAAACTTAAAAATTTATATGCTTAAATTCTGCCATTAAATACTGCCGTGTTGGGCTTTTTGGAATACTTTATATAGGGTGTTAGTTTTCTAACACCAACCTAGTAAGCGCCCCAAATGTTGTGCAGATTCTTAAGACTTAGGATTGGGCTATTATTTGGCCGAGATATGGCAAGTTTT
>CATMLK010000043.1:0-29134 GCA_950070535.1 uncultured Bacteriovoracaceae bacterium | reverse complement strand
GGACTAAGTTCTTCCAACACACGAATCTCAATTCCTGACTGACTGATCGCAAGCCTTTCCTTTTTTATTTGTTTTCTTTTTCTTGCTTTTAGGTCATTTAGAAACTCTTCAAAGTCTTTGTAGTCTACATCAAAGTGGTATTGAATTGTCTTTCGGCTAAAATGACCTAAGCTCTCTAAGATGGTCAGTTGTTGTTTCGTTGCAAATAGAAAGTGAGAAGAGCTTAGGGCCTCATTTGTGCTTAATAGTGAATCATATGCCGCTAGAAGAGCTCTTTCTGTTTCTTGGGAGTCTGCTAAAATCTTTGATACATTTACTGGAGTGAATGGAAGTGCTGTGACCAATTTTGGATAGTAAGGCAGGCCGTGTCTTTGGTATAGGTCGGCCCAGGCCCAATCAAAAATAAATTCGCCATAACTATCGCTTTTGATATAACTCGGTAAGAAACCTGCAACTTTATCATCTTTTATTGCTAGGAAATATATAGGACTCCAACCTGTCGCTGGACCAACTATCTTTGCTCTCTCGCAAAGCTTATAAAAAGTTGGATCCTGGAGAGGGTTTGGACTTTTCAAGGTACTTAGGTCACGAGGACATGAATTTAGGTCTGGGTAAATTTCAATTTTCACAGATTAAGCTTAACATGGGCTTACTGTTTTGGCATTCGTCAAAAGTATGTCTATGTGTCTTTTTGATTTTACTCTGTCATATTCAGCTTATGAAAAAATTATTTATTGTATTTATGTGTTGTGCGAGTGTTTTTGGAGTCGAAACCAAAGAATTCGAATACAAGATTGGTAATGAGAGCTATCAAGGCTTTATCGCTTCTCCTGGTGGTGGTAAGAAGTTCCCGGGCGTGTTAGTTGTCCATGAGTGGTGGGGCCACAATGAATATCCACGAATGAGAGCTAAAGAACTTGCTGAAAAGGGTTATGTAGCATTCGCAATTGATCTATTCGGTAAGGGGAAAGTCGCCACTCATCCCAAAAAGGCAAAAGAGTTTGCTTCTAGCGCAATGGGCGATATGGATGGGCTTGAAAAGAAGTTTAAGAAAGCATTATCGATTCTTAAAGACCGAGACGACGTAAATAATGATAAAATTGCAGCAATTGGCTTTTGCTTTGGTGGAACAGTCGTTCTTCAGATGGCAAAAAGTGGGGTGCCACTAGACTTGGTAGCAAGTTTTCACGGTGGGCTTCCTGAGAAATACGACATACCCAAACGAGGAGATAATCCAAAAGTATTAATCTTTAATGGTGCTGCAGACCCTATGATCACTGAGGAACAACTGAAAGGTATTGAGAAATCACTTAAACAGGCAGACATTGATTATACGGTAAAAAACTATGTAGGTGCAAAACACGCTTTTACCAATCCTGAAGCTTCAAAGATAGGCAAGAAGTTTAAAATGCCGCTTGAGTATGATGAGAAGGCGGCTAAAGATTCCTGGGATGTTTTGCTAAAGAACTTAGGAAAGATTTAATAAAACAGAGCAAATTGAAAGAAGCCTAAATTAGGTGTTTTTTAAGAAAGTGATCCCTGCTTTTTATGTGCTATGATGTTTTGATGAATGTTACTATCAGAAGGATCTTTCTCGTTGACTCACTGGGAGCTTTGGTAAGTGCTTTCCTACTTGGAGTTATACTTCCTGTCCTGCACTTTATAAAAATGCCGCATTTTATGTTGTACCTATTAGGTGGTATTGCACTTCTTTTCTCCACTTATTCTTTTCTTTGCTACCTTTTTGGTCAAAACAAAAAAACACTACTTCTACCGATCATTTGTGCAAATATCTTGTACTGTATTTCAACGCTCCTTGTTTTGTTGTTACATACTGATCAAATTGGAAAATGGGATTATACCTACTTTACCATTGAGATTATTGTGATTCTTATCCTAGTTAACAGGGAATGGAACGTCTTTAAAGGTTAGGCATCTTTAAAACAAAGACAGGCGATTAAGGATGCAGAGAACTGTCTTGCCGAGATGAAATTAGTCAATGGTGAATTGGAACAACTCTAAAAGAATTTAATAAATAAAGCTGATGCACAATTAAGTTATATTTACTTTGCCCAGGTTGCTCATAACAGTGCTTCCGCACTTGGATGTAGCTCTGATGACCAACGTCCTAAAATTAGTATTCTGTGTCCAGAAATTAAAAAGGTGGGGAAAAAAGAAAAGAAATTGAAGCTTTGAGGCATAAGTTAAAAGAGTTAAATAAACTCAATAATTAAACTTCTTAAATTATTAAAAAATCATTTGTTAACTTTAATTAAGCCTCAAAGTTTCTTTGAGGCTTTTTTATAGAAAGACTGAAAGCTAGACCTTTTTAAGAAAAGTTACTTAGAATTGTGCCATTTCACAGAATAAAGATCATGCCTTCTGTCTTTTAAGTTTTGGACTGTACCATTGTTTCTGGCTTCTAATAGAGCATCAAGTCTTAAGTCTGCAAATGCAACTGTCTCAACGTTTGGTGTTGTATCCGCTGCAATGCCATCTCTGGAGAATGGAAAGTCACATGGAGTTAGTATACAGCTTTGAGCATACTGAATGTCCATGTTGCTTACTTTTGGAAGGTTTCCAACATTTCCGCTCATAACGACATAAATTTGATTCTCCACAGCTCTTGCCTGACAACAGTACCTTACTCTTAAGTAACTTTGTCTCTCATCTGTCATGAATGGAACAAATAAAATTTGAATACCCTGATTAACAAGGTGTCTTGTGAGTTCTGGAAACTCACTGTCGTAGCAGATTAAAACTCCGATAGGTCCGCAGTCGGTTGGGATGACTTTAATCTTGTCACCACCTTGAATGTTCCACCAGTAGGCCTCATCTGGTGTGGGGTGGATTTTGGCCTGTTCGTGAAGCTCTCCATTTCTTAAGCAAATATACGATATATTTTTAATAGAGCCGTCTTTCATGGTACTAGGGTGGGAGCCGCCAATGATGTTGATATTGTATTTTATGGCAAGATCCCTTAAAAGGCTCTTTACATCGTCGGCGTATTCAGTCATTCGCTCAATCGCAACGTGAGGTTTTACCTCTTCATTGTCGATCGATAGAAGCTGCATTGTGAAGTATTCAGGAAAAACCACAAAATCTGAATTATAGTTTGAGGACACATCCACAAAGTAGCGAACGATCTCAGAAAACTCTTCAAAACTTTTGATCTTTCTTTGTTGAAACTGGACAGTAGCAAGACGCACAACGTTCTTTTGAGGGGGTTGTCCTTTAATCAGGCTATCTTGGTTATACTCAGGGTTTAGCCACATTAAATGAACTGCATTGCCCATAGACTCTTTGTCATCTGGAAGGTAGTTCTTTAAAACACCAAGGACTTCAAAACCATTTCTTAGCTGAAAGCCTAATGCAGGATCTCTAAAGGTTTTATTTTTTACCTTCTCGATATATTCTTCAACATTGGCAACACGCTTATGCCTCTTTCTATAATTGGGGATTCTTCCGGCAAACACAATTCCCTTGAGCCTATAGTGTTTTACTAACTCTTTTCTGGCGTTGTATATCCGTTGGCCAATTCTTTGGCCTCTCTGTTCCGGATCTACAAAGATTTCGTATCCGTAGAGAAACTCACCATCTTTTTCGTGAGTAGTACCAAAACCTCCCCCAGTCACAGAGTTCCAGGTGTGCTTTCTTTTAACCTTTTTCTCTGAAAGACGAATTGAGGCACTGTAGGCCACAATATTTCCATTTAATTCCACCACCATGCAACCCTCTGCATAGTTGGTTATCTGACCCAGGATCATTTCAGGTGGGTAGGGGGGTAGATTCGGATATACCTTGTTATTAAGATTAATAATCTCAGGAACATCTTCACTTCTTGCCTGGCGAACTAATAGTTGAGCTTTATTTTTCTTCATACACTAATCATAACAATAGAATGAACACGCCGCTATATTGATTAATTAGGGACAAATTTGCTTGGCCTGCAAATTAGCATATATCTAGGTTTGGCAAATTTTCAACCCTAGTGTCTTTGTCTGGTTTTTAGGATAAAAAAAACCTTATGATAATTGCTTACTGTTGTGCATTTTTAGCGGCATTTTTTTGGGGTGCTGGATTTATAGGAAGCCGATTTGGATTAGAGGCCATGGGGCCTATGTGGGTTTGCTTTTTTAGGTTCTTTGTTGCCTTTATTGCAACTTCACCAATTCTTTTCTTAAATAGGCAGGTAAGCTTCAGTTCCAGAGAATTAAAGGCCGTGGGAGTTTGCTCTTTTTGTCTAGCAGCAATGATGTTTTTACAAATTAAAGGTCTTCAATATACCACTGTGGCAAAAAGTGGCTTCATCACCATCTTATATGCCTTTATGACACCAATTCTTGCAAATGCATTCTTTAAAAAGAAAGTAAGTCTCTATTATTGTATGATGGCCATAATTGCATTTGGTGGGGTTTGTCTCTTGATGGAGCTAGATTTTAGGAATTTTAACTATGGAGACGCACTCACCTTGGGATGTGCCTTCTTTTCTGCCCTGCACATATTGAGTGTTGGACACTTTTCTGATGTTTTTAGAAGTTCTGGTGTATTCAATGTTCTCCAAATGTTGGGAGTTTGTGCTCTCACACTTCCACTTGCCTTTATTTTAGAGGGGGCAGGGCCAATTCAGGACTTCATGATGGGGGCGGTAAGCGATCAGGCCTTTTGGGGGCTGTTATTTATGGGAGTTTTCTCAACCGCACTTGCCTTCTTTCTACAAATGCGCTCACAAAAATTTATTGAGCCGCATATCGTTGCATTGGTGTTTCTTATGGAGTCGCCACTTGGTGCTGCTATGGGGTGGTTTGTTCTGGATGAGGGCATTGGTTTCAAAGGGCTTATAGGTTGTACTATCACTCTGTTTGCAGTTGCCATGATAGCGCTTGAAAAACCTTTTCAAGAAGTGATTGCAAATGTATTAGGTAAGCATGAGCAAAGAACTAAAAGACAAACTGAAAGAAGAAGTAGATCAGGCCTCGTGGGCAATGCTGGAAGATCACTATAAACGTGGAGCTGTATTTCTAGTTAACAAAGTAGAACTGGAAGAAGTTGGAGTTGCCCTTGCCACTGACGATACTCAAAAAGTGAAGCTGATGTTAGACAACGAAGAGCTTGTAAAGGTTGATGAGCCTCACCAAAAAGAGTGGGAAAAAACGGCAAATGAAAAGAATTTTAAATTTCTAATTATACAGCCATATGTGTTAATTCAACTACTTAACTGATTCTAGCAATCTAAACTGTTTTTCCATTTATTCCGATCAGGTTTAAGTGAAGCTTATTTACCTTTTTATTTTCTTCGTGATAAGTGCCGCTCAGGCACAGATTGATATCGTTTTTGATATAGATTGGACTCTAGTTTACCCAGTTGATGAAACTATGAAAAATGAAGCTAGAGTTTATCTGGTACAGGGAGAGTACTACCGTGTAAGCGATGGAGCGGAGGAGGTAATTGCTTCTCTTTTTAAAGACCCGCGGTTCAGAGTTTCATTTTTTAGCGGGGGAGACAAACTTAGAAATGAAGAGCTTTTAAAACAAATTATACTTCCTCTAAAAGATAAAACTGCGCTTGATGTTGCTTACAAAGTTCTAAGCAGGGAAGACCTAAGTGTGGTGTCTACTGATGAAAACTTGGGATTTAGCGAGCGATTTAAAAAGGATCTTACAATAGTAAATAAGAACCTAAACCAAGTGGTTCTTGTGGATGACCTTAAAAACTTTACCCCCAGTGGGCAGGAAGATAATCTTTTATGGGTTGGCAGAACATACACCTACCAAGATAAGTTTAAAAAACTTCCCTTGTCCAAGTATATACCGGACTCCGAACTGTCCTGGCTTAATGAGCGATATAAATTGTTTTGGGTGTATTCTTCAATAGAGGAGGCGGCCTCATTAAGCATGAAAACAGGTTCAAGTTTTAAGGATGTTCTCAATAAAGGCCTTGAGAAGAAGCAACCACAACGCCCTAGTAACAAAATAATCAGAGAAGCGTTGGATGTAATAGTAAAGCTTTCAAATCAATACGAGGGTGCGAAAATAAAACTGCCAGTAAGTTTTATTAACTGTGAAGCAAGCTTCATCAAATAGTTGACATCAAAATTTTTAGATTAAAGCAGGTTAAAGAAAGTCGACCAGTATGTAGAAAAATGGTTTTCTTTTGTTCTCTAGTACTAGTTTTCTTATTCTCTAGTGATAATAGAAGTTGCAATCCCTTTTTGGAATTAGCTGTGTTTAAAATGTTAGAGAGCGCACTGGGATTAAAGGTTTATAAATGATATTTGTTTTTACTAAAGCTCTGTCGGTCATAATTCAAGTTAATTAGCCTTTTGAGGAGTTATTGTCCTATACTTTAACCAGTAAAGAGGTTTAAATTAGAACTGCAGAAACCTAAACTTGGAAACTCATGGCACTGAAGAGCATACTTATTATTGATGATGATTTATCCATATTAGAGACCGTTAAAAAAATCCTAAATCTTAAAGGCTATAAAGTCCTCACTGCAAGTAATGGTGAGGCCGGACTATCGATGGTTAAAAATGGAAATGATATCGGATTAATCTTACTTGATCTAATGATGCCTGTAATGGATGGCTTTGAGTTTTTAGAATCACGAGCACAAGATAGAGAACTGGCCGATATTCCCGTGATTGTTCTTTCTGCTGGAGAGGATAGGCCTAACGCTAAAAATTATGACATTCATAAAGTTATCAGCAAGCCATTTAGATTTAACCAACTTCTAAAAGAAATAGAAGTCCTTGGACTGGGTAATTAATGAAATTATACGATCAAGACCTGTTAGACACCCTAACCGATGGATTTATTTCTATTGATAAAAACTTCACCATAGTCCAAGTTAATAAAGTTCAGGAATCCATTGCAGGCCTAAGCAGAGAAGACCAAATTGGAAATAATTTGATTGATTTATACTTCTCAACTCCCGAAACTAAAGACAGTCCAACGATTGGTATCTACCAAAAAGTTTTTTCTCAGAATCAAAGTATCAGCTTTTCAGAGTTCTATGCACCCTTAAGTACATGGTTTCAAGTAGAGGTTCACCCAAGTGAAGGTGGTATTTATGCTCTATTTAAAGATATTACCAATAAAAAGATCCATGAGAGTCTATATAGGGAAAAAGAGAATCTTCATGTGAAGTATGCAGATGCTATGCCTCAAATGGCCTTCATCTCAGATGAAAAGGGAAATATAACTTATTTTAACTCCAGACATTATGCTTATTTTGGACTTGCACCTAATGACCAAATCGGTTGGAAGTGGAAATCACAAAGTATGCACCACCCAGAAGATTTAGAAAGAACCATCAAGAGGTGGAGTCATTCCCTTAGCACCGGGGAGGATTATTCAATCGAGTATAGGCTAAGAAGACATGATGGTGAATTTCGCTGGCATCTTGGTCGGGCCGTGCCAATTAGGGATAGAAACGGAAAAATTCTTCAATGGTTTGGAACAAACACTGACATTCATGAAAATAAGCTTAGAGAGCAAGAGTTAAGGCAAAAAACTAGCGAACTTGAGAAGCAGGAGGCACAGTACAAGGGGATTTTTGAAACTGCAAATGACGCCTTTATGATTTTTGACGAAGATGGAATTTTAGTAGAAGCAAACCCAGCATGCTGTAATATGCACGGCTATCCATATGAAGAAATGATAGGTTTAACTGGTACAGACTTCGTACACCCTGGGGACATAGGGAAGTTTGTAAAGTTTGTGATAGATGTCCAAAACGGCAAACGTTTTAATGTTTCCGCCAGACATGTTCGCAAAAATGGTGAACCCTTTTTTATAGACGTCGTCGGATCTCCAATCTTATTTGGCGGCAAAAAGCATTTGCTGGCAGTTGTACGTGACGTTTCTGAAAAAGAAGTTGCCCTAAAAAAAGAACGAAAAGCACAAGAGAACTTAAAAAATAGAGAAAATGAAATGAGGGCCCTGGCCAACTCAATACCTCAACTTGCCTGGATGACCGATTCAGAGGGATGGATTCACTGGTATAATGATCGTTGGTATGAATACACAGGGACTAGCATTGAAGAAATGGAAGGATGGGGGTGGACAAAAGTACACCATCCTGACCACGTTGATAAGATTGTGGAATTTGTTAAAGATGCTTGGAATCAAGAAAAACCCTGGGAATTGACTTTTCCGTTAAGAAGAAAAGATGGAGCATTTAGATGGTTTTTAACAAGGGCCATCCCTATTTTTGATAGTGCTGGAAATCTTACTCGTTGGTTTGGAACAAACACCGATATCCATGAGGAGAAAATAAATGCACAGAAGCTTGAGCAAACTGGAAATGAGTTGAAAGCTGCAGTTGCTAGCAGGGATGAGTTTTTATCAATAGCTTCGCACGAGCTTAAAACTCCACTCACCACATTAAGTCTTCAGTTGGAAATTTTGGGAATGCAACTCTCTTCTGATACTCCACAAAATGAACTTCTTGAAACTGTTAATATGACCGAGCAACAGGTTTCACGTCTAGATAAACTAGTTTCAAACTTACTAGATATCACAAGGATTCGTTCCGGTGCTGCTAATCCTGTATTTGCACCTTTTAAACTTGAAGAATTCACCCAAGGAATTGTGAAGCAGCACTCCTTTAGTCTTGAGGAGTCAAGGCTAGAAGTTAAGCTGTGCTTTGAAGAAGAAATTGAGGTCCTCTGGGATAGAAATCAGATTGAACAGGTCTTTGTTAACATTATATTAAATGCTGGCAAATACGCTGCCGGTAGTGAATTGCAGATTCTTTGTAAAAGAGATGAATCCTTTTTAAATCTGGAATTTAAGGATAATGGGCCAGGTATTGCCAAAGAAAAACAGAGTCTGATATTTGAAAAGTATATAAGGGCCACTTCATCAAGAAAAACAAGCGGACTAGGGCTAGGCCTTTTTATTACTAAACAAATAGTAGAAGGTCATGGCGGTCAAATTTCCGTTAAAAGTGAGCTTGGTAAGGGCACAAGCTTTCATGTATCTATACCAATTAGACCCGAACCTGTTTAAAACACTGCTGGGCAAACTATTTGCTATATTTTTCTCAAATCTGCAAATTCACCGGACTCAAGTTTGAGTAATTTAGGTAGGGCAGACTCGAATTTTTTGGCAAACTCTTCAGGCTTTGGCATGTTCTCTGTGCCGCGTGCATCGTGAAGCTTCTTAACTGAAGGGTATTTTTCTTCAGACACTTCCCAAAGGTAGTCTTGCATGTTGGTGTCTACCAGTCCAGGAGCAAAGGCGTAAAACTTGGTGTCTTCAAACTCTTTAGCATATAGTTGAATAAGCATATTGAATGCTGCTTTTGAGAGACTATATCCACTCCAGCCCATATTGCCGTTAACTGCCGCACCTGATGAGATTCCAATGACTGTCTCCAATTTATTGTTTGATAGGAGAGTGTCTAGTAAAACCTTTTGTGACCATAGGTTTAGCTCCATTGTGTTTTTAAGCTCATCAAGCTCTGCTTTGGCCATCGGTTGAATCTTGCCAAGCACGCCGGCATTAAGGATAGCGAGGTCTAAATCTATATCTGAAACGAACTCTGGTAACTTTGACTGAACTGCCGGGTAGTCAAGAAGATCAAGTGATAGGTGATGAAAGTTATCATTATTTATTTTTGTTTCTCTTCTACTGATCCCATAGACCTTATGTCCAGCTTCACTAAAGTGCTTGGCCAGTCCAAGGCCGATTCCAGAGCTTGTTCCAGTGATAAGAATATTCATTTTAATCTCCTCTAAGACTTTAATTGGCCACAGGCCGCTAAAATATCATCGCCTTTGGTCTTTCTAACCATAACCCTTGCATCTTCTTCAACCAGCCATTGTTTGAATTCTTCTACGCGCTCAGGCATTGGCCGTTTAAACTCTGAACCAGGGAAGGGGTTAAATGGAATAATATTTATCATATGAGTTCTTGTATTGAGAACACGTGCTAGGTCTTTTGCATCTTCTTCTGAGTCGTTTAAATCATCGATAAGAAGGTATTCATACTCAACCGTTTGTCTCTCATGTCTTTCAAGTCTATCTATTTGAGCAAGCACATCATTAAGTGGGTAGCGATTATTGATTGGAATCAGTTTGCTTCTCACTTCGTCATTTGTTGAGTGTAATGAAAGGGCAAGGTTCACACCACCAAGCTCCTCAAATCGTTTTAGGCCTGGAAGGTATCCTGATGTGGATACTGTTATACTTCTTTTTCCAAGTCCCAGGCCTTTGGGTTCTGTGAGAATACTTATTGCTTCTTTTAAAGCTTCAAAGTTGTGTAGAGGCTCACCTTGACCCATGAATACGATGTTGGCTATGTCTCTTTTTTCTCCCATCTTTTTTAGAACCTCTTTTGCCTTGAGTACCTGTCCAATTATCTCATGAGGTCTAAGGTTTCTCTTAAAGCCTTGTGTTGCTGTAAAGCAGAACTTACAGTTCATTGCACAGCCCACTTGTGAAGAGACACACAGGGTGTACTTCTTGTAAAATGGAAGAAGTACCGATTCAACACTCTCACCGTCCTCAAGTCCAAGAAGAAGCTTTACCGTGCCATCGGTGGAGTTTTGTCTTCTAACAATCGTTGGCAGTTCATGTTCGTAGTTTGTTTTAAAGTGATCTCTGGCCTTCTGGGATAGTTGCGAATACTGCTCAAAGCTTTTATGTCTGCTTCTATAAATCAGGTTTAGAACAATGCCGGCCGTATCAGGCGCGTTGCCTAAAGCTTGGAGATCTTGTTCAACCTTATTTAAAGTTAGGGTGTAAACTTTAGGAAGCATTAAAGCACTCCGTGTTTTTTAGCAATTTTGTCAAAATAAAGCATAGCGTTCTTTGCGTATTGTCTCTTCTCAACATAACTTCCTGGGAAAAAGCTCTTCTTAAACCCATAGGCCACAATATCCTTAAGTCTCTTTACTGGGATTTCAAAATTATCAACAGCAAGTCTGAACTCATTTGTTACTGTAGTGTTTGATACCAGCCTGTTATCTGTACAAATACTTACGGCCATCCTGTTCTCGAGCATGTCCTTAAATTTGTGCTCTTTAATCGTTTTGATCTCAGGATTTGTTTGCATGTTGCTTGTAAGACACACCTCAATTACTGTCCTTCGATCAGCTATGTAAGAAGCTAAGTTTTTAATATAAGTGTTCTTGTCCTTTATTGCTGGATCAAGAATTCTCTCAGGCATAAATAAAGAGTATCCATGTCCTATTCTGTCTGCCTGACATTCTGTTATGGCCTGAAATATACTTTCTGCACCGTATGCCTCCCCGGCATGCACTGTTTTATGCATGAAGTTTTTATGTACATGTTCATATGCCGCCTTAAAGTTATTGGCCGGAAAACCTTCTTCTTGGCCTGCAAGATCAATACTCACAATAGGAAGTCCATTTGTGTCTCGCAATTTTACAGATGCCTTTGCAAGCTCCAACGCGGCCAAGGAAATGACTTCCGAAGATTTTAAATATCTCAGGGAAGAAAACAAGTTTGTGTAGTAGGGCGAGTAACCTTTTGGGCCAAAAGCCCTCATTGCACAGCATATGATTCCGTAATGAAATGGAGGGAGTCCATCCTCTTTCACTGGCTTTGAGTTATTGTATTCTTTTTGAGCTCTTTTTAGCCCATCATCAACTCGAGTTAGTATTTCTTCCATTTCAATTCCCTTTTCAGGGTCCATCAGAAGCTGAGGTGCAAATCTTGGCTCGATATAACTCACGCCTTCATTTATATTATCCCAAGCAAGCTCATATGCAGCTCGCTCAAGGTTTTCCATGTCCCTTAAAACGCCGCAGGTGTATTGAAATCCCCTCAAATACTCACCCAAGTTTGCATACTTTTCTTTATAAACTTGCTCCTTAAGGCCTTCTACTGAGTCGGAAGGTAGAACAATTTTGGCGTTTTTGGCCATTTCGATCATACTCTCAAGTCGAATGGAGCCATCCAAATGGATATGGAGGTCAGTTTTGGGCATTTCTTTTAAAAAGTCGTCACTGTAATTCATAGATTCTCGCAAATTAAATGGTTCCTATGCATATCAGGTTTTCACTACAATTTGAACTATTGCGTTGAGTAAGATACCTAAAATACATGCAGAACGAATTAGAACTAAAAACTCTTGATGACTATAGGGAGTTGGCCCAAAATAGTGATGTAAGTACTCAAAACTACGTTGAAAAAAACGATTTTTTCTCTTACCCACTCGATGATTATCAAGATAGCCAGCTTCACTCGGCCATGATCGATAGCATTTTGGGAATAGATGTCATTGATACTGAAAAGGGCATGCGACAAAAAGCACAAAAGTTACAAGGGGCCGGTACTGTAGAATCCTGGTCAGCGGCCTTGCATGATGGAAGTCTTACCTGGGTGGGATTAAATCCTGCTCAACTACAGACTCCCTATGCCGAGCTTTTAGAATTGATAGAAGAGCTTGGGCCAGAAGAAAATGATCACTTTATTGATCTTGGAGCTGGTTATGGCAGATTGGGAATTCTTCTTGGAAAGCTATATCCTAAGTGTGTATTTACTGGTTATGAAATGGCAGGGGAGAGAGTAGATGTAGGAAATGAATCCTATGTTGGTCTTGGTTTAAATAACTCAAAGCTTTTTCAGAAAAATATTGCCTCAGAGTCATTTAAGCTGCCAGTGGCCGACTTTTTTTTTATATACGACTTTGGAAACTTGCCTGATATGAAAAAGCTTCTAGCGAAACTAGAAGTCTTAGCAGATGAAAAAAGAAAGTTTACTGTAATTGCCAGGGGAAGAGGAATAAACTCCTTAATTCAGCAGACGGCGCCTTGGCTTTCTGTCTCAATAAAAGAACATCGAAACTGTATTCTCTACAAGTATGCTTAAAGCGATAAAGATTTAAGGTTGTTCTTTGGCCAAAGAATATGGTTCTCAAGCCAAAACTCGTTTCCTGACTTATCCTTGACTTTGGTCATTCCAACTTCTGTCTGTAAAATTTTGAAACCTTCGCCTGTAAGAACATTCTCTCTATATTTATGCTCAGTGGAGGATGTGTAAGACTCGTGAGTCTTATACGACTTTGTTGATAAGACACATGTATAGCTATTGTCTAAGAGTTTGTTGAAAATCCATCCTTCAAAAGATTTACTCTTTACTTTAGTCCACCCTTCATTTTCCTCAAGCACAATAAGGGGGGTGTACTTCGGAAGCTGAGTTACAAGTCCAGCGTTTGCATCAGGTCCAGATCGAAGGTTTGAAATATAACCATCAGTGCATATGAACTTTTGTGGACTTGTATAGGCCAATGATTGGATAAAAGTGAGTGCTATAATTAATGTTTTCATAGTCGAAGTATAACTTAATAAGTGAGGATATCCAACCGGGCAGGAAGTCCTAAAGCTTTAGCCAAGGAAAAAGCTGTTTTAGCTTTTCTGATGATAGAGACTTTAGTAAACGCTCGTTGGAAAAGCTTATCTCCTCTCCTGCATTCTCTGCCAGGTTGAGCATGTCAAAAGATGACTTTTTAAGTATATGAATTGTTGGGTATGGGGACCTGTTTACAAAATTTGCCAAGTCATCGAATTCCAGGCCTTGAAAAACAAACTCTGGGTGAAAGGCGACAAGCTGGAAGTATTCTTCAAGAGCGTTATCTTCCAAAATTTGTTCTAAAGTGGTGAACTCATCATAAAAAGAGACGAAGTCCAAACTGTTCTCGAGAACGATTAAGCTTGTTTCAAAACTTTGATCATTCAGCTTTTCAAGCTCGAGAGTGAAGACATTAAATAGGTCATCCAATTTGCAAGAAACGACCTCTATAGTGTTGTTCTCTAGAGGAGCCTTAGCAAAGGGACAAAGGTTTAAACCAACCACGACTTCTTTAAGCCACTGCTTGGTGACTTGAATTTGTTTGTCCATTTAAGACTTGCCTTTCTTTTCTTTTTCCTGAAGCTTGTCTTTTGGTATCTCGGCAATTTTAATCATAAGCTCTGGATTGTTGTATTCCATCGGCTTGGTCGACATGTGAATTAATTGCTCAAGCTTTTGGGTGGAAATCATTTTATTGGTGGACTTTTTCCAAGCACAATAAATTGGAATCTCTATTGGCTCTTCTCCTAAATCGAAGATGTGGATATTGCTAAGCCAGCCTTGTTCTTTTATAACTTCTCTGTCTACTACTGTAATACACCTTCCGCGCTCGGCCAGCATTAAAGCAAGTTCCCTATGGTCTGTTTCAAGGATTTCCTCTACTGACACGTTATGGTCTTGGAGGTGTTTAATAACATTCTTATTTAAAGTGTGATCCCAGTTGTTTAAGGCAAGTGGAACTGCGGAAAACATATCTCTTTCTTCTTTGAAACGCTCTTTTAAGTGTTTGGAGCAGCAAAATGCTATTGTGAATTTGTCGATCTCTGCTGAATCAATCATCTTTCCTTTAGGCCTTGATGTGGTAATGATCCAGTCAAACTGTCCTTGCAGTAGTGAGTCTAGAAGTTTGTCGGAGTTATACTCCCGTCCTGTGTGGACAATGCCGTAAGGAGCGTAAGTGTCATAATATTGTGAAATAAATTGTAGAGATTTAATATCACTTACAGTGTCCAAGACTCCAACTTTTACAGGATATCCACCTAGAGGGGAAGTGGAGATACTATCCACCATCCTAAGTCCTGTTTCGAACATGTCTTTGGTGTACTCAAAAAGTGAGTCTCCATCTTTTGAGAGTATGAGACCTTTGTGGTTTCTATGGAATAGATCAAAGCCCAGTGTCTTTTCTAGTTTTTTAATATGCTCACTTAAAGTGGCACTCGATACACCCAAAACCTTCGAGGCCTTCTTGAGGGATTGCTTCCTGGCCACTTCATAGAAGTAGTAAATTTGGTTCCAATTGATGTCTTTTAAATTCATAATAAGTAAATATCAATAATGATGCTGTCAATCAAGGTGCGCTGAGTTTTATGGATTATTGTCCATTATGATTGGGTGTAGGAAAGGGGAGAGGTCGTACCTCTTTGGAGCGAGTGTGTCTATAAGTGTTTTTATCTTAGCATCAAAAGAGTTGATCACCATGAGCTTCTCTCGCTCTTGGATATTTCTAACCAAAAGCAACACTGTGTAATTAATAATAGACTCCGGATCTTGCAATATTTTTCTCAACTGAGTTTTTTGGGTTTCAAAGTGAGGCTGCTTGGCTATCTCACTCCAAAGAAGCTCTCTTAAAAGTGAAAGGTCTTCTTTTAATGTCACCTTTTCATTTTCAAAGATTTTTTCGTATTTATACTGAAGATATGGAAAGGTTTGTACTCTTTCGGTCAACCTCACTTTCTCAACACCAGTTATAACGACATCCATCCTTCCATCTTCATACTTTTGCAAGAGCATAGGAATTCCGGCGATACAAACTCTATTCTTAAAGTCTGAACCCCTCGGAGGCATTACGGCCACTCTTTGATTTGTTAAGAATGAGTCATGCATCATCTGTGTGTATTTTTGTTCAAACACATGATAAGGAAGTGGAATCTTCTTTAAGGTTATAGAGTTGTGCAATGGAAAGACTGCGCATATTTGTTCCATGCGTAAATGGTATCACATGGGAGCTTTCCAAAGCATTAATAGGGTTGGATAACAGTTATATTGTGTGTAAATATAAAATTACAAGACCAGCATCTTTTAGGCGGCCTTGTCAAAATCATCGTCTTTATAAATGTCTTTTAGCTTAAAAAGAGCACTCTTCTCTAACTGGTGAACTCTTGCCTCGCTTAATTGAAGCCTTTGTCCAATCTCTTTCAATCTGAGCTCTCGATGAAATCTAAAGTTTATGACATTCTGTTCATTTGGAGGAAGCTTTGAAACGGCCCTTTGGAGGTTTTCGTTCCGCTGCTTTAGTTGAATAACATTTTCTGGTGTTTCATCTTCACTTGCCTGGTTGCTAATGTCAGCATCTACAATTTTGAGTGAAACAATTTTGTTAATTTTTTCAATTTCCTTTTTTGGTAAACCACAAGTCTCCGAGAGGGTTTTATTTTTAACGCTTCCCTTTGAGTGTAAAAGCTCACGTTTAGCATTTTGAATTTTCCTGTGTTTTTCAATCACGTTTCGTTTATGAGTTTGGTACTTTCTAACCTCATCAAGCATTGAGCCCTTTATTCTGAAGTAGGCAAATGTGGAAAACTTAACATCCTTCGAGTCATTATAGCTTTTTGTTGCCTCCATAAGGCCAATGAGACCACAGTTGATCAGATCATCGCGATCTATCACAGAATTAGGCACCCTTGCCATTTGTGATGCCAACTTCCGAATTAGTGGCATACAGGTTTCTAAAGCATTTTCCCAAGTGATTGTTTTTGAGTTTTTCATACTTATATTATGAAGCATTTTGAAAAATTGACAAGAGGTGTCAAGTATTGATTTTTACTCAAATAATGCATTTTTTTTTAAAAACTCACTCCCTTGACCGAATATTCCAAACAAATTTTATGGCCCTAAAACTATACGGAAACTTGATGTACAATATAGCTCATGCTGAAATTACTTTTAGTTTTTACAATTTGCTTAAATGCTCACGCCAATTGGTCGCCCGAGACCAAAAAGCTATTTAATTCCCTGCAGGATCTTGTGTCTTATAAAAATAAAGACTTTATCACTCTTTGGGGTTCTTTAAGACGCTATGCCTGGTCAAATTCACTAAAAGGAGACACCTTCAAAGTCAAATTGCCACAAATGAAAAATGAATTGGAGCTTTACTCATTCAAAGCCGAAGGTGTAAAACCACTCGTGATTTTTTTTCCAGGTATCTTTGGAAGCCATGAGGGAGATATCAATCATTGGAATGCAAATGACTTTGAAAAGTCCAATCTTCATGTAGGTATGGTTCCAAACTTCTTAAATAAAAACTATATTAGTGCCATACCCAAATACACCAAGGAAAATGCTCTTAGTATTGATGTTGCAAATAATCTTGATGCAATAGAAGAGATCATTGATCACATAGGTGTGAAAAATATTAATAAAATAGTTTTTGTAGCTGAAAGTCTCGGAACATTTATCGCCTCAAGTTCGATACGCTTTCAAGAGTCCTATCCACGTATATTTTCCCGACTGGATAAAGTCCTACTTCTGTGGCCACCTCTTGATATCAAGAATTCCCTTTCTGCTTTTGACAAAAAATTTAAATACACGACCAAGGCACATGAAGACTGCTCCTACATTCTTAAGCTTCCAAAGTTTGTAAAACACTTTTTTTGGCAAGACCATCCAGAAAACGTTTCAAGTGAAGATGCCCATTGCTTTTCGGCCTACCTTTTTCACTCTGGGTTCAAATCTGGGCTTCGTAAGTCTTTTGATGCCATAAAGGAAACTAGAGAAGAACTTAATGAACAAGAACCAGAAAACTTTACTGAATTTATAATCGCACACAATCCAAACTTTCTTTCAACCATTAATAAAGACCCAAAAAAGGTCAAACTCTCTTACTGGCTTAAAAAATGGGAAGGCAACGGGGTTAAAATTAAGATTTTGAGCTCCGAGGATGACTTTATTAATAGACCTTCTGATTGGAATCAAGTTGAAGGAGAGTATCTTTTTAGCTGGGGTGGACACTGTGCTCCTTTATCACTTATTAATGTTCAAAAAGCGATTACGAAAGAGGTCCAATGAAGTTGTTAACGTTGGTGCTAATGTTGTCTGGCCTGAGCTTTGGAGCAAAGGATCTCAAAGGACACCTTGGCGATGAAGAGTTTAATGATCTAAGTGATATAGTTAAAGCAAGGTACTTTAGAGTTTTAACAACAAGAAGCTCATTTGATTATTATATCTATCAAGGTAAGCACTACGGTTATCAATATGAATTAATAAAAGAATTTACCAAGGAGTTAAACCGAAGATATGTGAAAAAAGGAGAACTCAAAATTCAATTTGAACTCATCCCTGTGGACTACGATCAGTTGATTCCAATGCTTCTTGAAGGAAAAGGTGACATTATAGCGGCCAATCTAACTATTAAACCATCTCGACAAGAACAAGTTGCTTTCTCTAGAGCACTTAGAGAGGTAAGAGAGCTTCTTGTGACCAGAAAAGATTTAAAAGAGCAATCTCCATTTAAAGAAAAAATTGCTGTCAGAAGAAGTAGCAGTTATTACCAAAGTATTAAGTCATGGAATCGTACACATAAGGAGGACTTCTTCTTGATTGATGATGTTAATGAGAACCTGGGTCCTGAAGATGTTTTAGACCTACTATCTAAGAAGAAGTATGATTACACCCTTGTTGATTCTAATATTTATGAGGTAGCATCTAAAGTTTACCCAAATCTAATTCTGAGTAAAACACAGCCGTTTAAATCAAAAAAAGCAAAGATTGCTCTAGCTGTAAGAAAAGGTTCTAAAAAATTGCTGGACGCCATTAATAAGTTTATACCAAAAATAGAAAAGGGGAGCTACCTTGGAAATGTTATTAATCAAAAGTATTTCAATGACTCGCTATATGTCACTAATCAAAATACGGATCAAACTAAAATCTCACCCTACGATAATCTATTAAAGAAGTATGCAAAGAAATATAACTGGGACTGGAAGCTTTTAGCGTCTTTGGCGTTTCAGGAATCAAGATTCAACGCCTCAATTGTTAACCGGTGGGGAGCAATTGGACTTTTTCAAATAAAGCAATCAACAGCAAATGAGCCTTACGTAAATATAAAAAGGATTAGAGGCAAGTCCAATGTTGAAAACAATATTCATGCAGGCGTGAAATACCTTAGTTGGCTTCGAGATACTTACTTTAAAAAGCTTCCAAAGCAAAAACAAATTAGAATGGCATTGGCCGCTTACAACGCAGGGCCTGGAAGGCTCAGTCGTGCTCGAAAACTTGCAAAAAAAATGGGGCTAAATCCCAATATCTGGTTTAGAAATGTCGAGTTGGCCTTAGTTAAAATGAGAAAAATTGAGCCAGTTAATTATGTTAGTGAAATCAACAAGCGCTATGTTGGTTATACTCTTCTTTTGCAAGATTAAGCAAAGATAAGGCCCTGTCTGGATTAGTTCTAATTACATTTATTTACCTACAACCCCTTCCTTAGTAAAAATGCACAAATTTTAACTGAGGAGTGGATTATGAAGTTTTTATGTTTAACAGCTATTTTAATGTTTTCTTTTGGGGCATTTGCAACTCATCATCATGATTGGTTAATCAAAAAGAACACCTCTGGTGGGTTTACTATTCCAGAGCTTGCCCGAACAGAAACCTGCAAGGTCTATGAGAGTAAAAAAAATGGTCACTATGTTGTGAAGATTAAGAAAACCTTTGGAGAACTTGAGTATAAAAAAACAAAACATATCTATATAAAAAACTTGGAGCAAGCAATTGCCGGTTCTTCTCAGGAGATCCTGGTTTCAACTTCTAACCCGATATGTGACGCTCCTGAAACCACAGTTTCGGCCAAGCTCGATGGTCAATACCCTGAATTTACATTATTTTTTACAGGTGGGTGTGGCACAGATGAGCTTTCACGAAATGGTAGCAATAGCATGAATCTCAGAAGTTTAATCAGTGAGTTCTGTCCAACTACAATTGATTTCGATTTGCCAATTTTGTAAAAAGTTCAAAGTAACGCTTTAGAGTTTTTAAGATATTTTAGCAGTGGTAATAAATTTTCAAAATTAAACAGGGGATAACTAAATGAAAATCTTATTGGCAATCGCTATTATTTCTATCAGTGCTTATTCTAGGGATCAAGTTTGTGAACTTATGACTTACAGTCATGAAGTTGTTGATTATGATTCAGAGCATGGAGATAGTTGCACAGGTCTAATAAAGATGATGATGAAAGACAAAGGCTGTTCTGATAAAACAGTGAATGCGGTTCGCTATTACGATATCAAATCTCTAAGTCATGGCAGCTCAACAATGTGTATCTATGAAAACAATGCAGGCATTTATCAAGTCATGGCCAGTGAAATGGCCGAGCCACCTAGGGCCGTATTAATGTTCTCAAACTGGGATTAATTAAAATTAAATAAGGCCTCTTTCGAGGCCTTTTTTTATCTATAAATATTTGTCATTATCTGAAAAAGCTCCATGCCTTGGTGGACATTGCTGGATGGGCATCTGTTTATCACTATACCGTCATCTTTTGCCAGTAAGGTGTGAGAGCAGGAAGCTATGGGATCCATTGGGTCTATGTCCTTCATCTGGTAAAATGTGGCAAGCTTATCGCCGGCCTTAAAGTGATCTCCTGGGGAGACATGATAGTCAACCAGCCCGCCTCTAGGTGCATACATTGTAGTATAGTCCTTTAACTTTGAGTAATATGGCTCTGCGGCCTGGGACTCTTCATCAAGTACACCCTTAAACTTTAGATAATTTAAAATACTTTCTACGTCTTTGGAGCCTTCATCCATTCTAAAAGTTTCCTCAGAACCAAATTCCAATGTGAAGGACTCAATGTCTAACTCAACTTCTCTGCCTAGCTCTTTAAACTTTTGCTTTAAATGAATCCATGGCATGAATGATGCCTCATCCATTGCTCCTGCGAAATCATTTGGAATGACCAATACGTGCCTAAAAAGCATATGCTTTGAAACATTTTCCTCGTACTCTGCACTGTATAGATACCTTGTTGCCGTTGGCCCAGTATGCAGATCAAGAATTCCATCTGCTCCCAATGCAAGCTCCTGAAGGATAAGGTTGATTTTATTATTATCCTGAAGCCTATTTTCTTCTTTAAGAGTTTCTACAAAATTTGTAAAACTGGCCTTTAGATCTGCTTTAAAGTCTTTTTTGATTGATTCCCAATCAGTGTCAATATTGGCCTTGCAAAAACGCTCAAGATCAAACCCACATGCCTTAACAACGTCGACATAGTTTCTATTCCAGTTATCGCCAGTGACTGGGTTGTATCGACCATATGTGTAAGTGCCATGCTTGTTTAGAGTCGCATAAGGATTTGCCATAGGGATTAAAGTGATTGAACCCTTAATTGTCTTATGCTTTAAGGCCTCCATTAACTTTAAAATTACAGCATTGCCCTGTATTTCTGCTCCATGCACACTCGCTTGAATGTGAATATGTGGGCCTGGCCCATTTTTCAGGGTAAACGTCTTTATTTTTAATACTTCACCTGTTGAAAGCTCTTTTACAGGAAGATCTTTAATAGTCCAGTTCATTAAATCATCCAATCGTATGAGGTTTTTGGCGGCCTAGGCACCATTAAGTCATTATTGTATACCAACGCCTCTCCAGGGAGCTTGTGGCAAAGAAAGTAGGGCATGGATTCAGTGAATCCATAAGCGCCCGCCATTGTAAAAATCAACCAGTCTCCAATCTTCAAGTCCTCTGGAAGATCAAAGTCGCCAAGATGGTCTAGGGCAGTGCAAAGTGGTCCATGAACTTGAAAGTTGGCAAGCTTTGCTGAGGAAGGGGACAAGGCCTTGCAAGGGAATGCCTGACCTGTAAGTGCCACTCGGGCACAATGATTAATTCCGCCCTCTGTAACTAGAAGTCTTTTCCCCCTAACTTCCTTTACATCGACAATCTTTGTTAAGTAATTTCCACACTCAGCGGTGGTAAAGCGGCCAAGCTCCATCCAAATTGTCTCCAACTTGTACTTATTTTTAATGTTCACTAGGATGTCATGAATCTCTTTGAAGTTGATTTTTGTTTGTCCTTCTTTGTAAGGAACACCAAGGCCACCACCGAGGTCCATGATTTGGGCACTGACATTTAATTCCTTTGCCAACTCCAAAATACTTTCGACACACTTTTCCCAAATAGCCTCAAGTTTTTTTGGCTCCATAATATTTCCCCATTGAAAAATGTGAAAGCCTTTGAAGTTGATATTTTTAAATTGATTTAGATCGTGTTGTTTCCAGTCTTTAGGACCTAGGCCAAACGGAGTAATTGCATCCCCACCCAAGACACTTTTACCTTCGTTCCAATCAAGCTGAACTCTTATCAAAGCATCTACCTTCTTGCCTAAGTTTTCAGCTGCTTCATTAAGCCAAATAACCTGGTTGTAAGACTCAACTACAATTGTTTTAACTTCATTTTTGATTAGGTGTTCTAGGTAACTTTTGGACTTACCAGGGCCAGTGGCAATCACATGTTCACCTTTGATACCAGAATTTAGAACTTGGTGAAGCTCACCTGAGCTTGCGACGTCGATTCCAAAGCCTAGGTTTCTTAAGACTTTTAGAATTGCGGACATTGGATTTGCCTTGCAGGCGTACCAAAGTTTGATGTCCGGATCAAGGATCTCGGCCATCTCGCTTAGGTGGGACCTCAATAAGTCGAGGTCGTAAAAATAAAAGGAGGCATCAAATCGGTCAATGACCGTCTGGATGTGTTTTTTAATTTCAGCTTTCACCATTGTTCCTTTTCAAAAAGTATTAACGTAAGAAGTCTTCAAGTTCCAACGATGCCTGTGTTTTTTCATCTTTGTATTTAATAATGATTGCACAATTAAGCGCTAGGCCTTGTTCCGCAGCCCAAGCAAGTTTTTTGTTAATTGGTCTTGAACCTGGAACAACAACAGCGTTCTCTGGAATAATACAGTCAGTGATCATTTTTTCATTTACGCAGTCATAAATAGGGGTACCCTTTGACAAAGCTACATTTGGAGCTATTACCGCTCCCTTTGAAACTTGCACTCCTTCAACTATTACGGCACCTGCACCAATGAAAGCATTGTCTTCGATTACAACTGGAGCTAGTCCAATAGGTTCAAGAACGCCTCCTATTTGAACTCCTGCTGATAAGTGAACATTTTTGCCAATTTGCGCACAAGAACCAACAAGAGCATGAGAGTCAACCATTGTGCCCTCATCTACATAAGCACCCACGTTTACATAGGCAGGTGGCATTAGTATTACACCTTTGGATACGTATGCTCCTCTTCTTATGGAAGTCCCGCCTGGAACCATTCTGATTCCATCATCTGGTGTAAAAGTTCTAGGGGCAAGGTTGTGCTTGTCAACAAAGCCATGGAAGTTTTCATTTGAAAACTCCTTAAGCTCGCCGGCCTTAAAGGCCTCAAGGATCATTGTCTTAACTTCTGTGTTTGCCACCCACTTTCCATCAATTTTATTTGCTGCGCGAACTTCGCCAGATTCAAGTAGGTCTAATGTTTCTTTCCAATCTTTCATATAATTATTCCTTTTTAGTTACTGTATTTTTTAAACCATTCATTTACGTTTGTATTTGCGGCCAAGATGTCAGTGTTGCTGTCTAGGTCCATACTACTTAGTGGTGGCATGAGAGCATCTGAGCTTATCCTGTGCTCTAGTTTTAAAAGTCTTTTGGCCGGGACTGGGTTTGATGCAATAAAGAGAGAGTTTGCAGCAGCTTCCCACATTTTTGCTTCTTCAAGAGACTTATCTAAAGATTTTTTCACATATAGAGCTGTTTGCTTGGGCCAAGTATTGCTAGCAACACTTACAAGACCGCAAGAGCCCGCATCTGCGAAAGATGGGAAGAGCCCATCGTCCCCGCAGTAAACTTTTCCATTTCCACTGGCCTTTAGATAAGCTTTAAACTTATTCACATCGCCGCTGGCCTCTTTTAGTGCCCAAAAATTAGTGTGGTCTTTTAAGTTTTCTAGAGCTGAAACTTCTAGCTCCTTGCCAGTTCTTCCAGGAACATTGTAGAGCATAACTGGTCTTGAGACTTTATCCATTAAGGATTTGAACCAATGATATTGTCCTTGTGCACCTGGTTTTGCGTAAATAGGAACCACCATTAAGTATGCGTCGATGCTCTTGGTTTCAAGCCATGACACCCAGTTCTTCTGTTCCTCAAGGTTATGTCCGCCAACACCGGCCATGATTGGAACTTTTGGTGAGAGATCTATCACAAACTCGATTATCTTTTTTCTAGTCTCAAGACCAATGTTTAATGCCTCACCAGTGCTGCCTAGAATCAACAATGCGTTAGATGCCTCTTCCTGCTCCTTAACAAGAGATTTTAACGAGTCCCAATCAACTGTTAGGTCTTTTTTAAATGGAGTGACAAGTGCTGTCCACAAGTTGTAGTCATTTAAGTTATATTGGCCCATTTTTATCCTTTTTATATTTTTAAGTAGTTTTTAACGACTTCATTAAAGTCTAGAAGCCCTGATTCAATTTCTTTATTCTCATACAGTATCTTTGCTGCCCATACGGCTCCTCTGGCAAAGATCGTTCTATCCTTAGCTTCGTGAATAAGCTTTATTTTTTCATCAGCGCAGTTGAACTCTAGGTGATGGTATCCCACAACATCTCCCTCTCTATCTGCAGTAATAGTTGCTTCTTCTCCAAGCCATTCCTTCCATGAGATGGCCGTGCCACTGGGGGAGTCCTTTTTATGCACGTGGTGAATATCGTGTATCGTAAAAAAACCGTCATCAAAAAGGTTGGACAGTTTTGACATCGTCTTTATCATTTCACGAACAACATTCATTCCAAGAGAAAAATTGTGTGCTTTAATCCATGAAATATTATCTTCTCTAAGTCTGTTTTGAATATTCTCCGGCCAATCCATTCCAGTTGATCCCGTTACCACTGGTAGCTTTGAATCGATTAGTAGATCTATGTGGTCTAAGAACGCTTCACCTGGCAAGAATGATATGACCACATCACACTCCTGTAGAGAAGTAAGCTTAGCAGGGTTTCTGGTGTTAAAAAGAACGACGTCTTTGTGTATTTCGGCAACCTTCATGCCTGTCTTACCTGTGCCGAGTAAAGCGATTTTCATATTATCCCTAATTGCAAGCTTCTATGAATTTCTGGTGAAGTCTTTGAACTGCAACGTTGCAATCTTGCTCTGCAACCAACAAGTTAAAGTTATGGGCAGAGGCGCCAAGACACATCATCCTAACGTTTATCTCACCAAGAGCATTAAAAAGATCCTTTGCCAGTCCATGTGTTGAGAGAATTTTATTCCCTATAAGTGAAATTAAGGCCTGCCCTGTTTCAAAACTTACTTCTCCGAAAGCTTCTAGATCTTTAATAAGTGCTTTGTGTTCCATCACCGATCTGTCGATTGATACGGAAACGCTAATCTCAGAGGTTGTTACACAATCCACACTTATTTGGTGGTTAGAGAATACGCCAAAAATATTTCCCATGAAACCGACTGCATTTAACATTTTTGGCGTTCTAATAGTCAAAAGAGCTTGGTCACTTCTTTTGGCCAGTGCCCTAATCAATGGCTTATCCTTAACTTCTTGACGTATCCATGTACCCTTTGCGTCTCCCTCGTAAGAGCTTCCGACAAATACAGGTATGTTTTTTTGCATGGCCGGGACAAGGGTAGTTGGATGCAAAATTTTTGCTCCATATTGTGCCATCTCGCTGGCCTCGTCATAACTGATCTCGTGTATTGGCCTTGCGGCCTTGCAAATTCTTGGATCTGTGGATGCAATTCCTGCAACGTCTGTCCATATCTCTAAAACATTGGCATTAACGGCCTGAGCAAATAGTGCTGCTGAATAGTCTGAACCACCTCTGCCCAAAGTCGTTGTATGACCGGCCTCTGTTTTTCCTATGAAGCCTTGTGAGATATACACTCTTTGCTTTGCAAAATTAAAAACTTCTTTGGCCTTCCTTTCGATGAGATCGATTTGAGGGCGTGCCTTTGTATGCTTGTCATCGGTTATAATCACGTCTCTTGCATCTAGAAGAACGACATCCTTTTCAGGAAAAAGATTTTTATAGGATAGGGAGAAGAGCAAAGAAGACATTCTTTCTCCCAAGCTTAGCAGCTGGTCTCTTGCTTTGTCCGAACATTCTTTTAAAAGAAAGATTCCTCTTGAGAGGGTTTCAAGTTCTTTTAAAAGGGCCTTAAGACTCTCAGTATGGTTGGTGTCATTTGTGAAGTTGCCTAAAATATCAAAATGCTTTTCTCTTAGATTGAATAAAAGCTTTTCGCAGGTTGGCCAGTTCCCTTCTTGAGCTGTTTTTATGAGCTCCAATAATTTGTCAGTAGTTCCGTAGGTTGCTGAAACCAGCACAATTGAAGAGTTTTGTCTTTGTGCTATTTTAGCACTTCTATCCATCGCCGCCTCATCGGCCATGGAGCTGCCTCCAAACTTGGAAACAATAATCTGATCAGCCATCCTTGCTCCGATAAAAAAGAAAGAGGACGAGTGTCCTCCTAAATTATTGATTATTTAAAGATAATAAAGAAAGGCCGCAAATTCAAGGTTTGGACAATATTATCCACTGATTAAGGCCAACAAAGTCTTTATCAGATACAGGTAATACTGGTGAAGACAAGCCCTTCTTTTAATGTTGAGTAGCTTAGTCTGCCATTGCCATAGTAATAGAATCTGGTTTTTTCCAAAAAGCTCTCTGATTGAACTTCAAAGCTACGGCTGGTGGAGTATTCTTTTGCCCTGCAGAACTCATTGGCATAAGTCTTCACTTGTAGGGCATCTTCAACTGAAGCTATAAAAGGAAATGACCGGTTTGCAACTTCATGAAGAAGCTCACCTGGCCTCTTAGTGAATACACGTCCTTTATGTTTGTTTTGGATGAACGCTTTTTCAAAGAAAGCCCCAATTTCAAAGCTCGAATCGTCCAAGTCTCCAAGGTACCAGTGAGAGACTTCGTGCATTATAACACCTACAAGTTCGGCATAAGATGTTCCTCTATTGTGCAATCTGTTTTTATTGAAAAGTACAGTTGCTCCGGGGATGTAATTAAGTGTACAGGCACTCTTGTGGGAGAACTCAGGGCAGTACTCTTCAAAATTGTTAGGCATGAAAAAGTTTGAGGTTAATATCCTATTGCTAACTTCTTTTAGGCCTACCTTTGTGATCTCGGTGAAAAGTTTTGAAACATGAGGCCAATGGTCTGAGTTTATTGTCTCTGGATCAATAAACTGCACCAAGTCACTTGCTATCTTTTTGATGTGGTGGGAACTTATCGTCAGGGACTGCTCAAGTCTCTTCTCAGGTAGTGTGTGATACTCTCGAAGCTCATCGATATCTCCGCCACCACTGCTGCCAGCTCCGGCAAGAGCATTTAATGAAAACAGCAAAGTACTTCCAATTAGAGTTAGGACTGCTTTTTTAGTCGTTTTCATGAGGATTCTCCGTTTCGAAAGAAAATAGGCCTATTTCATATCTTGAGCTGACTTTGTTTTTAAAATAACCAAGTTGGCAGTAATCATTTAAAAGAACCTCATTCGTTGAGGAATCAATGCTTCCACAATAGAGGTGGTCTTTAAAAACTTTATTGCCTACGACTTTGAGTGGTGTAGCGATAGTATTGTTTATACGCTTTCTGACACTTGTACTATCTCCACGTTGGCATACTTTTAGCTCAATAATTTCCTTCTGGGGATTAAACTCAATCGTTGGCCTTGAACAAAATGAAGTTTTTGATTCAAATAAAACGCTTCGGTTGTAGCTTTTTAAATCCGTTTGAAAGTGAAGTCTATAGTTTATCTGTTGTGGACCATTATCTGGTAGGGTGACCAAATTAGAAAAGTAGTTTATTGCTCTATCGACAATAGCACTTTTCATATTTTTGAAATATTTTGTTTCAATTATATTTTTTGCAGCGGCACATTTCAAGTCTTCACAAACTTGATACAGCTCCAGCGGCAGTGATCGAAATTGATCAGACTCGTGGTAGGTAGATATGCCATTTTTATTATTTCTTTGATACTTCACTACTAAATCTAAAAATACATTTGTAGGCAGCTTATTGTGTGTTGCTATTATTGACTTTATTGCAATGTCTCTATCAATTTCATTCTTGTGTTTATACAACTCAGTCTCAATAATATCGGCAGCGTCTGAAGGCCAGTTGGTACCTGACTTGTACTCTTTTGCTGTGATGCCTAAAAGATTTTGAACTTCTACATGTAAATCTTTATTTGAGCTGAATTCCATTTTAGCATAAGGGGCCATAAAGTTTTCATAAACCATTTGGTCCGCATTCTTTGGGATAATGTAATCATCGTCAACCGAGGCGATTCCCGATGCCTCAAAGAGATCCATTAAGATTGTCATGCAATTATTTGTGGTGAGGCCATATTTTCCAAAGCCTTCATCGCTTAAAAATATAGATTTAAAATTTTCAAACAACCTTACTCTTTGTTCTGGGGTTGAAGGAATAATGTATCTTGATATGGGTCTTGAGCTCTTTACTATATAGTTTTTCCAAAAGCTGTCCATATGCTTAAGCTGGACTCTTATGGGATATTTGTTTGTGAATGTTCCTATATAAGACAACCCATTCTCATCTATTTTTACTGAAAAGCTTAGGACTGCATCGTTATACCACTTCCCATCGCCATCAATAAACCTAAGTAGGGTATGACCAAATTTTTCAGAAGTATTTGTATCATTTGGCTCTGCAACTAAAAGCTCTAGTCCAACTATTTCAATATCTGAATTAAGAAATCTTTCTACTTCTTGATGCTCATTATCGTAGAGCTGTTCAATGTATGCCTTAGCTACATCAGGACTGTTCGCAAAAGCAAATAGTCCTGATATCGAAAGAATGATTACAATATACTTCATCGATTAGTAGTTATTTCTTAAATGTTCTTGCAACGTTGAGCACAACTTCATCATAATCTTGCAGGTCAGTAGCACAAAACTTCTGTTCCCTATCCATTTCTACAACTCTCTCCAAGATTTCACTGTCGTATAGCTCTGGACGATCTGCCTTGTCCTTAACATCCTCTATAAACTCCTCTGTTTCGCTGTACATTGTCTGACTATATGATTGTTGTATAATCGAACTTACCTTTTCGTATTTCTTTATATTCATAACCCTGTAAGATATGGATCCTGAAGCTGATAACAATGCGACTGGTGCAGGATAAACTCCAGAAGCAATGAGAGAAGCGTCTACACTTACAGCTGGTCCCACAATCTCGAGCCAGCCGCTTGCTCCATTATGTAAATTCCACTCTAGACCATTGATTTTACTGTTGTAGCCCTCTAAGCAGCTTGCGTTAACAGTTTGTATTAAATTAGTCGAAACTAGCACTAGACCTATTAATAAAGTTTTCATATTTCTCCTATAGTTTTTAATTCCCAGTTTAATATTTTTTAAGTTATCTTTCGAGCTTGAGTGAAAGACTTCACTCTAGTGTCAAAAATTTAGACACCTTTTTTGTAAGCGCCCCAAATGTTGTGCAGATTCTTAAGACTTAGGATTGGGCTATTATTTGGCCGAGATATGGCAAGTTTT
>CATMLK010000042.1:0-29410 GCA_950070535.1 uncultured Bacteriovoracaceae bacterium | reverse complement strand
ACGGAGTAGCGCTACCTAGCAATAGCCTGCACGATATGGCAAAGGCCTATGCTGAAGAAATTTTGCTGGTTCGTGGGGATGGTCCTTACATTCTCGCCGGGGGCTCCTTTGGTGGTTTTCTGGCCCTTGAGGTTGGAAGAATTTTGCGTGATCTTGGAATGGAGGTGCGTCCGATCATTATGTTCGATACGTTTGGTCCTGGACTAGACCTCAAAGGTGCACGGGGTTTTGATTCTAGCATACTAGGAAAAATTAAAATGGCCCTTGGGTGGCGAGTTAAAAGATATCTTATCAGAGCCCAATGCAGGGCTCTATCTTATATTGGTCTTCCTATTCCACATGGGATTAGACACCAAAACATCGAGTTTAATAACTATGAAGCTCTTTGGACATGTGAGCTCAAAGACTACGATGGTGATATTGTTCTTTTAAGAGCACCTATCGATAAAACTGTTTGGTATCGTGAACCGGAAATGGGTTGGAAAAACCACATTAATGGAAAGATTAACCTTCACTATGTAAACGGTATTCACTCAAAATTTATAGAATCAGAAGACTTTTTAAAGGTGCTTGAAAATGCGTTACGTGATTTTTAGTCTTATTTTGCTTTCGGGTACTGCATTTAGTTTCTCCTCTAATTCCATTATGTTTAGTGAAGGCAGCTATCGTAGTTTACCACTTTCAAAAGAAATTAGGAGCAAGTTAGAGAGATCCTCTAGAATTTCGATGGATGTTTTTAATCCCTCTAAAAATAATAAGATCTTTTATCTTGTATTTGAGGATGAAAATTCAGTTGACTACTGGACCAAGTTGAATTTTAAAACAACTCTTGTCTCTGGAAAGAATAAATTGGTGTTCGATTTAACTAGAAAACTTGGAGAAAGGGGATCTCATCAGGTAGAAAGAACACTTAATTTTAAAAAAATAAAGAAGGCCTTTGTTTTTATTGAACCTGACGGACATGTGGGGAAGAAGCAATTCGAAATTTCAGATATCGCCATCTTTAATCCACCAGAACTTAAACCACCGGAGGGTATGAGAATGTTCAGTTTTGGTGATTATTATAAAGGGGAGTTGCCTGATTTCTTTACAATAATTAATGACAAAACAATGTATGGAAAAAATAAACCAAATGGATTTTTAGAAGTTGATGTTTGGCGCAGTGAAGACGATCAAATTGAGCCTAAATGGGTCTCTAAATCTATTGGTGTTAATAAGGCCGTCTTCAGGATGACTCTACCGCCTGGAGAGTATCAGTATCATCTTGTTTGGGATCGTGTAGGCTATTGGGATGTACCGTTTTGGGGGAAAAGAAAGTTTTTTATTGATGGATTTCCGGAAACCATAGAAACTCGAACAAATGTTTCTGACTTTATGAGAGATTACCTTTCATTAACAAAGGAGCCGACAGCAAAAGATCATCCATATGAGTTTTACTTAAAAAGAATTCTCAGCCCGCTTCAAGGAGAATTTAAAGTAGAAAGCTCCTTTGTTGATTTTAAATTCACTGGAGATCCAAGTGGTGCTTCGTTGAATATGATCATGGTGTGGCCAAAAGGTATTTCATCAGACGCAAAAAAGTTTTTAAAAGCACTTGACGTCGAAGCAAAGGAGCGTTTTGAACAAAAATATAGAAGAGTTTTAAGGCCTGATACATCTAAGGATGGATTCTCTGTAGGAGTTGTTCACACCGGTGAAAATTTGCGTCCAAATACTAGTTGTAAACCCAAGAGCTCAAATAGACTTGTTACCGCTAAGAATGGAAATGTTGCGCTTGATATATGTGTTGTTGGAGACCAGGACAAGGAGGTTGTGTTTGATTTTGGCACTCTAAAGAGCGGCGAAAATAAAATAAAACCTGACGATTGGGAGCTTGCTAAATATAAATATAGGTTTAAAGCGTTAGATCTTAATCATGAGACTTATGAATTAAGGGTGGAGGACCTTGAGTATGGTAAAGATAATCGATTTCTCCCGAATGGACATAGGAAATCGTTTTTTCATATTCGTTTAAAAAGGGACTCTGTTCCTGAAGGGGAGTACTCCGGAAAATTGAAGATTACTCAAGGGGAGCACAGTAGAGCCTTAAGTATAAAACTACATGTTTTAAATAAAAAATATAAAGATTCAGTTATTAATGCAGGAGTTATTGGGCTATCACCTTTTCCTAAAACGTATTTCACTGCTAATCAGCTTCAAGACGTTGATTATTCCTATCACTTAAAGGCCCTGGAGAAATTGAATGAAATAGGCCTAAAGGTCTTTACAGACATCCCTACACCGAGCATTTCCTATGATAAAGAGTTTAAAAAATTTACTTTAGCGTCAAAAGATGTTGAAAAGTTTATTGGGAGAAGTAGTAGTCGTGATGTTTTTCTTTATGACGGTAAATTTCCAAAAAATTTATTAAATGGCCATTTTAGAAACGCTTCTCAAGATTTAGATAGCTTTTCAATTAATCTAAAACAGCAATTCAAAAAATTTCTAAAAAGAATGGATGGTAAATCTTTAGTTTACCTTTATAGCGATGAAGCAACTGGCTATAGAAATGCAGTAGAAGAGGATACAAAATTAGGTAGGCGAATTAAGAGCTTGCTGCCTGGAATTAAGATTGGTGGCTTTGGAAATCTTTACGAATGGGAAAAAGGGAAGGGTCTATACCAAACTTGGGACTTTGGTTTGTATAGTGATATTCCATCTGTTAAAGAATTCCAAAAGCTTGATAGGCATAGGCAAGAATTTGGTCTATACAACCTTTGTGCTGGCCCCGATGAGGATCTCTCATTTTGTTTTGGTACAATGCTGTACAGACTTCAGAAGAATGGCATTAAACATTATTTTGAGTGGCATGCAAGTGCAATTCATAATTACCCTGGATATGATCTCGATGGAAGAGAATCTGATATTGCCTTTTTTTACCCATCTAATAGTGGTAAAATCGTTATGACCAGACGATACGTCCAAGCGTTAATGGGGATGGAGAAATTCAATAAATTGAACCTTTTAGAAAATAGTCTGGCCTCAAGTACTTTAGGTTCCAAGGAAAAAAACAAGATTTCAAAATTCTTGGGGAAGATCAATGATGGACCTTTGTTTCCAATCGCAAGATTCAAATCGTCTAAGGGTAATTTGAAGAGATTTGTTGATGAAAACTTGGATGACTTAATGTTAGAGCTCTACTAGCTTAAAGTCTTATTCGACGTAGGGCCTCCGACCATATTTCCAATTGATCTAACATGTTGTTAAGCTGCTTTAGCTGATGTTCCCGGGGTGTAAATTGCGTAAAATCTTTAAAGTCTTCCCTTAACAGCAATGAAAGTTGATTTCTAACTGTCGCGACTTGTAGTTCTGCGCAAATTAAACGTAAGCTTTCAACTGCTCGCACGCCACCAGTACCGCCATATGCCACAAAGCCTGCAGCTTTATTATTCCATTCCTTGTACAAAAAATCTATTGCATTCTTTAGAGCTCCAGAGGTTGAATGGTTGTATTCAGGAGATACAAAAATAAAGCCATCAAAGCTAGAAACTTTATTTGACCAAGTCTTTGTATGGTCCTTTGTATAGTTTCCCAATGAAGGTGGATTTGGTTCATCTAGAAGTGGCAAGTTATAATCTATGAGATCTATTAACTCGTATTTAGCACCTTCTCTTTTTCGTGCTTGATCATATACCCAGTCCGCGACGCTTGCTCCAACTCTGGTTGGACGAGTACTCCCTAAGATGATTGCGAGATTTAGCATGATGCCTCCTAAAACCTTTCAAGGTTTGTAAACATATGATTTAACCAATAACTTGATATCCTTGGATTCTCACCTCTGCATCTTGATTCCCTTAGAGGGATCCATATAAAATCAGGATGGTCATTGATATTGACCCATTCGCCCTTGTAAGGTGTTCCTTGAGGTGTTGTGTACAAATAGTACCAATAGGTTCTCGTATAGGTTGGAGCAACCCTTTTTTCGTTTACAAAGGTGTCGGAATATTCATGAGACCTTAGTTCTGCTTTTACTAAATATTTATAAGGAATATTAGTTTCTTCGTAAGTAAATTTATATCCAGATATAATGTGGTTGTCCACAACAGTTGTATTGTTGTAATCGTATGAAACAGGCTTTTGCAGGTTTCCAATATAATATTTGATAAGTCGATGAAAGGTATGAGGATAAATATCTTTAATGTCGTTCCAAGGTCTTCCATAATTTCTTTTTCCATAAAATGCGTTTCTCGTGCAATAACTTAATGCACTTCTTAGGCCTTGAATATCGGACCTTGTTATTACTGTGTTGTTTCTACTATCTCTTAAGTTAAAGTCATCGTAGCCATAAAGAATTATTGCCGAAACCCAACCATTGCAATGGCCTGTCCAATCTAAGCTCCCAGCGTGTCTATTCAGTTCCCAGCTTACAGCGTTTGGACTTTGCCCTGTGACACTTTTTACATAATTATCATATTTGGCCATAGGGGAGTTTTCACCATTCGCCATCGGGGCACCCTTTTGTGGCCACCAGTAGCCATCGGATGGAATTTTTGCTTCGGGGAGGTTAAATTCCTCATATGATTTAGAGCCTTGGGTTAGGTTTATAGCAAGGTCGTCATTATTTACCGTAATATCGTGAATAGCTTCAAGCTCTCTTAAGGTTAGCTTAAGCTTTTTTTGTAGTGTGGTCTTATTTATGTCGATATCGATGACCTTATTTTTACGACTCGGTTTCAAAGGAATTGGCAATGGGTTTATGTCTACATTGGTCTGTTTTATAAGTTTTAGTTTGCCTGCATGCCTTGAAAAGTGTTTTATTGTTAATTTATCAAATGAATTATCAACAAGAGCTGCCGTCTCTATTGGCACCTCTTTGCCTTCTAACACGAAAGCAAGGAGCTTTTCATCTGACACATTCTGATAACAGCCTATTATTCTTTCGAGCTGGCCTTTTTCGTATTCCTTAGCAGGTGAATCAACCCCAAATTCGTAACACCTAAGTTCGCCTGCGTGTGCTGCTATTGTTAGAATTCCTAAAGAAAGCATAGTAAAATAAAGTTTCATGGTTTATCCCTTTTTCTCATTCTCTATATTTTCATAAATTCTCTGAAGGTGGACAAATCGGTTATTGCTATACTGTTAGGTTGTTTCTTTTGTTTGAAATCTCTTAAACCATATATTGTCAAAGAGACGCTTGGATAAACAGATGCTAATAGTGATGCATGAAAACAAAACATGCCACCCTTACATTAGAGAAATTTAACAGTGCACCTCGTGAAAGTATCCAGAACTTTTTAGGTCAATTGGATAGAAAAGCGACTGTTACTTTTGTCTTTTTAGGCTCTGAAGAATTCATTCCTGAATTGGAGAATTTTTTGAAAGATTGGGATGGTGTTGTATGTGCCTGCACAACAGGTGGTGAAATTGTCGAAGGCAAATACTTAGATTCTAGTTTGGTGGGTATGAGTATCTCCAGTGACAAGATATCATGCAAGAGTTTGCATTTTGATCTGGGCCTAATCACTAATGGAAGCTCACCAATTATTGATTCTGCCTCAGAAGAAATACAGCGTTTTAGGGCCGATGTACTTTTAAATGAACCCTCAACAAAATTTTTCTCAACCATGGTCATCGACGGAATGGCTGGAAAGGAAGAACTCTTCGTCAACGCCTTTCATAAGAGCATCTTAAATATTCCTTTTATTGGGGGGTCCGCAGGGGATAATTTCAAATTTCATCGCACATTTGTTTTTGATGGAGAATGTTTTAAACAAAATACTGCAAATGTTTTGGTTTTCGCAAGCGAGCTTCCCTTTGAAATCTTTAAAACCCAGGATTTCGAAATTACTGAAAAAAGAATGGTCATTACAGAGAGTGACCCTACAAAGCGTGTTGTTTTAGAAATTGATGGCATGCCTGCTACTAAGGCCTATGCTGATGCAATTAATTTAAAGGAATCTGATCTTAACCTAAGCGTATTTGCCAATCATCCAATTATAGTTAGTTATGGTGGAGAAAGTTATATTCGAAGCATTTTAGGATGTAATGATAGGGGGGAATTAGAGTTTGCTTGTGCGATAGAAACAGGTGTGGTTGTCAGGCTCGGCAAACGGACAGGAACAATGGTGGAGGATTTAAAAACTATTATTGATGGCCTTGATTTCGAAGTTGATGCTTCTTTAGTTTTTGAATGTAGTTTAAGACGTAACGATATCCTTAAGGCATCTGAAGATGAAAAGAATCGTCTCTTAGAACTTTTTAACCAAATTAATGCAGTTGGGTTTCATACCTATGGAGAACAATTTAATTCAGTTCATATTAATCAAACACTTACGGGGTTACTAATTGGACACTCAAGAGCATAATGAATTCTATTCTTTGAGAGAAGAAAATTTAAGACTCAAAAAGATTAATAAAGTTCTTGCAGATAAAGCTGAGGCAGAATTTAGTCGCCAGGCCGGCTCCTACTCTCTCTTTGAAACAAATGCGATTTTAAGAGAAGAACTTAATCAAAAAAATGTTGAGCTTGATAATGCTTTTAGGGAATTACGAGAAAGACAAGCTCAATTGTGGAATTCCTCTAAACTTAGTGCACTCGGAGAAATGGCCGCTGGTATAGCACATGAGATCAATAATCCCTTAAGTATTTTAATGGCGTACTTTCATTTCTTAGAGGAAGAGGCCACAAAGGATAGGCCCTCAAGGGATAAAATCAAATATATGGTTGCGAAAAGTAAAGAAACAGCGTTGCGTATTTCAAGCATTGTTAATGGATTGAGAAATATCTCCCGGGATGCATCCAATGACCCTAAAAAGGTTACGACACCGCGGAAGCTCGCATCACTTGCTTTAGATATCAGCAGAGAAAAATTTAAAGCAAATGGTATTGAACTTTCAACAGGAGAGGACAGTAAATGTTGGAATTATGAAGTCTATGCGAATGAAGTACAAATGTCTCAGGTACTAATTAATCTGCTAAATAATGCATTCGACGCTATCGAGAAAGAGCGAAAACCGTGGGTTAAAATATTTTGCTATAGCAATCAATCTTATCTACACCTTTGTGTAAGTGATTCAGGTCCTGGCATTGACTTAAAAGCAAAAGGCAAGTTGTTTGAGCCATTCTTTACAACTAAAGAAATTGGAAAAGGCACAGGACTTGGACTTAGTGTCTCCAAAGGTCTCATGCGCCAGCAAGGAGGGGATCTTTTCTTAGATGAGGGTAGAAGAGAGACCTGTTTTGTAATGAAACTACCAAGACGAGGTGTGCAGTGAAAAGGTTGTTTTGGGGAATAGACTTAAGTGGAGATGAAATCTTTTCAAAATTTCAATTTGAAAAAGAAGGACTTCTGAATAATATGAAGTGGGTGCCACCTGAGAACTACCATGCAACTTTGTGTTTCTTGGGAAACGTTGAGGAAGAGCGCTTAGGCGAAATCAAACGAATGGGTGCTGAAGCTGCTGGGTTATGCTCACCTTTTAAAATTCAGATCTCAGGCGTTGGGGCCTTTCCTTCTCTTAAAAATCCAAGAACCCTTTGGTATGGTATTGACCTTAATCCAGGGCTTGGCTGTATTCACTCCAAATTAAAAGAGAGATTTGCACCTTATCTTTGTTTGTCTGATAAAAAATTCATTCCTCATATGACCTTTGCTAAAGTTAAGGGCCGTGATTACAATCTCACAGGCCTTCCGAAAATAAACATTGAAAAATTAATCAGGGAGTTTTGTCTTTTTGAGAGTGTTGTAAAAAATGGGCGAGTACAATACCAGAAAATCGAAAAATTTGAACTTAACGAAATCTAAAGGCAACTTCCAACATAGGGATTATGGCCGTATAGGTTTCGCTCACATCATTGGATGTTGAGTCGAGCTTCCTTTCATCTATCGTAATACTGTGATAGTTAAGGGATGCTCCAATTCCCACTGTTTTAGAGTACTTGTAATGGTATCCAAGAGTTGCCATATACCCACTTCCATCTACATCGCTTTCGACTTCAGATACTTTGGAAGTTCCCTTGACTGAGAAGTTATACACTAGTCCCGTGTACCAGGTTCTATTTTGATTTAAATAATAATGAACTCTTGGACCAAGTTCTAGCAGATCCAATGTGGTCTCGGCTGCAGCATCATCGCCTTGTTTTTGAGTTTTATTCCAAAATATTACACTCTGACCGATGAATAGACGCTTATCGCGGTCCATAGATGCCGCAAAGTAGAGACTATTCATCATTCTGGTATAGCTGAAGGCCCCAGCGTCTCCGCCATCAGTTTCAGATTGATAGTTTAGCTTGTAATCCATATAAAAGGAGGCCTGTGCTTTTGCCATCAATAGAAAAACTAAAAGTAGCTTATACATTAAAACCCTCCATAAATTTATTTTAATCCATATGCTGAAGCTCTAGAAGTCAGGAATTATTTTCGGTTATTCTGAGTAAAAGACTTTTACAACTCGTCTATTCGCAAGGTTGTACATTTAAAATTAAACTGAAACTAATGGAGGCTTCATGGATAATTTAAAGTGTGCGGTGATATCAGGGACTTCGGGACTTATTGGTTCATTTTTGGCCAAAGAGTATCTTTCAAGTGGCTACTATGTCTTTGGCCTTGACAATGATGAACCTAGAATCGAGCATGAGTTCTTCAGGCACATTCCTTGCAACCTTGAAAGACCTGAAGAGATCTTAAGGGCATGTGAGGAGGTAAAACAAGTACACGTACTAATTAACAATGCTGCAATTTCAAACCCACATAACTCTCGGATTGGTGAAGTAAAATTACATCAATGGCTGAAGATCTTAAATACCAATTTGAACTCTGCCTTTACTCTCACAAACTTTTTGGCCAAAAAACTTAAAAAGTCGAAGGGGCATATTATAAATATTGCTTCGACCAGGGCACTTATGAGCGAGCCCTGTAACGAAGCATATGCCAGCAGCAAGGGGGCCCTAGTAAGTCTCACTCATGCGCTTATGAACACTTTCGCACCTGATGTTAATGTAAATTGTATTAGCCCTGGATGGATAACTGACGAGGAAGTTTCATCTGTGGCCAACAAACAACACCCCACAGGCAGAGTAGGTCATCCACAGGATGTTGCTAACCTTTGTTTATTCTTAACCAGTGAAAAGGCCAGGTTTATTAATGGTCAGAACATTGTTATTGACGGTGGAATGAGTAAGAAAATGATCTACAACGACTAGGATGCCAAGACAATATTTAAAATAAATATTGCTGCCGCGTTTAGTAACAATACCAAGTCCTGAGCGTTAGTATAAATAGAACTCAAATCTACGAGTTGCTGCTTTGATAGGTTTGAGCTTGTCTTTGTTTTTACCGCGTAATGAACCGAACTTGTGTCTTGAGATTTGGCGAGAAAAAACTTAATAAGACCCAGTATTATCAAAAACATAAAAGGTAGCTCTTGAAGATTGAATCCGGCGAGTCTTAGGAGAGTGAAAGGGATAGTCGTGATAAGAAAGACTACTATGAAAAATTTATAGGAAAACTTAAAGTACAAGATTGTTTTATTCATGAAATTATTATTAACCTTTATTAACGCTTCGACAACATAAGCTTTTTTCACTCTTTCTGATGTAAACATTATACAAGTCTCAAGACAACTTCACCATATGTTTTAAGGGTGCTAAGGTTCTCGTTCAGGAGCTGCTATGAAAATGCCACTCTTTCTCTTTATTCTGCTTTTGGTCTCCTGTGGACCTAAAGAGTCGACAAGGGTCAACAAGCGCGGAGTTTACATCAATAATGTGAATCGTTCACCTGTTGAGCTTGTTAAACAGTATCCCACCTGTAGTGAGTCCGAACTGGAGAGTGATAACCCATTTTTTAGTCTTATTCAATTTCTTCAGGGAAGACTTCTCACGAGAAATATTGATATGCAGGCCTCAATTTCAGGCACAACGCTCAGTAGTATGAATGGCATAAGGGAAACATACTACGATGCAAAGATGATGCTCAAAAAAACATTTAAGCAGGGAAGACTTGTTGGGTTAGAGTTTGTAACCACTCAAGAGCCAAAAGTCTTAAATATTTGCCCTGGGGTTAAAAAATACGAACGTTACAGCTATGAGAATGCTGCCTTATCGGCCAACTACTCAATTAACAAAACTATTCAAAAACTCGAACAAGTAAATTTTAAGTCTCAGTACCCATTAGGACTCTACATTTCACCATATACAATCGAGCGACAAGTTATTGAGACTAACACTGAAATTATTAGTGAAGACTCAAGAATTACAGATAACGCATTCTACATCCCAAGTTTAAGATCCATTGTTTTTCTCCCTCAAAGTAAGGAGAGCCGTGAGGGGGCGGGCTTTGGCAATGTTCCTCTATGGGAGGTTCCAATGGTTGGCTCTCATGAGTATGGGCACCATGTATTTTATTCAATTGCTGGACAATTTGCTGGAGACCTTCATAGGCCAAGTTCAGGCTGTTTTGGTGAGCACAAATCACTTAGAGGGCAAACACTAACCCAGGGGCTTTCGGTTGGAGATGTCATTGGAGCATTAAATGAAGGCTTCTCTGACCTAATAGCATATTACACTCTTGATGGAGCGGAAAGAGGACTAAATAACGTTGTGTGTATGGAAAAGAATAGGGAAGTCGGCTCCCCTGTCTTTGCGGACAACACATCTAAACTTTTCACCTCAGAAGTTATTAACGTCATGTTTGGAGATGGCTCTCCAATAATTGGCAGCTGTCTTAGACCAAACTTTAAACATATCCATATTGTCGGTGCTGTATTTGCCTCAATCACAGAAAGATTGATGCAAAGGTACAGTTTGAGCAACTCTGAAAAACTTGCACTTATCCTAAACTGGCTTGTGGAACTTAGAAAAACTCACAACTCAATATACGAGCACGGTGGTGAGCGATATTTAGTTAAGGCCTACTCGCTTATGGCCGGCCTTGTTAAGAAAAGATCTAGCGGCATGCCAGAGAGTTTTACCTGTCAACTAATAGAAAGCTTGGCACCTGAATCAGAATACATGATTGAAGAACTTGAAAGTCTTGGATGCAGATAGGAGAGCGAGGCACAAAGGCCTCGCATTATAAGGTAAAACTTATTTAAAAGTTTTAATCTCACCGCTTTTAAGCTTTCTCTTATACTCCACAAGCATATTTTTAACCTTAGGCATAAGGATAAAGCATGCAACTATGTTTGGTAGGGCCAGAAGCCCGTAAACACCATCTGAGATGTTGAGAACAACTTGAAGCTGAGCAATTGCACCCAAGAAGATAAAGACAACAAATACATATCTATAAGCAGGAATCGCTTTTTCCCCAAAGATAAAAGTAACACCCTGCTCACCATAGTAAGACCAAGATATTAGAGTAGAGAAGGCAAACAAGGTTACAACGATAGTAACAATCCATCTACCGATAGGTCCCATTCCCATAGAGAATGCTCTTGCAGTCATTTCTGAACCTTCAACTCCTGGAACAGTCCAAGCGTCTGTGATTAGAAGTGCCAAAGCGGTGATAGTACAAACAATAATTGTATCAACCAATGGCTCTAGAAGGGATACGATACCTTCTTGAATAGGTGATGACTTTGCAGCCGCGTGTGCCATTGCCGCAGAACCCATACCGGCTTCAGAGGAGAATGTGGCTCTTCTAACACCTTGCATAATTACTTCTTTTACAACAACACCAGCAAAAGCACCTGTCGCCGCATGGCCAGTAAATGCGTGAGTGAAGATATCGGCAAACATCGCTGGAACCTTTGCATAATTAATAAGAATTACATAAAGAGCACCGCCAAGGTAAAGAACAACCATTGCAGGAACTAGCTTAGAAGTAACTTGAGCAATTCTTGTAATGCCTCCAACCAAAACGATAAAGGCAAGAGTGGCAAATACTAATCCGGAAATCCAAGTAGGAACGCCTGTTGAGTGATTAATGATTGATGCCATTTGGTTAGACTGGAACATGTTGCCAGCTCCAAAAGAGCTTAGAATTGTAAAGAAAGCATAGGCCCAACCAAGCCACTGAAATTTAGAACTCAAGGCGTTCTTTATTACAAACATTGGCCCACCGTGCATATGGCCAGTTTCACCTTTTTCTCTATATTTTAAAGCAAGAGTAACTTCGGTGAACTTGGTACACATTCCAATGAAGCCTGTAATCCACATCCAGAACACGGCCCCAGGACCACCAGCTGCTACAGCAACGGCAACACCAGCAATATTACCTAGACCAACAGTTGCAGATAATGCTGTTGTAAGTGCTTGGAAGTGACTGATCTCACCTGGATCATTTGGGTCGTCAAACTTGCCTCTGACGATATCACAAGCGTTTTTTAACATTAATAGCTGTGGAAAGCCAAAATACAGAGAAAAGATTAAACCAGCTCCAACTAGCAGGACGATTAGAGGTAAACTCCAAACCGCTCCCACGAACGCGCCGGTCCATGCTTCCAATTGTTCCATTCATACTCCTTTATGTAGTTTCAAATATATAAAGGATAACTAGATGAACGGATTTGTTAAAGTATTTTATGAGGTTTCGTCAGGTTTTAACTAAGTCGCAGTGCGGCAGATCCGCACTGCAAGTGAGGCTATGCGGCCTGGGACTGAAGCCATCCAGGTAGGTCACCATCAACCTTTGAAAACTGTATCCCCACACCCTCAGGGTATGTTCCCCTGGAGAGTGCTTTTCTAACAATCTTTCCCTTGCACTGCAGTACTTGATCACTTAGGTGAATACAAAGCTCCAATTCTTGATCTTTAGATGCCTTAAAAAGATCAAGATCTGAATCGGATACGGCAAAAATTCCTGTCTCTGATACATCAAAACTCTTGGTCTTGATGGTATTGGAGTTGGTATATATCGTTAAAGGCACAGCTAGCTTTTTCCTTGGAACACTTTGCCACCACCTAAAGTTCTTCTCGTTAAAAACTCTATATATACTTTTGGAGTAAAAGGTCATGCTTAAAACAAGAAACGCTGTTGAGCTAATCGTTGTTTCGAGAATGCTAAAATCTTGGCCAAATGCACCAACGAAGTAATTGTTTGCAAAAACAATCAAGTTTAGAATTGGAAGTAGCAAAAATAGCTTTTTATCAAAACTATGCGTGGCGTATGCAACCCATCCAAAAGTCATCATCAGCATAATATTTAAGGGTGTAAGTTTTGAAAATATACCCACAAAGTCCAAGATGTTTATCCGATAAATGAGAGCTATTTGAATTGGCATTGCCAAGGCCAACATTAAAAAGACTGCCGGCATGATGTTAAAAAACATTGGTTTAGTTTTCATAATGTCTCCTGGTTCATTGCAAATGCGTGACAATAGCTTTTTATATTCATCACATACTTTCTTGCTTCTTTAAGCTCTCGGCTTTCTAGCCATTTTTCTTTTTTTCTGAGTATTGATCTCTTAACCCTGTAAGCACCGGAGTTATAGCTCGCAAGCAGGATGTCTGTTAGAGGAATATCTTTATTAAAGCTTCGATCAAGTGTTTGTTTAACACTTGGCCTGCTCCAATAATCGCTTAATAAGTTTAGATAGATGGAGCCGCCTTCCAGAGACTTGGTTTCATCTAGTCTCCAATCCTGCTCCTTAGTTAATTTCTTGGTTAGAATTTTAGCTTTAAGCTCCAAAAAACTTAAGTCTTTAATTTGTGGATCATGTTTCCACTCAGGTCTTTGTCTTAAGATGTCTTCGTTTGCAAGAGGAGTCACTTGGGTCAGACCCAAGGCCTTGGCCCAACTTATGGCCAATGGGTTAAAGGAGCTTTCTTGCGCCACGAGTGCCGCCAACAGAGAAGGGTTTATTTCATTGTTTTTGGCAATACTTTCCAAGCTTTCTATGTGAACTCCTTTTGGTTGAAAAGGAGTCAGGCTTGCAATCGACCTCCCTGTTCTTAGAGGGCAGTGTGGTGGTAGAAATTTGTATGCCACAGGTTTGGAGTTTTTATCTCGGTAGTAAAGAAAGGTGATTTCGTTTTTTCTTCCAGGAAGAAGAGACAAATTTTCAAAAACCACTTTTGCTTGAGTTGGGTTTAGGGGGTTCATTAGTATTTTTTCGCTTCTCCACCATCTATGAAGACGCTTTCCATTGTGAAGTATTTCAAACCTAAAATCTTTAGGGATCTTCTTATCGTCTTTAATATTTAAAACTAAATCAAAAGGGGTGTGGTAAACCTGTCTTTGAGAAATTTCTTGTTCAATTGCATGTTTAATAAGCTTTTGAGGTTCTGCCCTAAACTCAGAGAAGACCAAGGCCTGGGCTCCGAATGGACTGGTGGGGCCGGCACAAGAGCCTAAAAAAATGGTGATGGCAACCAAGATTAATTTTTCTGAAATCCACATCCAGCAAGCCTTTTCGGGGGTTTTTAACTAATCATATTGTGGGCTAATAGTGTGTTGGGAGCCAGAAAATTTTTTCACCATTCTAGTTTCAAATAGTTGTAAACACGACTAAACAAGACGACTCTTCAAGCGCCAATTTTAATTGTAGGGGAGAGTCGCCAAATAAATAAAATGTAGTTAAAAACCTAGGCAATAAGTTTTAAATAATAAACGAGAATAATTGAGGAAGTAAGAATTCCGCCAATCCCTAGAAGCATGTCCAGTTTGCCGAATCGCCAATTTGGCGGTAGGGCCTGAGAGTTCATCACCTTGAGAATTAAAATAGCATAAATTGGTGTTACTAAAAAAGAGATTGTCGTTGCAAAGTCTACAAGCTCTTTCATACTTCCCAAATGGTTGAATAGCAGAATACAAGCACCAATAAATGTGGCCAAAACCCAAAAGGAGTACCACTCCCTTTTAGAGTACTTACTGCCAAAAAGCTGAATCATAGACTCTTGCATTACCCTAGAAAATGCATCCAAGCAGGTAAGCGTTGTGCTGAACATTGTTAGGAATGCTGCAATTGAGACCAAAGGCATCGCCCAGGATCCTAGAGCGCTTGAATATAGATTAATGAATTGGGAGGCAAATACCACGGCCTTAGGGGAAAAGCTGTGCCCGCTCCTATACATAACGATGGCACCTAGTAAAAGAAACAGCACGGCCAATGCTGCTGTTCCTATGTAGCCAAACTTAAAGTCCTTGAGGGTTTGTGCAACACTAATTTTTGTTTGTTTTCTTTTTTTCACGGTCCATATGCTTTGCCAAACTGGTACATCTAATGGAGCAGGCATCCAGCCAATTAATGCTACTAAAAAATATAAGTGGTTTGAATTGGCAAAGCTAAAAGTATTGGGGTGAGCATCTCTTTCTACTTCCCCAAATATCGCAAACCCGACCGCCAAAACTGTGGTTAGAGAAAGTCCGGCCACGATGAGTTTTACTAAGTTATCCAACAAACCAAAGCTGCCAACGAGTAATGTTAAAGAGCAAATGACAAGTAAGATCATAGAGGTGGTCTGAATGCTAAAAGGAAATGAAAATATGTAATTTGCAATCCCTGCACTTACCACTGTCACCGCACTTTGGATCACAAACATTGTGAGAAAAGTAATAAGAACAAATAGTACCAACGCCCACGTTCCGATCCGTTTGTATCCGCTCAGCAGAGATTGGCCTGTCACAGCACTATACTGTGCTCCGGCCTTAAAGAATGGGTATTTTAATAGGTTTGCAAAAACAACGACCCAGAGAAGTCCAAGCCCAAACTCGGCTCCAGCTCGAGTTGACTGTACAATGTGGCTAACCCCCACCGCCGCTGCGGCATATAAGATTCCAGGCCCTGAAAGGCGCAGTGCATTTAAGATTTGATTGCTCATTTAATAATTAAAAGACATTTGAACTTTTTTGTCAGGAAGTATTTTTTAAGCTAATAAAAAAGAATGAAACCTCTCATCTTATCCATGATACTTTCGCTTTGCGTCTTTAGTGAATGCCTAGAGACTCTTCAGTCTACCCCTAAGGGACTCGAGCTTGAGATTGACACCTTGGTAAATAGTTACCTTGAGGCCTATAAGATACCAGGCGTAGTGGTTTTGGTTGGGCACAGAGAATCCATATCTTTTCATAAAGCATATGGCTCAATTGATGGAAAGATGAAGATGCCCAAAGACGCAATTTTTGATGTGGCCTCCATCACCAAGCTCTTTAGTGCCACTGCACTTCTGAAATCTCTGGAGAAAAACAAATTGCCATTTGAAGGAAGGGTTTCGCTTGCTCTTAAAGAGTATCAGCGAAGTGAAACAGCTGAGCTTCGCTTTGAGGATCTTCTTAGACATGAATCTGGACTTAGACCTAGCATGCACAGTAGTTTCTATCGATTAAATACAAAAGATGCATGGAGTGCCATTTTGGCAACTGATCCAGAGTTTAAGTATGGAGAGTTTAAGTATAGTGACCTCAATTATTTGGTGCTTGGCCAAGCACTAGAGAAGCTCGAGGGCATTAAACTTGATCAGGCAGTTAAAAGCCTAATCCTAGAGCCACTAAAGTTGGAGAGCACTTCATTTAGGCCAATGAAAAACCTTCCAAGTTGCAAAGAAAAATGTGTACCAACAAGTACAAACTATTCTCTAGGTCAGGTCCATGACCCAACATCTAGGCATTTGGGTGGAGTTGCTGGGCATGCAGGTATTTTTTCATCGGCCAATGACTTGGCAAAGTTTGCAAGTATGTTTCTAGAGGGAGGTAAAAGTTGCAATAAAAGGGTTATATCAAATGCCCAAGTGAACTCAATGACAGTTAAGACACCAAATAGTTCACGTGGCCTAGGTTTTGATATTTCAAGTCGTTATTCTAAAAAACCTTCAGGGGACTTTTTCTCTAAAGGAATATCTTACGGACATACAGGCTATACCGGAACATCTATTTGGATTGATCCCACAATAGACACCTACTTAATAGTCTTGTCCAATAGTGTGTATGCCAAAGATTGGAAAAGGGCCAAGAAGGGTTATCTGAAGCTAATTAATGAGTTGGCCACAAGTGTTGGTGGTGCATATTCATTTTGAATAAAAAAATGCCCTTGTTACTGCGGCGTTTCTAACAGTTTTCGTCTATAAGGATTTAAATTTATTGATGATTTCTTTGTCCGCTCTTTGATTCATATATTTAATTTGTCTATAGGAAGTTAGAAAGTCTTCATAAGAAGAAGGAAGGCCTTCTTTTTTGCACAGCTCGATTATTTCCAATTCACTCATGTCCTTGGTTATGCTTAGTCCCTTCTTTAGAAGTTTTTTCTCAAATCGCTTAAATAGGATATCTTCCTTACTCATACCTTTATTTTTGTGGCGAAAGGAGAAGAATAGAAAAGTAATGGTTAAGACTAAAAGAGCAAAGGATATGCGGTAGAAGTCTTTTAAAGTAAGGGAAAAGTCCTTGGCCAGAATCTCTTGTGCTTCACGGTTATAATTGTCAAAAAATAGAGCGAGCCTGAAGTTTAAGTTCTCAATCCACGCTTGTGCCTCTAAAACTCCTTGAGAGAAGATACCAGTTGATTTAGACGCTTGTTGGCCACCTAGACCTTGAACCCCAAGTGTTATCCTTTCAGGCGATACAAATGAAGTAGGGTCGACCCTCCTCCATGATTCACCGTCATGGTATTCAACCCAAACGTGTGCATCCTTATTTCGTATCGTATAGAAGCCTCCGCTTGGGTTGTATGTTCCACCTTGAAAGCCACTGACTAGCCTGGAAGGCACGCTGTTGCTCCTCAAATAGATACCAAGTAATGATGCGAAGTGACCACAAAACCCTGACTTATTTTCTATAAACTCCGATAAAGTTGGCATAGGCCCTGGGCTTAAACTGTACTTAAAACCATTCCTGGTTAGACTGTTCTTGAAGTCGTTTATTAAATCCATGGGAGATTTAGAAGTAGTTTTGAACATGTTTTTAAATGAACTTGGTAAAAAACCAGGTAAGGCCAGGTATTTTTCCTTAACGCCTTTTATGTTTGAGCGAAGATTTGCCATTGGATGTGACGAGGCCTTTACTTGAAACTTTTTACCATCTCTAAAGTTCTTAAATGTATTGCTCTGTTCGTTTCTTATATGTCTCAAATTGGAATCAAGGATTTGAATAGGGTGGTCCAAAAGAATAATGTCACCACTGAAGTCGCTTTCATATTTCATCGTATATGTTAAAAGCTCATTAGGGGAGTTGTGAACAGGAATAGAAGAGTGGCGAACACTTGCCTTTCTCCAATTATAGCCATCTGTTGCCTCGTGAGTTCTTCCCCTCCAGTAAAGAAGTTCTGGATTGATTTCTTTTCCTGTTTCGGCATAAAAGGCCACTTTGTCGGAGAGATTTAGATTTGAAGCATCTGAATTGGACACACTCTTTGAATAACCACTTTGTTGGTTTTGCTGATTCGCAGAAGGTAGAAAGCCTCTAAATCTTGGAAAGGCGAAAAATAGGATCAATATTAAAGGAAGAGATTTAAGTATAGGTGTGAGGCCTGATAAACTTGGGTTTAAATTCATCTTGAACTTTTCATCAGGAGCACTTTTAAGCATGAGTGAGATAATTGTGGCCGCTGCCAATAGGTATATAAGGTAGTAGATTGAATTGTTAAACAAGGCCAAAGAACCAATCCAGAGTAGACCGAGTGTAGCGTGAGTTTTAAAATTCACACACTTCTGTCCAAGCTTTGATGCCAACATTATATTTAAGATGGAAACTGCGGCCTCTGGTGTAAGCCTTTTTCCAAACTCCTTCAACGCTAGATAGGAGCCCAAGATAGATGCAGAAATTAATATTAAAGTGTTAAAGTGAAAAAATATTCTTATTAGGAAGAAAATTGTAAGACTTGGTGGAAACCAAGTAGGTAAAAAATCCAAACAAAACCATGGAGCAGGAATAAGAGTTAGATAAAATACTGTTTTGTTTTCAGGCCTCACTTAAAATCTCCATAGACTTTTTATAGTGAGCAACTCCACGGGAAGATGGAAGATAAGTTCCTTTGTTTAGCTTCAACTCCCAGTCCATGCTTTCTGAATGGGCCTTGTTAATTAGCCATGCCATTTTTGAAACCTTAGACTCAAAGTCTCCTTTGAGATACTTTTCATTAATTTCAATTGTGTCTGGTTTGTTTTCTTTAAAGTCTCTAACAAGTAATTCTTCCTTTTTTGCGTAAACCTTCCAGTCTATTCTTTTAGACGCCTGTCCACGCTCGTACCTCTTATGCTGGTGAAAGGCCTCAGCGCCATCTTGGTGAAGTTCTCTAAAATAACTTTTCTCGACTTGTTCAAGTCTTGGATATACAAAGAGAGTGCTTGTACCAGGTACGTATCTCCATACTTTGAATAGCCCCCATTCCCCTGAAGTCCATACCTTGATGACTTTAATAGGATAGCGACCTCTTTTAGCATTGATTTGAAAAGTACCAGTGCCTGATTGGGCCTTCAATGTTTGATTGGATGATTGAAGCTCGATGTGAAAATTTCCTATTAAGTTTGTTTTTATCTGTGCAGATACTCCGTCTGTAAGATGTATCGAAATGTGAGAATACCCTTTCACCATTTCGTGGGTTTTGAACATGACACCTATTAAGAAGGCAAACATGCAAAATGCTAAAAGGAGGGTTAGGTTGTTTCCATAAACCAGTCCCATGAGAAAAAGAGTAAAGAAAACACCTATAAAAATTGTTCCAGAACCTGTTGGCAGGATGTATGGCGTTTGTTTTTTTCTGGCCCTTTCTTTGATTGCTTCAATCATTTTCTTACTGGAACAGATTGAAGCAGTTTATTTGAGAGCTCTCTCTCTATAGAGACTGAACCTTCACTTGGGTGGCATAACCTATGGCCTGCAATCCATGGAAACAAGTGTTGAATATGTTCCGGGAATACATGAGTATCTCCATTCATCCATGCCCATGCTTTTGAGGCCTTTAGAATGTCTATTGCTGCTCGATTGCTCAGCGGCATGAATTGAGAGTTTGTTCTAGACTCATCCACCAGTCTATAAATATAAGATAGGATTGAGTCGCTGGCTTCTATGGACTCACATGCTTTCATTGATTGGAGTAGCCATGACTTGGATATTTTTTGCCCTATAATTGGTTTGCTTGAGTGTGCTTTCTCTTTTAATAGCTTGATTGTATTTTCTTCGTTGGGATAGCCCAGCTCAAGTTTCATTGAAAAACGATCTAGCTGTGACTCTGGTAAATCAAAGGTTCCGATCTGAGATTTTGGGTTTTGAGTTGCAATTACATGAAAGATCTCTTCCATTGCGTATGTGTGAGAGTCGACAGTGACACTCTTTTCTTCCATTGCTTGAAGCAATGCAGACTGTGTTTTTGGTGGGGCCCTGTTAAGTTCGTCGGCCATAAAGATCTCACCAAATATGGGGCCTGGATGAAATTCAAATTCAGAGCTTTTTCTGTTAAAAACTTGGTTGCCTATAATATCTGAAGGTAGTAAGTCATTTGTAAATTGAGTTCTAGACATCTTTAAGTCGAAAACTTCTGAAAAGAAGGAGACAAGAGTAGTCTTTCCAACTCCGGGTAGGTCTTCAATTAAAGTGTGACCTTGTGCTAGGAGGTTGCAAAGGGCCAATTCAACCTTATCTTTTTTTCCACTTAGAAAGCGATCACTGTGTTTGAAGAAAAGTTCCAACTCTTGCATGTAAACCTACTTTAATTTTGTTGATTTAAATTGATTCTTATTAAGTGAGACTCCAACATTGCGATCTTGCCACTTTAAAATGGACTGTTTTTTTGTCTGAACGTTCTTCATTTCTATGAGGTCTGCCAGGTGAAAACTTTTACCTTTAACTTTGTGTGTGCTGAAATCTTTCATATCCGCAATCTTTAAAACGCTTCCTTTTCTATCAAAGTAGGTTGTCTTGATGGGATTCATTTTCTCTTTACTAAAGATTGTTAAAAGCTTTGAATAGCCGCTTTTACTGGTGGGTGTCGATTCTATAGTCCAAGTTTTATCATTTTCTTCAATTAACTTGTAAGTATATTTATCTATTTGCCTTCCAGCAATATCCTCATATGAAAATTCGCTTCCCATAAAAGAACCCGATTGATTTCTAGAATTAATTTTTTTTACTCTTTTAAAGCGTGGCATATAAAGCCACTGCTTATTTGGTGAATCCTTTAGAGTCCATGTTAAAAGTTTCACTCCTTTAACGTCTAATGGAGTGTTGAACTCTAGGATGGACTTATCTCCCTCACTCTGGTCTTCTAAGGTTTGAGTGGTCAGTGACCTTTCAACCTTATTTCCGTTGGCATCTAGGAGAGTCATGCTCATAGTGCCTTTAACTCCAAGAATTCCTGAGTTTGCTTTTTCAATTTTTTCCATGATTTCGCGAGCACTCATGGCCCAAGCATTAAGTGAGATGATGAAGAGAATAATAAGTTTCATTGTGCCTCAAAAGTAACGTGAAATAGTTACCATTATGTTATCCGATTCCCGTACAGGCTTCAAACCATAAAAACTATCCAGTGGATCATTTTTGTCGGGTTCGGGTGCATCAATGATTGTGGCCCCATATGTAAGTTTCCAAGCATTAGAAACTCTAAATTCGTGAGATAGAGTGTAGATGAACTCATCGAAAGTTTGTGCGTCATAGGTCATGAAGAAGGAGATTTGATGGCCATTAAAATTATTTAATGAGTGTCTTGCTCCAATTAGCACATCTCTTTGAAAGGGCCCCAGTGTTTGAGCATCATCAGAGGAAACACCAAAAATTGAAATGTATTCCATCAAAAAGTTTGTTGAGTGGTTATTGCTGTGAAAGAATTCCTTTTCTGCACCCAAAGCAAGTCTCGAATGATCAGATTGGGCTATAGAATCACTTGAAAGTGGTGGAATAAAGAATCTGATTTCAATGTTTTTATAGTTGTAAATACTGGCCTCCATTTTAAGAAGCCAATCATCATATGTTGTCTGAACAGAAGTGGATACTTGCTGAAGCTTATAGTAGTAAGGCCTTATTTCTAAGTCTTCAAGTCCTGGAGATATCGCTCCAGGCATTTCTAAAATGAGCAGTGGATTTGCTGTATCGTATTTTTGGGAAATAAAAAAATCCCAGTCCATGCGCTCAAAGCTTTTTTTGTACCTCAAGATAAATTGAAAGAGCTTATCTCCATTTGAAAACTCATCACGGGCCTCAACAAACTTTGGAGTCTCCAAGTTTATTTGAAGTCCTTGTCGATCTCTGGATTGAGGGTACATCGAGGGAATTGATCGCAGAATGTAGACAAATTGTATAAAAGACGAATCTAGCTCATAAGTATAAAGCAAAGATGGAAGTCCCAGTCTTTCAGTATCCTTGCCTGGGGACAAGTTCAAAGCAACGAGTGGTGAATATGCCGAAAAGAACTCTAAAATGCTCCAGTTGAATACATGAGTTCCAATGGAGGCGCTCCAATTGTTTTTAGTAAAAGATAGGTTTGTATCATCGAGGTTTAAGTAGTCTCTGTGGTGATCAACAAAGGCCTCTCTCGCTTTAAGGCCTAGAGTGAACTTAAAGTTTTCGGAGAACTCCTTGCTTGAGAGCAAGGAGAGAAAAATTGATGACTGGTAGTCGTGTGTTTCCTCGTTGCCATCACTCTCATATTGACGGTGCTCAAAGCTTAGCTGCCCCTGATACTCAAGGGCGTGTGTCAGGCCGCAAATAAAGAGTAAAATATACTTCAACTACGGCCTCGCCAACACTTATTGAAAAGCTTGAAGACTGGCCTTCTTGAGTGCTTCATAGGCCTTAATTGTTTCCGATTTGTCTGAAGCGTGGAATGCTTTTACCATAGGGTCTATCTTTGAATATCTAAATGTCACAAGATCTAGTCCAGCGACTTTGCCCATGATGGCCTGCATTCTGACTGTGTGTTTTTTATGATCATCTGCAAATAGAACCGCTTTAAAATTTTCTTTGGTTTTTGCCAATAAAGTCTTCAGCATGATTCCTTTGTTTAGTCCGGCAGTCATAAAGACACCATTCATATAACTCACAGGTCTTGGAGACTTATTACCCATTGTTTTAATGTCGTAACTGTTTAAACCGTACTTGCCTGGGTTTTTTAACTCGTATGGCATGTAAGTGGATGCAAACCCTTTCGGAGAGCCTATTGCACTTTTTTGAAAAGATAGGCCGTTCATTTCAAGAGCTCTTTCTGTAGCGTTTCTAAACACTGGACCTCTACTAGTAAGAAGGATTAACTTTATACCTCTGTCTTGAAGCTCTTTAATCGTCTGAACTGTTGCCTTTTCTGTTGGGACCATGTTGCTCAATGCAAATAGCTGGCCTTGAATGTCTAAAAGCTCATTGAAGTCATCAGCAACACAAAATGAAGGTGCCTGTTCTTTTCCCATGCAGTTACTTGATTGCCAGCCAAACCACTGGTCAGAGCCCAAGTTTTGGGGCATGGCCAAAGTTGTGTTGTCGATATCCAGAACCACCAATACATTTTTTGGGCCATACTTTTTTGCTTTTTCAAGGGCAATCTTCTTTATTAGAGCATATGAGTCGGTCTCTAATGCCAATGAATAAACGTTTACGCTAAAAGTTGCTAAAATTAGAAAAAGAAAAAGTGTTTTCATTTAGAATCCTTATTTAAGTAGTTGCTTTAATGAAGCAAAACAAGATCTGGTTGTCTAGGTTGAATTTAAATATTTGAAGAAAAAACACTGTCATGGCGACCCATTTGCAGAGTAACAATATTGCGAGGTTTGTATGTTGCACTGGGTCTTTGTGCTTTTTGTTTTCTCTTTGATCGCTGCTTTTATGGGGGAGGAGGAGCTATCTGCAATTGCTGGGCAAATCACCGTCGTTTTGGCGATTCTATTCTTTGTCATGTTTGCCATTGCTCTTCTTTTTTCAAAAAGTGGCCCTTCAAAAAAGTAACTAAAGTTTTCTTATTGTAGTTCAGAATTATCCTTATTATTCCGATAATTTATTTATGAAACCTGTCCTGATCATACTGTTTATGATTTCATCCATTGCACATTCACGCTGCGTTTGCACAGCAACTATGGGTAAGAACTTTTATTTTGAAAGAAGGGCACCTAATAAAATAAAGTGCAAAGACATGCTTATGAGTGCGAACCTCCAAGCTTACCAGCAGGGAGAAATTTGTCAGGCAAATCAGAAAACATTTAACCTAAAGTGGGGTTGTTTTGAGAAGAATGACAAAAGGCCAGCTTATACCTCTAAATCCTTCTCTTGTGATGAAGTGGAGGGTCTTGTACAGGCGGGGGACTTTATGGAGGCAGCTCTCTTGGCACAACACCTTACCTGTGCCAAGGCCGTTACTCCTCCTACCCCAAATGAGAGTACAAACTGCAACAACTCGGGTGTAGGCCCAAGCAAGTCTGATCAAGTTGTTCTTAAGGCCAAAAGTAAAGAAGATTTGAGAGAGAGTCTAAAGAAAATAGTTCCTCTAGATAGTAGTAAAATTGGTGAAATCTTTGATTCTGTAGAAAATGGAAGCATTAGTTTGTCGATCTATAACGATAATGGAGCTGGGGAACTGATAGGCATCTATGGTGGAGACGATGTTGGAAACACACATGGAATTAAACTTACAATAAGCAAGGCCATCGGAGAGAGTGGGTACAATATATCCTTTGACTACTCCTCCAGCTTGTTTACAAACTTTACTACGGGTGATGTTTCTGAAGAGTGGGAAGATGAAGAAGGAAACCGTTATGCCACTCAAAACTTCATAGAAGAAAATATCGCCAAGCTTATTCTTGAGAAGGAAGCGAAAGGTGAAGCTTTCTATTGGAAGGCCTCAGCGGGAGTTCACCAGCTTAATAAGTCTAATACCAAGGGTACCTTCGGAGCCTTTTCAGCTCTTGGCAATCAGAACCTATGGCACAAAGGCTTTTCTTCTGCGATACCTGGTTCAGCTAGAATCTACACCAACACCCCCCAAAGTGGAGATGAGTTGGCGCCGATGACTGAGCTTAAGGCTGGAAAAAGGTTTTCTACACATGACTCCAAAGATTCGCAGGCCTTCATTGATGGCAGTATTGATACAAGAATAACTGGAGTTGAGAAGGCGAGCTTTGTGGGTGCACAAGCAAGTATTAATTATGACTTTACCGTCTCAGACCAGGTTGCAAGGGCAACGGCCGGGGTAAGAAGCAAGGTTTATGTCGATGGGAGCCAGACCCATGCACCGTACGCGCAAGTAAAGTTAGCTGGAGAGCAATATGAGGTTGGCTTCAGGTATGAATTCTATAATGGGAATGCTCCAGACTATCAAAATGCTCTACCTGAAGACTTTATTTTTAGAGAGGAAATGTCCGCAAAGGAAGATAATCTGTGGCATTTATATGTAAAGTATAAATGGAAGTAGGGCCTATCTTTTAATCCGTAAAAATCTTATCTAGACCATTGCTTAGTTGTTATTGTGGCCGTACAAAGCTTCTAAAATTTAGGAGATATTTATGAAGTTACTGGCCATTTGTTTTCAATTAATTCTTTCAGCACAACTATTTGCGTCCATTGGGCCAGAGAATATTGTTTCAAATGTGGCCAAGGAGATTAGAAAGGATCTGTGGCAAAAGCGTCACATTGGTGTGGAATCTAAGATTTACCACTTCAGCGTAAAAGATCTTGAAGCTTACTTAGGCAATACATCCTACTACGAAAGACCTAGTAAAAATGGTCTAGAAATTATTCAAGAGTGTGCTTTAGTGGAAGACTGTGAAGTTTTTCAAATAACTGTCACATCTAGCTTTCATAGTGGATACATCAAAGATGGACACCTTGTAGCGGTAAACACCTCTACAGGAGATTTTGAAGTACTTTCTCATAATATTTACGCAGAGTAATTTACATCTTTATAAGGAAGCTGCCTCCAATGGCAGCTCCATTATCCCACTTTATGTCATTACCAAAGGCATAGATTCCGTACAGGCTCATACCTAGATTCTCATTAAACCAAAGATTAAATCCTGTGGTCGCAAGAACATAAGTTAAATCAGTTGCTTCTATGGTCATGTTGCCTACCGAGTCGCCGACTTCTATGTCGTCTTCATCTGTATCAACTTTATTGAGACGGCCATTTATGAAAAGCTCAAATGAATCGCTAAATGCAATGGACCCTATAGCACCTGCATAATAATGGCTGGAAGACTCGGTCGCACCATAGCCACCTTCCATTGCAAGAGATGGCCCTGTTTCGTTATTAACAAAAGCGTATTTTCCAAAGAGGCCAGATGTGGAGAAATTGCCTCCAAACTCCATGACATAGCCTAAGTCAAAATTTTCAGAAAGACCCATGGCTGTTCTTATAAAGTAATTGGAGTTGGCGTTACCAATTTCGGCTGCGGCAGTACCAGAACCTAATGTTCTGGCCGTATTATTGGGACTAAAAGGGGCCAATGAGCATGAACCCAATAGTAATAGTCCACACGTTACTAGTAATCGATGTGAATTTTTCAACAATCCTCCGTGAATTAAGATCATTTTAGCGCAAATAATTGTTTTCGCACAGGTTGGTGTTGTCGAGTTTGGCCATGGCACAACTGTGAACTCTAATGGTGGCCATGGCCTTCGAATAGTGAGGTAGGAGATGATTTATAATTCGCAGCTTCTATGAAATGGAGCCGGAAATCCCACTAGAAGGATTATGTTGAGTAGTGATTCTTAAATATTTTCAGTAAATGGACATGCAGTTTATGGTCTCTTTATTCCATCCAGAAAGCTATAGGCTTGTAAGTACCTAATTTTATATTGGCAAATTATAAAGATTACATAGGGTTTAGTTTTGTGCTGCACTGCAAGGGAGAGTGGGATACCTTGCACTTTATTAAAAGGCTGCGATTCAAGGCTGATGTTCATACTTATGAATACAAGGTCTATAAAAATATGAATTAAAAGGCAAAAACTATAACACGATTTAGTTAATGACCATAAATCAAGCGAGCAAAGGAAATTAAAATGAAAAAACTTTTACTAGGATTGACACTTTTGGCCTCTCTTTCAAGTTTCTCAAATGAAACGACACCTAAGTATCTCGTAGACCAAGATAAAATCGATAGCATGTTAAACCGCATCACAGAAAATGAAGTTATTCGGTATAAAATCGTTCTAGAACAAACACTTGATTTGAGCTTTTATGATCGTATTCCACTTCTTAACTATGTAACACTAACATCCGCTCTGGAAAATGCCGCAGAAGATGATGGTATACTTGAAATCATGGACATTTATTGTACTGAGAAAGTGCATAATTCTTCTAGGGCATATGCTATAAAGACTTCTTTTGGTCCTGCAACCGACTGTGCCGTACAGATGCAAAAAGATAGTTTTAGTGCATGTATCAGATATGACTTCTCTTGTGAGTAATCCAAAAACTATAAATTAAGTCTCTGTTTAGAAAGGCAGAGACTTTTAATAAGCTTGATCAAGAATGATCGTCTTTAGAATCAGGGTTTGATGCACATTTTTGGAAAACAAAGAAACTATAAACTCGGTTTACATGTAAACCATTAGTTTAAAAATAGGAGATTTATTATGAAAAAGATTACATTAGTTTCAATTTTACTTGCGGCAATGTCAGTATCAGCAACCGAAATTGTAAATGAACTAGATAGTACAAAGACGATCACATTCCACTCTTCAGAAGGAACAAATTTTTCTGTTGGTTGTGGAAGCCTACGTCATACTTATAAGCCTTACGTGATTGTGGAAAGAACTGTGGACCGCCCCTCTCAACGTTACAATATTAAAGGTAATTGCCAAGAAGTGAGTGATCATTTGAATAGCTTTGAGCAAGAACCTAACGCAAGCTTAGATTTTACGTATGATAAGCATACCCTAGTCTTGAAGAGAGTTAGAATCTACTAGATTACTAATAAGTCTCTGTTTAGAAAAGCAGAGACTTAATACAAACTTCACTTCGATCACAAATGATCGTCTTTAGAGTCAAGGATTGATGCATTATTTAAGTAAAGACAAAGAAATAATAAACACGGTTTGGATATAAACCATTAGGTAAATGAACATGAGCTCGAGGAGAAGAATATGAAAAAAACAGTTATTTTTATGGCCTTATCAATATTTGCTGCACAAACATTTGCGTGCGGAGTAAATACTAAATCTAAAATCAATAATGCATTCTTTTGGATGGAGGCTACTGATATTAATCTCAATAAAGCCGCTATGTTAGACAGAGACCTTGAACTAACTGAATATGCAACAGCTAAAGATGTGATGGTAACTAAATCTGGTGATTATCTTTGGCCAAGTAAATATTCAACAAATGAAAAATTAAATCGTTATCTTCAAACTAGATTAATCCAAATTGGATCAATTGTTCCTAATTTCAGTGAGAAATATGAGGGTGCAACTGATGACTTTATTAAAAGTTTCAAAAGAAATTCTAACAGTATAACTTACTGTGAAGCTTCTCAATTACTTCAGGCACACTTTAAGCACTAGGTTTCCACCCAATGGGTGTTCACTCCAACGTAAGTAACTTCTAAGCGGCCAGGATTGAACCTGGCCATTATCTACTAATGGTCCCTTTAAAATCATCACATAAAACCATGGACTTATAATCCCTATATCTTATTGATGGCCAATAATTATCTAATTGAATAATTATTATAATTATGTTATTGTATAACAATGAGGGTGATGAAATATGTCCGCGAGGATGGAAAAGTGCCGTTTGATGAATGGTTTAAAAAGTTGGATGGCTCCGTTAAGGCGAGAGTACGTGCAAGAATCAAAAGGGTAGAATTAAGTGGAAATTTTGGCGTGGTAAAGAAAATAGGACCTATTTTTGAACTAAAATTTACTATCGCTGGCGGGTTACGCATTTATTTTGGAAAAGACGGTGAGGATTTGATTTTGCTCCTTTCGGGAGGTAACAAGTCTGGCCAACAAGAAGATATTAAAAAAGCGAAAGAATTTTGGGAGGATTACAATGCCTAAGCGATCAGAAAATTGGGAAAAAGGTTTGTCGGAATCTTTGATAAATGATCCTAAAGAGAGAAAAGAATACTTTTTGGCCTTGGTTGAAGAAGGTTTTTCTTGGAGAGAAGCTCTGAAGATCACCATTGATTCCATTGGTCTTAAAGAGTACGCCGAGATGAGTGGGATCAAAGCTCCCAACTTAATCTCCCAATTGTCAGAAGAAAAAGATATCAGGATCAGCACATTAGAAAAAATGGTAAAGCCTTTGAATCTCGGGTTAAGCTTTAGCGATTTATCTAAGTCTGCCTGAGTTAGAAAAGCCAGCTAAGCTGGCCATAATCCGGACAATCTCTGGGGGGGCATAGCGGCTTGGCGGGCAATATCAACAGTGTCTTTTGAAGTGCTTTCATCAAAAATATCGAACAATTCTCAAGTTAATAATCTTTTTAACTGGTTTTAATAAATACACGCCAACAATATGTGCCAAAAAGTAGCTCCCCATTCCATACACTTTTGTTTGAAGGCAAAACGTATTGATTCAAAAGTAATCGACACCAAGATATAACCTCTAGATAATTAAGCGGCTAAACGATTATTATAATTTT
>CATMLK010000041.1:0-30830 GCA_950070535.1 uncultured Bacteriovoracaceae bacterium | reverse complement strand
TGGTTGCGTTGAGTCCTGGCATACTTTTTATCCACGTCTTCCTCCACCTTTTTGGCGCATGAAGTGAACGCGACTATAGTGCAAAGGATTAGAATTTTAAGGAAACTGGCCATTCATCACCACTAAATAATTTTAGTTAAGTTAACTTAAAATTCTATTATTGACTAAATTGGTATGTCAAACACAGTGCACAATACAAAGTTTAGACCCTTAAATATTTGCCTAGTTAAATCTAAAGTTGCTCTTAAGGTCAACTACACGTTAAAATGTTTTATCCCGCGCATGGATTGGCGCTCAGAAGGTTTACAAGGAGGAGATCTTTATGGATAAGAAGAAAGTTGAACACTTTAAGCACAAGTTATTGGAAGCGAGAAAACAAATCCTTAACAGTGGCATTATGAATGACTACGAGGATCTTCACATCCAATCAGACGACCTGGCCGATGAGGCAGACCTTGCGTCATCTACTATTAACCAACAAGTAAGTTTTAGCATTCGTGATCGCGAGATGACAAAGCTAAGAAGAATAGAGGCCGCCCTTGAAAGAATTGAAGAAGGGGTTTATGGCTTCTGTATTGAATCTGGCGAAGAGATAGGCGAAAAACGGCTCGAGACCCAACCTTGGGCCGAATTTTGCCTTGAAGTTGCGGAAGAAAAAGAGCGTGAAAGCTCTCAAAGGTTCCGCAGGGCCTAGATCAATCTGTAAATCAATCCTACTAAGAGGCACTATAAAGTGCCTCTTTTTTTGTCCAAAGTTTTGATAGCCAAATCACAAAACTGTCTAATTTATTTACAGTTTTCAAAAATGCATACACATCCCCCTTTATATATGATCACAAGTCCCCGGAATCTGGACTGGATTTTGGCAAGTAACTTGCTTCTATAAGCGTGAGTATTTCAAAAAGGAAAAGGGATGAACTTGAACAAGCTAACTTTAACATTCGCAACAGTTTTTACATTACTATTCAGTGCTCAAACTTTTGCGATAAGATCTACCTCGCCAATTAAAGAAGTTCCAACTTACTACTCTGAAGCTTATCTTTCAGGAATGTTTGCTAGCTGGGCAATTGATCCAAATAAAGGGAAAGCTTCAATCAACCTAAAGCAGTCTTGGCAGAAGTTTGCCAAGAAAAAAGACGTAGTTGTTGCCGTAGTGGATACAGGAATTCAATACAACCACCCTTTTCTAGCAAAAAACCTTTACGTTTCAAACGGACAGATCGGACCAGATAACTATGGAATGGACTTTTCCAAAAAAGATGAAGAGAAAGAAAATAAAAAAGAAACAAGTTCAAAAACAAAGCCAGTAGATACTCATGGACACGGAACTCACGTGGCAGGTATCATCAAGAGTGTATTCCCAGAAGTTAAACTGATGGCACTAAAATACTACAACCCGCAAGCTTCAGGTCAAGATAACCTTAACTCTACAATAAAGGCATTAAAGTATGCTGTTGATCAAAATGTTGACGTTATCAACTACTCAGGAGGCGGACCAGAGCCTAGTGACGAAGAGCTTAAGGTTTTAAAAGAAGCTGAAGAAAAAGGAATTCTAGTAATCGCGGCAGCTGGTAACGAAAGAAGCAATATTGACCTTGCTGAAAATGCTTACTATCCAGCAAGCTATGGCCTCTCCAACATCATTACTGTTGGGGCCCACAACGAAGAGAATGAGATTATTTCTTCTTCTAACTATGGTTCAAAGTCTGTTGATATTGCGGCACCAGGATTTAAAATTAAATCTTCAATTCATGGGAATGGTTCAGGTTATATGACAGGAACTTCTCAAGCGACTGCATTTGTTACAGGTGTTGTGGCACTAATCAAAGCAAAGTATCCAAAACTAAACCACGACCATCTTAGAAACATTCTACTTTCATCATCTCTAAGTCTTCCTAAACTAGAGGGAAAAGTATTGGGTGGGGGCAAGTTAGATGCAGCCAGAGCGATGGATATGGCAGCTCAAACTTACAATCAGATGCTAAGTGGAAATGCTAGAAAACTGGCCAAAAAGTAATGCTTATTCACATTTAATCTAATAGAATCAGCGTATGGAAAAATTCAGGCCATACGCTTTTTCATTTTTAGCTGGAATTGTTTACTCCTCAGGCTTCCCTACAGGATTTGGCAGTGGACTATTGGTAACTCAACTTTTGGGTATGGGAATGCTTCTTAATACCCTACTCATGAACTTGTCTTTCAAATCAAGAGCTCTTCATACGATATTTTTCTGCCTTTCCTACAACATTATTGGTTTCTATTGGGTCGCCGACACGTTGGCTGAATTTGGAAAGCTTCCATATATCGTTGCAGCACTATTAAGTCTTTTATTTACTTTTATAATTGCTCCGCAGCTTTGGATCTACATGATAGGCACTCACTTCCTTCTAAAGAAACAAGCGTGTTTAAAATTCATTCAGCATAGATTTTCACTGTTCGCAGTTATGGCCGCAGGCGCCTTCACTCTTATAGAATACTTCACCCCCCAGCAATTCCCTGTCATGATAGGTCAACCTTGGGCAAAGCTTGGTGACTATTTGGGTTGGGCCTCCATTGGCGGCATCCCCTACTTTTCTTTTTTTAGCTATTTATTAATTTTTGAAGGCATAGGCTTGGTAAGATATAGAAAAGTTTCTTTTTTAAACCTGTTCGCAGTTGCGGCCTTCATTATTACCAATCCAATATTAAAGGAACAACCAAAGCCAATAGGAAAAGAACTTAAAAATTTAAATGTAAGATTGGTGCAGGCAAATATTAGCAACTTTCTAAAAGTTGACTCCGAAAAAGGCGGCTACGCATCTGTCTCTCAGGTTCTAAACCGTTATAGAGACTTAAGCCAAATGCCCTACAAGAAGGGAAGCTTAGACCTTCTTATTTGGCCTGAGACCGCATACCCCTATTCAATGCAATCCTCCAAGGAGGTCGGGAAAACACAAGTACCGACTCTATTCCAAGACTTGGCACTTAGACATGGTTCCTCGCTATTTATTGGAGGGTACGACTCTCTAGGCTTTAGTGGGGATTACTTCCAGAGTGAGTACAACTCAAACTTTCATATTAATGCAAATGGACACTATGAGAATGTTTATCATAAGCACATCCTTATTCCATTTGGAGAAACGCTTCCATTTGGACCTCTTAATAGAACGCTCAGTAAGTACATAGAAAACATCTCTTTTTTCTCGGAGGGTAAAAGCTTTCCAATTTTTAAAATTGAGACTGGACACACCTTCATAAGTACAATCTGCTATGAAATTTTAAAGCCCGAGTTCCTAAGAAAGTATCTTAATAGCCTCGAGTTCAGGCCACATGCATTGATAAATCTAACAAACGACTCTTGGTACGGAGACACCTCGGAGCCAGAGCAGCACCTGTTTCTTACAACATGGAGGGCCCTGGAGCTTGACCTGCCTATAATCAGATCAACAAACACAGGTATTTCGTCTTTCATCAATGTCAATGGTCAAGAAGAGCATCGCTTGGGTGTTGGTGTTACAGGAAACCTAGACATGGAGCTAAAACTCTCCCGCCACGCACCTACTATTTTTCAGAAGTACGGATTTTGGTCTTTAATGCCCGTGTGGCTTGCCCTCTTTATTTTTCAGCTTGTCCTGATAAGATTAAGAAGATGAAAAAAATTTGTATTATCCTATTCTTGGCAGTGTCTTGTGCTTCTTATGAGAACTTCAGGCAGATAACCGAAGAGTTTGAAATGCCTTCCCAAACATACAAGGCCGATTTTACTCAGACGTGGCAGGCCGTTATTCAAGTGATGAAGCGCTTTGATTTGGCATATCAAAATCAAGAAGCGGGAAAAATTAAAACTCGTTGGATGGATAATACTCTTCAAGTAAATTTCACCGATGCCTTTGGAAGTGCTGACACAGTAAAAGCAGCCGAATTCAAGTTGATGGTTAATGTCGCAGAAGGATATAGCTACGGCAGAAAAGTCAGCAAGGTGACTATTTTTAAAAGACAAAGAGTCGAGAATGATTTTCTTCAAGGATGGAAGGAAGTCCCCACCGATGGAATTCAAGAAAAGACACTGCTTTATAGAATTGGACGTTTAATTGAAAATGACAATATGTTGAAAGAAATCGATAAAGCGAGAGAGAAAGAGTTACTTGAAGACTTCTAAATAAAAAAGCCGCTTAATTAAGCGGCTTTTTTTATTTGATAATCCTAGATTTATTAGACAGGGTTGCCCAGAACTTCTTTTTAACAGTGGATGCTCCTTTTGGAGAATTCTTTCCAGTGATTAATTTTAATGAATAATCCAATTCTGAGAATATGTCGTGATACTTTTTATCCTGAATCATCGTAAGCATTGGCTGCATGGCCTTTTCAAATTTTAAATCTCCCACTGTGGAAATAACTTGCTTTACAATGTGTGCCCTTTTTCTTTTTCCTTTTTGGCCCGCATAGTTTGATTTGTCATAAAGCATGGCCCAAACATAAGGAGCAAGCTCAGTAAGATTCATAGCCTTAATATTATCTAATGCCTGCATTCTAACGATGAGAGCATCGTCTTTAAGAGCTCGGGCGTATACACCTTTAAATTGCTTTTGATCCAAGGCCAAGAGTGTTTTAAGTGAAGCAAGTCTCAACATCCAGTTTGGGTGGAATGTAAACTTAGAAATGAAGCTTGCAGACTTTTTTCCCATTATTCGGCCCAACATAAATGTTGCAACCCAACGGTTTTTATCAGGGTATGCGGAACTCTTCATAACTTTAATAAGTGCCGGCACGGCCTTTTGTGCCTTGCTCAACGTTTCGGTCTTCAACATGTTCAGACCAACCTTTGATGAGTACTTTCTCTTGTAAAGAGTAAGAAGCTTCTTTTCAAGCTCTTCTGAGGCTGTTCTGTTTTCTTTTGATAGAGAAGAGATCTTTAGAGACACAGTGTCAGTCGCAGGCAGACTCGCCAGCGCTCCAAGCGCCAGCATGCAGGATAATGCGATTAATTTCATATTTACCTTCTAGTTAATTAACCAAGCATTTTTTCGAATTCGCTAAGAAGATCCTCAGGGGATTTTGTGTCTGCCTCTTCTTTTGAATCTTCTTCAGAGCCTTCGCTTTCGGGAGCTGCACCTTGCGGCTGCTCGACAGGAGCACTTTCAGACTGCTCTTCAGCAGATGGTGCCTCTTCAGCTGTTGGCTCCTCAATAGCAGGAGCCACTTCCTCTGCTGGCTCTTCTTGAGGTTGACTGTCTTCAATGACAGGAGCTGACTCAGCTGCAGGCTCAGCTGCTTCTTCGGCCATTTCAGGAGCAGCACCACCGCCCTCTTCAAGTGATTTTTTAAGTTGTGCATTTTCCTGCTTAAGACGTTTTAAATCCGCTAGATCGTCTGAAATTATTTCGAATTGTTTTAACTCTTCTTCAAGTTGATCACGCTCTTTTTGAAGTTCTTCCACTTTTTGAGCTGCTTCAGCATCTCCAGATCCTGAGTCAGCTTCAGATTGGGCCTTCGCCAGCAACGCCTCAAGCTCTTCGATTCTTTCTTGCTTTGCTTTTACTTCTCCACCTAGTTCGGTGTTTTTATTTTCAAGGTCTTTTATTACATTTTCTTTTTCAGCAAGTTGTGCCTGGAGCTTAGAAACCTCCGCCCTCAAAGCACTGTCATCTCCACTAGAGTTCGTTCCAACATTGATCTCAGTGCTGTTTGGTAAATCAGAAAGGGGCATTACAGATGGAACGCCTTGAGCATCAACTTCAAGCCCACCACCTCTGAACAATGATGATTTAAGCGCTGTTGAATTTTGAATTATTGAGTCCAAATAGTTTTTGACTACGGATGCAGGGATTTGGTGCTTAAGGTGGTGGTATTTCTTTCGATTGTAGAACCAGATCCACACAAAAACAGCAAATATAATAAGCGACAGGCCTAACAATAAAACAGTAAGCTGTGCGTGATACTTATCTAGATAATTTATAAGTGAATTCAAACTAATCCCCTCCGTGGAATTTCATACATTTACAATTATAGGAACTCACAGCAATTTTTGTCAATGAAGGAAGAAAGCCCTCACCTTTTAATCGCTCCAAATATCTTACCATGAAGTGGCTCTCTTGCGGCCAAAATCGACAGATCAAATGGAGTGTAATCCTTACCGTCAAAGTCGGTCATTTTGACTTTGGCCTCTTTGCAGACAATTCCAGCCGCGGCGACATCCCAAGGCTTAAGGTTCTTCTCCCAGTAGCCATCAAAATTGCCATTTGCGACATAACAAAGCTCAAGGGCAGCACTGCCTAGTCTCCTTACAGCTCTGGCTCCAATAATATTATTTCTAAAGACAGACAAATGTTTTTCGAATCTTGAACTCGTTTCATAAATTGGAGCTGGGGAGAAAATACATTCGTGCATTTCCTTAGTGTTTTGCTCAGTTAGCAAGTGGTATTTCTTGAAAGGGTTAATTCTAAAATCAATTAAGTAAGCCCCTTGGTCTTTAGATGCAAAGAAACATTCTCCGCTTGTCGGGTTATACACAACTCCAACGATAGGCTCGCCCTTATATAGAAGCCCAATTGATACTGCATACAAAGGAATCCCGTTGACGAAGTTGTTAGTTCCATCCAAAGGGTCAATCAACCAAGCAAACTCTTCACTTGCAGCCTTTTGGTAGCTGGCCTTGGGATTTTTATTATAATCTTCTTCTGAAAGTATGTAGTGGTCGGGGTATTCTTCTCTTATGCGACTCAGTATGTATTCTTCGGATTTAATATCAGCTTCACTTGCAATGCCTTCTGTTCCCTTGTCCATAACCTCCAAGGCATTGCGCTTTCTTTGAAACTTTAAAAGGATTTCACCAGCTTCATACCCAACATCTAGGGCGAATTCTTGGGCGTCATTAAGAAACTTTTTAGTAATCTTCATTAAATTGGTCTTTCAACTTTTCCGGCTCTTCAATATAAACCGAGTTATCTCTTCCTTTAATATTATACGACTCCTCAAACCAGTGACCAAGATCGATCATTTTACATTTTTTTGCACAAAAAGGTCTAAACTCACTGGAGTAGTAATTAAATTTTTTCCCACACTCTGGGCATGCGACTTTAATTTTATTTTTCATCGTAACCTCTTAACAAAAGATTTTCATTTATATTCCCAATCTTTTCAATATCCATTTTATATTGAACATCATCGATCGCTGATACAGCGCTAATAATGTTTACAGAATTAGTTAAAAACGCTCCTTCGAACTCTGAAAGCTCGCTCGTTATTATTTCTCTATCAAGCAAATTAAAATCTTTTTTGAGCGCTTGAATGATAACTCCATCTAAAAAGTTCTTCTTTGGGGTGTAAAGCTTATTGCCTTTATAAAAGACGATATTGCTAGTAGTCGCCTCAGCAACATGCTTACCATCTAACACAAGCAGTGCATCATCAACACCGGCTCTTTTGGCCATCATTTTTAACCTCAAAAGCGGCATGTATGAGCCCATCTTTAAATTGGGGTAATCCCCTGATAATGGAGATGGGTAGGTTTTTAACTCCAAAGGTGGGTTGTTGGTGTTTAGCTTTTTTGCCTCACAGACAAAGTTAAGCTCTTCAAAAGAAAAGAAATTAGGAGTGATTCCCTCCCTTGGTTTAGAGAAAACAGTCAATCTAACACGATATTCAGATTCTCCAGTCAAGTCACTCAGGAAATTATCAAGCTTATCAGAGATCTGGGACTTTTGAGTGGAACTGAGGGATTTGCCGAGATAGTAATCCTCTATCCCAGAATAAATTCTCCCAAGGTGCAAATCTCTAAAAAATAATTTTCCATTTTTGGCGCGTGAGCTAGTAAAAATTGACTCACCGTACAAGAATGCAGGAGATGTTTCCATTATTCTTTCCTTTCTTATTGCTCTTTGCGGCAATATAGCATTGATATGGAGTTCTTGTCATGATACTAAGGCCAAAAGGTTGAAACTATGCATAAGTCTTTGACAATAATAGGTTTTGGCAATCAAGCTAAAACCTGGGCACTAAATTTAAGAGATTCTGGTTATGAGATCTTTATTGGACTTAGGCCAAACTCAAACTCTAAGGCATTAGCCGAAGACTTAGGCCTAAACGTTTTTGAACTCTCCCCTGGTTGTTATTCTCCAACAGCAGATATAGCAATGCTAACACCAGACTCAACCCACATAGAAATAGTTGAACAAATTCAAAACAAAAAAGGCTGCAACTTCATATTTGCTCACGGGCATTCTCTTTACTTTGAAGGTCTTTCTAAAAAATTTTCAGAGCTAAACTTACTGCTTCTTGCGCCCAAGGCAATTGCCAGTGAGATGCGACTCCAATATGAGCTGAATGGTCCAATTGGGGCCGTATACAGCGTGGAGCTTTCAAAGTTCGAAGAGGAATCGCTTTTAAAGCTTAGAGGCCTTGCTAAAGATTTGGGAGTTAAAAGCTTCCATGAAACAACGATAGAAATGGAAACTAAAGCGGACTTATTCTCAGAGCAGACACTTCTTTGTTCAATACTTCCTTATGGAGCCTTACACAGTTTTAACAAACTTGTTGAAAAGGGTGTGAACGAGGAAACGGCCTATTTTGAATGTTGGCATGAAGTAAAACTGATCGCTGATGCTATGGTAAAAATGGGTCCGGCCAAATTTTTTGATCTTATAAGTCCCAATGCCTTAGTTGGCTCAGAATTAGGCCGGCAAGCAATCTTTGATCAAGATTTTTCAGATAAACTTGAAAAGATTTATGAGGATATCAATAATTGGAATTTTCAAAATAAGCTTTCACAAACGGATGTGGCAGGTTTGAAAGACAGTGTTTCTCAAATGTGGAAAAGCGAAAAATTAAATCAAGTTCACGAGAGAATGAGCGAGGAGCTTTACAAAAAATGACTTCAAAATTAAATACAAGAAAAATAAGAGCATTTAAGAATAAAGAGCGAACTCTTCAAATGCTCACATGTTATGACTACCAAAGTGCTCTCATGCTAAACGAAACTGATCTCGACATGATTTTAGTTGGAGACAGTCTTGGAAATGTAGTTTTAGGATACGAAACTACCGTTAGTGTGACCTTAAACGACATGCAAACCTTTGGTGCGGCAGTTAAAAGAGGTGCTAAAGACAAATTTGTTGTGGTTGATCTTCCATTCGGAAGCTACAACACTCTAGAGCAGGGTCTTGAGAGTGGAGCAAAACTTTTCAGAACAACACAGGCCGAGGCTTTAAAGCTTGAAGGAGCTTTTCCCTACCAAATTGAACTAATTGAAAGACTCACCCAAATTGGAATCCCTGTGATGGGCCACATTGGACTCACTCCACAGTCAGTCCATCAACAAGGTGGTTATTATGTTCATGGAAAAACTCATTCATCCAGTGAACAGCTCATTGAAAATGCAAAAAGGCTTGAACAAGCAGGCGCATTCGCCTTAGTTCTTGAGTGCGTTGAAAAGAATACATCATCCATAATCACAAAAGAGCTTTCGATTCCAACCATTGGTATAGGTTCAGGACAGGATGTTGACGGACAGGTTTTGGTCTTAAATGACCTCTTAGGCCTTGGTCAAGATAAAGGACCAGGCTTTTGTACACCAATCGCAAACTTCTATGAAGCAAAAAGAGAGCTCATTCAAAACTACCTAAAGGAAGCACGTGATTAAGTTCACTCTTACAATTGATGGTGGAAACACTCTCACAAAGTATGCTCTCTTTGACACGAACAAAGATTTGATCGAGAGGGTTGATGGTGACCTCTCAAATTTAATCAAAAAATATGACTTAAGCCCCTCAAACACAATTTGTGCCAGTGTAAATGTAGCTCGCACAAGAAAAGAGCTTTTGGAATTTAAAGCTTATGATGTCTCTAATTACTTTAAGGACAGCTATTTTCTCGATATGCCTGTTCATTACAGTGAAACTCTAGGTATGGATCGTTTAATTTTGGCCTACTATTTTTATTCAAATGAAAAGAACGTGGCCTTAGTTGATAGCGGAACTTTTACCACAGTCGACCTAGTTGGACCTAGTGGTTTTGAAGGTGGTTTCATATTACCAGGCCTTGGACTCTTACTAGATACGTATTCATTTGGATTCAATCTCAAAAAATATAGGCCGAAAAACACCGACTTAACAGTTAGGGATATGCCAAAAGATTCCCAATCTGCAATGTCCAGTGGACTGATGATCTCGTTTATTGAGCCAATTAGGGCCATATTGGTGAAACTTAGCTTTGACGAGTTGTATTTTACCGGTGGGAACGGTGAAAAACTCTTTTTAGAGCTTAAGAAGCAGTCTTTTCAACAATGTGCGTCCATACTTTTCAATTCAGATCTGATACACAGGGCACTATTAAAATTTCTAGATAAGGTTAAAAGTTGAAAATTTTATTAGGTGTATGCGGTTCAATATCCGCCTACAGATCTTTGGATGTTTGCAGACAACTTGTAAAAGACGCCCATGAGGTAAAAGTTGTCCTAACAAAGGGAGCCTTGGAGTTTGTAAAACCTCAGGTCTTTAAATACCTTGGTGCTCAAGAAGTATTTACTGCAAATGACGACTTCAACCTTGAGGCGATGAAAGATAGGTCAGTTTTACACATCGAGCTATCCAAATGGGCACAAAGAATTCTTATTGCTCCAGCGAGCGCCAACACCCTTGCCAAGCTTGCAAACGGAATTTGTGATGACCTTCTGACCAGTATTTTCTTGGCAAGTGCTAAAACAACCACAGTGATTTTTCCTGCAATGAATACAAACATGTTAAGGCACCCGTTGACAGAAACTAACTTTCAACGCCTTAAGTCTCTAAACAGTGTATTTATCCACCCAACCAAAGAAGGGCTTCTTGCCTGTGGAGATGAAGGTGAAGGAAAGCTTTCAGACGTGGACCTCATCGCAAGCGTTGCACCTATTGTTGAACTAGGTCCAATTAAGCGCAAGATTTTAATTACAACAGGAGCCACTATCGCTCCACTGGATCCTGTAAGGTATTTAACCAACCCCTCTTCTGGAAAAACAGGGTATGAGCTTGCCAAACAATACCTCAAAGATGGACATCAAGTTACCTTAATAGCTGGCCGCCACGCTTGCAAAGAAATAGACTATCTTACCCATTTGCCAAAGGCAAAGGTCTTAAGAGTTTCCACTACCAAGCAGATGCACGTAGTTGTTAAAGCCCATTTCGACGATCATGACACTTATATATCGAGTGCAGCTTTAAGCGATATTGAATTCCCTCAAAGTTCTAAAAAAATTAAAAAGAGCGAGCTTGGTGACTCATTAAGCATCTCCAGAGCACCCGACGTCTTAAAGGATATGCTGTCTAGAAAAAAAGACCAAAAGATTGTTGGTTTTGCAGCCGAGTCAAATGTTGAACTTGAAACATTTCTAAAGAAATGGAGGGACAAACCAGTTGATGTATTAGTCGGAAATTTTGTGTCGGCCAATCATGACCAAGTGTCGGTTGGGTTTGGAAGCGCCGAAAACGATTATACGATTTTAAAGAATGGAAAAGAGTATTTTACCGGCCGTCTTTCTAAAAGCGAGTTGGCCCAAAAGATTGAATTGGCCTTGGATCATTAATGTTATACTTTTGCTCTACAATAGAAGAATTTAAAAACCTTAAGTTAAAACTAAAACCAAAACATATTGGGCTCGTTCCCACAATGGGAAACCTTCACGATGGGCATATGAGCTTGGTTGACGAATCCCTCAAGGAAAACGACCTAACAGTCATTTCTATTTTTGTGAACCCTATTCAGTTTGCCAAGGGTGAGGACTTTGAAACTTATCCAAGAAGTCTTGAGGAGGATTTACAAAAGATTGAAAAAACCCTGACAAAAGCTAAGGGTGAAGAAAGAACTGCGATAGTCTTTGCCCCTTCCAACGCAGACGAAATTTATCCAAAAGGCTTTAGTGACAATGTCAGTGCTGGTAAATTAGGAAGAATTCTTGAGGGAGAAGTGCGCCCCCAGCACTTTGATGGTGTTGTAACAGTGGTGAAGAGACTATTTAAAATCATTAGTCCTCAAAGTGCCTACTTTGGTAACAAAGACTTTCAGCAAGTTACACTTATTAAGATCATGAGTAAGAATGAGAAACTCAAAATTAATATTAGAGCTCTTCCAATAGTTCGAGAAAAGTCAGGACTGGCAATGTCCAGCAGAAATGGATACTTAAGTGAAGAAGAAAAGGTAAAAGGCCTTAACCTTTACAAGGCCTTGAAACTTATTGCCAAGGCCATTAAAGATGGTGAAGATCTTCATGATATAAACGATAAGATTAATGGAATTCTAAAAAACGATGGCTCCTTCAATTACCTTGAAATAAGAAATGCACAGGATCTATCGGTTCCAAAAAAGCTTGAAGGAGAGCTTGTAGTACTTGGAAACTACCAAGTAGGCAGAGTTCGCCTTATAGATAATATTGAAGTGGTAATTTAATGAATCAAGAAGAATATAAAGTAAAGATAGGATCAAAGGCTGCCTTAGTAAGCATTGTATGTGAAAGCTTTGAGCATCACTCTAACGAACAAGAGACACAAGCTGGCCTAAGCGAGCTAAGAGAACTTCTTAGAACACTGGGAATAGAGGCCGGAAAGTCCTATTGGCAAAAACGTAAACAACTCGATCCAGGGACGATGCTTGGAGTTGGAAAGCTTGAAGAAATTGCAGAAGAGGCCAAAAGGGATGAATGTCACTACTTGGTTTTCGACTTTGAATTAAGTGCTTCGCAAATTAGGAATATTCAAAAGATAACGGGTCTTGAGGTAATTGATAGAGTTCAAGTGATTCTTGAAATTTTTGCGCACCATGCAAGGACAAGAGATGCAAAGATTCAAATTGAAATCTCTAGGCTTCAATACATGTTGCCAAGACTTCAATCCCTTTGGACCCACTTCACCAAGCAAAGAGGTGGTACCTACCAGAAGGGTGAAGGTGAGCAACAACTTGAGCTCGATAGAAGGATAATTCGTAGAAAAATTGAAACCTACAAAAAGCAACTTGAAGAGATAGCCAAGTCCAGAGAGCAGCAAAAGAAAAGGCGCCAGAACCAGGCAGTAACCGCCGCACTAGTTGGTTACACAAACGCAGGAAAATCGAGTTTGATGAATAAGCTATGCAAAGTGGACGTGCTATCTGAAAATATGCTGTTTGCAACCTTGGACTCAACCTATAGAACTCTAAACCCAGATACAAAACCTCCAATGATTCTCATTGACACAGTTGGATTTATCCAAAACCTGCCAAGTACACTTGTTCAAGGTTTTAAAACAACGTTAGAATCTGCAATGGAGGCGGACCTTCTTATAATTGTTTGCGACCTTTCAGATCCAAATTATAAAAAGCACTTAAAGGTCACTCAAGAAACTTTGTCCGAGCTTAACTTGGAAGGCAAAGACCAGATAATTGTCTTCACTAAAAAAGATAAAGTAAAAGATCCATTCTTGCCGAAAATTGCTTTAAGAAACTTCAAAGCAAGTTTTCTTGTATCTGCATTTAATGAGGAAGACATCACAGACCTTAGACAATATATTGTGAATTATTTTCTCGCCAAACAGGAACACTTCGACTTGTTCATTCCATACGAAGATGGAGCCGCTCAATCCAAAGTGCTTGCAAATTGCAATGTTTTAAAAAGCATTAATCATGAGCAGGGAATTTTCTACAGAGTCAAAGTTCCAGACTTTATCTTCCACAGATTAAATTTAAAGAAGTACATTCTTGCGCCTGATGACCCAATGGCAAGTCAACTTCATTAAACTAAATTATTGAATAGGAAAAAATCAATTCAAAGTGGTTGTAATATCGTCAAGAATTCTTTATTGTCGTATCCCTTGACTACACAAAAGGTTCAACCTCAATGGGCTACAGTACCAAACAAGCAGAAGACAGATTGAAGCGAAGTATCAATCATAGATTGAAAGAAATACTTAATACAGAAAGAGATAATCCAGTTCTTAAAGCTCAGCACTCTTGGAGTATTGTTTCCGAACAATTGCGTTTTATTCTAGGAGAGGAAGTTCATCGTCAATGGTTTCAAAAAACTAAACCACTTGTTTTAAATAACAAAATTTTAATTCTTCAAACTCATTCAACTTTTGCAGCCCAGTGGATAAATACACATTACCAAGAACTGGTTGAAAATCTTCTAAAGTCTCAAGATAGAAATTTATCTTGCTTCTTTATAGCTCCAAAAAAGGTTACTCGAAAATCCCACTTCGGTAGTAAATAGTTAAAGCAAAAAAAACTATTGTTAAGATAATACCAAAGATTGTGAAGAGTTTATTTTTATCCATCTTAGTTCGATAAGGCCTTTAATTCTTTTATAAAACTTTCAACCTTTATCGGTAGCTTAAGTTTAAAATCAAAGCCTTCGAGCTCTTTTTCCTTATAAAGAATACAGCTTTTAAAAGAAGAACTAGAAGTTTCTAAAGACTCCCCTATCAATGAAGAGTTAGCATCCCACGAGACTTGATCAATGATTACAAGTTGCGGAGAAATGTCATCTAGAATGTATCCAAAGTTTTCTTCAACTGTGGACATTGTATAGCACTTAATCCCCTCGTCAGCGGCCATTTTCTCTACCAATTTACAAACAAAATCGTCACGATAAATAAAAAATATTTGATTTAGCATTTATAGGCCTCAAATCTCCAAGTTACTTTGCATGAAAGAGCTAATTAGTTATGATGCAAATATCACGGAGCAGCTAAGGAAGCAATATGCCTAAGGAACTCAAAGTAAAGATCATTGATATTCAGAGCCAGGAAACTCTATTTGAGTGCTCAGTTGATGAGATGGAGTCCGCATATCAACAGGCCGCGATTTATGAAGAGATGGGCCTAGACGTTAAAATTATCGCCCCATCAATTACCCAGACTCTAACTAACACTCTTGGACTTACACACGACGAAGAAGAGGAGTATCAAAATAGCGTAGTGGCCGAGATGGAAGATCATGATGGCTCATGCTGCGCAGAACCCTCTCAGGTCCACGCAGGCGAGCCAGATAAGATTCAGTAAGAGTATTTTAGCCTGGCATAAGCAGTAAAAGGCTGAACGCTATATCCAAAAGCCTCTTCATAATCTTCCCCAAAGGCATTCTCAATTCCAGTGTTTAATGTGAAGTCTTTAAAGATTTTTTCATAGTGAACATCAACTAGAGAGTATGGATCCAGCTCCAAGGTTTCACTATTAGTTTGCAGTCGGTCAAAACGCTTGCCGCTCCATACGTAATTGATTCTTATCCTTTGCCCAGCTCCAAAATCTCTGCCAACTCCAAAAGTTACTTTCTGGGACGGCCTTCTCAGTGCTTTCTTGCCATCGGCCTGATTGAAGTTTGCAAGGAAAAGCCCAGAGTTTAATTCATATGCACCAATTTTTTGTTGAGAATTAATTTCAAGACCATAGCTTTCAAGCCAGTCGGTGTTTATATAATTCCCCTCAAAACCAATGAAGTCATCTATACGATTGTAGAAAAGACTCAATTCAAATAGCTTTTTAAAACTATAGTTTAAATCAAAGTATTCACTCGTTTCAGCATCAAGCTCATTGTTCCCAGCACTGAAAGGCCCATATAGTTGGTAAAGTGTCGGCGCCTTAAAGCCCTGTTGATAATTAAAGGCAACCCTATTCTCACCATAGAACTTTCCCACCCCAACAGAGGGAGAAAAGTTGTTTCCGGACTCTGTATGGTGACTTGCCCTATATCCTAATTGTCCAAATACAGAACCTTTCTTGTAGTCTCTAATTAGGACCAAACTGGTAAGTCCTGTGACCTTCTCATCCAAAGCGTCCTGAGAGAAGGACTCACTGAGGTTTTCTAGACCTATGAGGTAGAATCCATTTTCAATTTTTTGATTCCAGTGAAGCTCATTTGTAAGCTCTTTTCCATATGATCCCAATACAAAGGAGCCAAACTTGTTAAAGCGATCAATCTTATTAAACCCAAGGAGGTGGGATAGCTTGCCTGAACCAGTCCTATAGTTAAGCTTTTGTGAAAAAAGCTGTTGAATATTTTTAGCGTAGTCTCCATCAGAATCAATTGGAAGGCCTGTGCTAAAGTCGGTATTATCGATTTCTGAGAATTGATCTGTTACTTTGAGAGTCCAATCTCCTTCCAACTTGTCACTAAACGAATGAAAAAAGTTAAGGGTGACGCCTCTGTTTTCATAACCATCATCTTCATCTCCACCATCAGCAGCACTTATCCCCTCAGCTTTGTCATGAAAAAGGTGGGTATGTAGTATCGAGTCTCCAAAAGTAAAAGTATTATCGAGTTGTATACCTTGAGAATAGCCAGCATTTAATGTGATTGAATCCTTCTCACGGCCCTTTTTAGTGATAATATTAACCACACCACCTATAGCGTCTGAGCCGTACAATAGAGTTTGAGCACCTTTAAGGACTTCCACTCTTTCAACATCCCCTACATTTAAAAGCGCGGGGTTAAATGACTTGTTTGGATCAGAGGGATCATTAACTCTTACTCCATCAATTAGAACAAGAACATGGCGCCCCTCGCTACCTCTAATACGAATAGTGGCCTGTTGCCCTGGAGCACCACTTTGGTTAATCGATACGCCTGGCAGTGTTTCAAGTACATCGACAAGCTTTTCATTTCCAGCATCTTCGAAACTCTCTATTGTCTCAACATCCACGGTGTAATCGGATTCGCGCAACTCCCTCTTAGAACTAATGACTACATCTTCAAGTTTATAGTTTTGGGAATAGGCTATCAAAGGTATAAGAAACAGGACAAACTTCAAAATAAACCTCCTCGGGCAGTCCAGTTAATGCAAGTGAGTATCTGGCTTGTCAGGATTGACTTACAGTTGCGGGACAGCGTCGGACTTTCACCGACTTCCACACTTACGGACACTTAGAACACATAAATTGCTATACTTGACCTCAATTGGCCCTAATAAATGTAAAAGTTACAGAACTTTGAGACATTTGACGTATTTCAATGCACTATGACGTTCGAAGGAGCCTAAGTGAGCAGTATTTCAATTTATCTAAATTCAAAGGCCTCAGGTGGCAACAATAAGTGGGTTGAAGAAGTTCAAAAGCAGCTTTTTAGACATGACATCCTTCTAAAGGCCCCACCTTCAAAAGAAGAGCTCTATCGTGAGCTTGAGAATGATATCAAAAGAAGTGTAGACCATATTTTTAGTGTTGGCGGTGATGGAACAGCAAATTGCATTCTTCAAAAAATTGCTAAAACCAATACAAAGCTTCTTATTATTCCTTGCGGAACCGCAAATGACCTTGCGACAGAAATAGGTATGGGCAAATCAATTAAAAGCTTAATTAAGGCCTTTCAACATAAGACTTATAAAAGAATTGATCTCATCGAAATTAACGGCAAATATATGGCCACCAACGGTGGCATAGGTTGTGCAGCCGATGTTGCAGGTAAAATAAACGCCTATAGGTCTGGTATATTTGGCTTTAAGGGTCTTATGAAAAATTTGGGTGCCACAGTTTACCCATTGATTTTCACCAAAGAGTTACTTATTGGAGACCTTAAGCAATACAATCTAAAAATTAAAAGCTCTGAATATACTGAAGATTTAAAGACACCTTTAATCCTAGTAAACAATCAATCAAATCTTGCTGGAAAGTTTTTAGTTGCTCCACATACCAAAAATAATGATGGCAAATTCAATGTCACGATATTTAAACATCAAAACAAGAAAGACTTTTTAAAGTGTGCTATGAAGATTCTTTCAGGCTCTTATCCATACAGTGACAAGAATTTGGTTAGCTTTGAGACTGATTCTATTGAAATTGAGGAGGCCAATGGTGGAAATCTTCCGTTTTTTGGTGACGGAGAGATTCTTAATCAAAACTCAAAGTTCAATATTCAAGTCCATGAAAGAGCTTTTAGTGTAAGTGCTCTTTTAGATGATGTCGATTACTCTAACTCCTACGATTTGGCACAAGTAAGGCTGGTATAAAAAAAGGAGGCATTCGCCCCCTTTTTCATATTTAAAGATGCTTAAAGTAAGATAAAGACATTAGTAGCAGGATACCAATTACAGCAATTAATTTAATAGATAACTTCATGCTCATTAAAAACCTCCCTTCCTAAGAGACCTATTAATCAATACTTATTGTAAATAAAATGATTTGAGATTGACAAGCCTAGAGAGAGCATAAAAGTACTCAAGCATTTTAATCAAGTAGCCGACAAGTTCATGTACTTAAACATTTAGACCAAGAGAGACACTTGAACGTTTTTATTACAGGATCGTCAGGATTCATTGGAAAGCGGCTCGTACCCTTAATACTAAAGGATTTTGAAAAGATTTATCTTTTAGTAAGACCGCAAAGCCTCAAATACGCCAGAGAACAGTTTGGTGAACATTCCAATATTATTTTAGTGGCCGGCGATATCCTATCAAATGACGTATTAGTAAACGTGGAAGATCTTAAAGAGGTCGTAGAAAACGTTGATTCCATCCTTCACTTGGCCGGTGGCTATGATCTCGAAATGAGCGTGTTGGATGCTTACACTCACAACGTGGTGGGCGTTCAGAATACGTTGGAATTGGCGAGAAAATGCAAAAGATTAAAGTTTTTTCATCATGTATCTACTTATGCAATAAACGCACATAAAAAAGGAAAGGTTTCTGAGTCAGAGGATACTGAAGGAAATATTTCACGAGATCACTACACTAAGAGCAAATTGCAAGGAGAACTTCTTGTAAAAAAAACAGATATTGGTTCGGGGGTTAAAAAAAGAATTTATCGTCCTGGAATCGTTGTTGGGGACTCATCTCAAGGCCGAATAGAAAAAGTTGATGGACCTTATTATTTTATAAGTTTTCTACTCAAGCTCGAAAAGCATAAGGCCATGCTAGAGAAATTTGGAGTGTTCCCAATTCCTTGTACTAAGAGTTCGAGCTTACCCCTGGTACCAGTTGACACCATTGCAATGTGGCTACAAGTGGCGATTTTAAAGCCTAGCGAATCAGAAGAAACTAAGACATACCACTTTTTAGGAAAAGAACAGATCAACCTTCGCCAGTTTGTAGAAATGTGTTTAAAAGAACTCGATATACAATGCTCAGTCATGCCGATCAGATCAAACTTATTGCTGCGTAAAGCTTTACACAAAATAGGCATACCAGAACAGCTTACATCATACATGTTTTCGGAAGCGAACTTTTCGACAACTAATCGCAGATCGGATTTCCCAGAACTTAAAGAGTTCTCAATTCAAGAGTTGGTTCCAACCTTAATAGAAGGTGCCCGCAATTATTTGAAAGGCAAAGAATGAAAGAGATTTTAAACCTGTCGATTGGGCCTTTAGACAACTTTGATGAAACAGTAAAGATCCTGGATGAAACGATCAGAATAAAAAGATTGGGAGTAGACTTTAACTACTCCCTTCTAAAGCAGTTAATATTAAAACATGAACATGAGTTTGATGTTATTGCCCTAACAGGTTTTCCAACTCCTTTTAATATTGGTGGAAGAATTTACGAGCATCAGCAGGTTAAGGACCTCATGGAGCTTCCCATTAGCACCCCAATTGTTGACGGAAGAAACGTAAGAGACACCTACATACCTTGGGCAATCAATTATCTTAACTCAAAGCATCCTGAAATATTTAAAGAGAAAACTATTGGTTTTTTTCTCGGAAGCTCTCAGCTGCCCATGATTAGCGAACTTGAGTCTCTAGATTGCAAGATGTTATTTGCAGACCCTTACTTTTTACTTAAGACCCCTATAGCGATAAAGTCCCGCGCGGCACTTGAAAAATTCTGCAAGCTGAACTTCCCTCTTCTTAGTAAATTAAGAATTAGGCAGTTTCAAGACAGAGATTTCTCATCGAAAAATCTAGCTCGTCTTCCTTTTTTTAGGAACTTTCTAGCATCCGATGTATTTATTCTCAACAATGCACAACTCAACTATCTAAAGCTCCCTGACTTGAGCGGAAAAACGGTTATTGTGGATTATCTTACAAAAGATACCTTGGAAAAATTGAGACAATCAGGACCTGAAAATATTCTAGGTTGTACCTTTGCAACCAAAGAAATGCCTCTCTATGGAACAAGTTTAACCGAGGCGATATTTCACGCACTCAAAGATGAACCAACACCTGTAAGTGCCCAGGACACGGTAGACTTCATTGAAAAGTTAAATATTAGACCAAGCCAAGAGAACTGGAACAAGGACCACGGACAAAAGGAAAAGTTTGGTTTTGTGGTTCACCCACTAAGTATTGATCATTTACTTAAACACCCATTATTAAAAAGCTTCAGGAAATCTAATCAGATCAGAAAATTTAGCGAAAATGCCTTAAAAGTCTTACCCGGCTTTCACTATGGGCAAGTGACAGGAATTAAAAGTAAATCGACCGGTAAAGAAGTTACAGGAGAAATATACGCAATCTCTGAAACACCAAAAGCAATGATGTCTTCGCCGAAGGAGAAGATTTACTCAAAACTTGTCGCCTTAGCCCAGAGTGCTCATAACAGCGGTTGTAAGATATTCGGTTTAGGTGCCTACACTAAAATAGTTGGCGATGCAGGTGTAACAGTTAACAAGAGGTCTCCTCTACCTGTAACCACAGGAAACTCATTGTCGGCGGCATCCACTCTTTGGGCCGCATCTTACGCTGTGGATAAGATTGGATTTGTGAAGAAAGAGAAGTCAATCTACCAAGGTGTGGCCATGGTAGTGGGTGCAACAGGGAGTATTGGAAAAGTTAGCTCAATCCTTTTAAGTCAAGGCTGGAAGGAGGTTATATTAATCGCCCCAAGGCCTTACAAATTAATAGACCTTGCCGACAAAATAAAAGCAGACTCCCCCAGTTGTAAAGTCAACTACGGTACCAACCCAGATGAGCACCTATCCAGATGTGATTTAATTATCACGACGACCAGTGCACAAGGTCGCAAGATACTTGACATTGAAAAAGTTAAACCTGGCTGTGTGATATGCGATGTTTCTAGACCTTTTGATATAAGTGCAGAAGACGCGGCCAAACGCCCTGATGTGTTAGTCATTGCAAGTGGAGAGGTAGAGCTCCCTGGTGATGTTGAAGTCACTTGCGATATTGGTTTAGAAGGACAAGTTGTTTATGCATGCTTGGCAGAAACTGCCATTTTAGCACTGGAAGGTCGCCACGAAAGCTTCAGTCTTTCACGGGACATAAGTTACAAGAAAGTAATTGAAATTGACAGACTGGCAAGAAAACACGGTGTAAAGCTATCTGCAATAATGGGTCATGATTGTGAAATCACGCAAGAAGAAATTGATTTAGCACGGAAAAAGGCCATAAAAGCAAGAGAGAAGATGTAATGAATTGCGTTGCAAACTATTTAAATTCTGATTTTTGCAGAGATGAGCGACCAGCTATAACCTTCTTTAAAGGTCTGAAGTCTCTCGATGATCCACGTAAAAATATTACATTCAATCAACTAACTAAAAATGTGAGCAAAGCCCAAAAGGAACTTAAACGATTGGGATTAAAAAGAGGCGATACCATTCTTATTTTTGAGGCCCCATCACCAGATATGTATGCAATGATAATTGCTATGCTTGCATCAGGTGTAAAGCTGCTCCTTGTGGAGCCTTGGATGCCTTTAAGTAATATCGAAAAGATCTTAAGGGATGTTAAACCACAAGCATTCATGACTGGACTTATCGGAAGAGCATGGGCAATGCGATCAAAAGAGCTCCGCCAGATAAAAAAGAAATTCAACTCATCAGCTCTTCACAACCACTCAGAGGGTAAGATCGTTGTTGAAGATATGAAAGAAGAAGAAGAGGCAGTTCTCACCTTTACCTCAGGAACTTCTGGAAACCCAAAGGGAGTACATAGAAAACACCAATATCTCGTTGATCAGGCAGAGGTTTTAAAAAAGCATCTTCATTATGATGAAAACCAAGGAATGGACCTGACGATTTTTACCAATGTAACCCTCCTAAACCTCGGAATGGGTAAAGGGAGTCTACTGATTCCAGGAAGTTGGAGATCAAGTACACTATCTCAACTAGACAGGCTACCCCCGGAGTTTAGGCCAGACACGTTAGCTGCCGGGCCAGGTTTTTTAAAGACCTTAATGAAGCATGCAAAAGTTGAATCTTTAAGGTCTCTCCATTTAGGTGGTGCCTTAGCAGATACCAAAATTTATGAAAGAGCGTTTGGCGCTTGGCCAAAAGCTAACTTCACGCATGTTTACGGATCTAGCGAAGCTGAACCTGTTTCGCTTTCAGACTTAAAGGTAGCAGTACAAAAGAGCAAAGATGCTGGCCTCTTCCAAACTCTTTTTCTTGGCAATCCAATTGATGACGTTCAACTGACTGAAAGAGCAGGAACCCTTTGGGTTCATGGACCACATGTTTCGCCAGAGTATCAGGGTGACATTATGGCCAATAAAATGAACAAGTTTAAAGATGAGGATGGAAAACTTTGGCACAACATGGGAGATCGAATAGAAATCAAAGACGATGGACTCTGGTATAGAGGTAGGGACTTTCAACAACTTAAAGACTTTCAACAAGAACAGTCGATTTACTGCAAACTTGGCCATTCAAAATGTTTTATTCACCGCACAGGTTCGGGCAAAAAGGTGCTTGTTGGAGAGCTCTCAAACCATGACGTATCAGTGTGCAGCGATTTTAAATTCAATAGTTTTATAAAAGCAAGGATCATTAGGGATAAAAGACACAAAGCAAGAATTGATAGAAACAAGACTTTAAAAAAGGCAGGGCATGCAATCAATTAAAATTCTCATAAAAGAACGGTTACCGATAGTTCCAAACTTAATTTTGGCAGTGGGATTAATGCTTTCAGCATACGCGATTTCAAACCAAGCACTGAATGTTTTTAATTTCATGGTCGGTGTCTTCGCACTATTTCTTTTCGTTAGTGAACTTAGATTTATGGATGAGCTTAAGGACGTTGAAAAGGATTTAATCGCAAACCCAGACCGCCCCTTGCCTAGAAAAGCAATTACTGAGGCTCAGGTTCTCAACATTATTCTAGCAACGGGTGTTGTTCTTGCCCTTTTCAATGTGGGCTCGTTTATACTTAGCAAGGCCAGTGGAGTGCTTCTTTTGATAGCACTCATTTGGTTATTCTTGATGTATCGAGAGTTCTTTGTAGGACTTTGGTTATCCTCAAGACCAATGCTCTATGCAATCACCCATCAAATAGTTATTTTTCCACTATGCCTTTTTGCTGTGGCGCTATTTAACGCTGACTTAGTTTCATCTTCAGAGGGTTACGCTTTTGGATTATTAATTCTTAGTGCTTTTTTTAGTTTTGAAATAGGTAGGAAGTTAGATCCCAATGCCCATGAGGTTCTTAAAACCTATTTGAGAGTTTATGGTCCCAAAAAAGTAACAGTTTTCATATGTATTCTACAGGCCTTGGCAATTACTGCCGGAATTTACCTATCTATGTTTTGGTGGGTATTTGTACCCGCAGCTCTTATACTTCTCACCCTTCCAAAGCTTTTTAAAGCACCACATGAATACAAAAAGCTGGAAGGACTTATTTCTTTAAATCTTATTTACACAGTCTGGGCGCCAGCCATTCACTACTTCGTGGAGAAATTATGATTTTAAATTCAAAGTCTGAAACCGAAACTTTTAGATTAAAAGGTGGCGGAAAAAGTCTTAAACTTTTTGAATTAACACAAGCGGGTATAAGCGTTCCTCCATTCGTTGTAGTCTCTGCTGATTTCTTAGAAAGCTACCTGGAAGAGTCCAATCTCTTAGAGGCAGTAAAGAATATAAAAACCGGAAGTCAGGCCCACGAGAGATTAAACAAACTATTTACAGAGACACGCCTTCCAGAGAGGCTGCGTTCTTTATTGGAAAGAGAACTTAAAGCTGCAGGACTCTTAGGCCAAAATCTAGCTGTACGGTCATCGGGTCTTGAAGAAGATTCTAAAGAGCACTCTTTTGCAGGTATGTTTTCCAGTTTTCTTTTTCAGAAGGATTTAAATGACATAGAGAATTCATTACTCAAATGCTGGGCAAGTGCTTACAGTGAGAGGGCTCTTAATTATAGGCTCGAGGCAGAGCTTGGATTAAGCGATATAAAAATGGGAGTTGTAATTCAGAAGATGGTTAATTCTGAGATTTCTGGAGTTTTATTTTCAAAAAATCCAATGAACCCACTCGATAATAAAAGCTTAATAATTGATTCTGTTTATGGTCAGTGTGAAGGTTTAGTTAGCGGCGCTCTAGATGCTGACCATTATAAAATTGATAGAGAATCATTTGAAATTGAAAGCAAGCTTGTTACAAAAGAGGAAATGTTTACCCACGCTCTGGAAACACCTGGACTTGTCAAAGTGCCTGTAAATGTAGATATGGCTAAAACATCGAGTTTGAGTGACAATCAACTAAAAGAGCTTTCAAGCCTTGCCCTAAAAATTGAAAGCTACTTCAATAGTCCGGTGGATATTGAATGGGCCATTGAAGATGATTCTATTTATGTTGTTCAATCAAGACCTATTACAACGTTGCCACCATCAGATTTCTTTGACCCAGAAGTGAATGGAGATCAACCTATTCTGTGGGACAATAGCAATATTGTTGAGAGTTTTAGCGGTGTAACAACTCCCCTAACCTTTTCAGCGACTAAACAAGCATATGCTATCGTATACAGACAAACCTGCCGTTTATTAGGAGTTCCAGAGAATATCATATCAGATTATGAAGAGCAGTTTGAGAACATGCTAGGGCTTGTAAAGGGGCGCGTTTACTACAACCTAATAAACTGGTATAAGCTTCTACTCTTAATGCCTGGCTCTTCAAGTAGTAAGAGTTTTATGGAAACTATGATGGGCGTAAAGGAAGACCTTAACGAAGAACATCAGAAACTTTTTGATTTCATGAACCAATCCCCAAAGTACGGTACACTTAAAAAGCTGGAAGTTTTTTCAAAGTTAACGTACTACTTTTTTAAAATTGATAAGATGGTCTTTAATTTCTCCAAGGAATTCAATCAAATTTATGAAGAATACCAAGGTACAGATTTTCATCGAAAATCTCTAAAAGACTTAAAGAAGATGTACCAACGCTGGGAAAAAAATATTACTTATAATTGGAAACCTCCGATTATAAATGATTTCTTAGTGATGATCTTCTTTGGCACCCTTAAGTCTCTCACAGAGAAATGGCTGGATATAGAACAAGACTCAACTTCCCTACAAAATGATCTTCTTTGCGGACAAGGAGATTTGGACAGTGCACTTCCAGTGAAAACGCTGATGAAGATGGCCGAACAATTTGATAAAAATGATTCTCAGAGAGCTTTCTTACTTGAGCATGATCCTGCCATCACATGGGAAAAGCTACAACAAGGGGCTGAGCCCCACATTAAACGTGAGATACAAAACTACCTAGATCTATATGGATTTAGGTGTAACAACGAGCAAAAGCTAGAAGAGAAAGACTTAAACGACGATCCAAGTTTTTTATTTAGCAATCTACAAAGTTATCTGAGAATGAAGAATTACTCAGTTGAACAGATGTCCATTCGAGAGCAAGAGATCAAGAACAAGGCTGAATCATTAGTTAAAAAACAGCTTGGGTCTGTTAAAAAGACAATTTACTTTTGGGTGCTAAAACATACTCGAAACGCTGTAAAGAATAGAGAAAATCTTCGTTTCCTTAGAACAAAAGCGTTTGGGGTTTCACGAAAACTCTTTAGGGCGATTGGAGAACATCTTCACAGCCTAGAAGTTACACATGCTAAAGATGATGTTTTTTACCTAACCATCAATGAAATCTGGGATTTTATAGATGGAAAATCTGAGTCTCTTCTTCTTGCTGAAACAGCTGCTTTAAGAAGAAAGGAGTATGAGGAAAATTCAAAACTTCAAGACCCACCAGATCGCTTTTTAACATATGGGGCGGCTGGCGTTAGTCTTAGAAATCTTGCAATTCTCAACAGTGCAGATCTTTTAAAGGACAAAGTGCGAGTAAGTGACGATCCCAACATATTGCTAGGTACCTCATGTTGCCCAGGAACAATAAAAGGAAAAGTTGTAGTCGCTCAAAATATTGAAGATGCGGGACAACTAAATGGAGAGATTTTGGTGACCAAAAGAACTGACCCAGGTTGGGTTCCTCTCTATCCTTCCTGTTCAGGATTAATCATTGAGAGGGGTAGTCTCCTCTCCCATTCGGCTGTCATTGCAAGGGAGCTGGGATTACCAACCATCGTTGGTGTAAGTGGCGGACTTATGGAAAAGCTAAAAACTGGAGACCTAGTGGAGTTAAATGCCACACGAGGGGAAGTAAGGATATTAAATGATGAAGATTAGTACTCTAGGCCTTGCCGAAGACAAGAAGGATTTCATTAAACGATTCTCAGAATTACCTAAAAAGCTATACCCAGATAGACCACTTCCCCCGAGTACCTATTGGAGTCTTTTGGAGCAAACCTTTAAACAAGTCAATAAAGAGTTCTTCATATTGTCTATTGATGGTCAAGATGTCGGGCGAATTGGATGCAATATTTCAAAGGAGCACACCAATACAGGTTTTTTCGGTTTTTTTGAAATATCACCCAATCACAAGGAGCAAGCATCCCTGCTCATCGATGAAGTGGAAACCTGGCTAGAGTCAAATGGGGCTAGAACGACCTTAGGACCTATTGATTTCAATGTATGGCTTGGAAATAGATTCAAAATACAGTCTGGAGCTAAAGCCTACTCTTGGGAGCCTCACAACCCTCACTTTTACCCTGAACTGTTTCAAGTAAATGGATACGAGCTAGACCAAGGCTATATTTCGATGTTTTATGATGACAGTGTTTTATCTTTTAACCGAACAAGGCCTTCCTATGAGGCTGCAATTAATGAAGGGTATAAATTTAGAAATCTAGACCTATCAAGAGAAGATGAGACTTCAAAGCTTTACAATTTAAATCTCAAGGCCTTTTCAATTAATTATATGTATGAAAAGATAACTTATGAGCAATACTTGGCAGTTCATATATCTGCTGTTCGCAATCTAGACTTACAATACTCCTTTTTTATTCAAGATCCAAACGGTGAAGAGATTGGCTACGTATTTTCTTTCATCGACAGTTCAGGGGAGCAAATTATAAAATCAATCCTTATTGATCCAAAGCACCAGGGAGCCAAGCTGGCATCCGCCCTTCTACATGCTTCAGTTTCACAAGGTCGAAAGAACGGCTATATAAAGTGCGTTGGTGCAATGGTAAGAAAAGGAAATGTAAGCGAGCATTTTTTTGATCACTTACAAAAACCAATTTCAAGGCATGAGTATTCCCTTTTTAAAAAGGAACTTCAAACAGGCCAGACAGGAGGCAAGTCTTGATCCAGTATAGGCACTCCCCTTCTTTGAACAGGGTACGCAAGAAGATCGAGAACGCTGGAGGTTGGGATAGCACTCAGGTGGGCAATCAAAAGGTTACTATACAGAGCTTTCGGAGTTTTAATGCCAGCCTTTCTAAAGCGAGATTCATTAACGTTAGCGTAGTAGGCGCAACGAAGAGCGGACTCAACAACATGGAGCAACATGCTTGCGCATGCTCCAGAATGTTTTATCTCATTCAAACTCACCTCAAGAACTTCAATGAATTTCTTCCAATCACAGCGAATTGCACTATTAAAAAGTCTTCTAAGTGGAACCTTAAAGAATTGAAAGCTGCGAGGTCTTTTAGAGGTTTCTGGCCTAAAGCTTGGAGCGAGTTCCATGTCTACAAACTCCTCTTCAAGAAGGGTAAAACCAAATCGTTGATATCTTCTCGCCCAAAGATCAAATATGAGAGCGGTAGGAACGGTCAAAAGCTCGGAAAAAATAAGTGTCAAGGAAACGGGAAGACTCAACCCATTGCTAACTTTGGCATAGGGAAAAGTTCTTTTAATATTCAATACAATCGCGTCAACGATATGCTTTGTCATAAAGAACATTATTGGCCTCTTTTAAGGAAGTTTTATGTCTGAGAAGTATTTTAGCAAGTTAAACTATTCCATGGCAAATGAAGACAGTGAAATGGAAAGAAAAATTGTTAAGAGTCTTGGTTCTAGAAGAATACTTAGTGTTTGTGGCTCAGGCTCAAGAGCACTTACTCTTTTAAATCCGCAAGTGGAAAAGATCGACTGCATAGACCTCTCACAAGCACAGCTAGGAATTGCTTCCTTGCGAGTTGAGTTAATTAAGACCTTACAACTTGATGACTATTTGAAATTTTGGGGCTATCCACCATATTCTCCTAAAGAAAACTGTGAGTTCAGAAAAAAGATTTTTGAGAGGGTTGAGTTTGAAAACAAACCATTACTAAAACAGGAGTTTATCCATAATGACTGGGGCTCACTTCTATACAAAGGAAAATGGGAGAACTCCTTCTCACTCTTTGGAACATGCGTAAAAAAACTTTTTGGAAAGAAGTCACACAAACTTTTTGAGTGCGAAACCCTAGATCAACAACAGACCTTTTTAAAAGAAGAATTTCCCTGGAGACGTTGGAACTTAGTCATAAGAATCATAGGAAATAGAGCGACCTTTAATGCACTTTTATACAAAGGGGACTTCATAAAGAAGAATATTCCACTACCCTACTTTGATTATTACTCAAAAGCTTTCAATGGACTTTTTGCCAAGGGTATTGCAAAAAAGAACTTTTTTTTACAGTTGTGCATCCTTGGAGAAATTAAGTTTAAAGAAGGAACCCCTGTTGAGGCAGATCCTACTTGCTTTAATGAGATGAAGCAGTCCTTGATGGAGCTTACCCCGGGGATGAAGCAAAAAGATATAGTGAGCTATCTTGAGGAAGAAGGTGGATACGACTATGTCTCATTTAGCGATGTCCCATCATACTTTTCAGGCGATTTGGAAAAGAATTTTTTGCAAAGGATAAGGAAATCACTGGCGCCAAATGGCGTCGTTGTCATAAGGAGTTACTTAAGGGTTCCTGAAGTCGACAGAGATGGTTACAAAGATATAACATCTCAATTTGTAGAAGAAATCGGTGAAGAAAAAACACAGATGTATCGTGTAGAGGTTTTACAAAAGTCATGAGTAAATCAAGAAACATCCCCACAAGCCTTGGTCTGCCAGTAATTGGAAATTTATTAGGTTACCAGAAGGATCGTTTGCAGCTTCTCACAGGGCTTCATAAAGAGCTTGGCTCCAGCTTTAAGATAAAAGTTGGACCAAAGGTTTTAACTGTTCTTTCAGAGCCGGAAGACGTTAAGCACGTTATGCGAACAAACATGAAGAACTATTTTAAAAGAACTAATTTTGACCAATTATTTGGAAAAGGAGTTTTTACAACGAACAATGAAGAATGGAAAGTTCAAAGAAAAATGGTTCAACCACTTTTTGGGCCACGGTATATTGAATCTTGTATACCCATCATTTTGGAAAAGACCAAGAATGAATTTACAAAAGTGCCACATTCCAACTCGGTTGATGTTTATGATTTATATGCAAAAATCACTTTTGAAATTATCATCGCCACTATAATTGGCCTTGACCTTTCTGAAGAATTTAACCAATTAAACTATTCACTAAATACAATCAGCGACTATTTAACAAGCTCCAATTATTTACCTTTCAATTTGCCAAACGTGCTAAATAAAAAAAAGAAAGAGTATCAAAGATGCACGACGTATTTAGACAAAGTCATCTATAAAAGCATTGAATCTCAAAAATCTAAAGAGAAACGTAAAGATTCAAGCATGATATCTTTAATGCTTCAGGCACAGGAGGAATGCGAAGACCTAGACTTCGATGACCAAAGGATTAGGGACAATGTTATAAGCTTAATGTTTGCAGGTTTTGAAACATCGGCCCTTACTTTGGCGTGGCTATCCTGCTTGCTCGGAAAAAATCAAGATGTTCAGGAAAAACTATACAATGAAATCAAAAACTTTAACCTTTCGGATGTAAAAATAAAGGACTTAGATAGTTTGCCCTATCTAGATGCTGTTATTAATGAAACGCTTCGAATGTATCCTCCAGGATGGGCATGGACTCGGGTAGCGGCCGAGGATGACATCATTAATGGCTTAGAAGTTAAAAAGGATGAAATAATACTTATAAGTCCTTATTTGACTCAAAGAAGTGATGGGGTTTGGAGTGAACCAGATAAGTTTAACCCCGAGCGCTTCCTTGAGTCCGACAATCACATTAGGAGACAGTTCTCCTTCTTCCCCTTTGGCGGTGGTCCTAGAATTTGCGTTGGAAAACAGTTTGGTCAAATAGAAATCAAGTTAATTCTGATACATGCAATCCAAAATTTTATTTTCATGGAAGGAGTCATTCCAACGCCTTTTCCCATGGCAACACTACAATCTAAAGAGGGATTTAATATTCAACTAAAGGCAAGAAGATGAAGAAAGTCATTAGCAAGTTACAGGAAGTAATCGTAGAAATGATCCTCAAGAGTCCAGGAAAAGTCCTTGTTGCTTTTTTAATTTTTAACACTCTGGTAAGCGCCGGAGCCTTATTGTTAAAAAGCGATTTTTCTTACAAGGTTTGGTACAACCCTAATGACCCCTTAGTGGAACTTTACCGTGATTTCGAGAAAAATTTTGGAAACGACGATAGTGTCATGATTGGGGTTCAATCCCCTTCTGGTATATTTAATAAGAAAAGCGCAGAGATTATCTTTGAATTGACAGACGAGCTTTACAAAGCCGATGACATAATTCGAGTTGACCACGTTTTCAACTTTAATGATATTAAAGCATTCGGCGACGAGATTAATGTAGAATCAATTCTATACCAAGATGAATTAGAGACTTTAGGTAAAGATGACTTTCTGAAGATAAAAAAGAGGGCATTAAACAACTCAATAGTCACTGGATCATTTATTGATCAAAATGGGGAGTTCGCCCTCGTAAATGCACAAATAAGGCC
>CATMLK010000040.1:0-34618 GCA_950070535.1 uncultured Bacteriovoracaceae bacterium | reverse complement strand
AAGACATCCTGACATCTTATAACGAGTTTTTAAATAATAACAGTTCAAGAAATTTGATAGGTGAGTAAATGAGATGGCTAGTTAGTTTTGTTTTCTTAGTTGGCATCTGCAATGTTTTTGCCGAAACAGTGAAGGAGAAATTGGACCGCCTGGAGAATGAACTTCTCGATATAAAACTTGGCAGGGCTGATTCAACATCGTTAAAAGTGAGCGGTGATTTTAGAACTGTTTTTTTTGCCAAGGATTTTGAGAACGTCGACGGTAGAGACAGCAATAAGAATGAAACAGTATCTGAATTTAGACTAAATTTGGATAGTGATGGACATGATAGAGTAAAGTTTTACAGTACACTTGCGGCCACATATTTTTGGAATAATAACTTTCAATCTCCAAGTGTTAAGGTTCTAGACAACACTCAAAAAGTTCAAGGTATGGATATGAGAGTGCAGAAGGCCTATATCGATTATTTTTTGAATGATAAGAAACTTTCAATTTCCCTAGGTCGACTTCCAACACAGTACGGTCCACCAACTCACTTCTCAGCAAATACAGGAAGGCAAGGAACGTATCCTTTATTGCTCTACAGTGTTCCATTAGATGGAATCGCTTTAACTGCAAACCTTGGAAAATTTATGGGAGCAGAAAATAGGTACATTTTCAGATTGATATTTTCACCTTTAAATAACACATCTTCAGTTTCTTCAATAGAGACTGTTGGAAACGAGGCTCCTTTCAACACTATTGAGTCGGAAGGAGGCTCAGTATTTATGGCCAATTTAGAAACATCAGGTGACCTGTCATCTGGCGGTAACTACGCTTTTATTCTGCAAGGATATAGTGCAAGGTTTGGTCGATCAAAAGGTCTTTCAGGTGTGAGAGGGGCATTGCAAAGTTCTATGCCTGCGGGCTCTATTGATCGGAATGTTTATGAAATTGCCTCAGACGATGAGAATATTGCCACCATCAATGCATTGATAGGCTACTTTGAACTCACTAACTTTGGAGCCACGAAGTTCGATTTATATGGTTCATATAAGCAAACAGAGTTTAAAAGTGAAGGCAACTTTACCGCAGTTATTGTTGAGGATAATAATGGTGCTGCTTTGGGAGGAGTTGGGTCTGAAATAGATATTGGTGGTTTTCTATATGATCAAGATGAGAGTGGTGAGTCGATAAACTTAGGGCTTCGTTACAAGTTTAACCCCAAATTTAACCTGGGTTTAGAATACCTAAGACAAACAAAAGGTGATGCACCATTTGGAATCAATACCTTTAATTTCTCAGATCTGCCCATCAATCTTGGAGTTGGGTACAGGTTTTATTCCAACTATAAAATTGAGCACAATTTAAATTTTGGGGTTGGCCTGGAGGTTGCTGAAACGGAGTATTCATTTAACGGACAAAAATATACGGACGTTGATAGTAGAACAGAAACAATCTTTACTAGTTTGAGGTATTCTTTCTAATGAATAGAAATCATTTTATTTATATTGTTTGTGGGGCGGGCGGCATTGTACTTGGTTGGCTATTTCCGCTTGTTTTCATATTGCTTGACCTAACTCAGTTGGGAGAAAATATTGGGTGGGAACAAATTAGCTTTGTGACACGCTCCCAAGATATATACCTGTTCTCATTCATAGTTTTTCCTTTTGTATTTTCCACATTATTTATAAGTTTTAGAAAGGTCCTAGTTAGTAAAAAGGAATTAGTGAAGACCCATGAGCTTTTAAAACAAGAAGAGAAAAAGGCACAGTTGAACTCACGACTTGCTTCCTTGGGGGTATTGTCTGCAGGTATAGGGCACGAAATTAATAATCCTCTAAGTATTTTAATCTTAAATGGGGAACTTCTGGAAAAGAAGATCATGGAGCTTGAATTGAATGAGCCCCTTCTTGAAAAACGATTTGCCACAATGAAGCGCTCTGCCGAGAGAATCGATAAGATTGTACAGGGCCTGCGAATGATGGCTAGAGAGGAAGGGGATGAAAAAGAGGTCTTTGATTGTCATGAGTTGCTAAATAAGGCAATTGATATGCTTTGTGAAATCTACCAGCGATCAGGCGTATTAGTCTCTAAGGAGCTAAAGGCCGAAAGCTCTAAAGTTTCAGGAAGTGTGGTCAAGTTTCAGCAGGTAATAATGAACCTTCTTTCTAATGCCAAGGATTCAATCATTGAACATGACCCCGAGGAGGGAGGAAACATAAAGATTTCCACGATTAATCAAAGTAGTGAAAATATTTTGATTATTGTCAGAGATAATGGAATGGGGATCTCTGAAGAAAATCAAAACAAAATTTACGACACATTTTTTACTACAAAGGATGTTGGAAAAGGTTCAGGGATGGGGTTGAGCATCTCACTATCGATAATTAAAGAAATGAGTGGTGAAATATATATGGAGTCCAGATTGGGTAAGGGGGCAAAATTCGAAATCTCCCTGCCATTATGCAGTTCAGAGTGTGAAGACCAAACTCTCGAGGAAATGATGGCATCGGCAAACTTAAGTAAATTGCATGGAAGAGTTTTGCTAGTAGAAGATGAAGTTGATATTCGAGAAGCAGCTGAATCAATGCTCTTGGAAGCGGGGATGAGGGTTGTAACCGCTGGGGATGGTGTTCAAGCACTAGAACGATTAAAAAGGGAGCAGTTTGACGCAATTGTCACAGATTTAAAAATGCCGAATATGTCTGGTGAGGAATTAATTTTAAATATCATAAACAATACATCATTGGATTCTACTCCAATTATTGTCACAACTGGTGGGGACTTTGAGTGCTCAGAAACAGATCGTAAAAGAATTTGTGAAAGAATCTTTAAGTTAATCCCTAAACCGTACAATCAGTGTCTACTGGAAGAGATCCTTGAAGAAATTTTGGCCAAGAAGGATTTGGCAGCCTAGATGATATTTCTGTCGGACGTTCGATCTCATTAAAAAGGCCGTCTTTCGACGGCCTTCGTAATTATTTTTTAGTCGTTTTTTTTGTAGCTTTTTTAGTGGCCTTTTTCTTGGTAGCCTTTTTAGTTGTGGATTTCTTTGCCACTTTCTTAGTAGCCTTCTTTTTCGTAGCCTTCTTCTTTGTAGCTTTTTTTGCTGTCGCTTTCTTAGTTGTTTTTTTCTTCGTCTCTTTTTTGGCAGGAACAAGGCCCTCTAATTTATCCTGGATTTTTGCCAGCTCTTTCTTTTGTTGCTCAACAAACTTTTTAGCTTTTGCGATTTCCGTGTTGACAGCTTTTTCTACTTTTTTCTCAATATCTTTAGTCTCTTTTTTAATTCTATTTCTTACTTTATCAACGTCTTTCTCAACTACGTTCGTTAGATCTTTCTGAGCTTTTTGAGCAATTTTCATTACAGATTTTTGCAGGTCGTCCAGGGATTTGTTGTCCTTCATGAACTTGTCTACACTTTTCTTTAAGGTCTTCCATGATTGGATAATTTGCTTTTGTTTGCTCATGTTAAATCTCTCCTTTATTCTTCGATATAAAAGTTCGAAGCCTTGCTTAATGGGATTCTATACCCAAATCCAAAACTTTTCGAGCTTATTTTTATAATAGGGCAGAATTGGTATCTTTTGTATTCAGTTTTCCTATACAAATTAAACACCTTCTCAACCTCATCTTTTTTGAAACCAAACTTTATTAAATCCTTCATTGAATGTCTGTAGGTCAATAGACCTTCTAGAATAGCATCTAAGCGCTCATATGGAGGTAAAGACTCGGTGTCAACTTGACCTGGCCTTAGTTCCGCTGAGGGTGGTCTCGTGATTATCTGCTCAGGGATAATGTTTGCCCTAGTCTCATTTATATAGTTTGCGATTTTAAAAACCTCCGACTTATAGAGATCCCCAAGCATAGAAATTGCACCGACACTGTCACCATATTGAGTAGAGTAGCCTACAGCAAGTTCAGACTTGTTAGAGGTGTTTACGACCATCGAACCAATCTGATTTGAGCGAGTGTAGAGTAGTAACCCTCTTAAACGAGATTGAACGTTCTCGTCTGTAAGGCCTTCAAATGGGTCAGGAAAAGTCTGGGAAAAGAGATTTTTCGAAGTTGAATGAAGAAATTTAATAGGCAATGACTTAAATGGAATTCCCAAATTTTCACATAGTTGCAAAGAAAGTTCATGACTCAATGGGGAGGAGTGAATGCTAGGCATATAAATTGCTTCAAGGTATTGCCCTTCTTTGAGGGACAACTTTATGAGAGTTAGCACCAATGCAGAATCCATTCCTCCTGAGAGTGCTATCGTAAATCGGTTAAATCCATTTTTGCGTGCATATTCCTGGAATCCAAAGCAGAGGGCCTCGATGATTTCTTCGCAATTAATTTGCGAAAGCTCTATTAGTTTCGGAGTGCTTGTGGCTATTCTTGCTGTAAAGAGCTGCTCCCAAGTATTTGCACCCGCACCTTTAGATGTTGGTTTATAAGTGGCACTTTTTGGATTTAGCTCATAAGTTGCCTGATCCTGTTTGAACCTTGCCATCTCAAGTTCCACTTGGTCACCGCTTACCACAAAACTCTGTCCGTCAAAAAGGATCTCGTCCTCGCCACCAACCCTGTTTACATACAAGAAAGGTGCCTTAAAAAGGTTGGAAATGAATTTTGCCCGCTCAAGCCTTTTCTCATTCTTTGCAAAAACAAAAGGGCTGGCAGACAGATTTACAATTGCGTCCAGACTTACATTCTTTTTATCACAAAGAAGCTTAAGCTCATTCACTGGATCTTTTTTGTGAAAGTTTGACGACCACATATCCTCACAGATGAGAAGACCTATGTTTACTCCTTTATATTCAAGTATCTCTGGGCCTTCTCCCGAGCTGAAGTATTTCATTTCATCAAATATGTCGTAGTTGGGAAGCAACTGTTTTGAATAAATTGGCTTTAATGCCATACCTGGAGACGCCTGGTAAATGACATTAAGGAGTTTGAGAGGAAGACCTTCCTCGGTCAGTTCGTATTTGATACCACCAAGAAGAAATAGCTGGTCTGTCTTCTGGTTACTTTGAAACAATTTATCAAGCTCTAAAAGAAAACTTTGGTGCTTTTCAATGAATGATTTTTGGAGGCAAATATCATGTAAAGGGTAACCGCAAAGGAATAATTCTGGGAATATGTGGATTCCAGGTGCTCCATTCTCAAGAATGGACTCAATATAGGCTCTAATCCCTTGAAAATCGGCTATCGTGTGATGAGTTTGGTGTATATGGAACTTCATAGATATATTTCCTTCTTGTTGACTCGATGCTCAATGTACGGTAGTTTGCCGCCAATTAATACCAGTAATTATAAACCCTTAAATCAAAGTTTTACAGGATGAATGATAATTTAGGAAAAGTTTTAGTCGTTGGCGCAGGATTGGCCGGATCCGAGGCTGCAATGTACTTGGCCAAGAGAGGAGTGGAAGTTGTTCTCGTAGAAAATAAAACCCTACAGCGCAATCCCTCCCAAAAATTAAATGACTTTGCAGAGTTAGTTTGTACAAACTCGCTCAAGTCAAAAGAGCCATCCTCAGGTCACGGTGTGCTCAAGTATGAAATGAATGGTCTTGGTTCTCTAGTTTTAGAGTCAGGGTACGAGGCACAGGTTCCCGCGGGAGATGCCTTGGCCGTGGACAGAGAAAAGTTTTCCTCAATAATAACTAAGAAACTCAAAGGACACGAGAATATCACAGTTGTTGAAGCCGAAGTTGGAAATCCTCTTGAAATGATGAAGGACCATGGTTGTGAGCATGTGATTGTGGCCACGGGTCCACTGACCACAGAAAAGCTAAGTAACTGGATCATGTCAAACATCGGCAAGGAAGACTTTTATTTCTATGATGCAATTGCTCCAGTTGTGGATGCAGACTCACTCGACTACTCAAAGTTGTATTTTAAGGACAGACATAAAGAAGCTGATGAGTCGGCAGACTATTTAAACGCTCCAATGAATGAAGAACAGTATTACGCTTTTATAGATGAACTTAGAAACGCAGATAAAGTTCCTGCACAGTCCTTTGAAGAATATAAATTCTTTGAAGCATGTCTTCCTGTTGATTTAATGGCCGAAAGAGGTGTTGATACAGCTCGTTTTTCTTGTATGAAGCCTATTGGACTTCGAATGGAAGATGGTACAGAGCCATTTGCTGTTGTCCAATTAAGAAAAGAAAACTTACTGGGAAGAGCTTTCAACCTTGTAGGTTTCCAGACAAGACTTACCTATAAAGAGCAGCTAAGGGTCTTTAGAATGATCCCTGGTTTTGAGAAGGCAAGTTTCCCTCACTTGGGTTCTGTTCATAGAAACTCATTTTTGAACAGTGCCAAGCTATTGAAGTCAGACCTAAGCAGCAGAGAGTTTCCATGCCTTAGTTTTGCAGGTCAGATCACTGGGGTTGAAGGCTACACCGAAAGCTCCTCCATGGGTTTATATGTTGGAATGCAAGTATATAGAAAGCTTCAAAACAAAGAGCCTGTAGAGTTTCCAAAAGAGACGGCCATTGGAGCTCTAGTAAACTATATTATGACTGCACCAAAGCCCGTGCCTTCAAATATTAACTTTGGACTGATGCCAACCGTTGCTTTAAATAAAGAGCAAAGGAAAAATCCTAAGCGTAAGAAAATTAAAAAACAACTGGCCTCTGAGCGAGCGAGATTAGCCTTTGATAAGCTTACAGAAATAGACAAGGACCTGTTTTGGTAGGAATCCTTTTTGTAATGGTAGCTTGCGCTCTATGGGCGCTTGATACTCTTATTAGATATCCTTTAATTGGAGATGGAATTTCACCACTGTCAATTGTGTTTTATGAGCACCTAATACTATCAGTTGTGTTATCCACCGTATTTTTTAAATCGCTTTCAAGAGTTTGGAATGCAAAGGCCTCGCACTTCTTTTACTTTTTCATTGTTGGAGGGGTGGGCTCTGCACTTGCCACTCTCGCATTTACGAGGGCCTTTATTTTTCTAAATCCTTCCCTTGTTATACTCTTGCAAAAATTCCAACCCATAGCAGCTATTGCATTGGCATCATGGGTTTTAAAAGAAAAGATAAATAAATACTTTGTTTTTTGGGCGGCAATTTCTCTCGTCGGGGCGGCACTTATTAGCTATGAAGATATTGTAGGCCTCATTGATGCTCCGAAAACTGCTGGAAATGTCTTCTTCCATCCAGGTGCACCTCAAGGCTATATTTTAACTCTATTTTCTGTGATCGGTTGGGGAGCAGCGACTGTATTTGGCAAAAAACTCAGTCTTGAAGGCTATACTAATGAACAGATTATGTCTGGACGCTTCCTAATGGGACTAGTTGCCCTTCTTCCTTTTGTAGGTTTTGACTTGCAAGTCTTTAGCCATCCAGTGGAGGTTTACGGAAAAATTTCATTAATGGTTTTTCTAAGTGGTCTACTGGCGATGTATATTTTCTACCAAGGTCTGCGAAGAGTTTCTGCAAGGGCATGTTCTTTGGCAGAAATGTTCTTTCCCTTTATGGCCGTAATAGTGAATTGGCTTTTTTTAAATGCCACCCTAAGCCCTATTCAGGTGGCCGGCGGAGCCTTGTTGCTACTTGGTTCTGTTGTTATCCAAATTAAGCATTATTGAGGCACTTCTCAATCTTTTCAATCGTAGCTTTTATAAGTTCCTCTAGAGATTTGTCTTCACTTTTATTTATCATAGTGGCCGCAGAATGGCTGTGGCCACCGCCTCCAAGTTGAACGGCTATTAATCCAACATCTACGACTCCTGTGGAGCGCAATGAAACCTTGAGTTGCTTGCCTTCATCTCTAAACATACAGGCCACCTTTATATTGTCTAATATGAGAAGGTGGTTAATAAACGCGTGTGTATCCTCAATATCGATGTTGAACTTTTCCATTTCATCATGCTTTAAAACAAGCCAAGCTATTTCTTCGCTTTTATTGCTGTCAGCACTCGCAAGAACATTACCTAATAGGTGCATGTGCTCAATTTTTTTTGTTCCGTAGATACCGTTATAGGCCAACGGAGGTTCGATACCTGTATCCATCAGATCTGCAATCAGCCTGTGAGTTTGGGCAGTTACTGTTGGGTACCTAAAGGAACTCGTGTCAATTAAGATTGCAGTATATAGAGGTAGGGCGATTTTTTGATCAAATTTTATACCAAGCATCTTTATTAGTTCACCGACAAGCTGCCCAGTCGCAGCTGCAGTCGTGTCTATGCAATTGTCATCTTGAAGTGTCTTAGAGCAGGGGTGATGATCAATATAAAAGACGGGACAGTTTTGTTCCTCAACATATTCTTTAAATTTCTCCCCAGTTCTATAAACAGTGTTAGTGTCGACAACAATGACCAAGTCTGGTTTCTGCGGAAACCTTTCTTGCATATCTTTAAGTCCAATTACGACATCATCAGGGTCAAGGTACTTGTATCTTTCAAGAAGTGGTTCTTGGTTACAGCAAATAGCGTTTTTACCAGACTTCTTTAAAGCAAGGCAGAGGCTGATTTCACTTCCAATTCCATCGGCATCAGGAAAAAGATGGGTAGAGATGACAATGTTTTGGGCCTTGTCGATGGCCTTTTTAAATTTAGTATACAATTCCATATTAATATTTATCGGTTATTAGCTTCGGAAAATAAACCTCTTTATTATTCCGAGTTTCATTGTCGGGTAATGACCTTTTTCAGGGCGTTCACTTATTGCGATTTTCTCGATAGTATTTGTCTAAATTTAAAGAAGCGATATATATGATTGAAGTTAGTGACATTTCTAGATCTTACGGGAACCAGTTAGCCTTGGACGGCCTTAGCTTTAATGTTAGAAAAGGTTCAGTGCACGGGTTTCTAGGTCCAAATGGAGCGGGAAAAACCACCACTATGAAAATTTTGGCGGCAATGTTGCCTCCCGACTCGGGAAAAGTGTTTATCGACGGAGTTGACACCTCCTTGCACCCGTTAGAAATAAGAAAAAAAATTGGGATTCTTCTTGAGCAGCCCCCTTTATTCCTAGACATGGTAGGAAGAGATTATCTTGAGTATGTCGCAAGACTTAGGCTTGTAACTAAGAATGAAGTGAAAGAGAGGGTGGACTTTGTAATTGAAAAACTTGGGCTTCAAGACGTTCAATCTAGAATCCTTGGTAATTTGAGCAAGGGTTATAAGCAGAAGTTCGGAGTTGCCCAGGCGATAGTCCATAACCCTGAATTTGTTATCTTGGATGAACCTACCTCCGGTCTTGATCCTCAGGCCGTTATGGAAATGCGCACTTTGATCAAAGATTTAAAGCAAGAGCATACTGTGCTCTTTTCAAGCCACCTTTTAAAGGAGGCGGATCTTATTTGTGACGAAGTAACAATTATTTCAGATGGAAAGTTGCTGGCATCAGCTCCTATTGATGAGATTCAAGGCTCGCTATCTAAGAAGACTGTTATTGATGTGACAGTAGTAAAAATCGATGATGAGTATGATCTCGCCCGCTTCAGGGAGTTTGATTTTGTTCAGAGTGTGAGCTTGATTCAAAAAGATGAAGAGACACATCTCAAAATATTGGTGGATTCTCTTCAGGATAATAGAGAGAAACTAAGTCGTTTTGTTGTAGAGCAAGGGTTGGGTCTTCTTGAAATGACTCAAGAGAGACCAGACTTAGAGAAGATTTTCTTTGAGGTTGTTAAGAGGAAAAGCGTTTGATCTATCTTATTTTTAAAAAAGAACTAAAATCATTTTTTTATTCTCCTTTGGCCTACGTTCTTGCCGGACTTTTTAGTTTGGTTATGGGGTGGATATTTTTCAACCTTCTTTATAGTTTTGTTGAAAACATCCAGGCACTACCTAAAGGACCGGGAGGGGGGGAGTTTCAATTTGTTAACCATGTTGTGATAAAGTTATTTGGAAATTTAAACTTTCTGCTTTTGATGATTTGTCCCATATTGACGATGAAACTTTTTGCAGAAGAAAAGAAAGATCAATCGATTGATATTTATTTCTCCTCTCCAATAAACGAGTGGCAGCTTGTCTTGGGGAAATTTTTTGCTTCTTGGGCAATGGGCGCGTTTATTCTCTCCACCACTTTTGTATTTCCAGTTATTTCTTATATGGCCGGAGTTCAAGACCAATCTTTCTCTGTTGCTGGCTACGTAGGTCTTTTGCTAAATCTTGCTAGCTACTTATCAATTGGACTCTTTGCTTCTTCTATAACAAAGAATCAGATCATCGCTGCACTCTTGAGTTTTGTTATAATTTTGGGCTTTTGGTTAGTGAGCTGGATAATTCAACTTTCCACAAATTATTTTGTCGTTGAAATACTGAAGCAGGCAACAATGGTTAGCCATTATGAATCCTTTGTTAAGGGAATACTCGGAACTCATAGTTTGATTTATTATACATCCTTTACAGGTTTTTGGCTTTATTGCTCTAAAAAAGTTTTGGAGGCAAGAACATGGTAACTAAAACTATAGCTTTTAGAGTTTGGCTTTTTATTGTTGTTTCTTTGTGGATGGTTAATTTCATTATGTTTACTGTGGCAAGAGAATACGCATTGTTCAATCAAGCATTGCTTGGAACAGCAATAGGACTTAGCCTTTTGATGGTCCTTGTTTACAGAAAAACTTTGGCCCATTTCTTCAACAAGAGGAAAACAAGACTAATGGCAACATCTGCTGTTAGACTATTTCTGGTTTTCTGCATTTTGGCGATGATAAATTACATAAGTGTAAAAACCTCTTATCAGTTTGATCTAACGTCATCAAAAATACATTCTCTTTCTGAACAGTCTAAGGAAGTTGCATCTGGAATTGAAGAAGATACTGAGATGATTCTTTTTGCTAAGAGAGAAGAGTGGGAAAGGTATCTTCCGCTTTTAAGACAGTACAAAAATGAAAACTCAAAAATATCTTTGAGGGCCATTGATATAGAAGCAAATCCCTCTCTAACTAAGGTTAATAATATCGAGAAAAGCGGAACGGTAGTTCTCAAGAAGGGAGCCAAGAGCTTTAAGGCCGTGGCCGATTCCGAACTTTCTGTTACTAATTTGCTTATCAAGTCGCTTAGGGCCAAATCCCTCGTGATTTATTATACTGCTGGGCATGGTGAACTCGACCCAGCAAATGAAACGCAGGGTGGGGCAAGTTTTCTTTTTAAAGTTCTAAATAATGGCTCATATAACTTAAAAGAACTTGATACTCTTAAGGTTGAGACAATCCCAAGCGATGCCGATGCTGTTATTTCTATTGGTCCAACAAAGGGCTTCATGGACTTGGAAGTTGAAATCTTAGAGAACTATCTAAAAAGAGGCGGAAACCTTTTTGTTCTGCTTGGCCCAAACTTTAAAAAAGCCGATTTTAATAACATACGTGAATTGATGAAGAAGAGAGGAATTGTTCACCACAATGCACTTGTACTTGATCGTTTGTCTGCTGTTCAGGGTGCCAATGCAACCATTCCAATGGTTAATCGCTATGATCATGAACACTCAATTACGAAAAAATTCACAGAAAGAACTCTCTTTCCTTTAAGTGCAGCACTGGAGGAAAATAAAGTTCCAAATGTAAAATATAGCTCTTTGGCCAAAAGTTCTCCATTTCCTGCTAGCTGGGCCGAATCCCAAATTGACGATATTAACTCTGGAAAGGTTTATTATACGAAGGGACTAGACCTTAAAGGTCCTGTTTCTCTTTTTTCTGTAGCCGAAAACTCAAAAGAGTTCTCTAAACTTGCTGTCGCTGCGAGTGTTGAATTTATAAGCAATGCCTACCAAAATCAGAGCTCGAACTTTAACCTTTTTATGAATACGTTGTCTTGGTTGGTTGATGATGAGGGGATTATAAGTCTTAATCGTCCAGCTCTTACCACCAATATGATTGTGCTCTCAGCTCCTCAAATCTCCTTAATATTTTATTTCTCAATCCTATTTCTTCCTTTCTGCTTTTTTGCCATTGGAATTTGGATTTACAGAAAAAGGGTCAACAAGTGAAAAAGAATATCATTTTGACCGTGATTTTCTTTTTCCTTGTCGGGGTTGGGTGGTTGATTGACTCTGGAACTCTAACCACCTCCGAGGAATCTACAGAAGCTCAAAGCCTCTTCAAAATTAATAAGAGTGACTTTGTGAGCTTTAAGCTACCAAAATCAAAAATTGTTGCAAGTGAATTGGGTCCTATGGTTGAAGTTCTTAATTCTCCTGTTGATCCCGTAGCGTTTGACAAACTTTTTAAAAACTTAAACTCCTTAGTTGTAGTTAAGGAGTTGGTAGACTCGAAAAACTCTGAGGAGTTCTTCACTCATCAGAGTCTGATGGTTGAGTTGGAGACTAAAAAAGGTCAGTTAAAGTTTCGTTTAGGCGATGTATCAGGCCTAACTGGTAGTTTTTATCTTCAAACCTTTGAAGGTGGAAATGAAAAATTGTTTGTTGTTAAGAACAACTCGGTGCTGGATGGTTACTACAAAAGTAAGCTTGAAGCTGATTTAAAGAAATATCTTGAGCTAAAAGATTTATTAAGCGCAACAGCCTTTGAACTAATTGATAAAAGACTCCTCAGCTCTCTCGATATTAGTCGTGTTCAAAAAATCAAAGTAGATAATCGCAGAAACCGCTGGTTTGAAATCGATCTTGAGCAGGGGGGAACAACACCCGCCCCTCCGAAATCTGTTTCTTTTGATTTTTCGAAAGAGAAAATTTATGAATTGTTATTGGGTATAAAGTTTAAAAAATTTGAAGCTTTGAGAAATAGTGTTCTTGAGGATTCATTGTCCACTGTGGATATTAAAATAAATGATGAAGTCTTAACTTTAAAGCTCTATGGACTTCTAAATAATGAAAAAGGCTTATTTGTTTCCAAGAGCGACAGGCCTGAGACTGTATTTACACTTTCTGATGGACAAGATTTTTTCTTTGATAACGTTCAGAGCTTTTGGGATAAGAAGCTAATTCTTCCTACTGAAAAAATCTTGGACCTTGAAAAGCTTAACTTTAAATTGGGCCTCAATCTCAGGCAAATGGTAGATTTCTATGCTTACGATATTCAAAATAGCTTCAAAATCTCCCCAAAAGATCAAAAGGTTACCATTCAAGACCTTAGCTACTTCAATCTTTTATTCAACATGGTGTTTGCAAATGGCGTTTTCAATCAAGCAGACATTGTAAATAAGCTCGATGCCAAGGAGCTTCAACAGATTCAGAGCAATAAGAAGGCACTAAAGTTAGAGTTCTTAGATAAATCCCTACTATTCCTTAAGGAAAACGATACTCTAACAATGATAGACATTATTAATGGGGTGGAGTTCAAATATTTGGGCAATGCTGGACTAAAAGATTTTAGAGAAGATCTATTCTTTGCCTTCAAATAGAATCAGAGTTACAATTTTTATATGAAGTTGATAGACATCTTTTATAACTACCTTTACTACCTAATTCATCCATTTCAGGCACATAAGGAAATTGCCTCTGGCGATGGAAAAGTTAAAGCATTAGGTCTCTATGAGTCGCTCGGTGTTTCGTGGGTGTTTGTCGTTGTGGCAGGACTAATAAGGATTGTCTTAATCAACTTGGTCATTTTCATGTTTTTGAACATGTTGGATCCTGGAAATGGGTTACTTGAAGGTGTAATAGATAATAGGGGCTTCACGGGATTCTATTTTCTAATTCTGACATCTGTACTTGATGTTGTATTCTATCCTCTAATAACAATGTTCATCCTTCAGTTTTGGGAATTTGTCATAAAGTCATATGCTTCACTGGCGGGAGTGAAAGGTGACATTGACCAGAAGGCGAAAACAATTCTTTCCGTTTCTTTGAGTTCGCATATTTTATTAATTGTGCCTGTCTTTGGGGAAATGGCACAGAAGACAGCGAACTTTATTCAAATGTATGCTGGAATTAGAGAGCAGATGCAGTTTTCTAGGTCTCTCACTTTTTGTGTCCTGCTCACTCCTGTATTGTTCTTTCTGTTTTTAACAACCTTTATGGTTATTCTGGTGTCGCTTTAGGTATTTTGAATTCTCATCGCTAGGGCCGTAAAAGAATCATACATGATTTTTTTATGCTTTTTTTTGATTTTTACTGAACTCTTAGATAGTGCCTTCTCCATGCAATAGAGCCACTGCTCTTTTTCTTTTTCAGAAATTTTTACATGCATGTGTCTTGCTCTCATTCTTGGAGGGCCGTGCTTTTTCATAAAAAGTTGAGGACCTCCCATCCAACCGCTGAGAAAATCAAAAAGCTTTTCTTTTACGTGATCTTCAACTTTTCCATCCACCAACTCATGCACATCTAAACAGTCTTTAGCCTGTGGATCTGTTTCCATAACACTATAAAAGTTCTCAACAAGCTCTCTTAGACCATTCTCTTTAAAAATTTGGTAGGGAATAAAAGGACGAGGTGTAAAGATTTTCTGCAATAATTTCATACATCCACTATAATATTTGTTTTTGACGCATGCACTTAAAAATTTGCTTCTACGAAAAAACAATATCTTGGAAATCCACAGGCCTATTTAATCTTACATCTGATTGTCATTTATGGAAAATTTTGGAATAGTCCAGCTCACACCTTAGAGATATTTGAGAGAGGGCATCAATGTCATTTATGCATCACGGTTTCAACCACGGCTCCATTGAACTAGTCTGTGGTCCAATGTTTTCTGGAAAGACTGAAGAACTAATTCGTAGAGTTAAACGAGCTCAAATCGCCAAGCAACGTATACAGATTTTTAAGCCAGCTTTGGATGTCAGATATGACGAAACCAAAGTTGTCAGTCACTCAAATCAAGCAATCCACAGTGAACCAGTTGAAAAGGCCGTAGATATTCTATTAAACCTAAAGGATACAACAAGGGTTGTGGCCATTGATGAAGTACAGTTTTTCGATCAGGACATCGTTAAAGTTGTAAGCAAGCTCGCTGATCGTGGTTATAGAGTGATTTGTGCTGGCCTTGATCTTGACTACAGAGGTGTGCCTTTTGGACCTATGCCAATGCTTCTGGCCTTGGCCGACAATGTTCAAAAAATTCAATCAATTTGCACAGTCTGTGGCTCTCCAGCAACTAGAAGTCAAAGGCTAACAGACTCTACAGATACTGTTCTTCTTGGCGAGACAGAGGCCTACGAAGCTAGATGCAGAGCGCACTATTTCTATGAGCCTGCCCAGGGACAGGAGAGACTTCCCATTGAGGAAGAAGTGCAAAGCTTAATAAACTAGATAGATCCAAAAATTTTGGTATCATTGTTTCTATAAGCTTACTAAAAAGGGGATTTATGGAAACTTTGGCACCGGATGTGTTAATTTCAGAAGAAGAGATAGCTCTTAGAGTTGAGGCGCTTGGAAAGGCCATCACAGAAGAGTACCAGGGACAAGAGGTAACTGTAATTTGCGTTCTTAAAGGCGCATTCATGTTTTGCTCTGACCTTATCAAAAAAATTAATCTCCCTGTTAAATTGGATTTTGTTGCACTTTCCTCTTATGGAGATGGGACTTCAAGCTCTGGCACCGTGAAAATGGAGTTGGATCTGGCCGAATCAATTAAAGATAAAAATGTTATTATCGTAGAGGATATTGTTGATACAGGGCTATCTATGAAGACTCTTGTTCAACTTCTTGAAGCACGTGGGCCAAAGTCATTAAAAGTTGCTTCTCTTTTATATAAGCCATCTAAAACTAAGCACCAGGTTTCTATTGATTACATGGGCTTTGAAATCGAAGATAAATTCGTTATTGGGTATGGGCTTGATTACGCCGGCAGGTATAGAGAGCTTCCTTATATCGGTGTGCTAAATGCAGGTAACTAAAGAGGGAAGTGTAAGAGTTGACCTTGTTGGTGGAACTCTTGATCTTGAGCCCATTAACTTAATCCTTCCAAACGTCGTTACTCTAAACGTTGCTACGAGCCTAAAGGCAAAGGTTGTCTTGGACAGATCTGAGTTTAATGGGGTCGAGATTGTATCTAGTGATTATGGAAAGACTTATAAGTTTAGCTCTGAAGACTTTTCCCAAGAGAATCTATATTCGGGTGATCATTTCAAAGAGATGAGCTTTGTTTGCCAGATTCTAGACCTATTTCAAGCAAGACGTAACCTAAAGGTGACACTCTCATCTGGTGCGCCTGCCGGCTCAGGGCTTGGGGGCTCAAGTGCCATGGGTGTGACGCTCTACTCTGCCTTGTGTGAGTTTTTTGATCAGCCTTATGACCTTTATGAAGCTGTTCAGAAGGTAAAAGGCACAGAAGGGAGAATTCTTAATCAAGGGGTTCCAGGCTATCAAGACTACTTTCCAGCACTCACTGGAGGAGTTTTGGCGATTAGAGGAAAGGCCGGAGAGTTGGAATTTGAGCAATTATTTAGTGATGAACTCAAGACATATCTAGAATCTCGTATGACCCTGGTTTATTCAGGTTTAAGTCGAAACTCGGGAATCAATAACTGGGAAGTTTATAAAGCTTTCTTTGATAAAGATCCAAAGATTCGTGCTGCAATGACCAATATTGCTCAGATAAGTTACAAAGCATATAAGAGTATTATTAGTCGTGACTTTGAGAGTCTTCTTAGTCTTATTGGTCAAGAAGGGGAGGCCAGAGTGGGGCTTGCTCCAAATATTGCTCCAAAAGAAGTTATTAAGATTAAGTCCGACCTTGAAGAGAAGTTTGGAAAAATTGGACTCAAAATGTGTGGAGCTGGCGGAGGGGGTTGCTTTATTTTAACTCATTCACCAGAGCACAAAACTCTTCTAAAGGAAGAGATTTCCAATTTAGGCATGGAAGTTCTGGATTTTTGCATAGATAGACCATTACAATAGAATGGTGAAAGAAAAAACTTCAAATTCAATTGCAGGAATGTCACTCGGTGGGGGAAGGAAGGAAAACTTCTTCTTCAGCCTATTAGAATTCTTTCCTGAAAAGGATAGGTGGTTTCTCACTTCTCTTCGACAAGTAAAAGACGAAGAGGAGATGGATAGAGATGAAGCTATAACATCGTGGGTTGAGAACTATAGGCTGCATAGGTTAGTCGTTGATTTTCCGCTTACTAAACCCTTGTGCGAGTCCTGTACTCTTGAGTGTCCAGGAACGGCCTCATGTGCCCATCCTGTTGTTAAGAGTGTTCGTCATGAGATGGAAAAGTTAGTTGAGGAAGACCAAGCTTTGGTTAGCTCTAACCCTAAGCGATATGAGCAAGTGCGAAATGAAGACAATCAGATTCATTACAACAGAAGTGTTCTCCACAAAGAAACTCATGAGCATATACTATCTAAATCCTTTAAAAGAAAATTGAAGAAAGGTTATTTGCCTTACTGGAACCGCCCTGTCGATTTTTGGATTTGGAAACACTATTACGACCAAATTTTGAATCTTTTTAATATCTCCTATGACTCTTTTGGTAATGTCTCTGTGATGTTGATGCATAGGTTTCACTATCTTAGGCGCCACCTTCCAAAAGACCTGACTATGTATGAGTCAGCTACTCACATAGTGCTAATTGAGCTATATCGTTCAAAAATCATCAGTAAAAAACAACTTGCTGAGCTCGATGATATGGACATGGCTCCACTAGCTCGACTTAAAGTTGTAAAAGCTATTGAATCAAAGTTAGGAGTGTTCATATATGAAAAGGACTTGGAGTTGTTGGCAAAACATCCCAAGGCATTTGATTCTTTCTTGTTGGCAATTGCAGGCAAGAGTCTACTTATGAATAAAGTTCGTGAAATTCCTTGTTTTGGCTCCAAAGAGGATCCAATGTTTATCTCCCCAGTGTTTAACTAGTTTTCATTAAAATTCCTTGGACAATTATTCGAGATACCTCTCTCTGGTATTCATATTGCACAAAATTCTTCAGGGGTTGAAATGGTGGCTAATTTCTATTTTGGATTTATTATCGCTTTTGGCGTGAGCTTTCTTGTATTGATTCTTTTTTCTGAAGTATTCAATGCATTTATTGGCTCTGTCACTTTAGGGTTTGTCTACGGGGTGATATGTTCAATACTCCACAGGAGCCCTTTTAATCCGATGATTAAAGATTAAAGCTTTTGGAATAATTTTTATAATCCCTTTTCAATTTTTTGATATAATGGATTAAAATCATTGTTCTAAAAGGAGCTAGCATGAGTGAAGTTTGGAGAAACTGCAGTGTTTGTAAAAAGCCTATTAATCAAGGTGCCATTTACCAAAAGTGTAGCGTCTCCACATGCAGGAAAAGCGCATATTGCTCTGTCGATTGCTGGGACTCTCATCTTCCGATAATGAACCATAAAAGTGCTTGGGCCGAAGAAGAAAGGGCACCGCACGAGAGATACTCTGAAGAGAGAGCTCCTAGAAGAAAAATTGTCTCTACAAAGAGCACTGTTGAAAAGCTAGCGCCATCATCAGAGTTGCCACAAGATATTTTAATTGTTGTTTCCAAGCTAAAAAATTACATAAAGGCCAGGGGAGATATGAACACGTCGGGGGATGTGTCTGACAAATTATCTGATATTGTTCGGTCTTACTGTGACGCCGCAATTGAACAGGCAAGAATGGATGGGCGTAAAACTGTGATGGCCAGAGACTTCAAATAATTTAAAAATTTATTTGGCCTTTTTGTAATAGCGAATACCCATAAAAGAAAAAACATAGATCAGGGTTGTAAAAAGCATGGCCATCGCCCAACCAACATGGTCTTGGATAAGGACTGGAAGCTCAATCACTGTTAAAATCGCACCTGAAACTGCGTAACCAAAAACATACTTTTTTGCCCACTTCTTATCCTTTGAGAGCATGAAGTAAACCAAACAGTGATAGGCGAGAAAGCCACAAAATACCAAGGCCATAGAGTTAATCATTACCTGCCTTAGCTCAGAAATATATGTAGGGTGAAACTGGTTTGGATTAACACCCAGAACTGAGTAGAGATTGTAGATATATTGGTTTGTGATCTTCTCGGGTAAAAAATAAAGATTTATATAACAGATGTTTATCACATCGCTAATAAAAGTAAGAATGGCCGCTTCGGCCAAGAATTTCATTTTGGTAGTTTTTTTGTAATAATTAATTAGAAACTTCATTGTGAATAATATTATCAGTTGATAGCTACAATGAGTAAAGATTAAAAGGAAAGTTCTATGAGCGATGCTTTGTGGGTTATTACTGCTGCAGTTGTAAATTTTTTATTGGGAGCAATGTGGTACTCACTCTTTGGAAAGGCGTGGTTAAGTGCTTGGAAGCTTGAGAAGAAGGATATCAGACCAAATGATCCCAAGCCGTACCTTTTGGCGTTTATTGGGTCTTTGTATGCAAGTTATGGGCTCTACCTAATGTTGAAGCACATCCACCCTCAGGGCTTTGTGGAGCAGCTGACTTTGGCCGTAGCAACCTGGCTTTTCATCCAAGTGGGTCTTGGGGCAAAACATTACGCATTTGCAAGAGTAAGTGGCAAGGCCTTCGCCATAGACTACGGCCTTGATCTTGTGGGTATTATTGTTATGACGTTTATAGTCTACTAGGAGCGCCACTCCAGTTCGCTTGAAGGGAATTCCCAAGTGAAATAGCCACCGTCTTTGGCCATGATTTTTACTTTGTAGAGTGAAAGAGGGATGGCCCCAAGCCTTCTGGTCTTTTCGCTCCACTTTTGGATTTCTTCGTTAAGTTTGGCCTGATAAATTTCGGCTTCTTTTGGGTTTCTGCTATGAAACTGTGCTTGGCCTGAGTGAGAATTAATCTTATTTTTGGCCTTGGTTGTAACAATGTGGAGCATGTTAACAAGATTGTAGGCCTCAGCCTCGCTAAACTCTCTGTTCTCGTCGATTTTAAAGATATTTAAAGTGTTCAACTCAGCTACATTACTCATAAATTCCCTGCCTCAATTTTCTCTCTACTTCTTTTGTCTTTTTAGTTTCTCTTTTGTCGTGAAGCTTCTTACCTTTTGCCAAGGCTATCTCGAGCTTAACTTTTGAACCTTTGAAGTAAACCATCGTTGGCACAAGGGTTTGACCCTTCGTGGCAAGAGATCTCTTTATCGATTCAATCTCGCTTCTATTTAGAAGAAGTTTCCTATTTCTCGTTTCATCATGGTTTTGAATATTGCCAAATTCATAGTGAGCAATAGTCATTTGATGTATCCAGACTTCGTCATTTTTATCTATTGAGCAGAAGGCCTCAGTCATAGAACAGTTTCCTGCACGTAAAGATTTAACTTCTGTCCCTTTAAGGGATAGGCCGGCCTCATATTTCTGTTCAAGGAAATAGTCGTAGGTTGCTCGTTTATTTTTAGAAATGACTTTTATGCCCATAAGGGGGGAAACTCCAATTGCTTTTGACCTTTTATAACTTGTGGACTGGATTTTGTCACCAGCTACTATGAAACCATTTGTTTGTAATTAAAAGCAATTAGAGAAATATTAAGAAATTATTTTAAATTAGAATGACTCTACTTTGTAATGCTGCGCTGGGACGCATACAGTTTGTACAGATTTTGCGTAGTTTCGATATCTAGAGACTCTGAACGAAGCGTCGTGTCAAAATTGTTACTCTTTAAAGTCTCTAAAAATTTCTTACCATTAGGCCAAGACTTTAAAACCGAACCAATCTGCTTTCTTTTAAGTGCAAAAAGCTTCCTTAGAAATGATTCAAGATCTGAAATTTTCTCTAATTCAATTTCAGGGGATGCTTTTCTCATATAACTAACAACAACTGAATCCACTTTGGGAGGAGGTAAGAAGGCTCCAGGAGATACTTTTACAAGTAGCTTTGAATCCAAGTAAGTTTGAGAAAGAACAAGTAGGCTATTGGCCTGATTTTTGACCCCCTGTCTTAGGTATGTCTTTTCCCCAACTTCCTTTTGATACATTAGGGTCATCTTGGATATTTCTTCAACTTTAGTAAACTGCACAAATAGCTGGCTACTGACATTGTATGGAAGATTGGAAACCATCCATATTTTTTTACCTTGAAGTCCCTCATTCTCTAAAAACCTACTCCAATCAAACTTCATTGCATCTTGAAAGAAAATCTCTTTCACGTTTGGAAGCTGAAGTCCTTCTTCGAAGCGTCTATCCATTTCTATAAGATATAAAGGTTTTCCTATCTCGCTAAGTCTACCAGTCAGGGCCCCCGGGCCTGGGCCAACCTCAACGATAGCATCGTAAGACTCTGGAGAGTCATTCACAATTTTCTCGATAACAGACTTGTCTTTTAAAAAATGCTGTCCAAGTTCTTTATTTGCTCTGGGAAGTTTTGCCACTGAATTCCTTTTTGTCTATGAATCTTCCCCTTGCATCCAAGTCTAAACACTCTGGAAAAGGAATTGCTTTATCACTATTAATGAGGGCGTAGTTGGCGATCATGGCACCATTGTCTGCACAATATTTTGGATCGACAAACTTAACATTTTTGTATGTTTGCATTAGAGCTTTTCTAATCGCACTGTTACATGCAACCCCACCACCAACTATCAAAGGCAGATCTTTTGGAAATCCTAGCTCAACTATCTTTTTATAGGCGTATCTTGTCTTTAATTTAAGGGCACTGACTATGGCATTCTGGTAAGAAGCACATAGATCTTTGAATTCATCAGAGCTATGGTCATTGGCAATTGATGGATTCTTTTCTAAAAAAACACGCATACTTGTTTTAAGTCCTGAGAAACTTAATCTGCAGTCTGCGCTGGACTTCAGGCCAATTGGAAATTCAAAGGCCTGGGAATTTCCATCTTTTGCGATGTCATCAATAATTTTACCTGCAGGGTAGCCAAGGCCCATTAATTTTCCACCCTTGTCAAAAGCCTCACCTGCGGCGTCGTCGATAGTACTTCCTAGAACTTGAAAGTCTTGACTCGATTTAACCAAAAAGAAGATTGAGTGCCCACCGCTTATTAACAAACCTAGATAAGGGTATTTTACTTCTTCTGTAAGATGAATTGCCTCAAGGTGTGCATATAAGTGATTAACCGGCATTATTGGTTTTTGTGCAATCATTGCCATCGTCTTTGCAGCATTTAGACCGGTCAGTAGTGGGCCAAGAAGTCCCGGCACTGCCGTAACACCAATCAAATCGACATCGCTAAGCTCAATTTTTGCTTTTTCGGTGGTTGATCGGAGAAGGGGGACTAATTTTTGAAGATGGTTTCTTGCTGCAATTTCGGGGACGACACCACCCCAAGTTTTAAGAATCTCTTCCTGGCCAAATGTCTTATGGGCAAGAACCTCAGTCTTGCCGTTATCTTGTGCCAAAATTCCTATTGAGGTGTCGTCACAACTTGTTTCAATTCCAAGAACAATTTTTCTCATATTTTACATCTTAGGGCAGGATAGCTCTTTTATTTTTTCGTCAACATACTTTTTGTTAAGCGTTGTGGCAAGACCATTGGAATCCTTTAAATACCACTCTGGAGACTGATCTGCAGTGTGACACTTAATACAGTTGTTGGAATAGTCTTTTTGAACAACCTTATCTTCCATCTGAAATGGGTGTTCTGGATGTTGATTGTGACAGTGCATACATTGAACATTGGCGAAGTTGGAATCGATGGCGTGCTTCTCATCAACTTTTCTCCACTTCTTCGCAAGCTCTAACCTTTTTTGGGAAGCAGTCTCTCTAATAGAGTGAACATCCTTAAAAATTGTATTAACCTCTTTCCAATATTGATCCATTCTTTTCTCATCAAGTTGTGGACCTTGTACAACTGCTTCAGAGGAAATAAAGCCCTCTGGTTTACCAAAATCAAGGCTGTGACACTCAATACATTGGGAATTATTAGTGGCCTTAGCCTTTACTAAGGTTTGCCATGCTAGAGAGTGAGCGGTGCTTTGCCAGAACTTAGTCTGTTTGTCGTGGCATTGGGAGCAACTGATATAAGTAGGTGTTTTTATATCAGAATCTGTGGCGGTTGCCATCAATCTTTTTTGCTCTTCGGCCTGGATCGCCTCCAAGTCAGATTTGTATTTGGCGAGCCAAGGAATAAGAGGGTTGTCAGGTCTCTTCTTCTCTAAGTCTTCAGAGATTGCCACCAGCTTGTAAGAATCGGATTGTTCTTTATTGAAAGGAATCTTTATTTCTCCCATGTAGTGGTTTCTAGAAAGTACTTGAACAATCTTTACATTGCCTTGTGCTTCAGGCTCTTTTAAATAGGCCTGAGAGTGTGATCCAATTATCCAATCAAATTGTGGAAATTTCTTGGCAAGAAGCTTATCTTTTTTCATTCCAGAGTGGGAGAGAAGAAGAAGCTTTGTTTTATCTTTTTTAAGGTTTAGCTTTTGAACTTCCTTAAGAGTCTCTTCAATTGCATTTTCTGATTCATAAAAATAATTGGATGCGTCTTGCTTGAGAAGAGTTCTGTCGACCACACCTAGGATTACAAGATTAATATCTCCAAGTTTGGTAACAACAAACTTCCTATGCTTGATTGGCATTGTTTTGGTGGTGTTGGAAATTACAAAAGTGAATTTTGTTTTCTTAGATAACTCTACAAGGTAATCAACACCAAGAGCGAAGTCCTGATCTCCCGGCAAAAAATAGTTTAGTCCTTGGATGTCTTGTGCCTCGGCCAACTTGTCAGCAGTAAACTTCACCGACTGAGACAAAGATTCGGGGATCGTGGTGGATGGAAAAAGCATGTCGCCAGTATCCACATAAATGACATTGCTATCTTTTTTGGCTTCATGAAAATACCCGGCAGCTTGTGGAAGCCCACCCAAGGGAAATTTTCTACAACCACATGGGTGGGTTTCACCATTTATATTGTGAGAGAATGAAACTTTAAAGTGATCTGCTCCTGTTTTAGCGTCAACTTTCTCATAATAGGAGTCATCGGCCATTTCAACAATTCGGCTACATGAAATAAAAAGGAGAATAAGGAAAAAGTTCTTCATCATTATTTAATTTCTTTTGTTGCTGTTTTTGCTTGAGATGAATCTGGATATTTTGAAATAAGTTCTTCATAGACTGCTTTGGCCTCCGCACTTTTTCCACTTTTGTCCATGCTTCTAGCTATGTAGAGAAGTGAGCGTGGCGCATAAGAGCTCTTTGGCCATTTAGTATAGATTTTACTGAAGTAAGCGGCAGCATCTTCGTATTTCTTATTCCAATAATTAATAAGTCCAAGATTGTACCTTACAGCATTAGTTTGGGCTGCATTTATTTTTCCTTCGTCTAAAACAAATAGGTAGGCCTCTTCAGCCTCTTTGAGCTTGTTTTTCTCAAAGAACTTATGTGCCTCTTGGATCGTTGGGCCTCTGCTGTCTTTGGCCATCTTTCCAAGAGTCTTTGCAACCTTTTGGGAGTAACGCTTCTGAGAATCTAATTCTGACTGAAGACTGGTTAATAATTTTTGATTTTCACTGGCCTGGATGCTTAGAACTTTAACTTGTTCTTGAAGCTGGGTAATTGATTGCTCCATTGTTTGTTTCTGCTCGGCCGTGGTCTTTTGATTCTTGTGATCAATCTCTTCAAGTTGCCCAGTGGTTGAGGCCAATCTTGTCTGCAGGTCGGTAACTTGTTGCGTGAGTTCTGCAACCAATTTTGCAGATTGTTCTAGCTGGACACCCATTTGATCCACCATCTGATTTCTTTCAATTTCTTCGGCGGTTTTAAAACATGAGACTAATAAGAACAACATCCATATATGCTTCATATAAATCCTTTTTTTCTGAATTTTAACACGAAATTGGATAAAAGTGATTACCGATTTGTGACAGCTTTTCTAACCGCTTCAAATTCAGCTTTTTCGCTGAACTTCTTTGAGAGTTCTGCATAACTCTTTGCTTTATTAAAGTACTTTCGCCTATAGGCGGACTTGGCTTTAAGGTAATAGACTTCGGCCTTTCTGTAGAAAACAGGAGAATGTACGTCGGCCTTTGCTTCTTTGGCTGCAAGAAATGCTGCTTGGGCGTAACTCATTTCTTGTTTGGGGCGTGTGGTTGTTAGGCCACACGCCGTTATTGTCAAAAATATTAATAAGTTTAAGACAAAGTTTTTTGGCATTACTTAGCTGTGATTACGAAGTTTGCCCTTCTGTTTTGAGACCAAGCATCTTCACTATGGCCAAAAGCTTTTGGAGTTGTTTTTCCAAAAGAAATTACAGAGATCCTGTTTGCGTCGACACCTAATGCTACTAGGTAATCTTTTACTGATCTTGCTCTTCTTTCACCAAGTGCCAAGTTGTACTGCTCTCCACCTCTTTCATCTGCGTGACCTTCAATTTGGATGTCAACATTCTGGTTGGTCTTCATGAACTCAGCGTTTTGCTCAAGAGTTGTTCTAGCAGAAGTTGTAAGTCTAGAAGAATCAAAGTCGAAGTAAATTGTGTTTAAACCTCCAGCAGTGTTGTCATCGCTTGAGCCGTTCAACTCCAATGGAGAGGAATCGTCTTCGCTAACTACACTGTCAGAAGCAGCACCATCCGCTTTCTCAGACTGTGATGCACATCCTGTTAGAGAAAGTGCAAATAGGGTAATCAATGCCATAAATAAATTTCTGCTTGTTGCTTTCATCAATTTTCCTTTTTTGTGATTACAAGTAGTTAAATAATATTCTTCAAGTATTATCGCATACCTAGCTAATTTTTCTAGAAAAAATAAACTATGTAATTTTAGTTTGTGTACTTTTCTTCTCGGCAAAGCGAAGGAATACATGAGCTTTTGATGTAAGAACTTTTTTTGTTTTGCGTTGTGTCGTCTGACACTGGCCTTTCAAATAAATGACAAACAGTTTACGTATTTACAGGTAGTTAGGTACTCTTGAGGTTAGACAAAAGTTGGCACAGCTCTTGCTTAGTATATATGTGTGTGTGTGTTGGGGTTATAAGAAAAGGATTTTTTTGTAACTTCTCCTTATGTCTCTCGAAAAAAAAGCCCGCGTCTCCCGCGGGCTTTTTTATTTTTGTCCAAGAAATGTATAGATTAGTCCGGCCAAGTATCTAGCACCTTTTTGCGAAAGGTTCTCAAAAACGGGATTGTATTCGTAAATTCCAAGCACCTGTGTTTTGCACGGAAATTCCTTTAACATATTGACCCAGTCTAATAAGTGCTTTGGGTTTATGCCATCGTGGTTAACTGCACTGACGGCCTCCATAACTGAAGAAGATATTGCATCACTATCAATGCTTATGAAGAGGTTTGTCTCTTTGCCTATCTCGAAAGGGCAACTTTCAAAAATCCTATCCACCAACTCAATTGGGTCTTTAACCTTGTTAAGCTCGCCAGTGTAAATTATTTCTTCTGAGTTATTTTTTAAATCTGAAAGGGTCGCCTTATTGTTCGCATATTCATGGATTCCGACCTGAACCAGGTGAAATTTACTTTTAGCCTCTTCATCAAAGTCCCTAAATGGCGTTCCAGAGTGGCGAATTGTATCAATTCTAGTATCGCAGTGAGCGTCAAAGTTTATGATCAGAATATCATTTGAATCCAAAGCTTTTAAAAGAGGGTAGGCGTGATCGTGCCCACCACCTAAATGGATCATCTTTGAAGGGTTTTCTGATAGGGCCTCTGAGATTCTTCTGCTGCTATTGTTAATAGCTTCCTCATAGTTCAGAAGTTCTTCCGCTTGGAAGGAAACTGTTCGCGAGTTGAATGTTTTAATAGGTAAATGATGATTCAATTTTTTAAATGTATTCTCTATTGCCCTTGGAGCGTAGCGAGTGCCATTTCTACCAAGATTTCTTCTAACACCAACATCTGATTCTGATTTAAGAATTAAACAATCAGCTCCTTTAGAATCGGTAAATTTAGAAGCAATTGAGTCACTAAAACGGTCTTTTACTTTTGTCATTCAATTTTCCATTGTGTGAAGTAGTTTGTTATATCATACTAAGACTTTAAAAAAATTCATCGCAAAGTTATCACATGAAATGGTTTGTTATAAAAGAAAATGAACATATAGGTCCTTATTCCGAAGAAGATATAAAAAATCTTTACGCACAAGGCAAATTAAAAAACGTCTCCTTCCTGTGGCGCGAAGGAATGGATGAACCTAGGTCGTATAAATCATTATTTATTGATGTGCAGGTCGAGGAGATTGACGATGACGTTCCACCACCATTGCCGCCAGAAGTAACAACCTCAAAAGTTGAGCCTGAACAAGAGGAGGATTTACCTCCGCCTGAGCCTGTGGCTCTAAAAACTCCTACGTCTTCCGAGGAAGCTGAAGCTTTGGAAGAGTCTGAAGTTGAGATGGACCCACCAGAGCATGAAATACCAACGTACGTTGTCACCCAAAGTGAAGAAGGTGATAAAAAATCACGCTCACTAAAGAAAGTGTTAATAATTGCCTTAATTGTCCTAGTTACAGGTGCCGCTTCATTCTATTTTCTACAGGCCAGCTCGTCTAAGAGCTTTGCAAGACCATCCAAGATGGGTGTTAGAGACTTTAAACGCTTAATGAAGGGTCTTGCCTTTGATAAGATAACTGCAGCGATCTCAAAAGATAAGACTTCAATTTTCGTAAGTGTTCCTCAAAAACTTCAAGGACCTGTCGAACTTAAAATCAGAAGCTTTGATGGGCAAGTTCTCTCTGTAGATCCTATCAAGGCTAACTCAACGGCCATGCTTAGTAATCACATCGTAGAATTCAAAGAGTTTAATTTCGATGAAGGACAGCGACTAGTAGAAGGCTGGTATGAGTTTGATCTTCAATCGCTTGGTGAGCTGGAGTCACCCTTCACTCTTTTTGGGGAGGAAGAATCTAAGCAAATCAGCTTTAGAACGAAGGCGCTCCTTACAACTAAAACCGTTTCTGACTTTGGAAAGGCCTTAGAAAACTTCAACGAGAAAAATAGTGATAATAGTAGACAGTTCTGGGAAGAACTTATTCAAAAATATGAAACTATGAAGGCCATGGCACTTAAGATCGAAAGTGACATGAGGCCCATTTTTGAAAGCGACGCTTCTAGTTGGAACGCATCAATTGACGCCTTTGAAGCATCATATACCAATAACCATGGCAAGCTTTTCACAGCGTTCGTGATTCAAAATGAAAAGGCCTATGAGGACTTAAAACAACAAGACTTCGAGGATAGTGTCGAGGTTATCGCAAACTATACTCGTCTAACAAAGCTTGCTAAAAGTGTTGGGCTCGAAACTATGAATGCTTTAGATATTCTTAGGGAAGTTAAAGACCCATCAAATGGTGCGGCCAGAGTTGAGGCTGAAAACAAAATCAAAGTGTTATATGAAAATATTCACAGTACAATCGCAAAAAGTGTTGAAGAGCTTGAATCAAGGCTTTAGGAAGGCCCACACTTTGAATATGTGGGCCTGAGGGCTATTTATTAATAAAGTTCGTTGTTAAAGCTGCTTGAGGAGTATTCACTTACCCCGGCCCCAACTGTTTTAACAAAGTCATCGAAACTCATAGGCTTACTCTCTGGACAAAACTTGTCCGTAACACTATGTGCTTTAATGTATTCAACAATTTGGTCGTAAGAAAGTTCGCCTTCGTACTCTTTTAAGAACATCTCTATTGGACTTCCGTGGACACGTGCTAGCATTTTTTCTTTTCTGTATTGCTCTACACTTGCATATTGATTATCTGCCATAAATTCTTCAAAAGTTGGAGCGGGCAGGCCAACCTTTGCTCTTTTATCCACAAGTCCTTCGTATTCATATTCTAGGCTAAGTTTGTAATATTCAACTTGTGTATCTACTATATTCCTAACGAACTCTTGTTTTCCGTTTTGAGCTTCATGAAGAATTGCAGATATAGTTGAAGCGGATTGGATTCTAGAACTTAGTTGTGTGCTAATTTCTCTGTACCTGAGAGAACCATAGACGCCATTTGCTCCAAAAAATATAAATCCACCAAATGGCGTTGTGAGTGCTCCTACTCCAATTGAGTAGATAAGGTGCGTGTAAATGCCATATTGAAGATTAAACATTTTATTTAAATTACTGTGGTGCCATTCGCTCTGAGCTGTTGCCTCTTCTAGTTCAATTTCGTAAATATTGTTACAAAAAAATTCCGAAGAAACTGCCTGAGTGCTTGCTAAGAGAGTTGCCGTGAGAGTGATGCTAGAAATTAATTTTTTCATTCGATCTCCTTATATCGTATTTCTTTCAAGTTATAATTCTTTAGTGTTAATAAAGCTCATTGTTAAAGCTGCTTGAGGAGTATTCACTTACCCCGCTCCCAACTGTTTTAACAAAGTCATCGAAACTCATAGGCTTATTCTCTGGACAAAATTTGTCCGAAACACTATGTGCTTTAATGTATTCAACAATTTGGTAGTAAGAAATTTCGCCTTCGTACTTTTTTGCGAGTTTCTCGATTGGACTTTCGTGGTCAGGGGCCAGCATTTTTTCTTCTCTGTATTGCTCAACGGAGATGTGCTGATTCTGCACCATAAACTCTTCAAAAGTTGGAGCCGGGAGACCAGCTTTCGCTCTTTTATCCACAAGTTTTTCGTAATAATACTCTAGGCTAAGTTTATAATATTCAACTTGTGTATCTACTAAATTCTTAACGAACTCTTCTTTTCCAGTTTGAGCTTCATGAAGAATTGAAGATATTGTTGATGCGGATTCTATTTGTGAGCGTAAATTAGAGTCGATCTCACGGTTTTGATCAACACCGTAGGAAGAGTAAAGCACTCCAAATGTAAACCCAAGATGAGGTGATGCAGTAAGAACAGAAACGCCCATAGTATATAAAAGTATCGTCACTGCGCCATACTTATAGTTGAAAGTCTGATTCCAAAAGCCGTTATAAGATTCCCACTCTTGGGTTACTTCTTCTACTTCAGATTCATAGATCTTTTTACAAAAGGATTCAGAGGAAAGTGCATGGGTGCTTGAAAGCAAAGTCGTGGCAATTGCTATGCTTGAAATTAAATTCTTCATAATTTCTCCTTAGGGGTACGGGTATAGTGGGGTGGAGATATCATGTTTTGTTGCGGTGTGCTGTACTGTTGTAGAAGTTACATGTTAAGTATTGCCTAAAAGAATATTTAAGGAGTCTATTCTTAGAGTCCTTAAATACAAATGAAGAGTGTCTAAGCCCTAGAAATAAGCTGTAGGGGATTACGTAATCTAGCTAATTTGCTCTGCAATTTTTCTATTGCTTGTCTTTGGATTGTTGAGGCTAAATCGTCCTTTTTCATCAATTGCTAGCTTTCCTCCCCAAGTATCAAGGTCATGTTCAAAGATCATGGTTAGGTCGTACTTTTGAATGTAGTCGTAAAACTTTTCTTTATAAACCGTGGTTGTACCTGGCTCCATGTCATAACCCATTACCCATGGTACATTTATGTGATGTGACATTGGTACTAAGTCTGCCATGTAGATATAGTCCTTAAAAATGGGGTGGATCATGTGCGGGGTATGCCCAAAACTTACAAGAAACTTTATTTCTTCATCACCGTCTCTAAGAATTGTGCCTTGCTCGCTTTCAAGAAATTTAACTTTACCTTCACTAATATATTGCTCCATCAGAGGGACAAAATACTTTTTTTGAAATGAACCAGAATCTCTTTTTGTTGGGTTTTTGGCATATTCATAGTGCTTTTTATGTACATGGATTGTGGCCTGGGGAAATATCCTTTCATGATTCTCAGCCCCTTGTCCAAGGCCTCCAACGTGATCAAAATGCAGGTGAGTAAGAATTATGTCCGTTATTTGATCTGGCTCAACACCTGTTTCTTTTAAAGCTTTAACTAGAGGGGATTTATTGCCTGTAACTGCAAATTGTTTATCAAATTTCTCTCCATGATAATCACCAATGCCAGTATCAATTAGAATCTTTTTTTTAGCAGTTTCAATCAAAACTACTCTTAAACTCATGGGGATTCTATTAAGTTCATCGGCCTTAATTTTCCTCTCCCAGAGGGGCTTGGGGATGATTCCAAACATCGCTCCGCCATCGAGTTTAAAAGTTGAGGGATGCAATAGGGATACTTTCATGAATTTTCCTTTGGTTTCAACGCCTTGCGCGAGTCCAATTTTACTCAATTTGGATCAATTCTTCCAATATTGTCTGTTGCCCAATGAGTAAAAATCTCTATAATTTAGTCTAAGTTAACAAAAGTTTAGACACATACAGTCAATTAGAAGACAAAAATAACGCTTATTAAGGAGTCACTATGAATGTGCATGAGTATCAGGCAAAAGACCTGATGAGAGAGTTTAACATTTCGGTGTTGAACGGTGGAACTGCCAAAACGCCAGAAGAGGCCGTGGAAGTGGCAAAGAAGCTTGGCGGAGATGTTTGGGTTGTTAAGGCCCAAATTCATGCTGGTGGACGTGGCAAAGGCGGCGGGGTTAAACTCGCAAAGAGCTTGGACGAAGTTAAAGCTCACGCCAACGATATTCTTGGTATGACTTTGGTGACTCACCAAACCGGCCCTGAAGGGAAACTGGTAAACCAAATTCTTATCGAGCAAGGTTGTGACATTGATCACGAGTACTATGTTGGTATCGTTCTAGACAGAAACAATGGAAGAGTGACCTTCATGGCATCTGAAGAGGGTGGTGTGGACATTGAAGAAGTTGCTGCAAAATCTCCAGAAAAGATTATCAAAGTTGCTGTTGATCCTGCTGTAGGCTTCACTCCATTTATTGGAAGAAAACTTGGGTTTGGCATTGGTCTTAAGGGTGACACTCTTAAGAAAGCATCTAAGTTCTTTGAAGGCCTTTACAACATGTATATGGCCAAAGATTGCTCTATTGCTGAAATCAACCCACTTGTTACAACTAAGAGCGGTGACGTTATTGCTCTAGATGCAAAACTAAACTTCGATGCAAACGCGTTGTTTAGACACCCTGAAATTGAAGCTCTTAGGGATATGACTGAAGAGTCAGAGCAGGAGCTTGAAGCTGGCAAGTACGGACTTTCTTATATTTCTCTAGATGGAAATATCGGTTGTCTAGTAAACGGTGCAGGGCTTGCTATGGGTACTCTTGATATTCTTAAGATCCACGGCGGAGAGCCAGCTAACTTCTTGGACGTAGGCGGCGGAGCTACAAAAGAGACTGTTCAAAAAGCTTTCTCTATTATTCTTGAAGATGAGAACGTAAGTGCAATTCTTGTTAACATCTTCGGTGGGATCATGAAGTGTGACATTATTGCTGAGGGTGTTGTTGCCGCAGCAAAAGAGTTGGACTTGAAAGTTCCTCTAGTTGTAAGACTGGAAGGAACCAATGTTAATTTAGGTAAAAAGATTTTGAGCGAATCAGGCTTAGCGATTACTCCGGCTGACGATTTGGCTGACGCTGCAAAGAAAGCTGTTGACGCTGCAAAAGGAGATAAGTAATGGCCATTCTAATAAATAGAGACACAAAGCTAATCACTGTTGGTGTGACTGGAAAGCAAGGTACTTTTCACACTCTTCAGTCTAGAGATTACGGAACAAATGTTGTTGGCGGTGTTACACCGGGCAAAGGCGGGATGACTCATGAAGGTATTCCTGTTTTTAATACTGTTAAAGAATGTATTGAGGCTACTGATGCGAATGCCGCAATGATTTTTGTTCCACCACCGTTCGCAGCTGACTCAATCTTAGAGTGTATTGATGCTGGAATTCCTCTAATCATTGCGATTACAGAAGGTATTCCTATTAATGATATGGTTAAAGTAAAGGCAGCTCTGCAAGGTTCTAAATCAAGACTTATTGGGCCAAACTGTCCAGGTGTAATCACTCCAGGGGAGTGTAAGATTGGAATTATGCCAGGCCATATCCATATGCCAGGTAGAGTGGGAGTTATCTCTCGTTCAGGTACTTTAACTTACGAGGCGGTTTACCAGTTAACTCAAAGAGAAATCGGCCAATCCACTTGTGTTGGTATTGGTGGGGATCCGGTAAATGGAACAAACTTCATTGATTGTCTTGAGCTTTTTGAGAAAGATCCTGAAACTGACGCTGTAATCATGATTGGTGAGATCGGTGGTAATGCTGAGACAGATGCTGGTAGATGGATTAAAGAAAATATGTCTAAGCCAGTTGTTTCATTTATCGCTGGTGCAAGTGCTCCTGCAGGTAAAAGAATGGGTCACGCAGGTGCTATCATTTCTGGTGGAGATGACACAGCTGAAGCTAAGTATAAGGTTTTGGAGGAATGTGGTGTAACAATCGCAAGAAGTCCTGCCGAGCTTGGCGAAAAAGTTGCGCAAGTTCTTAAATAAGTGTAAAAGAGCTCATAATTAACGTTTAAGGAGTTTAAAATGGCTAACGAAAAGACACTTTCAATCATTAAACCAAATGCTACTTTGGATAATAATATTGGTAACATCATCTCTATGTTTGAGAAGAATGACCTTCGTATCTCTGCTGCAAAGTTGACTCAACTTTCAAAAGAAAAAGCAGAAGGCTTCTACATTGAGCACAAAGACAGACCATTCTTTGGTGAACTAGTTGAATTTATGACTAGTGGTCCAGTAGTTCTTATGGTTCTTGAAGGTGAGAACGCTGTTGCTAAAAATAGAGAGATCATGGGTGCAACAAACCCAGCTGAAGCAGCTGAGGGAACAATCAGAAAGCTTTACGCTAAGTCTATTGGCGAAAACGCTGTTCACGGTTCTGATTCTGCTCAATCCGCTGAAAGAGAAGTATCTTACTTCTTCGAAAAAAATGAAATCGTAGATCGTTTCTAATTAGATCAAATACTAAGCGGGGTATAAGCCCCGCTTTTTTTTTCCTTTTTTTAAAGGCTTAGCGGCTTTCCATTATCAGTTTTACATAAAAACTCATGACAGTCACACTGAACAACCTGATGGCCTTGCTGTTTGCAGTTTGCCGCAAACTGATCCTGTTCTGTAAAAATCTCGGTGCAGACCTTATCTTTCTCCAACGGTGTACAGGAGCTTTTGTTTCCGGCCATAGTGAAGCCAACTTCTTCTTTGGTGTTCACACTTTCACAGCTAAAAAATAATGGAATAAAGGCAAATAATGTTAAAACTTTGTTCATTTTCATAAAGCCATTGTGTATCAACAGGGCTGATGTGACAAATGGTTGGCCTAAAAATGGTTTTAACAAAAAACCTAATAAAAACAGTCTCTTAAAAAGCTCCGATCTATACATTAAAAGGTGGATTCAAATAAAGGGGTGTCTATAAAGTTTACAATCAAATTGTCTTTTGAGTCACGGTGCGTTATAAAAGTGTTTGTATAAAATAAATATACATGAATTCAACCAAGGACAATTATGTTTGATTTAGGAAGTTATGTAGTTTGCCCAGGCCATGGCGTAGGTCAGATTACAAACGTCGAAACAAAACAGTTGGGTGAAGCGGAAAAGTCTTTCTATATTATTAAGATTATTTCCAATGGCATGACTATCATGGTCCCAACAGACAACGAAGACGGTGTTAGGGAACTTGTTTCGCACAATGAAATCAACGAAGTATTCTCTCTTTTAGCGGATCATGACGTTAAGGTGGACAACTCCACTTGGAATAGAAGACATCGTGAGTATCTAGCAAAAGTGAAAACAGGATCTCTTTTAGAAATTGCTGATGTCCTTCGCTCACTATTTCTACTTAAGACTTCAAAAAAGCTGTCTTTTGGAGAAAGAAAGATGATGGATCAGTGTAAAGAGCTGATTGTTAAAGAAATCGCAATCTCCACAGGAGACCCTGAAGGCCAGATCTCAACAAAGATTGAGAGCTGCTTCGAAGAGTAAACCAAACCCACATTTATAAAATTTGATGGCCTGCTTTTTAGCAGGCCTTTTTTTGCGCGACTTTAGCTGTAATTGCTCTAAATCCTGTTCATTGATGATTTTGAGATCTTTC
>CATMLK010000039.1:0-36230 GCA_950070535.1 uncultured Bacteriovoracaceae bacterium | reverse complement strand
CAAATTATAACCTGAGGATTTCTATGCCTGTCTTATTTCTTTTGACGCGGAGAACACACCATCAAGAGTCATGAGCCTTATTTGAGGGTTTCTTTCTACATATTTCTGCATTTTTCTGAATTTGGCTTGTCCGTGGCTTGTTTTTGGCTTGCTTGTTTTTACATTTTTCAAAGTGTTTAAATTTGTCGGGCTAAATGTGCAAGCTACTGTTTCTATTGAGTAAATCTTTTGAGAGCTGCATTGCTCACAATTGCTACCCAATAGAACACTTTGCTGAATGACTTGTAGAGATCAATAAAGAGTATCTGCAAGAAAATCTATTCAGTACGGGCCGCCAGACTTCTCAGGTTACACAAACCTAATCTCAAACTGTCTCCATTTAATTTTCAAAATGTAACTTTTTAAAAGCCAAAGGAGGCAATTTTATGGAGAGAAAAAAACCAAAAAGAGGAGGCAGACATAACATTCAGGTATTCACTGATGACATTGTTGCTATTAGAAAAATGCGAATTTCAAGAAGGATCACCAGAGATGATGCTGGAAAAGCAATCGGAGTTTCAGGAAAAACAATAGAGCGAATTGAAAATGGTCGCCGTAACATTTCAGACGAAAGATTAAAGCAATTGATTAGGCGTTATCGTTACACGCTTGAGGACTTTCGCAACCTAATTAATGGCACGTTGGAACTTCCAGAGCTTCCAGCGAGGTCGGTTTACAACCGAGCACATACACCAAGAAAAGAAGGTAGAAAGTATCAAAAGATAATTTCAAAAGAGGCAAGGATTTTAAAGTCTTTGCGAAAACTAAAAGGCTTAACTCGTGTCGAAGCTGCAAAACTTTGTGGCCTTTCGAGAAGTGTAATCGACCATTGGGAAAATGGAAGAGTGAATCTTCCACAATCGAGAATCAAAACAATAATTGAGTCTTGGGGATGCACTATGAACGACTTTAATTACCTTATGTCTCAACCAATTCTTAGAGATGAGACAGTAGAAAAGTGTCAAAACAAACTTGAAAAACTGAGCATTGAACAACTCATGGCAGTCGATGCCCTACTAAACACATTTGCAGCTTAATTAAATAGGAGAAACGAAATGAAAGATAATAAAAAAACACAAAACGGAAAAACTGGTAACAAAGAGAAGTCTTCAACAATGAGAGTTAATACTAATATCTGCAACACTATTAGTAATGAAGTTGAGAAACTAAACAAACTCAAAAAAGGCAAAAAGAAAATTACCCCTTCAGATATTTTAGAAGTCCTTTTACCTCTCTTTAATGAAGACCATAAGAAGCTGATCCTTTCCCAAACAATCACAAGTGTTGATCGTCAGGACACAGCTTTTATGAACTACAAGAAGAAACACAAAGAAACTACCAAGGCCGACTTTTTAGACCTGATTCAGTACGGAGAGATTCAAATTAATGACTACCTCCCAGAAGAGATGAAGCGACAAAAAAAGATCAATAATGTTAGGGATTTAGACGCAGCTTGACATATTAATCAAAATTGATTAATATAAAGGAGGTCAATTTGTTGAAACGAAATATTGAGTATTACGTTACAAGTTCAGGAGAAAAGCCGTTTATTAAATGGCTTGAGAAACTGGACAGAAAGACAAGGATCATCGTCACAAACTATGTAGATAGACTTGCAGATGGTGGAACAACTAAAAATCTCAAACCCCTAAAAGATGGTGTGTACGAGATTAAAATTTTTTATGGCCCAGGGTTGAGGGTATATTTCGCCGAGGATGGAGAAAAAATCATTCTCCTCCTCATAGGTGGCGACAAAAAATCTCAAAACTCTGACATAAAGAAAGCTAAAGAATATTGGAGGGATTATGCCCAGAAGAAGTGAATCATTCGACAAATATGTAGCAGAACAAATGCAGGATTTGGATTATGCCAGAGAAACGCTTGTTACCTCTATTGAGCATTTTGGTGAAAGTGTCGAAGATGCTCTTAGATACACTATTGAAAAAATGGGAATCAAAGAATTTTCAGAGCTTTCAGGCATTCAAATTCAAAATATATCGCAGTTTATTAAAGGTAAGCGAAACCTTAAGGTTGAAACTTTGGACAAGTATCTTTCAGTTTTTAAATTGAAATCTAAAATTGTAGTTGTTCAAAATGAAGAAGATGATGTCGCGTAGAGACTGTTTTCTAAAAGTGCTGGATCATAGAAATTCCAGCACTTTTTTATTTATCCGAAAGCAACTATTTTCCACCAATTCCAGCAGCTTTTAATCCTTCTGCGGTTGGCCCTTTTACTTGGCAACATTCAGCGAGCTTGCCATTTACAACGACAGCAGGAACTCTGGCTATCCCAAGCTCTTTAGCCCTCATTGATACCTTTTTATCATTCATATCAAGAACGCTAATTTCACAATTGTCACACGCAACCTCATTCACGAGATTAATCGTACTTTCGCAAGCGGGGCATCCCGCACTGTAAATTTCTACAATATTAGACATATAAACCTCCTGGTTTTAATTACAATTAGTACAGTTTCGCTTCATTGGAATGAGGTTCCAGATAGAAGCAAAAAATAAAATTCCTATTCCAAAATAAAAAAGGGAGTCGTTTTGTCTATAATGAAATGTCAAAGCAATTATAGAACCAACTATCCCAAGATAAAGTGGGGCGTATCCTCTTCTGGATTTAGCTTTAAATCCAAGGCCAAACAACGCAATTCCAAGAAAAAAAGACATCAAAATATAAAAGTAAGTTCCCTTAAATAAAAAACCTAATCCGATGCTTGAAAGAAAGCCTGCCATAGCGGGATAGCAAAGAGGGCAACTAGCCTTTGCTAAAAAGGCGGCACCGACTCCCGGCCCAATTGAGGCAGTTCCTAAAAAGCCAAATAGCTTATTCTTTCTGCCCTTCAAATCATTACAAGAATTTGTTAGTTTTGAGGCAATTAAATTTACAGATGGGACACCTGCTCCTTCATATACCCTGCAACAGTTTGCTCCATCAACAGGCTCAACACCCATTATATCTTTTCCATTAATCAATATTGTTGGTGATCCGTGCTTCCTTGCATACTCAGGTGACTTACCTGAATTTCGATCCCATTCCTTCCATTTGGCAGAAAGTTTAACACTAGAGAAGGCCTTCAATAAATTTGCTCTTGTCTCCTTCACGTTCGGACAATCTTTATCAAAGATAAACTCTACATTTAGCATTTTTAATCCCTCTCAAAACTTTCTAAAATTGGGCAATCAGATGTTGATTTTTCATTATTTGAACAAGCCCCAATCATTTTCTTCAATGAACGCTTCATTTTATTCAAATCCTTTATTTTTTTCTCAACTTCCTTAAGCTTTGATTCCGCTTTTATTTTAACTTGTCCACACTTAGCATTTGATTTTACTCGTAACTCTAATAGTTCTTTTGCCTCATTTAATGTAAAGCCTAGTTCTTGTGTGCTCTTTATAAACTTGATCTTAATAATATCGTCATAAGGATATTTTCTATATCCCGACTTAGAAGAAGGCTGCTTTATCAAGCCTTTCTGTTCATAAAACCGCACAGTCTCAACTGTGACACCTGACTCTTTCGCTAGTTTTCCAATTGTATATTCTTCTTTCATAAGACCTATTATAAACCCCGTAGTACACTACGGAGTAAAGAAAAATAAAAACCAGTCATTTCAAATGGTTATAATGAGCCACCAAGAGAAGAAGCCTAGGCAGCTCCCTCTAGGTTTTCTTCGATATAAGATTCTAGGTCGTGAATCCAATAGTAATTTGAACCATTATCAAAACTGATTAATTGCTCATCTTGTGCAAGCCCGTCAACATATTCACTTTGGGCCATTGACCAGTATATAGGATCATTATTTTTCATAAGCTCTACTGTAGAAAACTCCATGAATCCTACTTTTGTCGTTTCCTCGTAGCATTCTTCGATCATCTGCTCAAAGATTTCTTCTGTATCTACAGCTTCCAAGTCTTCTTTGAGAAGTTCTTCTACAACCCATTCAGTACCGTATTCACAGCCAACACCTGGAATTAGTCTCATAAGATCGTCACTATGGCAGGTTTTACAAACTCCCGATGGAGCTTCTTTGTAGCAGGAATAACAAAATGGAATAGATTTTTTATACGCAATACTTTTTAGATTAGATTCAATATTTTTTAAACACATAATTAGCTCCTTGTGTATTTGTTAAAAGAAAAGTGACCCTATTGGGCCACTTCTTTTGTTACTGGTGTGTAATCAACGCCAAGAATGTGCTTAAAGAAGTTAACGTGTTTCCTAATCACTGAACCATCATTTAAAAAGATAAGAATGTGGTCATTTTTTAGTACGATGTTTTTTGCCTCAGCAAATTTTAATACTTTTTTGTTTTCAGATTGAGTTTTCATAAATTCTCCTTGTTTTAGTTAGTTTTTATTTGCCTCTTAGGGCGTAATAAACGAGGAGCGCAGTCGAGCGAAAATCAAGAAAAATATGGGTGGCAGGTCGTAGGAGGAACCGGGATTTTTCTTTATTTTTAAGCGAGCGTAGCGGACGATAAATGCAGCCTAAGATGGTAAGAATAAAAAATACGAATAAAACAAGATTTGAATTTAGTAACACTCAATTAACAAAATAGATCATTTGCAGCAAATTTCTTAAAAGTTAAAATATTTAGCTTATGATGGCAGGGTTTTTAGCGTGATTTTTGAACCAACTTCTTGAAGTCGTTTTTCGCAGACGATTGGTAACAAAACGAAGTTTGCATTTTCCAAGTCTCTTTCCGCAAGAACAAGGGCATGGGGCCTTATTTGCGATTCTTTTTTTTGTGCCTATCAACTCTAAGGTCTTAATAATGTTTTCATTACTCTCAATACCAAATAGCTCTTTGTAATCATCTAAAATTCCAGGCAATCCATGTGCAAGTTCTCCCATGTAGAAGTCACCACCTTTTTGAAGTTTAATTGAAACTGCATACAAGAATGGAACAAGGCATGATTCAATAAAGGCAACAAGTGTTCCTTTACGGTTGATTTTATCAAGAAGTCTTAGTGGTGAACCTAAGCAAAGAGAATCATCAGGGTTTATATGAAATTCACCTTCCTCAGTCCTTGGAATTTTATTATTAGTCTCCCATACTTTAGGAATTTTTTTGGGAAAGCCATTTGGGATTTCAATTTTAACTTCAAAGCTGTCTTTTATTTCAGGGCCATTTTTGGATTTTGCAATAAACTGAAAATCTCCTCTAAAAACTAAATGATTTCCCTTAGTCGGCCTAAGGGCCATAAAAGGATAATCGTTTAAAAATTTCCTTAAATCGCCCTTACTAATAATCATTATTTTTCTGATCTCCAAGGCTTATTCTCATCGTTAACCTCATGCCTTTTTGGAGTTGAGGTAATCGAAGGAGAACTCACTACGCCAAGTCCTTTTGCTAATACTTCTTCATCTAGTCTAATTCCAAATTTTGCCGAAGCTTGTTTTGATATAAAACCTGGCTGAATTGAGTTTTCTATTAATGAAAGATCATTCTTGGCCTGCTCTAGCCAAGACCAAAAATTATCTTCAAGTTTAAGGTGACTATATTTAGGCATAGACCATCTATCAGCAAAGTCTTCTCCCGGATCGACAGGGTTAGGGACTCTTGGAGTTATAGAGTTAACCAACCTCCCCATATTTTCGAGAATATTTGTTAGTGCTAAATGCATATCTTGTTCACCAGAGTATGCTTTCGCTGCAAGTGTCGTTAAGATGATCGAAATAGGCTTTGAATCTTCATCTTCTGCAAACATGATGTCTCTATGTTTTTTAAGTAATTGAATAACTCTTTGCAATGGTGTTTTTCTGCGAAACAAAGGGACATCGTCAACTTGAGCAGACTTCTCCATTAAATCAAACCTTAAGGCCTTCTTCATAGTTCTTTCAAACCAATTTGCGTAACCTTCAGGGTTACTAATATTCCAATCATCCGAAATAGACCTGTAATTATGGTTTCGATCATCTGTAATTACTACCGTTAACTCTGATACGCTTTTTGCGATAGCTTCATCAGCTCCTGATTTTGTTAAGGATTCAAAAATATCTTGTCTTCTTTTTCCACTTTCTGGAATACAAGGAACAATATCCATGTGAAAACTTAGATCATCTTGATACTCTAATCTCCAACATCGGTGTTTTTCTTTTACTTTCTCCTTTATACCTCTCGCACCTCTATATAGTTCAAGTTCTTTCCCAACCATCTCTTTAAGGTCTTTCTGAGAATGTGTCCTTTTTTCAATTCCGTCTTTTAACTTACAGGCAAGATCAAGATCGTATTCATCTTCTCCTGTTAAGGGTTTTGTGGCCGTGCCTAGCCTGAATGATCCTTGTGCGAAAATATGAGGTTCATAGTCTTTTAAAGACGAATCATCTCTACTTAACCAATCTCCCAAGTCTTCATAGCGCTTGATTGCTTTTTCATAAGCTCCTTGGGGTAAGTCTAGTTCCCCAATTAGTTTTTCTATAATAAATTTCTTTTTGTCATCTGTGTTCATAAAGTTCTCCGTCAAACTAGCAATTAAAAAATGCTTTTATATTTTCTGTTTCATAAGTAAAAAGTTTATCCGCCCTCGAAAAGAGGTCGTTAGCTGCCGTGTAGTCATCTAATGGCAAGGGTAAGTCAGATTCAAAATTTAATCTTAAAAGCTGATCTTCTTTCATGATTAGCTGCAAATAGTTATGAGTTGATTGCGACTGAAGAGATAAAATGAAGCTTATAAACTCCTGCCTTTGCCACCCATTAAGCAATCCCCATTTTTTCTCTAGGTCTGTACCATAAAATGACTTCGCATGACCTGTTCCAACCGAAAGGATTTTTATCCTATCAGCAGGAATATTTAATCTTCGTTGAGCATCAATGAAGGCAGCTAAAGAAGGGTTATTGGCCCAAAGGCCGCCATCGGCTAATGCATATTCACCAACACTTGTCGGATCAAAAAAAGTTGGAGCACTACAAGAAGCCAAAACAGCATCACAAACAAGTACGTCCATATCGCGAGTGAGATGCTTACAATAATTTGATTTAAATACATGAACTCCACCGTTACCAATATCTGTTGATGGAATTAGTAACGGCTTTTTTATGTCGCCAAGTTTTATATCCCCAAAAGTTTCTTTTAAAATTTTCTTTAAGTTCGTATTGTTATAAAGACTATGGAAAGCAGGCTTAATATTCTTTGGCCAATAGGATTCATTTTTAACAAAAATTTTCTCACCTAAGCTTTTGTAGAGGTTAACTATGTTTTCTATAGAAACTCCACAGGCCAAACCAGCTACAATTATTGAGCCAGTGCTTGTTCCTGCTAACATTTGGAAATTATCATTGAGGTTTATGTTAAGCTTTCCAACAATGGAATTAAGGATATGCGCCGGAACGATACCTCTAATTCCGCCGCCATCAATGGCGAGAATATTAAACGTCTGGTTTTCTTTTTCTATACTCAACTTTTTCTCCTTAACCCAAACTCCATTGTTAACACAATGGAATGCCTACATTAACAATACGATAACACTTTAACTAAAGTCAACCCTATGATAAGATAAAATTATCATTTTGTTATAGCCAGATGCTATTTTTGAGTCTATCTTATTGAAAATAGGTCTGTATTAAAGGAGGAAAAGTGAGTGATTCTGACGTTTTCAGTCTAAGAATTAAGCAATCTAGGGATAAAAAAGGCTGGTCACAAGCTGAATTGGCCAGAAATGCCGAGATAACACCGGCGGCAGTCAATCAGTTTGAGAAAGGCAGTAGAAAACCAAACATGCCTATTCTGCGCAAACTGGCCAATGTTCTCGATGTCTCAATAGACTACCTTGTTGGCGAAAGTGATGAAGAGAACGAAGTAAAAGTGCAAAATGAATGGCAAGAGTTCTATAGAGGCTTTAGTGAACTAACAGATAAAGATAGAGAAATCCTTAAAGCTCAAATGGACATCTTAAAGGAAAGATCAAAATCAGATGACTGAAGCAGAAACGTGCGCGGCAAACTTTTTAGAAGAGCTGGGGATCAATTCTTATCCAATTGATCCTTTTGAAATTTGCCGATCGCTTGAAATCCCAATTTTTGAAAACTCCTTTGATGGTTTGGATGGTATCCTTCTTTTTGATGGAAAAAATGCTTCCATTGGTCTTAATTCAAAACAAAGCTATTTTCCAAGAAAGAAATTTTCTGTATCCCACGAACTTGGCCATTTCAATCTTGACGTTGATTATGGCAAACCTAAATCTTTTAGATGTAGTAGTAAGATGATTGAGGGCTTCAATAGAAACGATAACATTGAGCTACGAGCAGATCAGTTCGCGAGCGAGCTTCTGATACCTAAATCACTTGTTAAATTTCTATATAATTATGAAGAACCTTCGTGGGATTCAATAATTAATGTTTCAAATAGCTTTGAAGTATCGCTTATGTCTTCAGCATTTAAGTACATGAGCCTGGCAAATATACCTTGTTGTTTAATTGTTTCAAAAAATAACATGATTCAATTTTATCGCCCTTCAAAAGAATTTCGATATAGCTTACAAATGAAAGATTCTCGAATCTTATCTACAGATTCATTCGCGTATAAATCAGCAAAAGAATTGGATGTACCACAAGACTTTAATATAGTTCCTGCTGACATTTGGATTTCTGGAAGAAATGTAACTAAAGATTCAGAGCTATATGAGTGGAGTTTACCAATTAACTCCTTTGGGCAGGTTTTAACGCTACTTTGGGATGATGAAACTGTTCTCATTAATGATGATTCAGACCATCTTAGTGCAAATAATCCTTATGATATTGAAGAAAAAAACTATTCATATGATGGAGTTGATAACTTTCCCTGGGAGCCACCGACTTTAGGTAAAAAGAAATAATTTTTTAGTGAATACAACACCTTTCTTCAATAATTAAGTGCTGAATATCAAAGTTTGACTGAATCTTTTTTCTATAAAACTCTGTGCCTTTGGGATTGTTGTTATATACCATTACTTCGCAAGCATGAGCGTTTGGTGCAATTCTCCAGATATGTAAATCAGTAATTTCAACATCTGACTCATCGTCAAATAGCGTTCTGATTTGATCTTCTTTAATTAGCTTTGAGTTTCCATCTAGTAATTCCCAAACTGTTGCCTTACATAAACCGTAAGCCCATTTAAGAATGACAATAGAACCAACAATACCCATCATGGGGTCTGCCCAGTACCATCCAAAATATTTTCCTGCCAATAAAGCTACAATTGCTAGAACGGATGTAAATGCGTCCGCTATGACATGAATCAAGGCACTTTTATGGTTATGGTCGTGAACATGGTCATGAGAATGATCGTGATCATGGTGATGATGATCATGTGAATCCCATAGTAAAAGCGCACTTAGTAAGTTAACAATAAGGCCTACAATTGAAACGATAATTGCCGTAGAAAAGTTTATATTAGTGGGATTAAAAAAACGCTCAAAAGATTCAACTCCCATAAATAAAGCGACCAGCCCCAACATTAAGGCACTGGTATAACCTCCAAGGGGAATAAACTTTCCAGCTCCAAAAGTAAACTTTTTGTTTAAGCGTTTTGATCGTGCAAGCTTATAGGCGATTACAGAAATACTCAATGCACCAACATGACTTGCCATGTGCCATCCATCTGCAAGCAATGCCATTGAACCTGTTATATAGCCATAGGAAACTTCAACGACCATTGTGATAAAAGTTAGGGCAACAACAAAAATAGTTTTCTTTTCATTTGAACCTATTTTGCTATCTTGTATTACATAATCGTGATCGTGTGAATGAGATAAATGTGACATTTCTACTTCCAATATGTTTTCATAATCTTTATAAGATCAAGAGCTGATTTATCTTGAGATGATTTCGGTTGATTTGGGTTCTTCATCACATGCTCTTTGATATGGCCTTCAACGAGTTCTCCCATTAAACCATTTAAGCCTCCACGACATGCAGATAAAGTTTGAAGTACAGCAAAGCATTCTTTTCCTTCGTCTAAACCTCGCTCAACGGCTTCTAATTGGCCTTTAATACGTCTAATTCGTGAAATGATTTTTTTCTTATCTTCAAATACATGCGACATTTGACACCTCATTATACTATACCCCAGTATATTATATTGCATTGCTGAAATTGTAAAGAGTTACTCCATACATTGATAAGGAGCAACTCTTCTATTTTTTGAATTTTCAATCATCTATGCTACTTTGACTAAAAAACCATGAACAAAATAACCTACGCCTAGTAATATTAGGCCACTTGAATAACATGCCCAAAACCCAAGGTTAAATTTTTGGGCCAGTAAAAATGGAATAAAGAATAGTAACGATACAGGTATCGCAACAAATACGCTTTTTACATATTCAACAGATTGCTTCGCATCACCCCATTCCATATGAGAAAAAGCAAGGGCAAGAAGCGTTGTAAGAGGCAGGGCCGTAAGAAACCCTGCCAAACCTGTTTTCTTTCCTGATAACCAAGAAACGAAACTTATAAGCACTGCTGCGACAATAGTTTTACCTATTGCTAACCACATATTACTTTCCTGTAAAATTTGCGGCTACAAATTCACCTGATAGTTTTAAAAAGATATAAAGCTTTTTTCCTTTCACACCTTTTTCATTATCAAAAGTAACAACCCATTCCGTCTTTTTTCCAAACTTCTTTTTCTCTGACTTATCTAAAGTAGAACTTTTCCAAGAAGCATCAATCTTGCCAGCTTTTATAAGACGTTCTACATGGTATCGACCGATTTCACTTGTTTTTTCTTTTGAAATAGATTTTTTAGAGTGTGAGTGACCATGACCGTGAGAATGACCACCACCTGGGCCTGCAAAGCTTGAAAAAGAAAGTAATAAAGCTCCAATTAATAATAAATGTTTCATATCTCTTCTCCTATAAATTATCATGTTTGATTTCTTCAATTTTTGGTTGATCCATTTTCATGTGATGATGGATATGATTATCTTCACTAAATCCAAATTCATCGGGGTTAGAAGTGTGAAGGTAACCATGCAATTGCATCAAAAGCAGCATGAATCCAGCTAGCATAATCCCATCGTTAAAAACTCTTGAAAGCCTTTCAAACATATGATGCTTTCTCATTTGAGTAATAACAAAAAGCATTATTACAAGTCCTGCGATTTGACCAAACTCAACTCCAATATTGAATGAGATAATTCTCATCAACATTTCTCCACCTTTTTCACCTAATGGGAGTTGCTGAAGACGAGTAGAAAGGCCAAAACCATGAATCAATCCAAAAACAAAGACCATCCAAAGTAAGTTTGGTGATTTCTTTAACCCAAAATACTCTTGGAAGCCTTTATTATTATCAAATCCCTTATAAATAACAGAAATAGCAATGACTGCATCTATAAGCCAGTAATTAGCAGTAATGCCCATAAATGTTGCGAAGATAAGGGTTATACTGTGGCCTAGAGTAAAGATACTTATAAACTTAACAATATCTTTAAAAGTTTTTAAAAAGAATATAACCCCAAATAGAAAAAGTAAGTGGTCATATCCAGTAATCATGTGTTCGGCACCAAGGACGATATATTTAAAATATCCTCCTTCAATCATGGCACGCTTTGCTTCTTCACTGATTCCATGAGCAAATGAATTTGCTGAATAGAATACTGGAAGAATGCTTAATAAAAATTTAAACATAGTTCCTCCTAATTTTTAGTTTTAAAATACTTTTGAAAACTAAATATATATCGGAGGTCTATAGATTTTATTTGGATGAGGATTGGAGATTAAATTTTTCTCAGAAAAGCCTAGGTTCACCTCAATTACAGTAACTTTGGACAAGACTTTTAGAGAATGATTCAAAAGCTTGATCTCTGATTGAGTAACCTTAGAGTGTTCATGGTTGTGCTCATGCTCGTCACCATCCTCACTATGTTTATGTGAGTGAGTATGAGCCTCATCATCAATATTATCGTGATGAGCTACATTATAATGGGAGTATTCATCAAGGTGAGAGTCAATTTCGTTCTTTTCAACAGAAAGACTTGGCTGATTAATTACAATACAAACTGCTAAAATAGAAAGCCAAATAAATTTACAAATCTTAATTGCGCTCATACCTTATTTTATATCCTTTTGGCTTAGGTTGTAACCAAAAAATATTGCAGCAAATATAGGACGTAAATCCAAAATCATCCAGCTTTTGGAGAGAGGTGTAATCCACCTCTCTTAAAGCTAAGGTTTAAAGTTTAGTCCACTTTAAAAAATTAGATTTGCTTTTAAAATAATAGGTTCGGCCCTTATTTGTTTTATCGGCAACAATATAAGCGTCAGCTTTACTAATTTTTTCATTTGTCAGAGGGTCAGTGGCCATTCGATGATTAGAACTCATCTTCAACTTATCCTTACACATGGCACAGCACCCATAGTAACTCTTTTTTTCAACATTTACTTTAAATTCAGTGAAGTCTGCCATTGGGTTATAAAAGTTATTGACCATACAGACTTTGTTCTTCTCAGTCACTTCAATAAAGTTATTAACATCATTCTTGGCAAAGATGTCTATTGAAACAAAAACTGTAAAGAATAACAAAGCCAAGCTTTTGAACATAAATCTTCGATTCATAAAACCCTCCTAATTAGTGATTTGTGTCCTTAGAGCCACAGTGAGGCATATTCGGAGCATATGGGTTATGCACCTTAGCCATTTTCTTACTATTTTGGACCCATTTCTTTTTCACCATTGGACAAGAATATGCATTGTACTTTTCTCCAACGTCATAAGTGTTTACTACATGAATCAATGCCATAGAAACTAAATGATAGTTTTGATTATTATCATCTCTTGAATTTGAGGCTTTGATTTGGCCTAGCTTTGCTTTAGAGAACTTTAGAAGTTTTGATACCTCAGAGTCTTCAATACCGTCGATGGCCTTTTTTAGTTTTTTTGCAGCAGCTTCTACTTTCTTCCCATCATATTTAAAAAATGAGTTATGCAATTCTTCATTTGCTTCGAGAGCATTAACAACTGACTTTTTAGTTCCTTCACTTAAGCTTTTTCGACCACCTTTTTTGCTCATTTTGTCCATTTTTCCATGCTTCATTTTGCTATGATCCATTTTTGAATGGTCCATCTTAGAATGATCCATATTGCCGGAAGCAAATGAGTCTAAGCTCCAAACTGCAACAAAGACGATCGTTAATGCAGTTATAGACTTTTTGATTGAAATTTTACCTTCGCATTTTGGGCACATAATATTCTCCTTTTTGAAATTATCGTTTTTATTTTCTTTGTAGCCCCAAGGACAATCCTTGCAACCAGAATTACAACATTCATCTAAAGCACTCATTATAGTTTCTCTCTTTGAACTAAAGTTCCTTCTTTAAATTTAAAGGAACCGTCTGTTCTAACTGTCGAATAGTGACTATTATGGATTTTGGTTACTTCTCCAGTTCCTAGCTTCTTAAGAGTGCACAAACCTTTTAGACCTCCAATTTCAGGATCAACTTGTTCACAGTCGTTGTAATAAAAAAGAATTCTATCTCCAGGTTGAACTTCATTATCACCAAGACAAACATGAGCTGTTTTATTATCTAGCTTCATTGCAACTGACCCACGCATATATTTATGGTTAGTAGAGGCACACGATGCCAAGATAAAGGGAATACTGAGAATAACTATTTTTTTAAGCATGACTTTCTCCTTGTTCTATACGTCTTTGTTCAAAATAACTAAATGTTACAGGGACAATAAATAGTGTAATTAGCTCAACTAACATCCCTCCAAGAGTTGGAATGGCCATCGGCTTCATGACTTCACTACCAGTTGTAGTTGCCCACATAACGGGAATTAGTGCCACACAGGTTGTAGTTGTTGTCATTACAAGAGGACGGATTCTTCGAGAACCTGCTTCTAACACACACTCTTTTAATTCTTCCCAATTTTTAGGTTTATGATTTTTAATTGCCTCTTGAAGGTATGTCATCATAACGACACCATCATCAACGGCAATTCCAAAAAGAGCAATGAAACCAACCCATACAGCAACAGAGGTATTGAAGCCACCGATCCAAAGTAAGATTAGGCCTCCAGCCATTGCAATTGGAACAGCACTGAAAATAATGGCTGAATTGCGTAAATTTTTGATTCCAAGAAATATAATAACTAGATTGATAATTAGGGCTATCGGTACTAACAACTTTAGTCGATTGGTTGCTCTGACTTGATTTTCATACTGACCTGCCCAAACGATAGAGTATCCCTTTGGGAGTTCTACATTTTTTTCAATATGCTTTTTTGCCTCTTCTACAAAGCCTATTAGGTCTCTACCTTGAACATTAAGTAGAACTACTGATCTTAAAAGTCCGTTTTCAGATTGTATGGCAGCAGGCCCAGTAACAATCTTAATATCTGCTAATTGCTCCAGGGGAATATGTTGCCCTAAAGGACTTGGAACCAACACTCTTTTTAGATCATCAACGCGATCTCTTAACTCTTTCTTATACCGAACTCTTATAGGATAGCGTTCTCTACCGTCATAAAATTGTCCTATGGGCATACCACCAACAGCCGTTTGGAGAATTTTATTTACTGTCCCAGTATTTATTCCGTACCTAGAGGCCGCAACTCTATCAATATCAAACTCTATATAAGGCTTTCCTGTAATCTGTTCAGCATAAACACCATATGCACCTTTAACTTTTTCTACTTCCTTACCAACTTTACTTGCCAGTGATTCAAGCTTCCTTAAATCATCACCAAATATTTTAATACCAATTTGAGTTTTAATCCCTGTAGAGATCATTCCAATTCTTGTTTGGATTGGAAAATCCCATGAGTTAACTAAACCTGGAACTTGTAAAGCCTGATCTAAGTCCTGCATAATTTCATAGATAGTTTTTCCTTCAGGCCACTGGTCTTTTGGAACAAGCTTAATAACTGTCTCAAACATAGCCACTGGAGCAGGATCAATTGCCGAGTTTGCTCTACCTAATTTACCGACTGAGTATTCAACTAAAGGATGATCTTTTAGCACTTTGTCAGTGTAGGCCAAAAGCTCTCTTGCTTTAGTCATACTAATATCAGGAGTTGTTGTAGGCATATATAAAATGTCACCCTCATTGAGAGATGGCATAAACTCTTTACCAAGATTAGAAAGAGCAAGCCCTCCTAGGATAAGTAGAATCATTGGGGCTATTAAAAACCTCTTTCTATTTTCTAGTACCCAGTTAAGAGCTGGTTGATAACTCTTAACAATGAACAAACTTACTTTATTTTTTTCAATTGGCTTTAATTTACCATTAAGCATAAAAACAGATAATGCTGGGACTAAAATAATGGCAACGACGACTGAGCCAAACATTGCTAATGTTTTTGCCCATGCAAGAGGTCCAAAAAGCTTTCCTTCACTTCCTTCAAGGCCAAATACTGGCAAAAAGGTCACAATTGTCGTCATTACAGCCGTTAAAATCGCTGGCCCCACTTCACGGGCTGATCTGACAATAATTTCAACTCTTTCTGACTTACTGGCTTCTGGCTTTTCGGATAGGTGTGAATAGATATTCTCTGTCATGATAATACCCATATCAACCATTGAGCCTATGGCAATTACCATTCCAGACAAACTCATAACATTTGAGTCTATCCCAATTAACTTCATAAGAATGAAACTAATACCAACACCAAAGGGCAAAGTTAGAGATACTAAAATCGAAGATTGAAAATGAAGAAGAAATAAAAGGATTACTACAACAGTTATCACAATTTCTTCACTTAAAGCTGAATATACAGTTCCAATAGTGTTTTCTATTAACTCTGTTCGATCATAGAAAGGTACGACTCTTACACCTTTAGGCAGACCTTTTTCTACAACTTTAAGCCTTTCTTTAACCTTATCTATAACTTGTTTCGGGTTTTCACCAAAACGCATTGTGACGACACCACCGACAGCTTCTGTTCCATTTTTATCTAAGGCTCCACGCCTAAATCCTGGCCCAAAACCAACAGTTGCGACATCTTTTACTCTAATTGGTGTCTTATTCTTAATTGCTAAGACAACATTTTCAATATCAGTTAAAGATTTAAAAAAACCTTTACCACGAACAATAAACTCCCTGTCTCCATCTTCTACAACTTCTGCTCCAACATCAATATTACTCTCCTTAATTGATTTTAAAAGCTGACTAAAGTAAATATTGTAAGCAAAGAGCTTTCTAGGATCGACATCAATCTGATACTCTTTAACAAACCCACCAACACTTGCAACTTCACTGACACCTTCAACCCCTTGAAGGAGGTATCTAACATAAAAGTCCTGAATTGATCGAAGCTCTGCTAATGATTTAGGGTTCTTATTATCTTTTTCATTTTCGATGGTGTACCAGTAGATTTGCCCAAGCCCTGTTGCATCTGGTCCCATCTTTGGAACAACCCCAGAGGGTAATTCGCTTCCTGCTGTAGAAAGCTTCTCAAGAACTCTTGATCTACTCCAATAAAAATCAACATCATCTTTAAAAATTACATAAATAGTGGAAAAGCCAAAGGCTGAAATTCCTCGAATATTTTTAACTCCAGGAATACCTTGCAGCAGGATACTTAATGGATATGTAACTTGTTCTTCAATGTCCTTTGGCGAACGACCAGGCCATTCAGTGAACACAATTTGTTGGTTTTCTCCAATGTCAGGAATAGCGTCAATTCTTGCTGTTTTTAGACTAAAAACTGAAAGTAGAGCGATCAATACAAAAAGTATGACTACGAGAACTCTATTACGAATGGACGCTTCTATTAGCTTTTGAATCATTTCTTGCCCCTCTTAGTGATTATGTCCACCTGAACTTTGTTCTTTCATATCTTCATAACCACCAAAAAGTTGGGCTTGGGCATCAAGAAGAAAATTACCTTCAATAACAACTTCTTCTCCTTCCATTAGTCCATGCTTTACTTCAACGTAACCTTCTGATTCGTGACCTGTGTGAATTTCTTTTGCTCGAAATTGCTTACCTGATACTTTTGTCCAAACGACTTTTCTTTTACCTGTATCAATAATTGCCGTTCTTGGGACAACTAAAGGGTGTCCTTCGAGATTTATTTCGAGTGTTGCATCAGCAACCATTCCTGGCTTAAGTTTTCCAGTTGTATTTTTTATTGTCGTTCTTACTTTTAATGTTCTTGATACCGAATCTAGTACCGGGTTCACAAAGTTAATTTTTCCTTCAAGTATATCTCCAGGAAGAGAGGTGAACTCCAGTTTTACTTTTTGGCCCATGGAAATTAGCGATGCATCATGTTCATAAACATCCATTTCAACCCAGATTTCTGACAAATCAGATAGCTCAAAAAAGTTTTGTCCTTCTTTGAAGTACTTTCCAACAATGGCATTTCTTTTTCTAACAATACCAGTAGCTGATGAGTAAATAGTTATGCTTTTTGGAACCTTATTTCTTTTATACCAAGATTCGTATTGAAATTTTTTGATTCCCCATTGTTCGAGACGTTCTTCACTTTGTTTAAGCATATCTCTGAACTCTTTTGATTTGGATTTAACGTAAGTTTTTCTTGCAATTAGATATTCCTCCCCGGCAGTAATTAGCTTTGGACTGTATAAATCTAATACAGGCTCACCAAGCTTAATGAAACTTCCAGTAGATTCGATATATACTTTTTCTACACGGCCACCAATACGAGCTGGGATATTACTTTCTTTATCCTCAGATTGAAGTACTGTTCCCAGCAATCTAATCTTTTTACTCATCATCATTGTCGTGGCAGGGAAATACTCTGGTTTAAAGTGACTTAATTGAGACTTCCTAAGTTTTACCTTGCCAATAACTTTTCCAGCTTTATTTTCCTTTGGTTTTAAAACCATAGGAGTACCGTCTATTGGGCATACGTCTTCTTTTTCACTTGTGACATCAGGAAAATTCTGACATTGCCAAATATCCTTTTCTGGTACAACTGTCGTTGCTGGGGCTTCTTCGTCACTATCATCAACTTCAACTTTAGTTAAATTCATATGACAAATAGGACATTTTCCTGGCTTATCTTGTTTAATCTGAGGGTGCATCGAGCAGGTATAATAGCTTTTTACCGTTTCCTTAGCGTGATTATGTTCAGAACCACTACTATCTTTATTGGTATTTTTGTCACAACCCACAAGAACCAATGCTAACAAGGCAAAGATCGTAAAATATTTATTCATACAACTTTTCTCCAATAAGGTATTTATATTTAGCTTTTGTCTTTAGTAGTGCAGCACTTAGCTTACTTCTTTTTAGGAGTAAACTTTGAAGCTTTAATTCAGATTGTAGTAGCTCGATATAGCTTGAATCTCCTAGGCTATATGACTTAGAGGTAATTTTTCTACTGTTTTCCGCAAACTTAATTGTTCTTTCATTTAATATTTTTAGTTCTGAATTTAGCTTCTCAATCTGATGTATTAAACGATCTTGTTCACTTCTTTTAAACTTTTGATAGTTTGCAAGAGTTTTTTCAGCAGAAGCTTTTTCAAACACAGCTTGAGAATGACCAGAGTATTTTTGACCAGAAAAAGGTAATGGAAACGATACCATCGCTGAAACGAAGTCACCCTTGTCGTCTATATTCGATCTTTTTGTGTAGCCAACTGATACAGTTAAGTCAGGCACATAAGCCAACTTTTTTGCAGTTAGCATTTTTGATTTCGCAATAAGTTTAGATTTTAAGCTTAATTCTTTTAAGTCTTTCGTTTCGTTCTCAGATCTCTTAAAGATCGTCCAAGGAATCGTTTCTTTTGAAATAGATTCATTTTTTTTACCTAAAACGTATGAAAGCTTATCTAGTTGTTGCTTTGATTCGTATTCAGTATTACTTAAAAGAGCCTCAAGCTCTGATTTCCTGATCTGAATGTCCAAAAGTGCTTGTTGAGAAATTTTACCATTTGCATAGAGCCGTTTAGAGACTTTGAGTATATTTTTAATCCAATTTAAGTTTTCATTAATAATATTTATCTCTTCATCTAATTTCTTATTTTCAATAAGTATTTCCCAAAAGGATCGAATTAGTTCTTGAGTTTTGTTTTCAGACTCTTGCTTAGTGGCCTGTCCTAAAGCTGCAAAAGCATCTTCAATATTTCCATACTTCGTAGTTAATGCGACTTTTTGTGCCACACCAAATTCAATACCAGTCATGGGAGTTTCATTATCTTTCAAACTATCTTTGGGGTAGTTTTTAGCAGCAACCCGAAACATCGGATCACCCCAAGAGCCTTTGCTTTCACCTTCTTCAATTAATGCTTTAGATTTTTTTTCTAAAGAACTTACTATGTCATGACTTTTGATAGCTTCAATGGCCTCATTAAAGCTGTAAGAATATGCATAACTAGAGTGCAGTATTCCCGTGATAAATAAAAGACCAACTAAAATATTAGATTTCACTTTAAGGCCTCCAAAGATTCTTTTACCCATTTCTTAATCTCTTCCACTTCTTTTTGCGAAAGTTTGGCGTTGTTATGCATCCAGAGGTATTTCTTAGGAGGCATAGTTTTTTTAGAAACACTTTTATCAATACTTTTTAAATCGTTTTCAGGGGAATCATGGCTTATAAAAGGATAGTCATTTGAAAAGTCGAGATGGGACTTGGCCTCTTTTATATCCGAATCTATAAGCTGTTTCACACCAGGAATTTTGTAGTACCATGGATAAGTGGTTTGAGATGAATGGCAATCAAAGCAGGATTTTTTAAATATAGGCTTAACTTTCTTTAAGTAACTTGTGTTGATTTTTTTATAAACTACTTCCAATTCTTTACTATCAGCGACTATAGAGTTATGAACAACTTTAGGCGATTTTTTTTTACTGTGATCCTCTCCACCGTGTCCCCATGAATTCTGAATGGTAAATGTGAGCAAAAATAACACTATAGTATTCAAAATTAGCCTCCTAAATTAGTCTTCATCCCCTATTACGAGTCATATTATTATTTTGTGACAAAAAACTTATCTTTTTACTTTAATTGATGTAGTTTTAATTACTTATACCCCACAAGGGTACATATGAAAATAAATATGTCACAAAATTGATGTTTCTATCGTAATAGGGAGTAGGAAGATGATGAATCCGTATTCACATCTTACAGATGAACAACTAATGAGTCTTTATCAAAAGGGTGAAAACATGGCCTTTGAAGTGATTTATAATAGAAATAAGGGACGTATCTACTCCTATCTCAATAAAAGAATATCTGATGATTCGGCAATTGATGAGATATTCCAAAATATTTTACTTAAATTTCACAACTCACGAATGAGCTATGACCCAAAATATCCTTTCGGGAAATGGATTTTTACTATTAGTAGAAGCGAATTACTGGACTTCAGGAAAAAGAGAAAGTTTGTTTATGAAGATTTAAAAGATGAACACCTTGTATCAGAGAACGGTGATACTAGCGAGAAAATTGATTTATATGAAATTAGAAATTTAAGTGAAAATGAAAGGAGTGCAATAGCACTTAGATATTACTCCGAAAAAGACTTCTTAGAAATTTCAGAATTGCTAAATGTATCAGAGTCTAATGTTAGAAAATTGATTTCAAGAGGCCTTAAAAAAGTTCGCTTAAAGTTTACTGGAGGTCAAAATGACTGACCCGTTTAATAACAAGGATTACGAAGATTTTATTAACTCTGAAGGTAGTATGCCTCCTCAGGAGCTAGACACTAAGATCATTAGTTTTGTGAGATATGACCTTAGCCCTGATATGAAAATTGTATTTTCAAAATTATTAGGGATACAAGCATTTGTAGGCGTTTTGACATTACTCTTTTGCCCACAATTTGAACTCAGCTTAACTAATAACCACGACCTTTATCATTACTTTCATTATACATTTGGGACTTATGGTTGTTTTGCAATCTGTGGAGCTTTGTTTATCGGCAGCGGTGCCATATTTGCTTCTTATTTACTTAAAAAGTCAGAAGTGAGAAAGATTAGGTCAAATAAGTCGTTGTGTTATTTAGCAATTTCTCTGATAGCTGTTTCTCTATTTATATTATTTGGTGCAGAAATCTATTTAGCTGCCGCCCTTGCCTGGTTGATAGGAGCAATTCTTGGTGGCCTCTTGATGGTAGAAATTAATGGCTTTTTTAGAGACTCATTTCTTTCAATCTAAGATTTTGATGTCTTTTTAAGTAGGTCTAATATCTCATCAACCTTTTCTAAAGCATCTTTTTTGGAGTTGGAGTCTATTGCTGAAATTAAGCAACAATTAAGATGACCTTCAAGGACTGAAAGCTCAAGAGATTTTAATGCACTTCTAGCGGCTTTAATTTGAGTGAGAATATCTATACAATATTTTTCATCTTCAATCATTTTTTTTATACCACGAACTTGACCTTCAATTTTGTTGACTCTTGTTAATTGGCTTTTGTGGTCAGCTCCATGCTTATGAGAGTGTGTCATATCTTTTTTTCCTACCAGATAATTAAAATTTTGTGGACTTACATACCGCATATAATGAATATAATCAAGCTTGACTACCCCTATGGGGTATACTATTATTAATGTTAGGAGATAACTTATGAAAATCTTATTTGTGTCTTTTGTACTTTTTGTGTCTTTAATTTCAAGTGCGATTGCTTCTACTAAAAACATATCCATAGATGTTGTATTGTCACCTGCTGGATCATTTACGATAACTTCTAGCAAAATCAGAGGAGCGGTCTTTATCGACAGTAATAGTGAGCTAAGAGCCAAAAACATTAAAGTTCCAGTAGAAAGCTTAAAAACAGGAATTGAGCTAAGAGATAATCATCTTAAGAAAAAACTAGGCCATGAAAAAGACAAGAAGGCAGTACTATTATTGGTAGAAGCAAAAGGTTCAAATGGCAAAGGTAAGGCCAAATTTCGAGTACTAGATAAAGAGCAGACCGCAGACTTTACCTATAAAAAAGTATCTGAAAAATTAGTAGAAGCCACTTTTTCTTTAAAGTTAGATACTTTTGGTATTTCTGGAATTAATTATATGGGGGTTGGAGTTAAAAATACTGTCAATGTTAAAGTTAAATTACCCTTTAAAATTAAGAAATGAAAATTTATTTAAGCCTAGTAACAATAATTTTATTAGTATCTTGTAATCAATCTACGAATTCAAATTCATTTGATCGAACCTACTCTGAAAATATTGGGATAAATAGATCAACAGCCGCTGGTGAAAGGCTTTATCAAGCCTATACTGCTTTGAAAAACAACTGTATGTCTTGTCATTCCGGCTACCATAATACTTGGTCTTCCTATAATAATGACCAAGCCTGGATTAACTCAGGACTTATTGAAAGTAACGATGCTTATGGGTCAACTCTCGTCATAAGACTTAAAAACATAGGAGGAAATATGCCAAAAGACAACCCCCAAATACCTGAAGAAGACTTTGATAAAATAATAGACTGGATTGAAGGAATATAGGAGTGCATTGAGAGTACGTTACGAGACACCAGATTATCTAAAAGGAATTGCTGTCATCATGATGGTAATTTTCCATTTTTTTTACGATTTAAATCATTTCAAGTTATTTGAAACGGGTATTAGAAAAGATCTTTTTTGGACAATATGGCCCAAAATTATTATTTCATTTTTTTTGATCTCGGTTGGCTTAAATCTTTCAATCGCTACCTCAAAAGGAATAAATTTTAAGACGTTCTCTTTTAGAATAATTAAGTTATCAATTTTAGCACTAGGGATAAGTCTCGCGACTTATTTTGTTTTCCCTGGAAGATGGGTATATTTTGGAATACTTCACAATGTGGCGGTTTCCTCAATATTAGCTATCCCATTTTTAAAACGACCAATAATATCTTTACTCACTGGTATCTCTTTAATATCTCCTTCGCTTTTTTTGGGTTATAAATACCCATTTATTTCATTAAGTAAAAAGCCTGTTGATCATGTTGCTTTATTCCCATGGTTTGGCTTAGTTCTAATTGGTATTTTTTTACACTCTAAAGGATTACATAAACTTAAAATGCCAAACCATAAATTTAAAAAATATATCCGTTACCTAGGAGAAAACTCGTTAGTAATTTATTTCTTACACCAAATGATACTTTTCCCAACTATTTACTTAATAAGCAGATTTCTTTAATTTCTTATTCTTACAGGATTCATTTAGTAACCAACTAAAAATCCTCTTCCTTTCTGTCCAAAAATCAATTTCAGGATGAAACTGAGTGCCGAGAATAGGTCGGCTTTCAAACTCTAGCGACTCAGCAATTTTTCCTCTATTTGAAAATGAAGTTAACTTTAAATGTGGCCATCTTTCTTGCTGATGTTTTTTAAAATAATTTACTCTAATACCCTGGTGATGATACTTATAACCTCTAAATTGGTCGTATTTCAATATCGACTTTAAAAGACTATACCTATCCGTAATCTTGACTCTATCAAGTAAATATCTTCTATTTTTTATTCCAAGTTCTTCCTTTATATCAATATATAGTGGAACACCTTGTGATACAGCAAGCATTTGCATACCTCTACAAATTCCCAATAAAGGTAAATCCTTAGTATTTGGATCTGAAAAATACCTTTTTAACAATCCATATTCAAAAGGGTCTCTTCGCTCACCTTCTTTACTGTAATCAACTAAGTAATCTAATCTCTCTATATGGTTTCTAAGTTCAGGCTCTACTTTATTTTTATAGTATTTAGGATCTATGTCTGCCCCTCCTGGAATTACTATCCCATCAACCTTACTTAAGTTATATTCTTCTGGATTTTGACTTAAATCTAAGATCTGTAATCTATAACCTTTTTTTCTAGCAAATCTTTTAAGAGCTTTTTTATAAAAGTACTTACATTTTGTAGTACAACCTATCTTCAATGTTTGATCTCTCTCTAAGGTACATTTTTCAGCAAACGAATTAAAAGACAAAAGTAAAAATATAGTAAATATAATTTTTGAAACCATAACAATACCCCCTATAGGTACTATCATATTGATAATTTAATTGTTTTCAATAGTGTGGAAAATCATGACGTATTTAACTGAGTTAAACGGGTAGTTCAGAATGTATAGTTAACTCCAATTTGCCAAATACTAGATTTATAATCCTTTAAATCACCAATTGAGATATCAAGCTTGAAACGTGATTTTCTCCAACTCGCAAGAATGTGATAGCCATATGAAAAATTATTTGTGTCTTGAATAGAACCTCCTGTAGGAGAAGCATATTCAGCACGATGATAAACGAGAAGTGGCCCTACACCAAAGCTTACTAATTCCTTTGGCTTCCAAAAGACTGAGGATGTTGATACAAGAGCGTCCACAGGAACACTACTTTGATTATACTTTATCGAAGTAGAATCTTCACCGACAGTAGCAGTCATATAAGCGTAGCAAAAGTCAGTGGCCATCCCCCAGTAAGCATTTTCATAAGTAGTACCAACTCCAACACATAAACCCTTTTCTTTTGAATAAAGTGGTTCTTCAACTCCCGATTGATCTGTTAACTGAAGGCGATAATTCCAAGTGATAAATCTTGCTGTAGCATAATAATTTAATTTAAATTGTTCATTTTTAATTTGAGTTAATAAAGAATTATATTCTTCAGACACTTCATCAAAATCATAATCATCCAAATCAAAGTCATCTGATTTGTTTATAATTTTCATAAAAAGCTCTTCATCTCTTTTAATAACAGTTTTAGTAGATTTCGTTCTTTTTAAAATAAAGTCTAATTTCTTATACAATAGAACTTGAGTATTTTCAGGAATCTCTTCCATTTTTGGGATCTTCCCACTTAACAGGGGCAACCTCAACTACCAGACATAACCGCAATGCACTCTGACTCTTAGTCGGTAAATATTAAAATTTCTAAAACCAAACGCTCTTCTTGAAAGCATTTCCATCTTGTTATGAAGCCCTTCTGTTATTGAGTTGGTCTTAGAGAACCTCCATTGCTTTGAAAACTACAACTAGAGACAACTTGCAGCAAAATTCCATGTTTACAGGTAGCACACCTGATTCCAATCATTATGTCCCTTCGAAAGTTTGAGTATACTAGCTTAGGAGGAAGTTATGATTGATTATAACAAAGAGCTTGAGAAAACATTATCTACTCCCAGAATGAATTATGGAATCTTGGCAAAGATTCTATTTTCGACAATGGACGCCCTATATGGAAAGAAAGCTACTATACTAAAGTTTAAAGTTCTTGAGATTATTGCCAGAGTCCCATATCAGGCATGGGAACAGGTTGCATATGTGGCCATTACTCACAAATATGAATCACCTGCTTTTGCTAAACGAATTTTTGAGTTTGTTAGAGAGGCCCGAGAACAACAAGACAATGAACAGTGGCACTTGTTAATAATCGAAGAGCTTGTACTCAATATAAACTTAAAAAAGAGCTTTTTAAAGCACAGGCTACTACCTCAATTAATTGCCTTTTTCTATTATCACGTCAGTTGGCTGTTGTATGTTATCAATCCTAAGTTGAGCTATCAATTAAACGCACACTTTGAAGATCATGCTGAACACGAGTACATGAACTTTGTAAAAGACAATGAAGAACTTATGCAAACTCCACACTCGAGTTCTTTTGAAGAAGATTATGGAAAGTTCAATAACTTGAAAGAGTTGTTTGTTCAAATTGCCATGGATGAAAGACACCACAAAGAAGAAAGCTTAAGCAAAATCTCCAACCCAAGATTCTCCTAACCTTTCAACCCTATTGAAATCCGGTGTAGCTCCTCACCTAAGGAGCCCTTGTACGGACTCCCTTAAGCATTTACATGAATGAAACCTTTTATTTTACGCCCAGCTGCTTCAGTTTAACTTGCAACCATGAGTCATCAATTGAAAGAAGAGGTTTTAACATTTCTTTGTCAACGTCATCTTTTTCGAAGAGATCGGTAACATAAGCTAACAATTCGACCCTAAAGACTTTGCTTTGTATAACTTCTAAATTGTTAAATAATCCTTACACAATCTTTGAATTTCAGTAACATAGCTGCTATTAGCTTGACTGTTTTGCTCTAAATCAGTAGCCTGTAATACGTTAAAGATCTTCTTAAGGTGGGATTATGGGCTTGAGAACGTTATTAAAAGAAAGCATAAAACAAGTCCACACAGAGGTTGAGGACTTGGAGGTTATGAAAGGCTATTCAAGTGCCGAACTTAACTTCGAAAGCTACCAAAACCTCCTTCATCGCTTTTATACTTTTTGGACAACTCTCAAACCAAAGTTTGACTCTCTTCCAGAAGAGTTCAAAGAGTTTCATGATGGTTATTTAAACTCAATCTCCAAAGATTGCTCTCAAAATCCAAGTGAGATTGAGAAAGAAGTAAGCGTGAATGAATTTTCTTTTTTCTACATCCTTTTAGGTTCTGCGATGGGAGCCTCTGTTATAATAAAAAACTACAAAAACAAAGATGTGCCCCATGAGCACCTAGTTCACCTATCTCAGAAAGCGCGTCCCCTATGGTCTACCCTTACAACTAAATTAAAAGAAAATTTTTCTCCCTTCGAGAAAGAAGACATAATCAAGGACTCCATCAAAACATTCGAGGCCTTAAAACAAGAGCTAGAGACATGCGAGGCAAAATTTGAAACTTGATTTAGATAATTTTAAATTTGAAAACTGTGAGGATGAACCAATTCACATCCCAGAATCAATACAAAGTTATGGATACCTGTTAGCATTAAATAGTGAGACATATTCAATTGAAGTTGTGAGTGCAAACGTTAATGATTTGTTTAATCAAGAAATCATTGGAGAGAACTTTTTCAATTTTGTAGTGGATGGAGATTATGACAAAAGCTTTATCCTTGAAACTTATAACAGGGCAAAAGATCAAGAGACTCGACTCCCTATTCAAGTGGAGTTGAAAGAAGAGTTCATAAGGGGAAGTAAAACGAAGTTCTTCGCTGTTGTCTATAAAAGCAACGATAATTTTGTTATCGAAATTGAACCAGCGAAAGACTTTCACCAGAGCTACTCTTCAAGACACTTTACTAAGATTTATTCAACATCTATCGCTCCAAAGTTTAAGGTTTTGAAGTCACTTGATGAAATGGGAAAAGAGATAGTTTCCACAGTTAAAAAACTTACAGGATACCAACGTGTAATTCTATACCGTTTCTATGATGATTATTCTGGAAAAGTTATTGCCGAAGAAAAAGATGAGGGTATGGACTCTTACCTAGGACTAATGAGTCCCGCGGGAGATATACCAGAACAGGCAAGAGAGCTTTATGTAAAAAACTGGATAAGACTAACTCCAGACACAGAACTGGAGAATGTGAGATTAGTGCCGAGTCTTGGAAAAGAACGCGACAGGCCCCTAGACATGACTCAGTCACTTCTTCGAAGTTTATCACCAATTCATCTCCAGTATGTTAGAAACCAAGGCATTCGTTCAAGCATGTCCATGTCGCTAGTAACCCATAACAAACTTTGGGGACTAATTATGTGCCACAACAGGGAAAAGCACTACATTCCACAAAACGTGAGACTAGAGTGCGAAAACCTTTCTCAAATTTTTAGTTGGCATTTATACGCCAAAGAAGAAGAGTTAACTCTTTCCAGGATTAAAAAGATTGATGAGGTCATAAGCTCTCTCCTAGAGAAGGTAAGGCCATCAGAATCAATTATTGATGTTCTTCTAGGACAACAGAAAAGAATTTTGGACCTTATGAATGCAGATGGGTTTATTTTTAGATCTAAACACAACTCAATCTCGGTCGGATGCGTGCCAAATGAAGAAACGATCAAAAAAATGCTTAAAACAAGCAAAAAGAGTGAGTCTGGAAGCTTCACATCCAGCAACCTCTCAGAAACCTTTGGAGATCGTTACTCAGACCTTGAAGTAAAGGGTGTTCATATCACTCCCCTAACTGAGAGCTTTAATCATTACACAGGTTGGTTTAGAAAAGAGCATGTCTACACTCAAAAATGGGCAGGAAACCCAGACGAACAAAACCCAAAAGCTTCCAAGAAAGAAAGACTAAGCCCTAGAACATCTTTTAAAGTCCATGAGAAGACTGTCCACAACCAATCCAAGCACTGGAGTGAAAACGACAAAGTGATGGCAGATAGATTTCATAAATTGTTTTTAACTCATGCACTTGAGGCCCAAGTAAAAATGAAGGAAGACATTATCAACTTGGAAGAACAAGACCAATCCAAGGATGAATTCCTTGCAACTTTGGCACATGAGCTGCGCAATCCACTCTCACCTATTCTTTCTGGAGTGGAGCTACTTGAGCTTGCAAAAGATGATGAAACAAAATCCGTTGTCATTGATACAATGAAGCGCCAACTGTCTCAGATGAGCTCTCTAGTTGACGACTTGATGGATGTGTCAAGAATCACCCAAGGAAAAATCAACCTTCGCCCAGAACCTTGTTTTATCTCTGAAATAGTCAATCAAAGTCTAGAGATAGCTCAAGCTCTTGTTAGTAAGAAAAGTCATACAGTGAATGTAGATATTCCAGATGAGAATTTAAGAGTTTGGGCCGATAAGACAAGATTAACTCAAGTCTTCGCAAATATAATCAGCAACGCTGCAAAGTATACAAATCCAAATGGAAACATTGAAATTTCAATTTCGACCAAGGGACAAAAAGTAATAGCCAAGATTAAAGATAACGGCATTGGAATCCCCAAAGACAGACTAAGCTCCATTTTTGAGATGTTCTCCCAGGTCAATCCCCACTCTTCTAGAAGTGAAGGCGGCCTTGGTATTGGACTAATGCTCGTTAAAAGGTTGGTTGCTCTACATGGTGGGAGCATAAGTGCAGAAAGTGAAGGAAAAGGTTTGGGCTCGACATTTAGCCTTTCTTTTAATCTTTACAAAGACAGCGAAGAGGAGCTTGCACCTAAAGAGAAATATCCTTTAGACTCTCTAAATGGAAAAAAGGTTCTTCTAGTCGATGACAATCAAGACTTAGGTCAGCTTTATAAGAGTCTCTTTCAAAATAAAGGGATCAACATGACGTTGGCATATACCCCTTCAAAGGCTATTGACATTTTTAAAGAGCTTAAACCAGACGTCGCAATTCTTGACATAGGGCTACCGGAAATGGATGGCTACCAGCTACTAAGTGAACTTCAAAAACTAAGTAAAGCTACCCTCTTTTTCTCTCAATCTGGTTGGGGAAGTGAGAAGCACTTTCAACGCTCCAAGGATGTTGGATTTAGAAGGCACTTTGTAAAACCAGTTGATTTCAATGAGTTACTGAGTGTAATTGCTAAGCAAATTGATTCAGCAGGTGAAAATTAAATTTCTTTAACAGACTTAAAGATTCTGGAAAAAATAGCCGATAATCTTTTATGAGTTATCAGCTACTTGCCTTATTTCTCTTTATATCTACGCCTTTGATGGCACAATGGCACGAGCCATATTGTGCCAAAGTTGGCGAAAAGGTTGGATGCGAAGAGGCCGTTGAAGAAGATCAAATAAATTCTCTTGTTCCTGGCCCAATTCAAAAAATGGCAATGATGTCCAAAGGTGCTCGAGAGTTAATTGACTCTATAGAGGATCAAGCAGATCAATGGGGTGATCTTACCCGCTGGCTTAAAGGGCATAAAACAAAAACTGAAGATATTAAAGCGCTTGAGAATCAATGGAAAGACCTGGAAATAGAGGGAAGGGCCCTACTTGAAGTAAACTCAAAGCTTGCAAGTTTTCAAAAGAAGAAGCAAGTCTGCAGTACAATGTGCCATCCAAGCACAAAGATTGAGCTCCAAGACCAGGTTGAATTTTTAACTAAGTTAAAAACAAGAATGACCGCAGCTTCCCCTTTTTGGATTTCTGAAGAATTTCTCGAAGTCGCAGTAAAAGAAAAAAGTGAAGATCTTCCTACTGATAAATTAAAAGAGCTTTTTGTTAATTCAATGGGTAGCTTCTTTGAAGAAGCAAGAGAGCTTCAGGCACAAAGTTTTGAAATTGAGAGAGCACTCAATAGATCTCTTAATGAAACAGAAGATCCCGAGGCTGCAATATCATCACTATTTGTATCATACCCAAATGCAGTAGATGCAATACTAAGACGAAAAGTTCTGGAAACGCAAGGACATGAGAGAGAGCTCATGTGCGAAGTGGCAGAGAATAAGTCCCAGTATGACAAAGTGAAATCTGGATCATTTAAAACATTTCAATATGGACTTCTGGCCGCTGGTATGTTGGTTGGCCCAGAGGCTTTTTTAGCTTCAAAGGCACTTTCTTCTGGAGCCAAAGCGGGCTGGATCAAAGCCTTAACGACAAGACTAAGCTCAAAACCAAAAGCTCTTGCCATTGGCAGTGAAGCCACCCTGTCTAGTACTTTCATTACAGACTGGGCATATATGACCGAGCAGTGCAAGCAAGACCTTGCGCTAACTAAGCTTGAGGCTGTTGATCAAAGTGAATGGGAAGAATGTCTTAGAAAGAGAAATAATGCAAAAATTGGAGCAATGCTTGCACCTGCCTCAACTCTCGGATCAGTAGCACTGCCTAAAGTTTTTGACTTTGTAAACAAAGTTTCCAAGATTAGGCCAACACCATTCTTCAAAAAGAACATCAAGTCAGGAGATCTAATTGTTATGGACTTGTCCCGCAAAAGTGAGTTCACTTCAGCAGAGATGAAAGCATTACCTGACAAGTATTGGGAATACGTTTCTGAGACTTACAAAGCGCGTTTAAACCTATCCGCTAAAGAAGTTGATGACTTTATCAGCTCAAGTAGAGCTCTTGAACCTCGTACGACTTTAATGGTTGCAACAAAAGAAGGTAGCACATCTAAGCTTAATGGTGGTGTTGCAATAGTTGAGTCCAAAAGTGCCCATGACTTATTACCGCTAGAAAAAGCAACCGGAATTAAAATCTCACGAGAAAATGGGCCAGTTGCCGAGATCGTTAGACTCACAGCAGACAAAGAGGCCGGAGGCTTTCTTTACGCAGAATTAATGAAAGAGATTGCAACATTTTTCAAAAGCAGGCCAGATATAAAAACGGCGACACTATTTACGTCTAAAACTCATGCTAGGCTATACAAAAGACTGGGAGTGCCCACAAAAGATCTTAAAGAGAGTGGTGGCCGAGATGTCGTTGCAGTTTTTGATACACAAGACTTTACAAGCAATGTACTTAAATCAGACTAGGCCTATTTTTCAAGCCTTCTAACTTCTCCGTTGGTAAGATCCCAGTTGGATAATGAAGAGCTAATGTGTCCATAATCACCTAAGGCATCCACAAGACCCCTAATCTCAGCAGCACTAAAGTCGTCACCACTGTATTTAATCAATACCCCACTCATATCAATCGAGTTTGAATGTACACCTAGGTGTACTTGAGAAATGTCTACTCCAAACTTTGCAAAGATTTGCCTTACCGCCTTTACCCTTTCCGCTTTGGTTTGTTTGTTCTTCATAACTTTCCTTAATCTGAAAATGTAAAAACCATTTTACATTAATTACACTTAAGGTTCATGATTTTTTTCCACGAACCGCTTAAGGTGTACTTAAGAACTTAATTTTCTTAAGGAGGAAATTTGCAAAACGCAGACACATTGAAGCAAAGACCCATTGGAAAGATCTCAGATGAGAGAGCCGGTCAAATTACAGAATTCATGAATGGCCTACTGGCCAATGAGTATGCGCTTTTTACTAAGACATTAAATTACCACTGGAATATCACAGGACCAAGATTCAACAGCTTGCACAAGTTTTTAGAAGAAGCTTATAAATCTTTATTGGATACGATGGATGCTACTGCGGAGAGGGTAAGAATAATTGGTGACACTCCAATAAGCACTGTTGAAAAGTTTCATGCAACGATGATGCTTGGCGAAAAGAATGGTTCAAAGATGTCCAGCTCCCAAATGCTGGGGGACCTATTAGAAAGTAATTTGGTTATTCAATCTGAGATCAAGGACTTTCTTAAAAAAGAAGAGCTTATGGAGGCCGATCCGGGAACGGAGGATTTCCTAGTAGCTACATTAAGAGAACACGAAAAGTTTAGTTGGATGCTAAAGTCACATTTAGAGTAACAACTTCCACTCCTAGGCGGCCTTGCAAGAACTGAATTGGCCTTGCAAGGCCATTTTATTTTTGATACTTAAAGCCCATGAATCTTTTGGTCGCTTTAATAACTTCATTTGTCTCATTTACGGCAATCTCAGCTGACAACCCCTATCAATTGGGACCATCATGGTCAAAACAACCAGTAACATCCGACACAATCAATAAAGTCCCGGAGAAACTTAAGCAAAATGCCTTTATTGTTGCCCAATTCTTGGGAGGAACTTCCTTCTACCTTGGAAAACATAACAATAAGCACTTAATGGCAACAAACTTTCACGTTCTTCCATCACCATTAAATTGTTACAGCCTTAATAGAGCTCGCTTTTCAATTTTAAAGGAGTCATTTTCTTGTAAAGAATTTATTGTAGGCGTAAAAGAGACAGACCTAACGATTTTTGAAATAGATGTGCCACAAAATAAAGAAAAGTTACTAGCAAGCTTCACATTGGCCCATTCCATAACAACTTCAGGCCCACTTTTTTCTTACGGACACGGTGGATGGAAAAATCCGAAGAGATCCCTTCTATTTACTCACGATGAATTTTGTAAAAGTTTTAGTTCGGCTCCTAACCTCATCCATGATCCAGACACTGTCAATCCAGTTAATTACGCAGTGTGGAGTATTCCTATAGGATGCGACTTTTCTCATGGTGACTCCGGCTCCCCTGTATTTAATAAAGATGGTCATTTTGTGGGAATATTTTGGACAGGCAATGCACCAAAGCCAAGTTATCTCAAAGAGCGAAGATACATGGAGGAGTTGTATAAAGAAAGAGATGAAAGAATTTGGTCAGAGCTATCTTACATGTCACCGCTTCAAAAGATTGTAGAAGCACTGAAGAAAAGAGCTCACAATGGACATCCTCAAAAGAGCACAATTAGTGCCTTGGTAATGTTTTTTGAGCACTCCAATTAACTAAGTTTATCCCAAACAATACTAGGATGCCTCCAAGTAAAAGAGAGTTGTTTATTTTCTCTCCTAGTGCGATTGCCCCTATTGATACACCAGCTACAGGAACAAGATTTATAAAGGAGGCGGCCCGCGATGCACCGATTTGTTGTATACCCTCATAAAACCATATAAACCCAAGTCCTGTGCCCAAAGATCCCAGGTAGAACAAATGCCACCACTGTTTTAGGTTGGCTTTTGCAACTAGCTCAAAACCATCATAAAAATATGCAAAAGGAGCAAGCATCAGTGTACCGCAAATACAGGCAAGAGTGGTGGCCTCCAATGCTGTAAGTTTCTTAAGAGCAACCTTTCCAATTAATGTATATCCAACCCAACATAACACGGCACAAAGTAAATAACCTTCACCATAACCAAACTCTTCAAAGTTTAACTTCAACACCTCACCTTTAGTTATTACTACTAAGGCTCCGGAGAGGGCTGTAAAAATTCCAACAATTTTTTTAAACGATGCCCCCTCCCCCATGAAAACAGATGCGATAAATGCTGTGACTGTTGGGTTTATAGCAATTATGACAGATGCCTTTCCGGCTTCAACACTACTAAGACCGCTGAAAAAGAAATAGTTATAAGCAAAGACACCGCTTAGACCTAGTAATACAACTTTAAACACCTTATACTTATTTAGGCTTGGAAAAGCTCTTGAATCTTTTATTAAAACCGCAGACAAAAACACAGAGGCAATTGCAAAGCGCCAAAAAGCGATTGTAAATGGATGGAAGTCCTGACTTAAAACTCGACCCGAGATAAAAGTGCCCCCCCAAAGAATCATGGCAAAAACTAGCTTTATATAAATTTTCATACCTCATTATAGAGGTTTTTTAATTTTTTACATCATTTAATGTAGGTGAGATTCGGCCTTAACTTTCCAGAGACTATTGACGTATCCCTTTGAGGAGTCAAAGAAGTTTTCAACTAAGTCAAGCCCGCTTAAATGGGCCATATTTTGAATCTCACTTAGGGTAAACTTGTAAGAGTGCTCAAGAAGAATTGGTTCAAACTCGTCAAAGTGAAAACTTGTTCCATACTCTTCAATATAGACCTCTTGTTCTTTAAGAGACAAAAGACTACTCTCCATGGCCCCTTTTCTCGGATTATAAAAGGCGTGATGGTAAAATTGATTGAGTTTAAAATTCCCGCCTAATTCTCGATTAATTCTTTTTAGCAGATTGAGATTAAACCTTTCGGTAACTCCGTGGGGGTCGGAGTATGCGTCCATCAACTTTTGGATATCTTTTTTAAGATCAAGCCCAATAAGAATCATGTCGCCAGGATTTAGCGAGTCCTTCAAGCCCTTTAGAAAAGAAATTCGTTCTCCAGGACCAAAGTTTCCAATATTAGAGCCTAGAAATAAGACCAGCTTTTGATTTAAAGATTCCTCCACAACTTTGCCTAGTCCATGAAAAAAATCTCCAACCACTGGAAGGACTTCAAGTCCTGGACCAGATTGTATGTTCTTGAGAAGCTCCCTTATGGCCTTTTCAGAAATATCAATTGGAAAAAACTTAGTACGTTTTTTCTGTTTCGACATCTCTTCAAGTAGTACTTTGGTTTTGTGTCCATCCCCGGCCCCCAACTCAACAACATCGATCCTATCGTTTTCAATCCTTTTCACAATATCAGATTTGTTTCGAGTAAAAACATCCATTTCCAAGCGAGTTGGATAGTACTCTTTCATTCTTGTGATCTCTTGAAAAATTAAGCTCCCCTCATCGTCATAGAAGTACTTGGAGCTAATTTCCTTCGGGCTTGAGGTTAGACCTTTGTAAACGTCTACTTTGAAAGGTACATCTTGTTCGAGCTTTTCAATTTTATTCATTTCCACTCTTCCCTCCTATTGTGTATCCATGGCAAGCCTCAGTCCGGAAAACATCCATCGTTGCCAAGGTTCAAAAAAGTTTCTGTATGTTGATCGTAGGTGTCCATTAGGTGTTGCATATGACCCACCTCTTAATACGAACTGATTACACATGAACTTTTGGTTATACTCTCCCAAACTACCTTCGTACGGTTGATATCCAGGATATGCTTGATACTGAGAAGAGCTCCAGGACCATAGATTGTAATAGGATTGATTTTTATTGATCGAATGAAGACAATTTGGTTGGCTGGAAATTCGCTCCGAATTTAATAAAAACTCAAGCTCAAATTCATTTGGAAGCCGCATACCACTCCATCTTGCAAAAGCATCGGCCTCATATAAGGAGACATGCTGAACAGGCCAATCTTTTTGCAATCTAACTTCTCCATGCAGTGTATACTCTTTCCATCCATTTTCTGTTTTTTTCCAATACAATGGAGCACTTACCTGATTTTGATTAACCCAGTCCCAACCTAAACTAAGCCACAATTCTGGACGTTCATAACCTCCATCATTAATAAAATCCAGATACTGTCCGTTAGTAACAAATGCCTTCATAACTTTTGAGCTTGAAAGCAGACGCTTATGTGCAGGTCCCTCGTTGTCGTAGAAAAAACGATTCTCTTCTGCAGACCCAAATTCGTAAGTGCCAGGTTCAATTGACAGCCAGCCTTCAGAAGAAGTGTTTTCAGGCCTCTCCATATTATTCTCAAGGTATGCTGGGCACTCAATATTCAGCGATAGTATATGTTTAATATCCATAAGAAGAAGTTCTTGATGCTGTTGCTCATGGTTAATCCCAATCTCGATTAACTTGGATATTTCTTCATTTAGCTGACGATCTATAAGGTTAGTTAAGGCATTATCAACATACTCTCTATATTCATAAATTCTTTTCACTGTTGGGCGACTTAACTTCCCCCTATCCACCCTCTGCCAGTGATTGCCGACCGTTTTATAATAGGAGTTGAAAAGGTAGTTATACTTTGATTCAAAAACCTTATATTCTTTATCATATTGTTGAAGAATAAATTTCTCGAAAAACCAAGTGGTGTGTGCCATGTGCCACTTTGGAGGACTAACATCAGGACATGTTTGTACGACCAAATCTTCCACTTCTAGCGGTTTACAAATTTTTTCGGTACTAAATCGCGTATCAAGATAGGCCTGTTTCATAGAACAATCCTAATCAAGTTCATCGAGTAAAGAAATAAAGGGTAAAGCTTTGTCTAGGCCCATATTCATTAATGGCACTGTTACTGCACTAGATTCGCTTTATGAAAAATTTTCTTCTAATATTTATATCACTACTGCTTATCTCTGCTACGACGCGAAAGAACGGTTTCAAGATAGAAGATCCTCTAATTCCAATTGAAGACATACTTAGCGGCGGTCCCCCAA
>CATMLK010000038.1:0-36354 GCA_950070535.1 uncultured Bacteriovoracaceae bacterium | reverse complement strand
CTTACATGATAGTCAAGGGCGGTACTATTGATGTCCCTGTTAAAACCGGGCTTATCGATCATGACAATGTTGGAGAAACATTTACTGTCACAGATGTAAGGGTTTTGACTTCTGGAAAAAGCTTTGCTCAATTCAACACGGACGGTGAGATACTTACAGTTGGTTTCTCACACTTCTATTACACTAATAAGGGCCAAAGTAACACGGGTGTAATTGAATTTGAATATGATGTTAGCGATGGAACGACAACAGTAACTCAAACATCTACACTTAAAATTTATGACACGTATACTTGGACTGGTAATGGTGGGGATAATAAGATTTCCACAGGTGCTAATTGGTGTGGGAGCTTGTCTTCAAATGTCGATGGTGTTTGTCAGGGTGCACCTGGTGCTCCGGTAAATCACTTGAGGTTCGAACCAAGTCTGTGTGAGACAAATTGTACCAATCCTACAATCACAGTGGATCAAGATCTAACCAATATAAGATCATTCTTTCTAATGGAAAATTTTGGAAATGTTGTTTTTAATAGCGGTACCAAGTTTGAAATGCAAGATTGTAACTTTAACCGGTTCATTGTTTTAGAAGGTTCGTCCGTTGATATGAGTCAAGCAGGGCCATCAAAGTTTCATGAGGTTAAGATTGCAGACACAGCTAGCTTTACTGCACCAGCAAGTATGACTATGTCTTGTTTGGCCGGAGTTTCAAACCCAACTGCTAGTGCCACCTATATAGGAAATGGATTCAGTCATAATAATGGAAAAGTAAATGTCTTAGGAAGTTTTAAAGTTCCAGTGGGTAGCACTACTCAATTCTATGACTTTGAGGTTCAGGGAGCTTCTAGTTCAAGCGAAGTTTCCGTGTCATCTTCAACTCCTAAAATTGTTTTGAATGACCTAAATGTTCTCAACGGAAAGCTTAAGCTAAGTGGTGGGGACGATAAAATTATAGTGGGTGGGGATGTAACTTTTGGATATACTGACTCCTCAAATTATGGGGATGTTGTTTCCAACGGCCATACAAAACTGGTTATGACTGGTGTTAATAAAGTCATCACAGTGCCAAGTGACGCGGTAAGACTTGGATTTGACCTTGGTATTGATGGCCCTGGTGCATCTATCTCTACTGCGGGAAGCACAGACGTGAAACTAAGCGGACTTTCCATTTGGGATGGCACTTTTACAGCACCTAGCGGTGAACTAGACATCGCTGATTATGGTGTAAGAGTTATAACTGACACTGGTGGAAGTCCTGCATTTATTCACAATAATGGGATTGTTACATTTTCAGGAAGAAACACTGTTACTGGAGAAATCAATTTTCGATTTGATATCCCTGTGGACTTTTATAATTTCAAAGTTGCGACCGGGTGGGCAAGCTCTAGTACACTTAACTTAGAAGGGGAATTTTCTGTACTAAACCACTACTATCACCAAAATCTACATTATGGAGGCTATCAGTGGAGAACTAAGAACTCTAAGACTACTGATAGGATCAAGCTCCACGGGGATATAACAGTGGATACAGTATATAATTATAGCCCAGAAGGAGTTTCGTTTGATATCGTTGGCTCAGGTAACCAAGACCTGGTTATGTTGGGTGACAATAATAGCTACTTAACCAATCTAAATATAACCAAGCCTAGCGGCACACTCCGTCTATTTGGAAATATTAGAATATACGGAGACTTTAGGTATAACTCCGGAACTATTGATTGGAATGGATTGGACCTTAATTGGTACTCAAACTCAGGTGTCACTGCTGTTGGTGACTTCAATGGCCTATCTGTTAATAATTTAAATATTATTAGAGGTTATCACAAACACTTTGACCTTGTTAGTGATGTCAATGTCCTAGGTGATCTTGTAACTTCAGGACACCACAACCCGGGGATTATTTCAGGTACCGGTACTTTTAACGTTGAGGGAGATCTAAACTTAACTACTAGTGGTAAAAACTTTGGAGAAAAGCTTAATTTCACCGGAGGCACTGATCAATTTATTACAAGTAATGATAATCTTGCTGCCGATATTTTAATAAATAAACCTTCAGGGACTCTTTATTTAAATAGCAATGTAAACACTACAGGTGATGTCCAGTTGGATCAGGGTGTATTCGATCATAACTCTTATAGTCTTACGTCGGGTAAGTTTACTCATGAGAGCGGTACGACCGTACATGGTGGTGCAAACTACTCAGGTATTGTTATAGACAACGGTGGAACTTGGAATCCTTAAGAATTACGAAAGGTTTTTAAGTGTTCTTTCAATTTTTTCCTTAACCACGTCGAAGTGAAACGGCTTAATAATGTAATTGCTTACACCTAGTGACATTGCTTGAGTTATAATTTCCATTTCGTTTTCTGTAGATACAAGAATAAAGGGCGTGTCAGAAATTTTTGATTTTCTGGAGCGGATATCTCCAAGTAATTCTAGTCCCGAAAGTTTTGGCATGTTGATGTCCGATATTATTAGGTCAAAAGCAGTACCTTGCTTGGCATAGGCCAGGATTGATTCTCGACCGGCGAAACCATCTTTAGCTTCTACGATCTTTTCAAACCCCATATCACGTAAAATAGAGACCATAAGGCCTCTAATATTATCCATGTCATCTACTACCAATGTTCTAATTTCTGAATAATCCATATTATAATTTTATGCAATTTTTACTAAAAACAAAGACAAAAATCTATCACGCTGCATTGAGTCTTTAGTTGTGCTTACGCTTTAAAACCTCTCTTTTCTTATCATTATCAAGAATTTCTCTAAGTGGCATAAGAATAAAGTCTTTAAAAGTTTCAGTTAAAGATTCTTTAGAGTCGTTCTCACCTTTATTCATTTCAGCAGTATTGGCCAATCTATTTTCATCATGACTGAGTGTTCTAATAACTCTACGTGGTGGGGTAGACTTCATGTTGTTCATATTAACGACTTTTATAAAGCTAAAACTTTTATCATCCTCAGAAATTATGTAGGACTTAGATGTCGAGAGTTCCCTAACAACTGTATTTAAATCATCTCTTAAGAACAGTACGCTATAATGCCCTTTGACATCAGCGCTGTCTTCCCAATAAACAAGAATATCTTTATCTTCAATTAAGATTCTTTTAATTCTAAAATTGTTCTTCTCCAATTTCAATGAGGCATCATTAATTTGTAGACTTTGGTTAGCCTGAATCTTTTTTGATTTTTTCCCATCTCTAAAAACCACATCTCCACTTGTGACTTGCAGATTAAATGCGGAATTTTTTTTCATGAGTATTATTTCACCACCGTTTGCTATAATTCTTTGATTTTTTCCATCTAAATCGATTTCCAATTTGTCATCTGTCTTGGCATGAATTTGACCGGATTCGAGTCGTAACTTGGGAAAGTCTTTAAAGTTTTTAAGATGAACCAAGGAGTTTGGTGACAGTGTAATTCTGTTGTTATCTATGAACTTAAGAATGGCAGTTGAGTTATCACCAGTAAATATGTAGTCATCCTCAATTAGAGCATTTCCCTTATCGACCTCAAGCCAGTTAATGGCATTAAGCTGCTTTTTCTTGACACTGTTTGAGCTTTTTTCTACCTCACCAATAATTTTTGTTTCAACAATTGTTTCATGGCTTCTTTCAGCAAAGAGAAAGTAAGAAGATAAAATTAAGATCGCTCCAAAAAAACCGAGAAGAAGAGTATCAAATACTTTAAATTTCATTACTTAATTATATGACAAAATTGATATCGTTAAAGTACAAACTCATACTATCCTTCACGTTGCTTACATTGGTGACGCTTACTGGGTTTTATATCATTGCTTCAAGTCTGTTTACAGACGACAAGATGGCCTACCTTTACTCCAGAGCACTTCAGTCAAGTAAGCAGTTTGAAAAAGAAATTGAATCACAGATAACCCGACAATTTTTGAGCTTAGAGAGTATTAATGGAAAGAATGATAGAGGTTTGGAGCATATAGTTCAATTAAAGGCCTTAGGAGTAAAGTATTTCCGTTCGCCTGTCGTCAACTATGGCACACCTCCCACTTGGGCACAAGGAGAGATGAGCTACAACCCCAAAAGAAATATGGTCTTTGTGAAAAGGAAAGAAATCCAGGCTGTTTTTCCACTTCAAATTAATCTCGATAATGAACTAAAAGCCTTAAAGGGGGGGAAAGAAAGTCAGTTCTTCCTTGATATTAATAAATTGGCTTCATTGAAAAGTGATATCTCTACAAAGCTTTGGAGTAACATTTTCTCCAAAGGTCTCCACAGTGGGGTTAAACTAATCGTTCTCAACGAGAATGAGTACTTGGTAGCTTTTCAGAAAATATTCCCAGGCTTTTACTTCCTTAACTTCATTGACAAAACAAGCGCTCTCAAAGGAATAGATAATCTTAAGAGACAATTCTTATATTATGCCTTGATCCTGTTGAGTATATCAGGGATTTTTTCAATTATTATTTCCAATAGAATTAGTACCCCACTTACTATGCTTAGTGAGTTAGCTGAAAAGTTTGGACAAGGGGATTTTAAGGTCAGAAGCTCCATCCAAGGCCGTGACGAGATTGGGCTCCTAGGGTCCTCTTTCAATGCAATGGCAGATAAAATAGAAAAGTTGGTTGATGAGGTAAAAACATATAATACCCAGTTGGAAGAAATTGTTGCAAAGAGAACAAGGTCCCTAAATAAGGCCGTAAAAATTCAAAAAGCAATGATGGAGTCCCTTGGGCAGGGATTTTTTATGATTAATAAAAATTTAAAACTAATGAATGTTTATTCCAAGTCGGCGAGCGAGTTTTTTGAGGCAGATCTTTCAAAGACCAATGCTTCCGATCTTTTAAATGTAGATAATAAGGGTTCAAAGGAGATGGTATTAAAACATATGTTCGCAGAAACTATGCCCTTTGAAGATACAGTTATGCTCGCACCTCAAAAATTTGAAACTTCAGATAAAAGGAAGATCTTTCTGGAATACAAGGCGGTGAGGAATAAGAAGAATGATTTAAGTGGGGTTGTAGTTATCTCTACAGATAAGACTGAAGAAGTCCTTGCTATTGAAGAGAGTGAAAGACAAAAAAGAAAAGTTCAGATGATCATTAAGATCACGACCCAAAAACGACAGTTTCAAAAGTTGCTGGAGAAGACTTTGGAAATGGTAAATAGACTAAAAGAGTTGTGTGAGTTTGAAAGTATTGAAGACTATAAGGACGAGGTCTTTAGGATTGTACACACAATTAAAGGAAATTTAAGTACTTTTTATATAATGGATGTTGTTAATCAACTTCATGAATATGAATCTTTATTAAAAGACTTGCCCAAGAATGATCTAAGGCCAGATCTAGTGCTCACTTTTATAGATGAATTAGACCAATCTCTACAGAAATTTGTTAGAGACCATCAAGTTCTACTTGGGCTGGATGATTGGAAGTCAGTGAAGGCCACTAGAGAAGTCAGTGATGAACAACTCACTAAACTATTTGAAGAATTAAAACAAAAAGGTTTCGACACACCCCAAATCGAGTCTATTAAAGCGTGGTTTGAAAGTGAACGACCTGCAAGAATGTTCTCTTTGTTAAATGGTGAAATCATTGAGCACTCAAAGAGGGTTGGAAAAGAGGTAAATAAATTGCAAGTAATTGATAATGGACTTAGGATAAAAACATCATTTCTACATGACTTTCAATTCTATGCGATTCATTTACTAAGAAACAGTATTGATCATGGAATCGAATCACCAAGTGCAAGGGAGGAATCTGGTAAAGAGAGAGCTGGCAATATAGAATTAAGCTTTGAGCAGCTGGGTGGTGACCTTGTCATTACGTTTAAAGATGATGGAAGGGGTATTGATTCACAGGATCTCTTAAAGAGAGCTGTCGCGATGAATCTTGAGTTGAATGATCAACAAAGGGAGTCGCCTCAAAATCTTATTTTCCATCCTGGTTTTAGCTCCTCGGACTCTGTGTCACAAACCAGTGGTAGAGGCGTAGGCATGGATGCTGTTAAAGAGTTCATCCGCTCTATTGGTGGTGAAATCGAAGTCTCCTCAAAAATCGGGGAATATTGTTGCTTTAGTATTAAAATATTTAACTTTTTCTCATAAAAATCGAAAAGAAGAGTATGAAAAAGCTCGTCTTTACAATTACTTTTCTGCTTTTAGGCCTTCAATCTGTACTTGCTCAGCAAAGTGGAACTTTCACACGTTCGGAACTCGTAAAGTATAAATCTGATTTAGAGGTTAAACTTAAACACAACCTTAAAGAGTACCTTGGAGATATCAAGTTCAGTGTATTCACCACAATTGATTCTAGAAAGGTAAAGGCTAAAACAAATCGAAGCGATTTATTTCTCTTGGGTGTTCAAGATTCCACTGAGGAAGAGGTTAGAATTCAAAGAGTGCAAGCGAAGGTCATGATTTTTGAATCGCTGAATAAAGCCTTTGATAAGGAGGTAGAGAATATTGTTAACTATACCGCCGAGCCTTTTCAAGTAGATTTAAAAATCTCATACATTGAATCTACAAGGTACTATTCTGAGCAGTTAAAGAATCATTCGGATGATTCATTATCTTTTCTACAAAAGTTATTAAAAAACAATTCTTCAGAAATTATAAACCTTATAGGTTTGTTGCTGTTGGCCATCGTTGGATTGTTTGGCGTAGTAATCCTTGCAAGGCTTTTAAAAGGACCATTAAATCTAATTGCTGAATCATTTAAAGATCTAGCTAACAAAAATGTCGAATCTAAAGTTGAAAAAGAAGATGATTTCAAGAAAACGCCCGAGTTGACAGAGCCAGAAATGCAAGAGATTTCATTGAAGTTTAAGGATAATTTAAAAATCTTGAAAGAAATCATAATGCAAAAACCGTCTGAGATCGGAGAGGTTATTAATAAGTCTGATAAGGATGCTGCAGGCGTTAAAAAGGTGATTCCTTACATCTACGAGAAAAAATATATCGAGTCACTAAAAGCAGCACTTCCCCTTGAAGAATTCAAAAAGGTGAATGAGGCCAGCTATAGGTTCGACACAATGACTGATTTTTTTCAATGGTTCAATTCGACTATTGAAAACCTCAGTATAACTTCACTAACAGTGAGTTGGGCGGTCGTTGAGAAATTGCCAAGTGAAATGTTACATGACTTGTTAAAAGTGCCCTCAGACTTTCTAGTTGAATACGCTCATGAGCGGAAAGAAACCGAAGTGTACCAGGTTGTAATTGACCTACTTAATGGTGGTGATAAGGAGAAGTTTACTGGTCAACTAGACATAGATGTTTGGAAACAGATAGTAAAGTCAAACGATTTGGAATCCCTCAGGATCCATGAGATTGCAAAAGACATTTTAGAGAAGTCTAGTGCAAGTAATCAAAGCTTAGAAATTGTTTCAGCCCAAAAAGTACAAGATAGCGTTATCATCCCAACTCTCTTAAATATATTGCCCTATAAGCCTTTGAAGATTCAGGACGACTTTCTAGCCTCCCTGGGTACGGCATCTTCTGATGTTGTTGAGGTTTTAAGAGAGAGATTTTGGACCCCAAGAAACCTCTTAAGAGTACCAAAGGATAATTTAGTTGAGGCGATGCGTAACTATTCTGTAGAAGAAAAAGTAAAACTTTTAGCAGTTATGCCTGAGGATGTTAAAAACTATTTGTTTGAGCTTCTTCCGGCAGGGAAAGTAAAAGTTGTAGTCGAAGACCGTTTAAAAAGTAATTCAGACTCGGATATTGTTGATGAAAAAACAGCAAAAGCTTTCATTGAAACGATCTTTTCCGACTATCAAAAGGGCCTATTCTCAATTAATAAAATGATACTAGAGCCAAAGACGAGGGCTAAAACAAGCGTTGTTGACGATGATGATTTTGATTTTGATCTCGATGATGAAGATGATCAAGACTTTGATGTTGATGACGATGTTGCATAAAAATATAATTAGAGGAAAATAATGAATCTATCAACACCCTTTGGGATTTTAATGGGAATCGGCATCATATTGATGGCAATTTCTGCGGAAGTTTCAAATTCAAAAATCTTTTTTAATATTCACTCACTTGCTATTGTAATCGGTGGCACACTGGCAACCGGGCTTATCTCATTCAGTTTTGGACAAATAAGAGACATTGCCTTGGTTCTAGTAAGGCAATTTTTAGGACAAAGAACAAAGATTAGAATTGAGACAATAAATGATATCATTCAGCTGAGTGAGTCTGTTAAGAATGGTGAAAGTCTTGAGTCTAAAGTAGAACAGATGAAGCCTGGATTTCTTAAAGAGTCCCTCGAACTATATCTTGAGGGTAGTATGAGTAAGGAGGAGCTTGGGGAAGTTCTCGAAAAACGAATTGAAGTTCAAAATGATAGATATCACAGAGAGGGACAAACCTTTAAAGTCATCGGGAAATTTCCACCAGCTTTCGGGTTAATTGGTGCGACTCTAGGGATGATTGGACTTTTACAGGGACTTGGATCTGAAGATGCATTTACAAAGTTGGGACCCGCGATGAGTGTTGCCCTGACTGCTACATTTTGGGGGCTCGTTGTTGCCAATCTTGTTCTGCTACCTTTAGGCGAAAACCTAACACTTGCAGCGGAGGAGGATCTAATTATTAGAGAGATTGCCGTAGATGGTGTAATGCTTTTAAGGGAAAAGAAGCATCCTTTGCTTGTAAAAGAATATTTACTTAGCTACCTCCCTCCCAAAGAAAGAGATAAGGTATATGAGGTCAAGTAAGCGCAGACGGCAGCGAGCTGAACATACAGAATCTGAAGAGAACTGGTTAATCAGTTACGCGGACCTTATGACATTATTATGGGGATTCTTTGTCATTATTTCAGCTTTCTCTGTTCCTAGTAAAGATCTCATTGAAAAATTAAAACAGGAGACAGCCGAATCAATGGGTGGCGAGTATGTTCAGCCTTTCAATGAACTGACTGATGAATTAAAAGATGTTCTTGATCAATTAAACTTAACTGAGAATGCAAAGATCGTAGTTCTTTCCGATGGGGTGAAGCTTACAATAAAATCACAATACTTTTTCTCAAGTGGAAGTGCCAGCTTAAGTCGAGAGTCAGAAAGGATCCTTTCTGAGATAGGTAAGGTTCTAAAACGGCAAAACGGAAATTTTAAAATTTTGGTAGAAGGTCACACCGATGATGAGCCTATTCAAACCAAAAATATACCATCGAATTGGGACCTAAGCAGTGCTAGGGCATCTGAAGTTGTTCGACTTTTTGAGAGTGTTGGAGTTGAACATGATTTTCTTAGGCCTATCGGACTTGCGGATGTTGACCCATTGAAGACTGTAAAGGGTCTTGTCGGAAGGGAATTGGCCGCTGCTAGAGCAGAGAATAGAAGAATTGTAATTAGGTTGCAAGAAATTCTTCCTTCCCATATCAAAGGTGTAAAAGAATAAATATCGTCTTAACGATAATATATAAAAAGAGAGGCTTTTATGAGAGTAGGGATACAAGGTGTCAAGGCCTCCTTTCACGACCTTGCCGCAAGAAAGTATTTTTTGGACAATCAAAATCTTAAACTTGTAGAGCACCTGAGCTTCCCAGACCTTCTTGATGCTCTAGAAAAGAAGGAGCTAGATTACGCTGTAATGGCCGTTGAAAACGCAATTGCTGGAAGTATATTGTCTAATTATGGCCTAATGGAGAATCATGATTTTAGAATCGTTGGAGAGGTCTTTGTAAAGATTGAAATGGCACTCTTGGGGCATGTGGACTCAGAGATTAAAAATCTGAAAGTTATAAAGTCACACCCGATGGCACTTTTACAGTGTCAAAAGTATCTTAGGAGTCTGAAGGGAGTGCAACTTGTCGAGTCCGATGATACAGCCCAAAGTGCCAAGGAGATTGCAGAAAGCAACGATAAAAGCACTGGTGCTGTCGCAAGTGTTTTGGCCGGGCAAGAGTATGGCCTTAAAGTTCTAAAGCGAAACATTGAAACGGATTCCGCAAATTTTACGAGGTTCTTGGTTTTATGCCGGAAAGAAAACTTCAAGAAGAATGAATATGCTAATAAATCATCTATAAGGTTTGAGGTTAAGCATGATCCTGGAAGTCTCGCAAAGGTGCTATCAATACTTGATGCATATGAAATTAACATGACTAAGATACATTCTCTGCCCATTATAGGAAGGCCATATCATTATGCATTTCATGTCGACCTTGAATGGAGCTGTTATGACGACTATGTTAATGCCATTAAGTGGTTGGAGGGAAGAGCTCTTAACTTCTCTTCTTATGGAGAATACAAATCCGGAGAGAAGGTTTTGTTATGAAATTGGCAGATAGAGCATTAAACACACAAGAGTATTATTTTTCCAAGAGGCTGAAAGAGGTGGCACAGCTTAGAGAGCAAGGTAAGAATATTATTAATCTTGGTATTGGTAGTCCAGACAGGCCTGCTTCTAGTAGCATTGTTAATGCTTTAGTTAAAAGTGCTAAAACACCTTCTTCGCACGGATATGCTCCTTATGGTGGACTAGAGAGTTTTAAAAGTGCAATAAAAAATTGGCACGCCAAATTTTTTCAGACTCAACTTGATGCAAAGAAAAATATACTTCCATTGGCAGGCTCCAAGGAGGGAATTGTTTTACTCTCATTGGCCTTTCTTAATCCTGATGACGAAGTTTTGGTACCAGATCCTGGTTACCCCGCATATGAATCAATTGCCAAAATGATCGGTGCAAAAGTTAAAAAATATGATCTAACCCCTGATAATCAGTGGCTTCCCAATTTTGAACAGTTAAAATCTTTAGTAAACGATAAGACCAAACTTATGTGGATTAACTATCCGCATATGCCAACAGGAAAAGACTCAACTCCAGAGCTATTTGATAAAATTTTGGAGTTTGGTGCTGAACATAACATTTTTATCTGTAACGACAACCCATACTCACTTGTAGGTAATTCCAAAAAGCATGTTAGTATTCTTAAGGGGGAGCCTGACCAACTCAATTGTGCGGAGCTTAACTCCTTAAGCAAATGCCTAAATATGGCCGGTTGGAGGGTTGGAATGTTACTAGGCCCTTCAAAGCTTATTGAAGCTGTAACAAAAATCAAAACAAATATGGACTCAGGCATGTTTATACCAATACAAGAGGGAGCGATTGAGGCATTGAATACAGGTGATACTTGGTATGAAGAAAATAATAAAGTATATGCAAAAAGAAGAGAAATCGCCTTCCAGATTTGTGATCTAATGAACTTTTCATATGACAAAGAACAAGTAGGAATGTTTGTTTGGGCAAGGATTGGCGATGAAATAAAAGAAGTCGCCAATATTGTCGATAAACTTTTGTATGAGGCTGGTGTATTTTTAACTCCAGGGTTTATCTTTGGTAAAAACGGAGATCGCTATATTCGTATTTCACTTTGTTCAACAGAAGAATCACTTATGGAAGCATATAACAGAATTGAAGGGATTTTATAATGAGAGTCGCAATCATTGGACTCGGGCTAATAGGCGGCTCACTAGCTAAAGACTTGAGGTCCAAAGGCCTGTGTGAGTCAATAGTGGGTGTGGATTCCAACGAACAAAATGCTGATAAAGCATTGCAGCTTGGTCTAGTTGACAGCATCGCTAATTTAGAAAAGGCGAGCGAGACTTGTGACTTAATTGTTTTATGCACTCCTGTGAATGCTGTGATGTCTTTGTTACCTGAAATACTAGACTCTATAACTGAAGATCAGACCGTCACGGATGTTGGTTCAACTAAAATGCAAATTATACAAAGAGTAAAAGATCATCCTAATAGAGGTCAGTATATTCCTGCACACCCTATGTCAGGTACGGAATTCTCCGGTCCGGAGGCAGCTCAAATTGATCTTTTTAAAGGTAAAGTTACTGTTATTTGTGACCCCGATGATTGTTGGAAAGCACACCTTGACCGAGTAACAGATATCTTCAAGGCATTGGGTATGAAAATCACACACATGAATGCTAATGAACACGATCTTAATGCCGCTTACGTTTCACACTTATCCCATATCAGCTCTTTTGTTCTTGCAAGTACAGTTTTGGATAAAGAGAAGAAGGTAACAGAGATATTCAATCTGGCCGGAGCAGGCTTCGAATCTACTGTTAGATTGGCCAAAAGTTCACCAGATATGTGGGCTCCAATCTTTGAACATAATAATGAATTTATTGTTGAAGCCCTAGCATCTTATATTGATCATTTAAAAATCTTTCACTTGGCCTTAACAACACAGAACTATGATTTAACCAAAGCGCTAATGTCTCAATCTAATGAGATAAAAAGAGTTCTAAAAAATATGGATAGAAATGGAGGTACTAGTGAGTGATTCACTTGATCAATTAGATTCTTTACGTGCCCAAATTGATATAGAAGATAAAAAGATTCTTGAGTCATTATCAACTAGGTTTAAACTCTGTGCTCAAATTGGTGGGGTTAAAAAGAAAAATAATATGCCTCTGCATCAAAATACTAGGTGGGAGAGTCTTCTCTCCGAACGACTTGAACTTGGAAAACAGCTTGGGTTAGATCCAGACTTTGTGAGGACGTTTTACAATATGATTCACGATTTATCTAAAGATATACAACAAAAAACATTAAGTGAGGTCTCCGATGAGTAAAGGAAAGTGGTCACCAGATACTTGGAGGGAGAAGGAAAAACGCCAAATTCCAGAGTATCCGAATCAAGAAAAATTGAAAGATGTGGAAAAGACACTTAGCCAATATCCACCATTAGTCTTTGCTGGGGAAGCAAGACAGTTGAAAGGTAGGTTGGCACAGGTCTGTAATGGTGAGGCATTCCTACTTCAAGGTGGTGATTGTGCTGAAAGCTTTGGAGAGTTTAACTCTGCTGTAATCAGAGACAACCTAAGAATCTTGTTGCAAATGGCGGTGATTTTAACATTTGGTGAACAAAAACCTGTTGTTAAGGTAGGGAGGGTTGCAGGACAATTTGCCAAACCTCGATCAAGCGATGAGGAAACTAAAGACGGCATAACTCTTCCTTCTTATCGTGGTGATATTATTAATGGCCATGCCTTTAACGAGGAATCAAGAATTCCCGATCCTGAGCGGATGATCAGGGGGTATGTGCAGTCTTCAGCGACAATGAACCTCTTGAGAGCACTTTCTCAAGGTGGATATGCTGATCTACACCAAGTACACGCATGGAATTTAGAGTTTGTGAAAAAAAGTGCCCAGTCTAAACGTTATGAAAAAATGGCCAGCAGGCTTGATGAAACCCTTGCCTTTATGCAAGCGATTGGCATTACTGGCGATACAAGTCCTCAAATTAGGGAGAGCGAATTCTATACTTCACATGAAGCGTTATTGCTAAATTACGAGCAGGCACTAACTAGGAGGGATAGCACTACTGCAAGACCTGAAGACGGCTATGAAGGAGATTGGTACGACTGCTCCGCTCATATGCTATGGATTGGTGAGCGTACTCGTCAACCAGACGGAGCTCACGTTGAATTTTTACGGGGAGTAAAAAACCCAATAGGACTAAAATGTGGTCCAACAATGACTCCAGATGATCTTATGGTGCTGGTTGATAAGCTAAATCCAAGAAACGAGCCTGGACGACTAACACTAATTACTAGAATGGGAGAAGAGCTTATTTCATCAAAGCTGGTACACCTTATTAGGAGGATAAAGTCTGAAGGAAGAAATGTTGTCTGGAGCTGTGATCCGATGCACGGAAACACTTTAACAACACCCAATGGATATAAAACTAGAAAGTTTGAAACAATATTGAAAGAGGTTAGAGGATTCAATGAAGTGCACAAGGCCGAAGGCACGTATGCTGGCGGTGTTCACTTTGAATTAACTGGAAAAGATGTTGTAGAGTGTCTTGGCGGTGGACAAAATATCACACATGCAGAACTTGCCAAAGGTGCATATAAAACATTATGTGATCCAAGACTAAACGCCACCCAAGCACTTGAGCTTGCCTTTCAATTGGTTGAAATGGGAGATATTGAAGACTAAGTCAATAAAAGTAAAAGGCCTCAGTTTACTAAGAGGCCTTTTTATTTACTTCAAAAGGTTTTAAGATTAGAAATTTTCCTTGAGCTCATCACCAAGTCTAAAGTGATTAAAGTAGTTTTTCTTAACCCTACTGTTAAAGATATGCTTTGTAATTATAGTCGTGGTTTTCTGGTCTATAACGTGACTTGTGACTACCGATTTTTGGGCAAACCATACTCCTGCATCTTTTTTGAAATCAGAAGAGACAGTTGTTTTTTCCGGTTTACCGTCAATAAAAAACTGACTTTTTGTAATAACCATCTTTTCAAGATCAATTGTGTTTACCATTTTTGAGTAAATGTCTTTTTCTTTGGGAGTACTTTCGATAACAGCAAGGTTTCCTTTTTTAGAAACAAGTGTGTGATTATCCTTGGTGTAGTGTCTATTCTCTAAGTCGGTATAGTAGATATCACTTCCAACAAATCGACCTGACTTAGATGAGCTATCCAGTCTTCTAACTTTTTTTAGAGCTGGTAAGTATACCCACTGAGAACTATTTTTGTTTGGAAAGTTTTTGGTCAACAACGAAACATTTCTAAACTTAGATGGTTTTTGAAACTTAACAAGGTTTTCAGCGTCGTCGATATTGTTAGTCTGTCCAATTGTGACAAACTCTCTTTCAGAAGTTCTTCCAGAACCTTCAATTATCATCTTTGCTTTGTATACAGCCGTTTTTGGTCTATTTGCATGATAAAGCGACTTCATTATTGTGTCGGCCTCATTAGCAAAAGTTTGTGTGGCAATCAGAGCGATAAGAAAAATAAGTTTCATGGCGCAAATCCTTTTTTATATAGTTTGTTTATTTTTAAAATTAAAAAATCCCTCATGGTTAATTTTCATCAAGGCCGGCAAGAAAACTAAATCAAACACTAAAGCAGAGAAAAGACCAATTGAGGTTATAAATCCAAAGTTTTTAAGAGGAAGAAACTCAGAAAATACCAACAACATAAACTGGGTACACAGGATGAAAGTCGTCATAGTTATACTTGTTCCGGACTCCCTATACGCCACTCTAATTCCTTTATCTATTCCGTGTAACTCTATATTCTTTTTCATGGAATGGAACATGTGAATTGTATCATCGACGGCAATTCCTAGCGTAAGACTTGAAATCATTGCCGTGCCAAAGTCCAACCAAATATTAAAGATTCCCATGAATCCGAAACACATGACAATAGGCGACAGGTTTGGCACCATCATTAAAAGCCCAGAACCAAGGCTTTTAAATAGTAATATAAGGCATAGACTTACAAGGCCAAAACTTAGGACAAAGCCTTGTGTGAAACCTCCAATCAAAAGATTCTCTTGATCTGAAAATAGCTTTCCACTACCGGCCAATGCTACCTTTATGCCATCGAGATTTGTATTTTTTATGATTTGTTCTACTTTTTCTATTTGTCGCTCAATTAGATTGGCCCTGTTCTCAGTCAAACTTAGATTTATTCTGCCTAAACCAGCATCACGATCCATAAAGTCATATAGGTCTTGGCCGTCATATATAAACAGGTATTGCTCGAGCATTTCATTACTTGCCTGGTCAAATTCCGACAGAGAGAACTTGTTATGAAATGTTCTTAAAATATTTGCAAACGAGTATACTTTTGTGACATCTTCTAATTTTTCCAACTTTTCTTGCATACCGAGTATCGTTCTCATGCGATCTGCATTTAACAGGCTACCTTCTTCAACTTTAAGAGAGATATCGATTGGCGTCGTTCCTACAAAGTGCTTCTTAAATAAGTTATTTCCTCTATTTAGAGCGTGGTCTTTTGGGAAAAATTCGTAGAGACTTGACTCTGACTCTACGTAGGTACCCATGTAGCCAAAAACTAAAAGCAGACTCAGCATGAATGCAGCTGTTCTCCGGGGAGCATTCAATACTGTTGAAATCAGGATATCAAGCTTACTCATCAAAGCATCATTAAAAGACTTCTTTTTAAGTTTGACTCTAAAAAGAGATAGCAGAATAGGGGCTACAAAAAGAGTGAATAAAACTGAACCAATAACGCCTACGCCTCCAACTAAACCTATAAATCTAATTGGTGGAATTGGACTTGCAGCCAGTGCAAATAGGCCGATCGAGGTAGTGACACCTGAGTAAAATGTTGGTCTAAAGACCTTTTTAGCTGCGGCGTCGTAGCTATTGGAGTCTTCATCCTCACTATGATTAAGGAGGTGAATGAAGAACGAAATTGTTATGGCCATCATTAAGCTTGGAATCATGGTCGAAACCATATTATAAGGCAAAGAGAATGCCCCATAAAGGCCTATACAAATTGCCGTTACGGCCGTACTTCCAATTTGTAGAACAATAATTGAGCCGATACTTCTAAAAAGAAAAAATATAACACCCATTGAGAAAATGCTAGTCAATGGCACAACAAGTGTTAAAACATCAAGCATCTCTTCAAATTGGTGAGTGTCAACACTGAGCTCGCCTGCTATGCCTATGAGTGTTGCTCCCGAAGCAGATAGGTTTTTGAATTCTGTTTCTACTTTTGTTTTAAGCTCATGTCTTTCTAGGGACTCACCAATCAAATTTGGCTCTACAACTAATGTGAGTATTTTATTTTCGTAGTCTAAGTACAAATCTTTGGCAACTTCGTCATTTTCAAGCTCTTTGAGTTCGGTCTCAAAGTTATCAATATCAAACTCTTTTTTTACATAAACTGCATCGGAGTCTCCTGTAATTACTTCGTGGTCGAAAATTGAACGAATTTCTTTTATATTTTCAATCTTTTTTGCTCTCTCCACTACAGCTTGAAACTTACTGAGCGATTCTTTTGAAAACTCTTCCAATAGAAACATGAATATAAAAAGTTCATCCGAACCAAATTGCTGCCTTAGCTTTGCATTCAAAACATTGGAGGGCATGTCTTTTGGAAGATAAGTGGCAGGAATATTCGATACGATAACGTTTTTGGCAAAGAATGCTGATAACAAAGTTACAGCGAGAAAAGAAAGAATAATAATTTTGTTTTTCATAAATTGACCTTTAAGCCTGCCATTACAGCGTGATCCTCTCTGTTAAAACCAAAGAATGTTTCTGGCTCTCCTTGGAAATTGAAATATTTTAAATAATACGAAACCATGTCATTGCTAGAGTAATTCATCTGTGGAGATAGGTAGTAGCTTCCGTCATTTGTATTGTACATTGTTCTAAACGCCAAACCTAATCGATCTGATAATACACTCTTTCTCGCTTCTAATATTAGCAACGATTGCTTGTCGTTCAATAACAATTCTTGCTCAAGGAATTCTTGATGATTTAGTTGTAAAAATAATTCCAGACCGATTGAGTCAATAGAGCCTTCAAGACCCAAGTTAAACATGTAATTTGTCCCTTCTTCCAACTCAAGTTCTTCGGTTAGTACCTCGTAGTTATCCTTAGCTGTAACTTCAAACTTAGCCAACATACTCTCAAGTTGTCTCTGGAATGAAAGACCATAAACAGTTCGGCTTTTCTTTTTTAGGATTAGACCATTTTCTAAAGCTGAAGGATTCGGTATCTGAGTGGCAAGCATCATTATATAGTCCTGACTAAAAACTATTTCCTCGTTTTCATCAAGAATCTTACCTAACAAAATTTGAGTGTCTGTACCAAGTACACTTGTTGACAGTCTTAACCCATAGTTTGCTTGTCTATCTGCTGAAAAATTAAATTTTGAGGCGGCCAGTAGGGGAATTGTGTCTTGAGCACCACGGACCCTTCCTTCTTCTAAGTCAACTGCTTCAAAGGTTGAAGTTCTTGCTGTGAAGTCCTGATCTGGCCTTGGTGCCTCAACGTAGAAATCCCATTTGGTGGATTCACCATAGTGAGTCACAAGAAGGATGTCTTTGGGAAATCTTAGGTCTCTGCCATCCCAGAAGAATAGGTATGGGTCTCTTGTGGCCGTCAGTATATCAAATCCAGAGAGCTCATCAAAAACCCCCCATTGAACAATTTGTCTGCCCAGTGAAAGACTTGAACTTGCAAAGTCTGTTTGAAATGTTAGTTCAAATAAATCGATTGTGCCTTCATTCTCTTGGTCGAACTTTGATTTAACTTCCAAAAAGGGTTCTACATTAAAAGTATAGTCTCTGTAGCCAAATGAGTACTTCTTGCTTGCATTTTGAAATGTGGAATACTCGTACTTATCTTTGCCTGTAATTGCGATGGCCGCTGAGTGAAACTTTAGACCCCTAGCATCTGCAAAGAGGTCCTCCCAAGGATCACGCTTTGGTTCTATTTTTAAAATAAATCTTTTAACTTTAACTATTTTCTCTACGACATCAAAGTTTGAGTCCTTGTAGGAGTCTGGAAGCTGCCTGTAGAACTTCTTAATCAATCGCTCTCCATCGTAAACATAAAAGGCTTTGATTGGAGTGTTCACGTATCCTAGTTTGAACTCTCGTCCCTCTTTCTTGAGCATGAGGGCCTTTTTTTTAACTTGTGAGAAACTAAAAGACCTGAACACTTCCTGTGCGGCACTTCCGTAGGAGATGAGAATGATAAGTATCAGATATTTAATGCGCATATGATAAAAGGTTACCAGAATGCTGCATTATTTGTTATTTGGAATAACTTACCTAGCGATCGAGAGTTGGAAAGAACTCATTTTTTAATAGGGGCATGATTAGAGGGAAAAGAGCGAAAAGCCTCTAATAGTGCTGGAATCCTTGATTTTTTCTAAATAACTTTTGAGTAAAACTTTCTTCACCATTCCTGCACTGCTTGCATGGATGAAATAGATGCCATCTTTGGCAACTTCCAGAATACCTTGGTGGGAAATATTTAAATTTGTGCCAATAAGATGTTTCAGCTGCCAGTTTGGTCTGACAATATTGAGAATATAAGTCTTCTTATTAAGTTCGTTTTTGAAGCCTTGCCAGTCTTTGAGAACTTCAGTGGTCGAAAGGTATTCAACAAATACCTCCTCCTGAGTAAAACGGTCAGCCTCTTGCTTGAGTTGATTAAGTCGCTCGGCCTTTGCATCTTCTGAAAGGTCAGGAAGCTTTAATGAGTCGACTTTGTGGAATTTTAACCAGTTTGCGAGATCAATAATAGAGCTTCCAAATTCTAAATATTGGTCAGAAAAATAAGAGGTGCTTCTTTTAATTAAACTGTTATCGATGTTATTTGGTATCCAACTTTGAGAGATAATATGATTTCGATTTAAGTAGGAAACTTTACCTTCCTTGTATCTAACCTCATTCATAACTCTTGAGAAAGTTTGTTTATCACTTGAGTTCGCTAATGCGATAAGTGTCTCCACAAAGGTGGTGCAATCGAAGGCATCAAACCTGTAAAGTGGATCTCGATCATAAAGCCCTGTGGTGCCTTCCCCTAGAGGGCCAGAAGAGTCATATGGCTTCCCTAAGAAATAATTTGACCAGAATAAAAGCTTATCTTCCTTTGAAACTTCTTCTTGCAGAGCAAGTTGAGTAAAAACAACCTTGTCTGAGGCATAGACAGAGAGCGCAAAAAATAGTGTTAAGAGGCAAACTTTCATCGGGTCAACATATCGCAAAAACACTAAGAATGGCAGGAGGATTGGTATTAATTACGGCCATGGAAGAAACTTGGGAATGTGTTTTCAGGAACTTAGGTGGGGGGAGTAACTTGAGTCGCCATATGACAACTCAAGTGTTTGATTAAGATATTAAGCGAGCTCGTCAGTAAATACGTGGTAGCTAGGGTCTTCTTCGATATTAACCTCTACCATGTTTCCAGCTTTCCCTAAAAGGCTAATACATTCCTCACTAAGGTGGCGCAAGCAAACTCTTTTACCGACTCTGGAGTATCTTTGAGTAAGTTGGTTGAGTGCCTCTATTCCACTTTGATCGACTACTCGAGACTCTTTGAAATCTACAACTACATCACTTGGATCATTTTGAGGATCAAACTTTTCGTGAAAAGTCGCTATTGAAGCAAAGAAGAGTGGTCCATAAATTTCATAATGCTTTACACCCTTTTCATCAATGCTCTTTCTTGCCCTTATGCGTACAGAGTTATCCCAGGCAAAGACTAAGGCAGCAAGAATTACACCTGCGAGTACAGCAATTGCGAGATCAAACACAAGAGTTAGAACTGTTACTGCGATAATAATAATTGCATCTGATTTTGGCACTTTGTGAAGGATTTTAAAGGTTGCCCATTCAAAAGTACCAATAGAAACCATAAACATCAATCCTACCAGTGCTGCCATCGGTATTTGCTCTATTAGCCCAGAAGCAAAGAGGATGAATATTAGCAATGAAACAGCGGCAACAATCCCAGAGAGTCTGCTCCTTCCACCAGAGCTTACATTAATAATACTTTGGCCGATCATTGCACAGCCACCCATTCCACCGAAAAGGCCAGTTACGATGTTTGCAAACCCCTGTGCCTTGCACTCTTTATTGCCCTGGCCTCTAGTTTCAGTCATTTCATCAATAAGCGTTAAAGTTAATAGGGACTCAATAAGTCCAATTCCCGCAAGTATCAGTGAATATGGTAATATAATTTTCAACGTTTCAAGGTTGAATGGTACATCTGGGAAGTGAAAGCTTGGAAGGCCGGCCTTGATAGAAGCAAGGTCTCCTACAGTTTTAGTGTCTAGGTCAAGGCCAATCGCGACTACCGAAACAGTTAGAATTGCCGCTAGAGGTGCCGGTATTGCTTTTGATATTTTTGGTAGAATGTAAATTATGGCCATGGTGACAGCACACAGACCTAACATTAGCATTAATGGTCCGCCGGATAACCAGGCTCCATCGGCATTTTTAAAGTGCTGAAGTTGGGCCATCCCAATGATGATTGCGAGCCCGTTAACGAAGCCGTATATAACTGGTGCAGGGACAAGTCTTATGAACTTTCCTAGCTTTAAAAGACCAACTGCAACTTGAATAAGCCCCATTAAAACTACAGTGGCAAAAAGATACTCAACCCCATGAGAGGTAACAAGGTTAACCATCACAACCGCTAAGGCACCTGTCGCTCCAGAAATCATCCCCGGTCTTCCGCCGAAAGCGGACGTTATAAAGCAAACCATGAACGCTGCGTAAAGTCCTAAAATAGGGGATACACCTGCGACCAAAGCAAAAGCAACTGCTTCTGGCACAAGTGCCAAGGCCACAGTTAGCCCTGAGAGAACCTCAGTCTTGTGATCAATACCTTTTAATTTTGAAATTGAAAAAATCATGCATACCTTCGTAAAGTGGAAGTGAGTAAACAAAACAGGCCTTCCTGGCAAACACCAGTAGAAAAGGCCATCCTATATTTTGGTTTTCGAAAATATATCCTCTACATTGCCGCTAGGCAATAATTAATTAAATTAATTTAAAACAATAAACATGGGGATTGGGATCTTCTATTTATTTTAATACTTACTCAGCTTCCCAGTCGAACTCACCCTCAAGTGGTTGATATTCATAATCTAGTTCTTCCCTGTAAAGATCATCATCATAATTATAATCAAGATCTTCATAGCTGGTGTCATAGTAGTCGTAAAACCAGTCATCTTCTTCGTTATAGTATGGATCGTATGACGAGTAGAAGCCGGCGTCATAATAGTCGTAATAACCGTCGTAGTCGGTTTGCACTTCATAGGGCTCTGGAGTAGCGCAGGATACTGCCAAAGAAGCGCATAGAATGAAAACCATTCCAAAAATGTTTGTACCCTTTGATCTCATATAAACTCCTTCCATAGTGTTTGAGTTCTTATGAGTTGAGCTGCAAAAGGAGTTCCAAATTAGTTGTCCGAGAAGTTTGATAGAAAATAGGTGGCTTCTTTTTGTTTGAGCAGTTCATAGGCCGATGCTTTATCCATATTGGATGGGGAAAGCCACCGGTCAAAATTAGATTCTTTCAAATAGATTGGACACCTGTCATGGCCCATTTCTTCGACTTCTTCTGGAGGGTCATCAGTAATAATTGCAAATGATGAAAACTGAATTTTCCCATCTTTACTAGACCAAGTATCAAATAAGCAGGGAGCCCACATCGTGGGGGAGTTGTTTGGTTTAAAGTTTATTAGCCTCTTGTTGCCATTTTGATCCTGCACCCATTCAAAAAAGCTATTAAACGGAAAAACTCCATGGTTTTTCATAAAGCAACTTTTCCATGTTTTTCGAGTATCCAAAGCATCAATTCTTGCATTAAAGACGTTGTATTTTGAAGGAATTTCCTCCTTCGAACCAGCCGGCCTGACTCTGTATCTCATGGGTCGAATGACTCGTTTACCATTCTCCATAATGATGACTGGAGCGAAATAATTTGGGTAAACTAATCCATCTTCTTCAGGCGTTTTAAAGCAGCTACTTTTTGGAACTCTTTTAAGTCCAAGGGTTTGCTTAAGTTCTTGTGCTGATAATTGACTTTCATACTCTTGCAAAGCTTTGAGGTCAAAAAAGGCCTTCACATCGGGCAAGGCCTTAAAAATTGAGGCCAAGCGTTTTATGTCTTTATCTATTTTAACGCTAAAACACATGACCCCATTTTCTCAGACCTTTTTAAGTTGGTCAAAGCTATGCTGCGACCTTTGGTGTTAGAGCTAGGGATGACAAAACTTGATTTAACTCATTAGCAACATGTTCACACTGCTCTTTTGTCATATCTCCAAAGAATGGCAAGGCCAGGGTTCTCTCTCCAATATCTAAAGTATTTGGTAAATGATCCTGTCCAGCTGTCTTATAGTTTCTTAAATAGGGCTGGGTGTGAATAGGGGTGAAGTAGGCCCGTGCTCCTATGTTTCTTTCCTGAAGCTTTTTTATGGCGATATCTCTATTAAGTCCTTCATTTAGTGTGACTACAAAAACAAACCAACTCATTTCAACCCCGGGTTTAATTGTTTGTGTTTGAAGCCATGGAGAATCTTTGAATGCATCACAGTAAAACTTTGCGGCCTGTTCTCTTTTTGCTAGAATTTCATTTAATCTTTTGATTTGTACTACCCCAAGTGCAGCCTGAATCTCACTCATTCTATAGTTGTAACCAAGAACAACGTGTTCCAGCCACTGAGACATTGTATCTCTACCTTGGTTCATATACATCCTGCACTTTCGAGCAATTTCATCATCGTCGGTTACTATCATGCCACCTTCGCCAGTTGTTATTTGCTTATTAGGGTAAAATGCAAAACTGGCCACGTCCCCGTAATTTCCTACCTTTCTATTGTGAAGTTTTGCACCTAATGCCTCACAGCTATCATCCACTAAGAAAAGATTCTTGTTCTTGCACAGTTTTTCAAGTTGATCCAAAGGGGCAGGGTGTCCAAAAACATCCACACTTAAAATTGCCTTGGTTTTTGAAGTGATCTTATCTTCGGCATCTTTTACATCAATGCAATAGTCGTCTTTATTAATGTCAACAAAAACAGGTACAGCACCAACGTATAGAATACAGTTGACGCTGGCGACGAAGGTGTAGGATGGCACAAGTACTTCATCGCCAGCGCCAATTCCCAAGGCCATAAGGGCCAAGTGGAGTCCTGCTGTGCCGGAACTAACGGCAATAGCGTGTTTTCTATTGGTATATTCAGCAAATAGCATTTCAAATTCTTTGATTTTAGGTCCAAGGGCCAATCTCTTAGATTGGACAACTTCCATTACTGCATTTGTTTCTTCTGGTGTGATGTCTGGCATTGCCATTGGGATGTCTTCGAGGTTTGATTTCATTTGATATTCCTTCTTCAGTTTGGCGGGTGAACCTGTCCATAGACACCCTTCTTTAGTAAGATTGCTTAAAACTGTTGCACCTGCTCCTATGATTGAATTTGGCACAATCATTTGTGCTGGGCCAATTGAAACTCCAACTCCTATTAAAGAGTTTTCCCCCACCTGAACACCTCCACAGAGGTTTGCACCAGGTGCAATATGGACACAACTTTGAATTTCGCAGTCATGGTCAATTGATGAGTTTGTGTTAATTATACAATGTTCTCCGATGTGGGCTCGTGCTTGTATTGTAGCCCCTGCAAAGACTACAGATCCTTTTAATATCTCGGCACTTGGTGAAACAAAAGCTCGTGGATGAATTATTGTCGCAAATCTTTGGAAGCGATTGCGAAGCTTGGCACGAATTTCATTTGCTCCAATTGCCAATACAACGAGTGCACCTTGGGGTATTTTATCTATAGGTCTTATCTCTAAGTTGAACAATTTATGCCCATGGAGAGAATTGTTATCATCAAAGAATCCTGCAACTTCTTGACCCTGGGCAATCGCACATTCATATACCACTTTGGCATGTCCACCAGCTCCAACAATGTAGAGTCGATCACTTAATGGGTTCATCGTTTTAGTCTTTTCTGCATTTACATTTGAGAAATTAAAAATTGCAAAGAATGTTTTAAAAATGATTTTTAAATCATAAGCAAGACTTTTCCTTGAAATGTATTCCAGATCCTTTTCAAACTTATCAGACCAGGAATATTGATTTCTGCCACTTACCTGGGCAAGTCCGGTGAGACCTGGCAGTACTGTATGTCTAAATTGCTCTTGTAAGGAGAAGAATGGAGTGTATTCTATTGGAAGTGGTCTTGGCCCAACAATAGACATCTCGCCTTTTACTATATTTAAAATTTCTGGTAGCTCATCTATAGATAGTTTTCTAAGTATCCCTCCAATCCAAGTAACTCTTTTTATGTCGTCTTCTGACCCTGACCTCATTGTTCTAAACTTAATGAGATTGAAGGTCTTTAGATTCTTTCCAATTCGTTTTTGGCGAAAAAATATTGGTCGTCCTTGTATGGCCAGAAGAAATACAGACGTAAATAAAATTAGAGGGATTGTAATCGGAGAGCTGACTATAATTATAGCTAGGTCTAAAGTTCTTTTTTTCATTAGGCCGCCTGTGGTTCCATTTTTGATTCAATTAACTCGTCTTCGAAAAGCGATTCTTGTAAGGAAAGATCACTGTCGATTGCTGCCCATAATAGGTTTACGCTCATTTTACTGTGGTTGTTTGCATAAAATAAAATATCGAATACTGCTTGGGAAATATCTTTATATGGACGACCGTTGAAAACCATGGGGGTGTAGGGCATATCCCCATTCTTCAAAGTTGCAAAAGAGTTGCCTTCATTAAACAAGTTCTGAGTGTTAAAGCTTAACTCTTCGTAAAGCTTTTCACCTGGTCTTGTACCAATAATTTTAATCGGATAACTTTCAGGATTTTTGCCACATAGAATAAGGAGCTTCTTTGCAATGTCTATTATTTTTATAGATTTTCCCATATTGAGAAGAGCAATGTCACCACGCTGACACGAGTTACTTGAACTTAAAACAAGTCCCACTGCTTCTGGAATTAACATAAAGTATCGAGTCATCCTGTCATCTGTAATAGTCAGAGGAGAATTGGTTAGTATTTGAGAGTGCAACTTGGGGATTAGGCTGCCACTACTTCCTGCAACATTGCCAAAACGCACGGCACAGAGGTCTAGTTTGTGTTTGTTTGCATAGTGGCTCATTAATAGTTCACACACTCGCTTGGTGGCTCCCATTAAATTTGTTGGCCTTACGGCCTTATCTGTAGAAACCAAGACAAACTTTTCAATGCCGTGTAAAACACAAAGGTTTAAAATATTTTGAGTGCCAGCGATGTTGTTCACTATTCCTGCTTGTGGATTGCTTTCAACTAACGGCACATGTTTGAAGGCCGCAGCATGGTAAATAAAGTCTGGGCGATGAACCCGGAAGAGTCTTTCCATAGGTGTATATTCACAGATGTTGGCAAGCGAAGGGATCAGCTCTATAGAATTTATTTTGCATTGGTGAGATAAGCGATCATGAACTTTATATAAACTGAATTCTGAATTATCCACCAAGACTAGTTTTCCAATTTCTAATTGTGCCAGTTGGTTGGCCAACTCGGATCCAATAGATCCTCCTGCACCTGTCACTAAAACTGTCTTCCCTTTGGTTCTCTTTCTGAGTGCTTCTAGATCGGGCTTTTCAAAATTTCTGCCAACAAGGCGCTCAAGGTCAATCGTCGAGGTGGCTGAACCGTTGAGTGTTTTTGTCATGTAGTCTCCTAGGGCCTATTAAATATAACTTAATGAATGTAAAGAATTTCTTTATATTCTACTGTTATAATTCGTTAAGTTTTAAAAACTCTTTAATAAAGAAAACTAAAGGCAAAAAATTCTTCTCTTAATTACGTGATATCAATGAATTATAATTTCACTAACAGATTGGGGGTAATTTGCCTGTTAAGGTAATCTTTATATTTAGCCACGCAATTTTGGCACTCGGGAATTGGCTTCTTCTTGCTACGGTTGCAAAATCTTACACTCTCACTGAGGCCGGGGATTATAACTTAGTACTGGCATGTCTAACTCCAATATTTTTATTCTGCTCATTTCATTTAAAAAATTATTTTTTGGCTAAGGAAGGTTCGGAGAAAAACTTCTCAAATTTTGTACTTAATAGAAGCTTGGGAGTATTAATTTCTCTGTTTGGTGCGATAGTGGTCGCAAGCTATATGGGGGTCGTGAATCAGTTCTTTTGGGGTGTATTTCTTTTAAAAAGTTCAGAAGTTTTTTTTGAACTTCCATTTATGTTTGAACATAAATCAGATCGACTTGGAAGAACTTCTTTTTTGCACATTTTGAGAAGTTTATTGGTGTATGGAACTTTAATCTATCTCTTGGCCGGTGAAGCAGGAGTTCTTTATTCTTTCTCAGTTGCCTCCCTTGCAAGCTATATAGGAACTGCCATTTATCTCTGGAAGTTAAAAAATATAAGTTGGTCCTTTTCTTATCTGGAAGTATTTCGACTCTTTAAAAGCACTTTTTGGTTGGGTGGTTCGGCATCGTTGTTGAGTTTAAATGTCTCTTTACCAAGAATATTTTTAGCCTATACGATGGGAAAAGAGGCAATTGCCATATATTCTGTTTCATTTGCTTTTTACTCGATTTGGCAGCTTTTTTTTAATAGTTATTTGAATGCAATTTTGCCTAAGTTCTCCCAAACCGGTTTGAAGGATAAGGTCATTTTTCCTTTAGCTATTTTTCTAGTGGGTTCTTGTGTCTTCTACTTTTTTGATGATGAAATTTATTCACTCGTCTTTGGAAATGATTACCTGGCCGCTTCCGAACTTACACCGGGCCTTCTTTGTTCGGTGTTTTTATCATTCTTTAGTTCCTACTTTTTTTATGATTTTATGTCAAAAGGGGACTTTGAGGTCCATTTTAAGCTAAACCTAGCGGCCTTAGGGGCACATGCCATAGTTTTATATCCAATGATCTTAATGTATGGGCTTAAGGCCTGTTATTACTCATGGATCGCCGCTTTAATTGTTCAGTGTGGTCTGTATTGGTCAAAAAGGCCGATTTCATGAATGAATGGTGGAGCATTTTTACCTGGACCGTCCTATCTCTAGTGGTTGTGATTCTTAAGCTTGTAAAGTCTAAAAGTAGTGATCCAATAGGCTATATTCTATTCTTTTACTTTTTTTTCGGCTTTGGGCCTGTCGTAAACTATTTATTTGGAATGCCCATTTACTTTGGGATTGTTAAGCAGAATATACCTGAAGCAACTCTTATTATGTTTTTGGGTATTATGAGTTTCGCGCTTCCTCACTTGATTGGAAAAGAACCATCCCTAGTTCCAGAGGAGTCAACTGAGGAACCTCATGCGTGGGAGGGACTGAAGTTGGCACTTGTGGGAAGTGTTGTTTACGGGGTGGCCAAATGTTTACTTATGCTTCCACTTAAAATTCAGGGAGCATCAAAAATTGAAATGATTAGTATTGCTCTTCCTCAGCTGCATTATGTTTATCTACTACTCCAGATGTACTTTTGTGCATTTTATTTTAGTGCTAAGAGGGTTGCCGGCCTGAGAAAGTTGTACTGGATAAATGTGGGAATATATATTCTGTATTGTTTAATAGTGACGGAGAGGGACTTTATTTTTCCATTAGCATCTATTTTTATTATGAAATCACTAGTTGACGGCACAAATATCTCATGGAGGAAGTTCTTTTTTGGAGGAGTTGTCCTTGGTGGAATGGGAACGTTAATCTTTTACTTAAGAGATGGGACGCAAGAGGCAGGAAATGTTGTATCGGCCCTTTTGAGCCAAGGGTCTATACTTTTTATTAATACTTTTGTCTTAAAAGTCTTTGAGCAGGGACACGAATATTTTTATGGAGAGACTTTTTTTAATTCTTTAGTGAATCTAGCACCAAGCTTTGTATATAAAACAGACTACAACAACTTGGCCTGGTTTAAAAGTTTATACGCCCCTGCAAGTGATAGTGGGTATGGTTTTGCGTTGGATGCAGAGGGCTATATAAACTTTGGCCATTTTGGTGTGGTTTTAGTTTTCGTGTCCCTTGCTGTTTACTGGAAGATCTTGTTGAAAAGGTTTTCAACAAGTGAATTCTTTAGATATCTGACATTATTCAGTGTTGGGTTTGTTATGTATGCACTGAGAAATGATTCTTTGGCACTTTTTAAAGGTATTCTCTACGCAACTCTTATATATCTTTTTATTAATTCATTATCCTACCTATTGAGCATAAGGAAGCGAATATGAAGGCAATTATAACTCTTGAACATCGATTCTACTCATATAAAGGGGAACTTTATACACTTGGAGCTTTTGATCAAAAATTTTGGAAACGTTACTTAGATATTTTTTCAGAGGTCTTGATCGTCGCAAGAGTGAGGCCACTTCTCAAACTTGAAGGGAATGAAATTAGAGTTAGTAGCGATCGGATAAAGTTTTATGAATTGGACTCTTATATTGGTGCTAAACAGGGTTTTATGAAGTTGCCAAGTTTGAAACGTAAATTAAATTTGCTGGCAGATACAAATCAGGGTGCTTATATTTTAAGGATAGGCTCGCCAATTGCTGATTTATTAGTTCCAATACTTAAAAAACGAAGCATACCCTACGCAGTTGAGGTTGTCGGTGACCCTTGGGATGTTTTTGCTAAAGGAGCAATTAGTCATCCTGTCAGGCCTTTGTTGCGACTGTACTTTGCATATAAGCTAAAGAAACAATGTGCTGGTGCAAAGTTTTCATCATATGTGACAGAACATGCACTTCAAAAACGCTATCCACCAAGAAATTCTGTTAAGACAATTAATGCCTCAAGCATCAACCTTTCAAAAGATTTTCTATTTGAAAATAAAACATTTGGAAGAGATGATTTTGATTGGGTTTTTGTGGGAACATTGGAGCAGTTTCAAAAAGCACCAGATATATTGATTAGGAGCTTTAAGATTCTTCTGAATAAGCATCCAAGGGCCAGACTTAACTTTGTTGGCGATGGGCGAAAACGCCTAGTGCTTGAGGAATTGGCCATCTCCCTTGGAGTACAAGACTCCATTTACTTTCATGGGTCTGTCGCAAGCTCTGAACAGGTGAGAGAGTTTCTAGTAAGCTCTCCATTTTTTGTCCTACCTTCGAGAGGTGAAGGCCTACCAAGAGCAATGATTGAGGCCATGGCATGCAGTTGTCTCTGTGTTGGTAGCGATATCGGAGGGATAAGAGAGTTGATTGACGCTGAATGGATTGCTCCAGTAAATGATGTTGAACAATTAGCACAAAAAATGATCAAAATTATGGATCAAAGTGTTGAACAAAAAAATATTATTTCAAGTCGAAATTTCCATAAGGCAAAGGACTATCTAGGAGATAAGTTAGAAATCCGAAGAAAAGATTTCTACCTATCCATAAAAAATCATCTTGAGGAAGTTTTATGAGAGTGCTCCATCTAGTGAAGACCAGCGATGGTGCCAGGTGGGCAGCTGAACAGGTAAAGGTTCTTGTTAGGGAAGGTCATGAAATAGGTGTGATACTACCATCCCCCAGGGGGAAAATGTTAAATGCCTGGAGAAGTTCAGGTGCTAAGCTTTATTTTGGCAATGTTGAACTACCTGTTAAAAGACCTTGGGAGTACAACAAAAGAAGAACTTTTCTAAATGAAGTAGTTGAAGACTTTAGACCCGAGCTCGTTCATTCCCATTTTTTCTCTACAACGATACTTGCCAGACAAGTCTTGAAGCTTCCTGTTGCCTTCCAAGTTCCGGGGCCTTTGCATATGGAGAGTGCTCTCTTCAAAAAATGGGATTTAATGAGTGCTAGGCCTAATGATTTTTGGATAGCCTCAAGTCATGCAATACGTGAGTTGTACTTAAATGAAGGGGTTCCTGGCGATAGAGTTGGAATGAGTTATTATGGTAACGAGATCAGTGACTATGATACAAAAAGTTTAGGGCTTAGGAAGGAATTAAAGTTTAGTGGTGATGATTACATCGTGGGAAATATTAGCTACTTTTATCCTCCCAAGAAATACCTGTTTCAAACTTCTGGACTAAAGGGACATGAGTTAATGTTTGAAGGCCTAGGCTTAATTAAAAATAGGTCTATCAAAGGGGTCTTCTGGGGAGAGCAGTGGGGTGGAAGCAAGTCTTATGAAAAAAAACTACAAAGTCTTTGCCCAATAAACTGTCAAATGCCAGGAGCTTTAAAACCTTTTGAGGTTAGCAGAGGCTGGAAAACCATGGATGTATGTATTCATATGCCCTATAGCGAAAACTGCGGAGGGGTCCTTGAGCCGCTTTTACATGAAGTGCCAGTGATTGCTTGCAATGTAGGAGGACTTTCTGAATTAATAGTGAATAACAAGACTGGTTTGCTTGTTGAACGAGCTTCACAAAACTGTTCAGATGCTATTCTGTATGCATACAAAAACAGAGAGAGAATGCAAAATATGGCAGTGCTCGGATCACGGCTGGCACGAAAGGCCTTTGACGTGAATCGAACCGCAAAAGAAATTTCGACAATCTATCGCGAAGGGTTGAATGCGTTCAACAGGTCTCTATTTTACTCTAAGGAACTCTTGTGAAACTTACCCGCAAACAGTTTATTGGTTCCATCATATCAAGTGTAGCGGCCTTAGCTTCTTTTGGTGCTTCCTCGGACACTCACAAAAAGGGACAATTACACTTAAATGGTGGAACACATAAGCTAAAAAAGCTTGTTTTAGGGGATGACAACTTTATAAAAGGGCCAGGAACAATAGAGATCGATGGGCCTGATGCCATTTTAGTTGCTGGAAGGAATGTTACAATTGATAACGTTGTATTTAAGACAACAATCGGGCCAAGTAAGCAATCTAGTATTATTAAAATGCTAGAAGGTTGCTCAAACTTGATTATTCGGAATTGCCACTTCAGCGGCAATGCCTATTGTGTTTTAAAAGCAGATGTAAATACAAATGAGGACAAGGATCTTACTTATAAAAATCCTGTTGGGCCCCTATTGTTTAGAGGTAACACCTGCTTTGGTTTTTCAAGGCATTTATTTTTAAGCAATGTCACAAATCTTAATATTGAAGGAAATGTTTTTGAAAAAAGTGTACGAGACAGTATCAGGCTCAGGCAAGCTGTCAAAAAGGTTATAATCTCCAAAAACCAATTTAATAATATTGGGGTTGATCATAAAGAAAGTTCTGATGCTATTGATACTTACTGGAGTGGAGAGGAGCTAGTAATAAATTCCAATATAGTGGATGGGTGTGCTGTTCATGGTTTTGATTTAAAGGGAATATCACCAGATAAAGAAGGGTCAAGTTCGAAAGTTATTGTGGATGGAAACATAATCAAAAATTGTAAGTTCTCTGGGCTTTTAATCAGTTCAGGGATGACCTATAAACATAAATCTAACATGGTTACTGATATCATCATTAAAGCTAATATTATAACAAACTGTAATCTAAATAATGCAAATCCAAATGATGCGGCCATTTTTTTACGGCATGGCGTTCAGGGTTGTATTATTACACAAAACAAGGTCACCATTAATAATGGTCATGCTGTGGTTATTGGGAATTTTGATGAAAACGCCAAACAAACTAAAGACATAACCATCGTCGAAAATCAATTGAAGGCTACTAAAGGTCTGTGTTTATATCTCTTGGCACCAAGGAACATCGTTGTTGCTAGAAATATACTTCAGCACTCAAAGAATATGAAGGCATATCACGTCGTTAAGAGCTTCAAAAAATTTAAATTAGCTAAATTCATTGAAATAGACAATCTAGAGTCTGTCATCAATGACCAGGCCTGACACTATGAGGCCTAAGATTGTGGATGTCACAGTGAGAACCTTTAATCCATTATCGCTGATGAATGGTTTTTTCTGAGGGACATGCACTAAATCATTAGGCCTGAGCCTTAAGTCTGTTTGTTGCTCACTTTTTAAAAATGAGTCGAGGTTGTGCGTAATCACTGTATAGCCTTTGCTAGACTTTCTCTTAATAACAATCTCTTCTATGTCAGCGTCCTCAGTTGGGCCCCCTGCAAATGCTAGTAGGGAAGTTAGCTCACTGTTGGCCGGGACTAAGTGTGCCCCGGGCTTATTTACAGCACCCAAGAGGTTTACCCGCATTAGAGCGTCCTTATAATTTTGTCCTGAAATATACTCGCTACCTTTCAATGAGTATTTTGTTTTGCTCTCCGTCGCTCTGAAAAATTCTTGTGAGTGGGCACTTATGGAGGAAAATAAAAATGATAAAATTAATAATTGGCTAAGATGCCTTTGAAACTTCATGTTTTTCATCCTTATTGTCTCCACTAGGGTAAATAAATGTTTTTATATCGTCGTAAGTTATTGCATTTGTGAGTATGTAAGTAAATTTGTCTCTCAGTTGGCCAGCAAGCTCAGACTTTCTTTGATTAAACCTCTTTACACTTTTCTCTGTAGAGTGAAACAGTTGAGCTAATATAAAACTTCTCTCTACAACCTGTGACATTATTAACCCATCAGGGGATGTTTCCAAGTCATGGGTCAAAACAATTTGGTAATCGCTTTGATTATGATTATTTAGTGTTTTTCTTAGTAACTTTATATTTGGAAATTCGTATTTATCGCTCTTGGATTTTAGATAAACAACGTTTAAGGAAGTGGCATAGTTGTTTATAACTCTTCTAACCGCTGATTTTTTTAATTTTGCCCCGTCCAGGATAATTAATGTAACAGACTTTCCTTTGGAGAGAATGGATTCCAAAATCCCTTCAACTTCCTCCGAAACATTTGAGTTCTTTGATAGAGCGCAAAGGCTAATCCACTTGAGATTTTGAAGTTGGGTCTTATATAAATTATCTAGGGCCATGGTTCTTGGATGGATTCCCAAAGATTTCCCATTTCTTCTTTTGGTTCTTAGTTTTGGCATCGTTGCGGCCAATAGGTTTTTTGGCAGAACAAGTTGTTCTTTTGACATCAGAATAGGAAAGAGACTCTGCTTGTAATAGAGGGCACTCAAGAGCAGGCCAACTACGAATAGAGAAACCACCGCGGTTTTTGCAATGATTTTAACCGTGCTTGTAACTTGAACCTTTTCGCTGACATTGAGGTCGGTGATAGATGTTTTGACCTTTTCGTAAGAAATTTTTGCTAGTGAAATTTGTTCTGTTAGTTTGTTGAGCTTTTCCAAGAGAATCTTCTTTCTAAGAGTGTACTTTTCGATTTTGGAGCTAAACTCTGGTAACTCCTTATAATCTAATTCTAAAGCGGTGAGAGATGATTTTAAGTGTTTTGTAGCGGCAATTAGTGACGCAAGTTCACTTACTTTCTCTTCTTTTCTTCTAAGGACTGAATAATCTAGGGCATCTGCCTGTTTTTCCAACTTTACTAGCCGTTGAATACTTTGTTGCAGCTGTCTTTCTTTTGTCTTATTGCTCAGAATTCCTTTTTCGATCTCCAACCTCATACTTGAATACCTGGCCGGAAGTTCCTGAGGTATTAGTGTTTTAAACTCACTTTGAAGTTTCAGTATGCTTGCGTCAAGTTCATCTAGTTCTTTAAAAATAGAGGCCTCGCTATTTTCTATAATCTGCAAAGCACTGCGTGCCTCCTCAAGAGGATCCTTCACCATAAGTTCGGAGGCATTCCTTTTTATTAAGTTTTGGATGTCCTTTGTAAGCTTTAAATTTTTTGTGGCCACTGTAAATATGATGTTGCTTTCTCCCTCTTTTTTAACTTTTACAACCTGTTCAAGTTGCTCGCTTATCCTTGAGTGCAATCTCTCTTTCCCATCGACCTCAATTTTTCCAAGGAGTTTCTTTTTTAGAAACTCCACCCAACCTTTCCTTTCCTCCCCAAGCTTGAACTTAATATGTTTGTGATCCCTATGCTCAATTACAATGTCTGACAGTTCTTGGTAAAAGGATGTGCTTCTTGCTGTTATCAATGCTCTTTCAGGTATGTTGTCTAAGGAGTTTTTATTGGGGCGAATACCCAGTAAAGAGTCTGAAAGGATGTTTGATGTAAGGTCTTGTCCTGGCTCGATCTTAAAGCCTACTTGTGACTTGTAGAGCCGGTTTTGAAAGAGTGAAAACAACAGAAATGGTGTTAAAATTGATACAGTAAGGATGGTACTTTTGTACTCTAAAAAGTATCTAGCGATATGTTCCCATGATGGTTGCCATTTGGACTGAACATCCAAGATATTTTCACTTACAGCTGCTTCTTGGTCCAAAACTTCCATATTTTGAAACTGTAATGAATGTGTGGTCTCTTGGTTTTGGTTTTTCAAATTTTCGCCTATTAAGAACATCTTAATCTAATTCTTACTTACATATACGGTTAAATGGGTCTAAACCTTGAATTTGAGTAAATATTAAGAAAAATATAAGAAAATTCTGCTCTTTCAATCCTGATGAATTTGGTTCTACTGGCGGAATGGCGCCTGTTTTGCTCTTTTATTTATTAAAGGGGGGCCTATGAAATTTTTTAATGTTTTGTTGATGTTACTAGTCGGGAATTCGCTCACCTCATGTGGCGGGAAAGATTATAACAATACGGGAAAGGATATTTACTATCTCTATACTGCTGATGTGGAAGAAGATTCTATAGCACCACAGATGATGCAGGATGCTGAGTTCATAATAGATAATTCCATATATATAGAGGATGTCTCCTGGGACTATTCTCCACAAGACGATATGAACGTATTTGGAGATAACAACTCCCAGCTTAATCTTGAATTTGAAACGGATGCTCCTCCTAGATTGCAATTTAAGGACAGGATGTAACCTTCTATTATAACGTGTTGGTCATTAAAATATTTATTGTTGCAATGAGCATCTGTCTAGGTGCTCTTGGTTTTGAATATAAAGATAGAGATCACAACCTTAGAGAAACTGCTTACAGGCAGGGACAGGTTTTTGTCTTTCACAGCGTTGGTTATATTGTCAGTCAGTCAGATACCATTAAAGAAGATGGTTCCTGGGAAGGGTATAAGAGAAGATTTTTGGACTTTCAGTATGACCCCGACAACAGTGTTTGGAATCTGTTAGGTCATCCGCTTACAGGTGCCCAGGTCTTTCTGTTTTATAGAGCACATGGCTACACTAGGGAGAAGTCTTTTTTCTTGGGGGCCCTTTCAAGCTTGTATTTTGAAACACTAATTGAAAGCTATACCGAAAGACCTAGTGCTCAAGATACTTTTAATACACCAATTTTTGGTGCGATTCTTGGAACTGGTTTAGAGAAGGTATCTGTAGAACTTTTGAACTCAGAATCAGGTTTTAAACGTGTGATAGGTAGGATAATCAATCCATTTAGTTTTCTAAAGGCACATGAAGACTTTAATGCTGGGGTCATTCCATTGAGAGGGGGTGCAGGCCTGGTCGGGGGGTGGAGTTTTGATTAAACTACTGCTGATCACTCTTTTTTGTACTAGTGCATTTGCAGATTTAGATAATAATGGATCGGCAGAGATTATTGCTGTCACAGAGCTTACAGATGTGCTGGTATATAACCTAGATGGCAGCCCTCATGAGGGTTTCCCTATGGATAATGAATTTCCCTTTACAGCATCACCCTTAATACAGGATATGGATGCCGATGGAGATTTGGAGATTTTTGCCGGATCTGTAAACAGTTTTGTAGGTATCGACATCAAATCTTCTGGCAGTACTGATGGATATTGGAGAATGTACAGGGGTAATTCTTACAGGAATGGATACTACGGTATGGGCGATGATTCAGATTGTGCTGTGAATGTGGGTGACGTAACCGGTGATGGAATTGTGAATATATTGGATCTCGTGCAGGTTGTAAATTTGATTTTAGAAATTAGTACACCGGCTTATGAATGTGCGGCGGACTTTACCGGAGACGGCACAGTTAATATTTTAGATTTAGTGCAAATTGCAAATTATATTCTGGATAATTAATAATTAAAAAATAAAATAACATAAATAATACATAAAAAAACCAAGGAGAGAGAAATCATGAAGCAATTTATTCAAACAATGTTCGTTTTAACATTAATAGCTGGTTTCGTATATAGTGGTCAGCGCCCAATACCGAAATCAGAAATAAAAATGACTAAAATGAAAAGGTCAGAACCTGATTATAGACAGTTTCAGGATCCAAACCGTGCAGTCTG
>CATMLK010000037.1:0-38111 GCA_950070535.1 uncultured Bacteriovoracaceae bacterium | reverse complement strand
GGCCAAATAATTTAAATGACATGGGGCCGTAGGAAAGATCTCAAAATCATCAATGAACAGGATTTAGAGCAATTACCCAACCTAGTGAGCAACCCAAATACTGTGCATATTTTAAAACTTAAGATTGAGCTTTTAATAATCGGTCTCTCATTTTGGGCGTACCTTTAATGCCCTTGACTGGTACTTGAGGCACTTTGGAGCCGACATAATCCTTTAGGGTATTAATAGTGATTTATCAAAAGGTATTACTATTCTCTCAGTTTTAGTTTTAATCGATCATGGATTTACTGTTAAAGACATGCCGAGCAAAGCTACTGAATCTCACAAGAAAGGCCTTAAAAAGTATAGTGAATATTCAAGAATGCTAACTGGATATCAAAAGTCTTCTGCAAAATAACAATGCCCGTCGTAAAAGACGGGTCTTATTTTAATTTCTTATCTTTGATGACCATGAGTTGTTCGAGTTACTATTATTATTCGATCTCACCATAATTAAGACTGAGCATTTCACCTTTTACAGGCAATCTATTATCCAATGGTCTTTGAGAAGTATTAGCACTCATGTCTGCAAAAACTTGTGTCGGAAATGTAAAGTTGTGTCCTTCAACTAAAAATATATTTAGTGTTTCTTTTATACCACTTCTTATTCTTAAACCTACGTTATCTAAGTCTTTAACAGGACGCCCAAACTCTGAACTTCTTTTTCCTAAGTCTAAAGTTAGCTTTTCCGAACACATTTCTCTTTTGTATTTTAAATCTGAGCCTTGTCGCTCAAACTTAGTTCACTTCTCTAGAGTTTTATTTACAAAGTCCTGCATTATCATAAATCAAGGCTCTACAATTATCGGAATCACATAATCCTGCATTATCATAAATCAAGGCTCTGCAATCATTTGAGTCACAGAATCTTGCATTATCATAAATCAAGGCTCTACAATCATTTGAGTCACAGAATCCTGCATTATCAATAATCAAGGCTTTGCAATCATTTGAGTCACAGAGTCCTGAATTATCATAAATCGAGGCTTGGCAGTCACCCTTCGAAATATTCTTTAAGTTACCATTGGGAATAATTGTAGATATGCTAGCTAAACTTGACAGGCTTACCAAAAACAACAATCCCATTAATATTTTTTTCATTGTAACTCCTTGCTCATTTAAGTAATGGTTTTTAAATTCAATATAATTATATTTTGCCATCAATAATGACTATTTTGTTGCCGAGGGAAGACTTTATAAGGGGTGTTCGCTTTCTAACACCAATTAGTCTTTTCCATACTTTACCAATGTGTTAGCGGGGAAGGGAGGAGTTCATTCTGAAAAAAAACTTTGGATTAAAAGAGTGATTCACAATGTAGGAGTTGGGGGCGACTCAGTTGGTATTCATTTCCATGTAGACAAAATAAACATCATTCCAGAACCAAAAAAGCCTTTCAACAAAGGAAGGCTTTACAGTTCGAGTTTGATAAGTGGTGCCCGGAAAGGGACTTGAACCCCCACGCCATTGCTGGCGGCGGATTTTGAATCCGCTGCGTCTACCATTCCGCCACCCGGGCACTTTAGTGGGATTCATACTATTAGAATTAGGTTTAAAGGTCAATAAATCTTTAGGCCCTTAAAAGTTTAAGAGTTTCCTCCATGTTAAACCTATAAAAGTTCTCGCCTAGGTGCTTTTTAAGCTCTTTATTGCTGATTAAACAAGAGTATTTCAAATAATCAATGAGATAGTCAGGGATTTTAATATTCATTTTTTTAAGAAATTTGTTTAGGGGGCCGGCCAGTGCCATGGAAAATGGAATTCCTTTTACCCCGACAACCTCTAATGCGTTTCTAAGAGAGACAAAGTCATCTGTGGCCACATTGTAAATACCGGTGGGAAGCTCTTGTGCAGAGCGCATCAATACACTGGCCATGTCAAATTCATGAATGAACTGAAACATTGGATTATAGTCTACTGGCCTTAATGCAAGAGGATTTTGCAAATAGCGACTCATCGTATTTTTAATCTGATTGCCAATAATATTACTTGGCCTAAGAACAACCACCTCAATTTTCTTTTGATACTTCCACATGAAATTAGTGGCTATTTGATCCATTTCTACAACATCCAGCAATTCTGGATACTGAATACTTGCTTTAAGAGGGGAGTCTTCGGGCAAAAATATTGAGTTGTCTGGGAGTGCCCCATAAACATGATAAGTACTTAAGACAATAATTTTTTTTACACCAAATCGCAGTCCCATATCCAGGATTCTGTTGGTGCCCATTACACTTAGTTCTAATCGTTTTGTTAGGTTTTCAGCTCCCAAGGATGCATGACTAAATCGTGCTAGGTGATATATTATATCGAAATTTTCTTCTCTAAAAATTTTTTCAAAATTTCCACGAGAGTACTTCATAGTGATTGTCTTAAGGCCTTTGATGTTTTGAACTCTATTGGTGTCCCTTGAATCAATACCAACGATCTCCCAATCTGGGTGGTTTTGAAGTAATAGTCTTGCTGTGATTTGTGCAAGCCCACCAACAATGCCAATGATCAAAACTCTTTTTGTTTTTTGTTCGCTCACAAAAATTCCTTAAGCCTTGAAATAAACTCAACTGGCCGCTTTAAGGGCTCTAAGAATTCCCTTTTATTTTCAAGCCCATGCTTTATTTGGCCCTTAATCACTTTTTCAATCTCGTGCACATGAGGTCTTATTTCTTTATCTTGGGCCTCGGCATCAAGTTGCTCTGGCAATTCAATGGGCTCTCCAAAGTAAATATCTATTGGAGAAGGGAGGGGGAATAGATTCGCTGAAATCGGCAGCGTGGGAAGTCCTAATGCTTTTCCAGCCTTTTTGGCGTGGACAACTAATGGGAACATCTCTTCAGCACCTACCACTGTTACAGGGAGTATCTTTGTCTTCGTATTAAGGGCTATTCTGTAAAATCCATTTGTAAAAGGTTGAAGCTCATAAAAGTGGGATGTGCTTTTTGAAATCCCACGCACTCCCTCTGGAAAAACAAGTATGGACTCTTTTTTATTTAAAAGCCATTTACAGTTTTCTCTATCGCCAAGAATTGAGCCTGTCTGTGCTGACAAATCTCCTAAAAAAGGAAAGCTCGCCAAAAACCTCTCAACCATAGAGTGGAGTATCCTTGGTGGGTTTGATTCCAAGGCGGTTGCCAAGGTGATTAAGGCTCCATCTATTGGAATTTGGCCAGTGTGGTTGGATACAAAGATATAAGGTTCATCTTTTATGTTTTCAGCACCAAAAACCCTGACTTTGAAGTATCTTGAATAAATAGGCAGAAGAATACTTAATGCCTTTCCCACCGTATTTAAGTCAAAACCCCAAGGATCACTATAATTGTGATAACGCTCCTTGAGCCTTTGAAGAACCATCTGTTGTTTGGCCTTTTCTTGCTCATTGAGCCCCAGACCTAATTGATCAAGCATAATATCCCGTTTATGATTACCTATCTTTATATATAAGGGATTTAGCGATATACTGTAAGCGGGAAAATTGATCAAGGATTGCACAATGAGTGAAGAAAACAAAAATAAGTCCGATTTAAATGACCAAGACTGGAAGGCCAAATTCAATGACTTGGTTCAATCATGTCAAACCGAACTGAAGAGGACCACTCAAATTGGGATGAAGATGCTTACAGCTTCCCAGTCGAATGTTCAACTTAAAGAGACCTATGAAAACCTTGGCAGACTCGTTAAAGACTGCATCGACTCAAATGAACTAAACTGGGATAACCCTCAAGCAAAGCAGATGCTTGAAAAAATTCAAACTCTTCAAAGTGAATTAGAAGAGCTTGAAGAAGATGTTCAAAATATTAAAAAAAGTTAGAGCTTTGAAAGAAGGTATGAGCCTATAGCATACTCAAGCTCTGGGCACCCTGTTCTTTTTTCTGCTGAAATGAAATGTATCTGCTTAACGGCCTTATACTGTTCATAGATTTTTGCTTTTAAGTTTTTAAGGGCCGCTTTCTCCTTTTGCTTTTTTAATTTATCAATCTTATTAAACGCCAAAAATATATCCACGTACTTGGGGTCAATAAAATCATAGAAGGACAAATCACTTTTTTGATTTGGATGCCTGGCATCTTGGATGTTCAACACTAGAGTTTGATCATTTAAATTTAAAAAGAATGATGTCATCAACTCCTGCCAGTTTCTAAGCATAGACTTTGAAACCTGGGCAAAACCGTAACCTGGCAAGTCATAAAGGTAAAACTTTTGGATTTGCTCGTCTTCGCCTTGTACTTCAAAACTGAAAATATTGATCTTCTGAGTTCTTCCTGGAGTTTTGGAGGTTCTCGCCGTTTTGGGTCCAAACAGAGCGTTGATTAAAGACGATTTTCCCACATTTGATCTTCCCGCCATTGCCAGCCCTGGAGCAGGGTTTGCTTCAAACCACTTAATGATGTCTTCCGGCTTGTCGTAAGCTCTTAAAAATTTAGCGCTGCCTCTGGTAAGCAATTCGTTTTGCATAAGTATAGTTCCTGAACCAATCAATGGCCTAAGTTTCTGATTTAAAAGGTATTAGCGCATGGCATGGAGCTTGAAAAGCCCAAAGCGAAAAAGGGGAAAAAGCTATGCAAAAAGAACTGTGTCATGTTTCAGACTTGTTGGACTCTAGGGGACTTAGAGAGGGAGATTCATTAATATTCAGGCCTTTATATGGCAGAAGAAGCAAATTTAAATTAATGAGAACCAAGATTGATTTTTCTACAAATTCTCCAAATGAAGTTAGCGGATGTCACAAATCCCTAGACACTTTAGATAGGGAGAAGCTTCATTATCAACTAAGATGCGTAAAAACGATGGGTAGAAACAGAGAGTTTAAACAGAGGTTCCTGCTTACAACTGTTGAAGGTGCACCGTTTCGCCACAATGGAAACTTTACTAATGAGGCCTTTCTTGAGCGAGGGGATAGGGTGGAGATGGGGCATAACGAGTTGGAAGTTGAGTCTCCAACAAAAGTTGAAAACTCTCTGCCAATTGATGATTCAGGCTTAAAAATTATAGAATCAGATCTTCCTGTGCTTATTTGCGGAGAGACCGGTACCGGTAAAACTACTCTGGCCAAAGGTATTCACAAGCTATCTAGGCCTGAGTCAAACTTCGTCCATCTCAATTTATCCTCCTTCTCCCAGACAATTCTTGAATCCGAACTCTTTGGACATGTAAAAGGTGCATTCACAGGTGCGCATAATGATAAGGCCGGGGCCTTTAGGGATGCCAAGGGCGGCACATTATTTTTGGATGAGATTGACTCTCTACCAATTGAAATTCAGACAAAGTTATTAATCTTTTTAGATGAGTTTAAGGTCAGGCCTGTTGGGGCATCAAGAGACTACCAAACAGAATGTAGATTGGTTTGTGCAAGCGGCACAGATTTAAAGAGTCTGGTGAAAAGAGGAAAAATGAGAAAAGATTTTTATTATAGGATTGCCTCTGGACTCTCAGTTTCTTTGCCGTCCATGAGATACAATGAAGAGCTTGTTTCTCAAATTTGTGCCCGATTTGGAGCGGATAATCGAGTTTTAATCTCCAACCACTTGGTAGAGTTTTACAAGACTCTTCCATGGCCTGGTAATATTAGACAGCTTCTAGGGCACCTTAAGAAAAAAATGCTGTATGCAAAAGGCCAGAGACTGGAGTTTGATTCTTTGGATGAGTTGCTGGCGGTTGAGAGCAGTGACTTATCGGAGCTTACATTCTCATCTGATGAGAGAACAAGAACACTTGAAGATATGAAATATGAGTATGTTAAGAGTATGTATTTTAAATGCGGACAGAATGCGGCAATGACAGCGAGAAAGCTTGCCATCACCCCAAGGTCTGTAAAAAATATTCTTGATCGCTGTTCTTAGGAGCCGACGATAAAGATGATTTCTACATCAACGACATCGCCCTCTACTTTGTTTTTATCTAAAAAGAAGTTGAGCTCTTCTTTGATTTTATGTTTTAAAATCTCTTTTCCCTCATGCTCTAAAGGGAAGGAAGAGACAACAGGCTGGGTAGTCATAAAAAAATGATCTATAAGCTTGTACTCGTATTCTTGTAGGTAGGTTTTAGCAAATCGGGTATCTGTACGAACTGTAAAGTCCACCGTTACACTTGATACCGACTTTAAATCTTCCACAAAGATTGGAACTTTAACATTAAACACCTTCAAAGTTCTCTTTCCAAATTTCAAATAATCCGGTCGGTAGAGGTACTCTTCCTCGCTGGCCGGAGCTCTTTGGGCGTATTCTTTTTTATAAATCTTTTCACTAGATACATACACCCCGTAAGTTCCAAGCATTATCATCACCAATGCAGCTTCAGCTATTAGGGCCTGGGTGGAGGTGAACTTTTTAAGTACAACGGCAACTCTCTCCACTTGTTTTGCAATAAACTTTGAGATGACATCAGCATGGTTTTTTAGAGGAGTTTTAACTAAAAAGTCTTTAAGCTTTAAAGCGTTCTCAATGGACTTTTCTTTTGCTGGATAGTTTTTGCAGCGATCAAGAAATGCATTTAGCTGCCCAATGTACTTTGCGCCAACACTTGCACTCTTTTGTTTGTTAGATCTGGCCTTCTCTTTGAAAAGTTCCACCTTATTGTAAATGGATAGCTTGAGAGCTCTCCATTTTTCAAAAATAATGGACGGCACAATGAGATACCAAAGCTTCTTGAGCCAGCTGCCTATGGCACTCAATATTTTGTTTATTAAATTTTCTAGTTTTTCAAACTTATCTAACATGATCCTCTCTTAACCTTTTATCGGCGCGTTGCGTCTACTAGTTAACCTTTTTGGCCGGTTTTTTCGGCAAATATTTCCCAAGTAGTTGTAATCCTTTAAAAAAACTTCATCAGTTAGGGATCAAGCTCCGATTAGAGATATGGAACTAGGAGAGAGTTATGGGTATCAAAACCACATTCTTTACAATTTTATTGGCACTTTTAAGTGTTTCTTGCTCAATGCTGGATCATAGAGACTTCTACGAGCAGATGGATAACAGACTAGACGAGCCAATGTTTATGCCTGAACAGGACTTCGCTGTAGTACCGGGAGATAGCGGTAGGGCCTACCGTCCACATAATGAGATTATGGGAAGGGCTCCTGCTACGGCCGCGCAGCAGGAAAGAAGCAGATATGACAATTCTATAAAAAGAGAGCTTTCTTGGCTCGAATCCCGCCTAAGTGACCAAAATTACAATGAATACTTGCGAGTTAAAGACCAATTAGGCTCAGATTATGAAAGAATATACTACCTGAGACTTCCTCCTGCACAGCAGGATGAGTATCTTGGAGTGCGAGGAATTTCACCATCAAGATCACTTTCAACAAGGGAAGTGGCCCAGACTTACTTTAGCAATGATCTTTCTTACAGAATGAGCAAGCAACAAGTCTTGAATAGTTGGGGAGAGCCTGATCGCCTAGATAAGGCAGGGAATGACCCTAATTCTCCTTATGAGCGGTGGGCATACCACAGGGCAGGAAAAGTAAAATTCATCTATTTTGAACAGGGCCTTGTAGAGGGCTGGAGTGAGCAATAAAATAGTCCCTAAATGGTTATCAAAACGAGTAAAAGTAAGTAGACTGGCCTAATACACAGAAAATTTTAAAATAGGTTGGAAACTATGGATTACACTCTCGATTTTGAAAAACCTGTCCACGAGTTGGAAAATCAAATTAAAGAGCTTCAAGAAGCAAACGCCAAGCCTGGAATTGATATCTCTAAAGAGATCAACGCTCTTCAAGATAAGGTGGATGGACTTATAAAAGACATCTATGACAATCTTTCTCCATGGGAGCGAGTACAACTTTCAAGACACCCTCAACGTCCTCATACTATGGATTATATCGATAAAGTAATTAGCGACTTCCATGAGGTTCATGGAGATAGAAGATTCTCAGATGACCCGTCCATGGTTGCAGGATTTGGTTATTTAGAAGGCCAAAAGGTTGCTGTCATTGGGATTGAGAAAGGCAGAAAGACTCAAGACAAGATCTTAAGAAACTTTGGAATGGCAAGACCGGAAGGTTATAGAAAGGCCTTAAGAGTTATGAAAATGGCGGCACAATTTGAGATTCCAATCATAACTTTTGTAGATACTCCCGGCGCATACCCCGGCATCGGAGCTGAAGAGCGCGGTCAAGCACAAGCTATCGCAGAAAACTTGGAAGAGATGTTTGGTATTAAAACCCCAATCATTGCAGTGGTAATTGGAGAGGGGGGATCCGGTGGAGCACTCGGTATTGCGATAGCCGATAAGGCATTCATGATGGAGTACTCTGTTTACTCTGTAATATCTCCGGAGTCTTGTGCATCAATTCTTTGGGCAGATCCAAAACAGGCCGAAACTGCTGCTAACTCACTCCAATTAGGACCTCAGAAGGCACTTGAATTAGACATCATTGATGGAATCATTCCTGAGCCGGCGGGTGGAGCTCATAGAAACATTGATGAAGCTTGCAAGAATCTGACTTCAGCACTTAAGAAGGAGTTGGAGTCCCTGGCAAAGCTTGGTGAGGAAGAGCTCTTGGAGCATAGGTTTGAAAAGTTCAGAAAAATGGGTAACCAAACCATTATTTCCGAAAAAGGACAAAATTAATGGCGTTGCAATCAATGACCGGCTTTGGCAAAGGTGAGGCCGAAGGCGAAAAATACAAGGTATCCGTAGAAATGAAATCGGTTAACCATCGATTTAAGGATATCCGTTTTAAAATGGGATCTCTTCTTAATTCAATAGAACTTCCTATGAAGAAGAAGATAGATCAAAAATTTAAAAGAGGCTCTTTTGATATTTTTGTAAACTATAAAAGAAAAGAACAGGCGAAGGCATCATTTGAGCTAGATAAAGAAAAGATAAAGGCCTTCCTTAAAGACCTGAAAGAGTGTTCTGATGCAACAGGTGTTGCAATTAATATTAATCCAACTGGATTTTTAAAGAACGAGTTCTATATAGAAGAAGATGATAAAGAGAGTGAGCTTCAGGAGCTAACACTCAAGGCATTTGATTTAGCAATGGAGAGTTTGACCGAGAGTCGCTGCGAGGAAGGACAAAAACTAGTTGAAACCCTCAAAGAACATAAAAGACAATACACTGAACACTATAAAGTTGTTGAGTCTTTAAAAGACTCATACCAGGACAAAGTCAAAGAGAAATTTTTGGCAAAATTCTCTCAAGAGAATTTGCAAATAGAAGATCAAAGGTTTCAGCAGGAAGTAATCTACTACTTGGAAAAGCTGGATATTGATGAGGAAGTGAATCGTATTTCAATTCACCTTCAAAAACTTGATAAGACTTTGCAGGCCTCCAGAGAAATTGGGCGACAGATCGACTTTATGGTTCAGGAACTGAATAGGGAAACCAACACAATCGGTTCAAAATCAGCCTCTACTGACATTTCTGAATCGGTGGTGCAAATGAAGGCTCAATTGGAAAAAATCCGGGAACAGGCCCTTAATCTGGAGTAGGCATTTTGAAGAGAGGAAAGTTGATTGTTATCGTCGCTCCAAGCGGCACTGGTAAAAGCACATTGATAGCAAAGCTAATGCATGAAGTGAAAGAGCTTGAGTGGTCTGTATCCTGTACTACCCGTCCTATCCGAAAGGGTGAGATTGATGGCGTGGACTACCGATTTTTAAGCAAGCAAGAGTTCATTGAAAGAAAGGACAATAACGAGTTCATAGAATGGGCACAAGTTCATTCCAATTATTATGGCACCCTAAAAAGCTTTGTTGACCAAGGCCTTGAGCAAGGAAAAAACCTTCTCTTTGATTTGGATGTTCAAGGCTGTGATCAAATGAAGAAAATCTATGGCCAAGAGGCCAATGTTATCTTTATCGAACCACCAAGCTATGAAGAACTTTGCAGAAGACTTAAGCTTAGGGGAACTGATTCCGAAGAAGTAATTCAAGAAAGACTTTCTAATGCCAAAAGCGAGTTGTCTCGAAGAAATGACTTTGATTATTTGGTGACAAATGACGACATTGAGAATGCAGTTGCTTCACTTAAAAAAGTTGTCGAGGAAATTTTGAGGAAATAGATGTATCACAGACTGGATTTTTCACATGAGGGCGACCTTACAATTGATGAACTTTTAAGAAGGGCCAAAGCGAATCTTCCAGAAGATACTGATCTTACTCCTTTAAAAAAAGCGTTTGAGTTCGCAGAAAGACACCATAGACCACAGAAAAGAAGCTCAGGTGAACCTTATATCATTCATCCATTAAATGTGGCGGCAACGCTAATCAAACTCAAAATGGACTTAGACTCCCTTTGTGGAGGTCTTTTACATGATGTGGTTGAAGACTGTGATGTTTCTGAAGAAGAAATTATTCAAGAATTTGGAGAGGGGATAGGCAATATTGTTATTGGCTGTACCAAAATCTCTAAAATTAAGTTTAAGACAAAAGAAGAATCTCAAGCTGAGAACTTTCGAAAGATGGTTGTGGCCATGGCCAAAGACATCAGGGTTATCATTGTTAAGCTTGCAGATAGAATGCATAACATGCTGACTCTTCAGTATGTTTCAAAAGAAAAACAGGTAAAGAAGGCCCAAGAAACTCTAGATATTTATGTACCACTCGCTAGTCGTTTAGGTATTAACTCGGTGAAAAGTGAGTTGGAAGATTTATGCTTAAGATTCTTGCATCCTGACATGTATTATCGTCTTGCTGAAAAAGTGGCGATGAAAAAATCAGAGAGAGAGTCTTATATTAGAGAGACTGTGGAACTTGTTCGCGAGAAACTGTCTGAATATGGAGTTAAGGCAGATATTTATGGAAGGCCTAAACATTTTTATTCCATTTATAAGAAGATGCAGAATAGAGATGTAGACTTTGAACAAATTCAGGATCTTTTGGCCTTTAGAATTATGGTTGGCAATATAACTGAATGTTACAAATGTCTTGGAATTATCCACTCATCATTTACACCGGTTCCAGGAAGATTTAAGGACTATATTGCGATTCCTAAAGTAAATAATTATCAATCACTTCACACTACAGTCATTGGGCCTAAGGCCGAAAGAATTGAGATTCAAATTAGAACTCATGAAATGCATGAAGTTGCAGAAACAGGTGTTGCCGCTCACTGGAAATACAAAACGGGAGAAGGTGCCAAGAATCTTAATAAGCTTAAATGGGTTGAAGAGCTCATGGAATATAACCGTGACATTCCTACTTCCAGCGAGTTCATGGATGTGGTTAAGAATGATTTAGATATCGGCGGAATTTTTGTTTTCACTCCAACTGGGGATGTAAAAGAGCTTCGTCATGGAGCAAGTCCGCTAGACTTTGCTTACGCTGTTCACACTGATGTTGGAAACAAGTGTGTGGGAGCGAAGGTTAATGGAAAGATGGTACCACTTAAGTACCGCCTCAAGTCTGGTGACACGGTTGAAGTTCTAACGAGCAAGACTCAAACCCCTGGCAAAGATTGGCTTAAAATTGTCAAAACCTCAAGGGCCAGAACAAAAATCAAGCAACACCTTTTGAAAGTTGAAAGAGAGAGAAATAAAGAGCTTGGGCAAGAGATGTTTGATAAGGCCTTAAAGGACTTTGGAACAAGCGTGAAGGCCTTGGATAAGAAAAATGAGCTAAGCAAGACCTATGATCAGTTTCATTTAAAGAATGCCGAGGAGCTATATCAATCACTAGGCTCAGGCAGGCTTCATTTGAAGAATATTTTGGAGTTGATTCCAAGTATAGATTACAAAGAAGAAGGTGTTGAACCTGAGAAGAAAAAAACGGTTGAAAGCCTATATAGTAAAATTTCCAACACTGCTAAGAAAAACTCTCATAAAGACAATGCAGTAATTGTAGATGGACTGGATGATATAATGGTTAGGATGGGCAAGTGTTGCAATCCTATCCCAGGCGATCCTATTGTTGGTTTTATAACACGTGGAAGAGGGATCACTATTCACACTAAAAACTGCACACGAATCCAAGAATTTGAAGACTCAAGAAAAATTCATGTCGAGTGGAATCAAACCTATACCTTTAAGCATCCTGTAAGCCTTAGGGTTATTACCCATGACAGGCCAGGAATTCTTTCCAGGATCTCAAATAATATCAACAGTCTTGGTGTCAATATCAAGAGTGCTGTCGCAAAATCATTGCCTGATTTAAAAGGAAGTTTTGTTTTTGAGATTGAGGTGGGGGACTATTCCGAGTTCTTAAAAGTTGTGAGCATTATCGAGGCGATGGAAGAAGTAATTTCTGTAACGAGGGCCTAATTGGCACAATCCATGCAATAAAACCTACAAAAACAGTTAAAAAGTTGTGTTTTTGATGAAATAATTGTCAAAAATTTCGACAGATGAAAACTTTTTGGAGGATTTATGAAGTTTGGCCTTCTCTTTATCACGCTTTTATCCTGTGTCGGAGCTTCCGCTAGCGGTTTCTTAGAGTATAGAGATGAAAGCTTCAAGTTAGAGGACCTCAAAAGTAAAAAGTGGATATTTAATCTAGGTGTTGGTTACATGGATTATCCCACCATCCTTCCAGAATATAAAGGAACACACGCTACAGTTGCTCAAGAAGAAAACTTTGGAGTCTTTGGAGCAGATCTAAACATAGGAAGAGAGTTCACAATCACTGGTGCACTTTCAAGCTCTGTTAAAATAGGTGCTTTTTACAATAAAGGCAATGAGAGCAATAATGGCAAGGCCTCCGAAGATGTAGATATTGATCTGGCAACAGTTAGAACTGACCATCTGATTTATGGCGCTCATGCAAGTGCTTCTATAAATTATCTTTTCGAAACAAGTTATCTAAATATTCAGCCCTTTATTGAACTTGGCATGGGCCAAGGAAAATCAAATATTGAAAAAGAATACAACTTTGAAGGAGTTCAACCTGACAATAGTGATGCTGAGAATTACTTAGCGGAATTGGAAGAGAGCTTTGACTTTGTAAAAACAAGCTTAGGTGTAAACTTCATTTCGAAAACAGGAATCATCTCTTTTATAAAGGCTTCTAGGATGAGCGCAAGCTACAATGAGCGCGAAATCGCTGGAGAGGCCGATGGCAACTCTTTAGATTCGGTCGAAGAGAATAAGAATTCAGATGTATATTCTGGAACTATTGGTATGGGATTTTTCTTTTAGGAGCAAGTATATGAGAATTATTACGATAACATTTATTTCAATTTTACTTAGCTCTTGTGGCAAGCAAACTGAAGAGTACCTTTATGATAATAAGCATAAAGACTGGCGTCTTGTGCAACAACTTGGAGCAGAAACCTGTATCAACGATTCTGCAATTTTTCAGGAGATGCAGAAGAAAAATGACTTTTCTGACTCCTTTAAAAACGACACTTACTTTCAAGTTGAGATTGAAAAGTCCAATGGCGCAAAATACAGCGACTTTATTATGATAGATGAAGTTAGTAAGGACAGTATGGCCATTCATTATTATTCTGAGGAAGAAAACCCAAGAACCATTATGTATACTTCACAAAATAATAATGATCTTATCTCTGCAATTGCGAATGGAGCTTGTACTCCAGATCAAGACTTGAGATATGGATACGGTTCTAACTCCCTTGATAACAAGAGTGTTTTTTCTTTTACAGACACAAGAATCGATGGAAATGAAGATGAATATGAGAAAGTTGCAGAGTCCTATACTGCAAGAGTATCAATGCCATTGATCTTTATGGAATGGAATCGTAAGGAGTCCACACAATTTAAGGTGTCCGGAAGTTCCGCCTACGCACCTAAAAATAATACGTACTCAGTTAAGGCCATTTCCAAGGCCCAGTGTGACAGCAATGAAGTTTGCTCTCGCTCTGCTTGGAATTTTAACCGAGTTAATGTTGAAGTCGATAAGAATGCTTTTAGTAGCAATGCTCTTAATTCTAGAATTGTAGAGATTGAGCTTTAGTGAGGGATGGGGGATTCCTTATCCCAAAAAAGAAGGAAGGTAGAAGTTTTTAAAAGCTTGTACACTTCCTTCATCAGTATCTTTATATTTCTCCACTGAGTGTAATCGCTTTCAATGGCCTCATAATGGAATGAATAGTTTTGTCCGCTGGATCTAAGCGTGTCCATGATTAGGTTGACTCTAAAAATATGATAGTCACTTGAGATAACTAGAATGTCTTTTACAGCAGGGAGTCTTTGAGCGTAGTGAAGGGTCGCAAGACCGTTCTCAACTGTGTTTCGAGCAAGGTAGTCAATCTCAATGTGATGGCTCTCCTGCTCAAGGTATTCTTCCACCGAGAGATTTGTTCCCTGGCTTTCTAGAAGAGTTTTAAGATTATTTTTAACATAAACACCAGTTATGAATAGCTTGGCGCTAGGGTGCTTTTCAGCGAGCTTTAAAGCATGCTCTATTCTGCCGGCATCTCCTGTGAATACTGCTATAACGTCTGGCGCTTTTTGAAAGAAGGCCTTCGAACTGGCCTCCTTTTGTTTTTGTGCATAAATGGGAAGATAGATTGTTAATAAGGTACTTGCCATGCAAGTGCCTACAATTGCCAAGAATACGTTTCTGACAAGGCGCTTGGTCCTTGTATATCGAGTTTCAAAAACGTATTTCTTGCTAAACATCTTTAAATCTTATCCCTTTGCTGCGATTACTTCTATCTCAACTAAAGCTCCTTTTGGAAGTGCTGGGACTTCAATACAGCTTCTGGCCGGGTAAGGTTCGCTGAAGTATTCAATATATGCTTCGTTGACCTTAGAGAAGTTTCCAAGGTCGGTCACAAATATAGATGTTTTAATAATGTGCTCACGAGTAATGGAGCAGGCCTCCAACAGCCCATCAATATTACTCATAATTTGTTTAACCTGGCCTTCAAAGTCTGAAGGCATCTCACCGGTCTTTGGATTTAATCCTATTTGACCGGAAAAGAAGTAAGTCCCATTATACTCAACACCTTGAGAGTAAGTTCCCACTGCCGCAGGGGCCAAGTCAGTGCTTATGATATTCTTTTTAAATCCCATTACTTTGATCCTCTGTCTGTAATTAAAGCTGTAAGGTGAGTCATGTTTACGATCTCCTCAACAGTTGATGTTCTTTGAACAATGTTAATAGGGTGGGTCATTGGAGCAAGAATTGGCCCAATTGGCGTACACTCGGCAAGCTGTGAAAGAAGCTTGTAACTTATGTTTGCCGATTGAAGGTCAGGGAAGATCAGTACATCAGCCTCACCATTAAGACTTGAGAAGCTAAAGAGGTTCTTCAAGATTTTTTCATTTACAGCAACATCCGCCTGCATTTCCCCATCAACGACAAGAGTAGGCTCTCTTTCTTTAGTGATCTCTACTGCTTTTTTAACTTTCATAGTGTCGTCATTAAGATTTGAGCCAAAGTTTGAATAACTCAAGAAGGCAACTCGAGGCTCTTTTCTCATGAACGTCCTATACAGGTTCGTGGTAGAAAGTGCGATGTCGGCCAGCTCTTCGCTGTTTGGATCTTTTTGAACTGTACAGTCGGCAAGGAACAAAATTCTGTTTCTTAAGACCATAATCATGACGCCAGCTACCTTTCTGTTACCTTTTCCAGCAACTCTCATAATAGGCTTAAAGCAGTCAGGATAGTTTTGAGTGGTTCCAGTAATCATGCCATCAGCATGCTTTTTCATTACCATCATTGAACCGAAATAGTTTCCACGCTTCATAAGATCTTCCGAAAGGGAGAGAGTTGCTCCCTGTCTTTGTCTCATATGGTGGTAGCTAGTATAGTAATCTTTTAGTTTTTCTGACTGGCTTGGCTTAATAACCTCTAGTTCCTTAAGGTGGGAAAGACCTAAGCTATCCATCTTTTGGTGAATGATTTCCTCATCACCCAAAAGAAGAGGCTCAATTTTTCCTTCTTCTGCAAGAATGGATACGGCCTGAAGAATTCTGGTATTTGAACCTTCTGCAAATACAATCTTTTTCTTAGAGTCTTTAGAAAGCCTTGATCTAACTTCCCTCATGAACTCTGCAGATTGACCCATTCTAGCTTCTAGCTCTAGTGCATAAGCGTGGAAGTCACTGATGTCCTTTCTTGCCACTCCCGATTCCATTGCTGCTCTGGCCACTGCAGGGGCAACTCTAGTAAGAACTCTTTTATCAAAAGGTTTTGGAATAATGTAGTCAGGACCAAAAGTGAAGTCCTCGCCAGCGTAGGACATCTTTACTTGATCAGGCACTTCTTCTTTTGTTAAAGAGGCTAAAGCTTTAACGGCGGCAATTTTCATTTCTTCATTTATCTTTTTTGCCCTTACATCAAGTGCACCTCTAAAAATAAATGGAAAGCCTAGAACGTTGTTAACCTGGTTAGGGTAGTCACTTCTTCCTGTGGCCATGATTGCGTCGTCTCTTACCTCAGCAACCTCTTCAGGGCTAATTTCCGGATCAGGGTTGGCCATAGCAAAAATGATTGGTCTATCGGCCATCTCTTTTACCATTTGTTTCGAAACAACACCCTTTGCAGAAAGTCCCATAAATGCATCAGCGCCTTTCATAGCATCTTCAAGAGTTCTTTTGTCTGTTTCTACAGCAAAGAGATCTTTGTACTTGTTCATGCCCTCTTTTCTGCCCTTGTATATGACACCTTTGGAGTCGCACATGATCATGTTTTCTGGTTTTGCCCCAAGCTCCAAAAATAATTTACCAATCGCAATTGAAGCGGCACCCGCTCCACTAAAAACGATCTTCACATCTTCGATCTTTTTATTGGAGAGTTCTAAAGCGTTTATAAATCCTGCTGAAGCAATAATGGCTGTTCCGTGTTGGTCGTCGTGAAAAACAGGAATATCCATAATCTCTTGCAGTTGTTCTTCTACTTCAAAACACTCAGGTGCTTTGATGTCTTCTAGGTTTATTCCGCCAAATGTAGGCTCAAGTGTCTTAACGGTGGAGACCATTTCATCAACTGTTTTTGCATCCAATTCAATATCAAATACATCGACGTCGGCAAACTTCTTAAATAAAACGCCTTTTCCTTCCATAACTGGCTTGCCAGCCAAAGGTCCTATGTTTCCAAGGCCTAATACCGCACTTCCGTTTGATACAACGGCAACCAAGTTTCCTTTAGCGGTGTACTTGTATACATCTTCAGGATTGTCTGCAATTTTCAAACATGGCTGAGCCACTCCCGGAGAGTAGGCAAGTGATAATTCTCTTGAGGTGACACAAGGTTTTGTAGAGATAACTTCGATTTTACCCGGTCTTCCTTGCGCGTGATAATCCAACGCTTGTTGTTTTTTCTTGTCTTCCACTGTGGATTCCTTTTTTTTATATCCTAACTATTTAAAATTTGCGGATATTGTAACAGATTGCGAGGTGTCATTTCTTCCTTTTATCGGAAGAATTGGCAAAAAAATCAAAAAAGTCGGGAATCTTTAAATAGAAAAAGGCCTGGTATGGAACCAGGCCTGATATCGCTTAACTTTTGTGAAAAAAATTATAGTTCAGCGAGCTGTACTCTGTATGGAACTTGAGTGTCTCGAGTTAAACTGTTTAATGCTTCAAAAGCATTGGCAACTCCACCAGAAACGCTTAGTTCCGAGAAAAATACTTCGCCAGATCCTGGTGAGACTACTTTCAAGTTTGTCTGCCTAACAGTTGAGTACATTATTGCTTCTTTTAATTGGGCCGGAGTAACCTCTGGCAAATATCCAATTATCAAGGCCGCCACTCCTGCAACAACTGGTGATGCCATGCTTGTTCCTGAAATAGTTTTATACTTATTATCAGGAAAGGTTGCGTGAATGTTTTTCCCTGGAGCAAAAATATCAACAGTTGTCTTTCCAAAGTTTGAAAAAGACGCTGGAAGAAATGGCCCTTTCAAATAAGAGGAGGCTCCAACCTCAAGCCAGTTTTCAACAGGCTCACCATTAACCAGTTTATTTGGAAAGTTGTCGTTTTTATCTAAGTCTTTTGAGTCGTTTCCAGCTGCGTGAACTAGTAGAACGCCTTTGGATCTTGCATATTCCACAGCTTCCTCAACAACTGACTTGTAAGGAGAGTAGGACTTTCCAAAGCTCATGTTAATCACTTTGGCCCCATTATCAACTGCATAGTAAATAGAGTTTGCAACATCTTTGTCTCTTTCATCACCATTAGGCACAGCTCTGATTGCCATGATCTTAACGTTGCTGGCAACACCATTCATACCAATGCCATTGTTTCTTGCAGCGGCAATGATCCCTGCCACGTGGGTTCCATGGCTTGAGTCTGGACCGATTACATCATTGTTGCCGTAGTCTCTTTCATATTTATCATGGATGTTGTCACCAACGATTTCAGAGCGCGTATCGCTGTTTAAGTTGTAGTGGTACTGGCTTTGAGCCTTGAAGTACTCGTAGTATTCGTATACTTCGTCGTGGCTGAAGTCTTGTTGGTAAATGCTAAGCACTTTTCTTTTTGCGTGAGTTTGTTCTTCATTCTGAGGCTCAAACTTATTAACTGCTTCAATTGTGTACTCTTCAAGACCAGCTGCAATTAAAACTTTTAGGCCTGAGTCGTAAATGTCTTTTTTATCTTTAAAAATGTCATAGTATCTTTTGGCACTTGCATTTTTTTCTTCAACAATTTTTGTAAGCTCTTTTAGTTTTTTTACTTCCTCTGGAAGAAGGTAATAACCGTCTTTAGCAAGATCCTCTTTTAGTTCTCTAAGTCTCTTAACTTCTCTTGTAAGCTCTAGTGTGTCAGAGTTTACTTGGTATGCGGGATCACCTTTAATCAGTTTAATTCCGTTAATAGAATTATCTTTTTCAAATCTGGCCATGCCTTTTTTGCCACCAATAAAGTTCCATCCATATACATCATCAACATAACCATTATTGTCATCGTCAATGTTATTGTTTGGAATTTCGCCCTTATTGATCCAAATCTTGCCTTGAAGATCTTCGTGGTTTACATCAACTCCTGAGTCAATAACCGCGACGATAACTTCGTCAAAAGGCTGTCCAAAAGTTTTATATAGTCTTTCTGTACCAACACCCTGAATTGAATCTTCTTTTGGTGAAAGATTGAACCAGTCTTTTGGCTCATCACCATCTTCAGAAGAGCTTAGAATATCGCCTTTTGCATTTTTAAGAGTAAACTTATGCAGCTGAAAGTTAGCTTTTTTAGCTTTTATCGCACTAAAGCTTTTACTATTATGTCCTGGATAGCTTGCATAACTGGCGATGCTGGCCGTCAGAGTTATGATGGTGATTGGTTTGAAGATGCTTGTCATTTGTTTCCCCCTTAGATGGGGCGCATCATACATTTTTAAGGTTTTTTTAAACAGTCCATTGAAAAATTTATAGTTTTGATGAAACTGCCTCTAGAAATTTACGAACTTTTTTGTCTAAGTGTTTAATATCACTTGTGTTTTCGATAGTGAATTGAGCCAATTTTTTTTTGTCTTCAATGGGCATTTGATTGGCCAAGATTGTTTGAGCAAGCTTTGGGTCGATTCCATCACGCTTAACAAGTCTTGTTACTTGAACTTCTTTTGGAGCGTAAATTAAAACAGATACATCCACTAATTTATCGATACTTTTTTCAAAAAGAAGAGGAACATCATATATAATTAGACTCTTTTTAGGGAGCTTTTCGATGGCCTCTTTAAACTTCTGAGGCATATGAGAATAAATATGTGTTTCAAGCCTAGATTTGACTGTGGAATCGCTAAAAAAACGCTCTCTAAGCTTTTTAAAATCTATTTCCGAATTGAAGATGGACTCTGGTGCAAGTTCTTTGACAAGCTTCTTTGTGTCGTCACTTTGGTAAATCATTTTCACCAGGCCATCTGCGTCAATGATGCTTGCGCCCATAGACTTCATGATTGAGCTTGCAGTGGACTTGCCAGTTGCGATGCCCCCTGTCAGACCAATGATTGGTTGGTCTATGTTGTATAGACGTTGCTCAGGGCTAAGCTTGCAATATTTCGAATTAAGTTTTAATAAAGACATAAACAAATTGTAAACTAACTTGTTGAATTAACAAACAGAAAGGACACGTCAATGGCAGCTGAAGCTTATGTATCTAAAAATCCTGATGAACTTGGATATGTAAATTGGGAGATAGAGGAAAACAAAACTTGGAGCACGCTGGTTGAGAGACAAAAAGAACTTCTTCCAGGAAGGGCATGTCAACAATTCATGGAAGGACTTGAATACTTGGGTTTTACCAATGAAGTTCCCCAACTTCCTGAGCTTAATAAAAAGTTAGACGCATGCAATGGCTGGGGGGTTGAACCTGTTCCCGCAATAATCCAGCCACAAGAATTTTTCACCCTTCTGGCAAATAAAAGGTTTCCTGCGGCAACATTCATAAGAAGACCAGAGCATATGGACTATCTTCAAGAGCCGGATATCTTTCATGAGATTTTCGGACACACGCCACTTCTTACTAATAAGGCCTATGGAGACTTTATGGAAGAGTTTGGCAAAATTGCCTTAAAAGCTCAGCCTAAAGATAGAAGAAAGCTCTTTCGCTTGTTTTGGTTTACCATTGAGTTTGGTCTAACTAAAACTGATCAGGGCCTAAGGGCATATGGCGGAGGAATACTTTCCTCTCCTGGTGAAACTGAGTATTGCCTAACAAATGCCTCAACAAAAGAGCCATTTGATGTACTTAATGCCCTAAGAACACCTTATAGAATCGATATTATGCAGCCACATTATTTTGTGCTGGATAACTTTCAGGATCTATTCAGTATTTTGGATCAAGATGTCTTGGCTAAGCTTGAAGAGGCCAAAGAGCTTGGAGACTTTGAGCCAAGATTTCCCCAAAAGAAGAAAAACAATAAAAACCAAGAAACAGATGGAGCAATGCCATGTTAGAGAAAGCTAAGACTGAATTAGAGGGATGGGAAATTGTTGAAGAACAAAAGCTTAGAAAAACATATCAGTTTAAGGGCTTCTTAAAAACAATGTCCTTTGTAAATGCCGTTGCTTGGCAGGCCAATAAACTAATGCACCATCCAGATATGGAAGTGTCTTTTAATAAATGTGTAATTAATATCACTACTCACGATGCTGGAAATACTTTAACTGAAAAAGATATTGAACTTGCAAAAGCGATTGATGAACTATGAGAGAATATGATGTTGTAATTCTTGGAGCTGGATCGGCCGGAATGTCTGCAAGAAGAGAAGTTGCAAAAAAAACAGACAACTATAGGGTTTTTGATGCAGGAAAGCTTGGAACCACTTGTGCAAGAGTGGGGTGCATGCCTTCAAAAGTCTTAATTCAGGCGGCCAATGATTTTTATAGAAAAAAAGCTTTTGCTCAAGAGGGAATTCACGGCGCTGAATCTCTAAGTGTGAATATACCGGAAACTCTAAAACACGTTAGATCTCTAAGAGATAGGTTTGTAAGAGGTGTAATGGGTGGAATGGAAAGCTGGATGGAAACCCATCTTGAAAGAAAGTATGCAACCTTCATCGATGCAAACACTTTAGATGTTGAAGGTGAAAAAATTAGGTTTAAAAAGGCCATCGTAGCCACAGGCTCCACACCAGTTGTGCCGCCAAATTTTAAAGAGTTTTCTGAATTTATTCTCACCAGCGATGATTTGTTTGAGCAAGAAGATCTGCCTAAAAAAATGGCCGTGGTAGGATTGGGTGTAATTGGAATAGAGCTTGGACAAGCACTTTCAAGGTTAGGCATTGAAGTTGTAGGTATAAATAGAAGACAATGTATTTCTGCGGTTACTGATGAAGAGCTTAATAAGTACATCTGCGACAAAATGTGTGAAGAGCTAAATATTAATTTTACTGGTGTCAAAGAGCTTTCTAAAAGGGACGATACCTTGATTATAGATACTTTTGACGGCCACCGTTATGAGGTGGGGAAAGTCTTTATGAGCACAGGAAGAAGTCCGAATGTTGAAAAATGTGGGCTTTTAAACATCTGTAATGAAGTTAGCACTAAAAGGCTTCCACTCTATGACAAACAAACATTTCAACTTAAAGAACATCCACACATCTTTTTTGCTGGCGATGTAAATGGAGATAAGCCCATTCTTCACGAGGCAAGCGATGAAGGCAAGGTGTGCGGATACAATGCGGTTAGAGACGAGGTTACACCCTTTAAAAGCAGAGTGCCTCTTGCGATAACTTTTAGCGATCCAAATATAGGCTATGCTGGAAAAACGAGTGCGGTTCTTGATGAAGAAGGAGCAGACTATCAAATTGGACGTGTTTCCTTTGAAGGACAAGGCAGAAGTATTGTAAAACTTAAAGAAATAGGATTATTAAAAGTTTACGGGGACACCAAGACTGGAAAGCTCTTGGGAGCCGAAATGTTTGGCCCTGATATTGAGCATATCGCTCACTTGTTGGCATGGGCGATTGGCAATGAGATGACTGTGAATGAGGCCTTATCTATGCCTTTTTACCACCCGGTAATTGAAGAAGGTCTAAGAACCGCTTTGAGGGATCTGAGAGAGAAGGTTCAAGAGAAAGCGCCGGATCTTGAAATTTATCCTGTAATATAAAAAAGGCCGGTTAATACCGGCCCTTTTATTTATATACATTTTCCTTGAACAATTGCTTGTCTTATAAAGCAGCCAGCATTTCTTTGTTCATCGTGGTAATTACATTTTCTGTGTGTAACTACGTTTTTGCTTGCACAGCCTGTTGGATGTGGAAAACCTGTTCTATTCACTCTTACATAATAGTTGCAAGTGCTGTACAAAGGTTTTTCAACAACGCAAGAGCCTACGTTTCGGGCTTGAGCTTGTATTGCCAATTGAGTATCAGTTAGTATTAAAAGGTGTGTAAATCTCCCGTAGCCTGGCCTTGTAGGTGCTGAGTATCCACCTTGCACTCTACAATTAGCGCTGTATAGTCCTCTGTCTCTTTTGGCACGATTGCATTCTCTTTGAGCATCTCTACATCCATAATATGAAGTAAATGTGTCGTATCTGTAGTTTGAGTACTGGTCTACCAATTCTACATAGCAAGTATTTGAAAATACAGCAGAAGATAGAAGACCTAGAAATAAAAATAGAAATTTGCCCATATAAACTCCTTGGTGTTAACAAAGCACTCTTTACCGAGTAATTTTATAGAAGTCAGGATTCAATGAAAATTTTACTTGGAATATAAGGCCTAAAATGAATGAAATAGGAAAGATACACACTCCCTATCAGACGAAGTTTGGAGTTCCTAAGCAAGGTGGGATGGTGCTGTCAGATCTAAGCTACATTGAATTGTCACCAAACTACTCGTTAGACTCTGTTAGGGGGCTCGATAATGGGCAATTTATATGGGTTCTTTGGCTGTTTCATCAGTGCGAAGGCAAAGAGAAAGAGCTCATTAGGCCTCCAAAGTTGGGAGGAAATGAGAAAATGGGGGTCTTTGGAGCTAGATCCCCTTTTAGGCCAAACAATATAGCGATGTCGCTTGTTCGACTTTTAAGAGTTGAGTCTCAATACTCAAAAATAAGACTTATCATAGAGGGAGCTGACATGGTTACAGGGACTCCTGTGCTGGATATTAAGCCATATCATCCTGTCGCTGACACCCCTTGGGCCGAGTATCCAACTCCTTGGTTTGTTAAGGAGTCGCTAGAAACCAAAAAGGTTGAATTTTCATGTGAAGTTCCAAAAGAACATAAGGAGCTTATAGAGGAGGTTTTGCGACTTGATCCAAGACCTGCCTACCATAATGATCCAAACCGTATATATGTGAATCATCTTAGAAGACTGGATGTTCACTGGAAGGTTAATGATGATATAATAGAAGTTGTTAAAACCGTTAAAAAGGAAAGCAATGATTTGGCATAAAGAATACACAATAGAGCAAATGAACAAAATGTGTGAGAAAACAATGTTGGAGCATCTAGATATTAAAATCGAAGAGGTTCAAGAGGATACTCTAATCGGATCAATGCCTGTTGATCATAGAACGCATCAACCCTTTGGCATTCTTCATGGAGGTGCTAACTGCGTTCTTGCTGAAAGTCTTGGGAGCCTTGGGGCTAATCTAACTCTAGATCCTGAGAAACATCATGCTGTGGGATTAAACATCAGTACAAATCACGTCAAAGCTGTTCGCAATGGAAGAGTGAGAGGAGAGGCAAGACCTATCCATATGGGGAAGACAACCCAGCTTTGGAATATTAAAACTTACAATTCCAAAGGCGAGTTGACTTCCGACAGCCAATTAGGGCTTATGATTTTGCCTAAGAAAGTGTAAGGCCTAGTGAACTTCGCAACGAATTCCAAGTCTGTCTGAAAATCTAAGCTCAGCAAGTTTGGAGTTTGGTTTAATTACTTTGTTCTGCCCACCTTCTCCATCGCTATGACCGATCATTAGCTTTGTGATGATACCATTCTTAACTTCCACACTAGTAGAGAAGCTCTCTCCATAGCTGCTTCTAGAATCAGAAGTATATGTTCCAGTCAAATTAAATGGTGTAAGTGGGATGTTAATATCCAAAGCAGTTCTAGTTGAGTTCATAGTTGAAACACATCTAGTAAGGTCTACAACATTGGCCGAAGCGGCAAAACTCATTAAAGCTGCAAGGGAAAATAGGATCGTTTTCTTCATATAGGGCTCCATTTTTAAATTATTATAGGTCTTATACACCGAATTGGGCTTTGCAGCATCCTTGCTATGAACGATTTACAGGGTTGGGGGGAGTTATGAATAAAAAAAGGGGCACTACTATGCCCCAAGTGAAATAAGTGAATACTATTGGAGATTACTCTAAGACCACATCTCCATAGTTTGCATTAAAATGGCATCCAATTGGCAGCTTCACAGTAAAAGTTCTCCCTGTTTCATCAACTGGTTCGCAATCAACTGTTTTTTTATATTTTACACTCACTTTTAACTCGTCACGAGTACAGCTTTTTACTGAGACAATAAATAATGGGTATCTTTCTCTGAAAGTATCACCAGAGCAGATGGCACGAGATCCGTCTAATAAAAATCTAACGGCCTTTCTCCACTTGGTTCGCGGTCCCTGCCTATGAGGCACGCGTGTTCTGTATGCTGCGTAAGGTTGTTCTCCATTCACTGCGTAATCTTGAAATGATGATGTCAATTCGTTTCCAAAAACTGAAAGGGATGTGAATGTTACTGCTAATAAAACGATTGTCTTCATTTTTTTCCTCCTATTATTAGGTGGATATATAGCAACCTAAATAAAATGGCTATCTTTCTGTTAAAAAAATTCAAAGTCCGACATAGGCTTAATCAAAGCAGCATATAGGATATGTCTATTTTACCCCAATCCTTAGAGGCCTCATAATAAGAAGAAAGGAGGATCGATGGATACAGAAGAATACTTACGCTCAGTTGAAAACAGAATTGATCTCATGGCCAAGGACCTGAGAGAGATTTCTGACAAGTTAAACAAGACTGTGAACAAGCAGTCTAGTGGAATGGAAGGAAAAGCTAAAGACTTGATCAGGCAGGCGGAGAGCAAAGTTTCAGTGGCCAAGGAAAAGATCCAGGAATATGGGCTGAAAAGAGATCTTGCTATTGAAGAAGCTAAGGGTGGTATGGAGATGGCCACTAATGATCTGAAGGAGACCTTCAACTCAATTAAAAAGATTCTTCAGTAGGAACAAATCGCGCCCCAAGCTCAAAGGAGAGAGCTATGAGGAAAATAATTTTTATTATCGCTTCTTTTATGTGCGTGGCATGGGCCGCTAAAATTGGGGCGCAGTTTGATATCGAAGAGCTTTATGAACAAGAAATTTCCCGTGATGAAAACCTTCAGTCAGTTAATATTACCCCAAGTTTTCTCGATGGCTATGTTACCCTGAGTGGTTATGTGGAAAATCTATGGCAAAAAGAGCGATTGGTTCAAATTGCCAAGGCCGTTAATGGCTCCAAAGGTGTTATAGATAAGTCCCGTGTTATAGGATTAAGCATTGACTCTAAAGATATTGCAAAAAACATTGCAAATTCCTTGTATGAGGAAGAGATCGTTGAAATTGAGGAGCTTAAAGTTTCAAGCGATGACTACGGGAGAGTGCTGATTCAAGGAGAAGTGGATTCCGACCAAGAAAGAATGGCAGCTGAAGAAGCGATTAAAAGAGTTCCCGGTGTTATATCGGTGAAAAATAGCGTTGCAGTCAACTCGAGTAAGAATAGATCAAGGGAAGAGCTCGTGGAAGACATTAAATACACTCTTTCAAATATCGTCTTAATCGATGAGCGACTAATTGAGCCTGTTGTTGATGGAGAGGTTGCGAGTTTAAAAGGTAATGTCGGAAGTGAAATTGAAGCAGAACAGGCCAAGCAAGCAGCAGAGTCCGTACCAGGAATCAAGGAAACAAGAATCACAGACCTCACGATTGTGCCAAGTTTTGATCGCACGCTGGTTTTTAAGCTCTCTCCAAGTGATTCTAAATATGGTGATGAAGAGCTTGCGGCAATGGTGGATAAGGCCAATTATTATGATACGAGAGTCTTCTCTTACGACATTGAAGTAAGTTCTAAAAATGGTATTATTCAATTAAACGGATTAGTTCAAAGTGAAAAGGCCAGAGAGGCAGCTATCGAGAATGCCAATAATGTTCTTGGAGTTCGAGGTGTTAAAGATAATTTAAGCGTTGGTGAATTTGATCCTAATCAAGACGTCTTAGCAGAATAAGGAATAGGCAATTTATGGGAATGTTGGTTGAAGGTGAGTGGAAGGTTCAAGAGGTGAACCCTGAAACAAAGGACGGTGAGTTTCACAGGCAAAAGCAGAAGTATCATTCTAGTCTTGGGAAAGAGTACCCTAAAGAAAAGGGAAGATATCATCTCTATGTCTCATATGCATGTCCGTGGGCACATAGAACTCTCATTATGAGGCAGCTTAAAGGCCTAGAAGATTTCATTTCTTACTCAGTTGTTTCACCCGATATGATGGACGAGGGCTGGTCTTTTGATAATAGCTTTTCAGGTTCAACTGGAGACCAGATTTATAACCTAAGTTTTTTAAAGGATCTGTATACTAAAGCGGACAATAAGTTCACAGGAAGAGTAACGGTTCCAGTATTGTGGGATAAACAAACGGACTCAATTGTGAACAATGAATCTTCTGAGATCATTAGAATATTTAATTCGCTAAATGAGTTCTCAAGTAACCAAGAGGATTACTACCCAGAGTCCTATAAAGATGAAATCGATGAAGTTAATGATGATGTTTATAATAATATCAATAATGGGGTGTATAAAACTGGATTTGCAAGAAATCAAAAGGCCTATGAGAAAAACTTTATGAATCTTTTTGACTCACTTGAGCGTCAAGAAAAGAGATTGGAAGGAAAACTATATTTAGTAGGAGAAAATCTTACTGAAGCAGATATTAGACTTTTTACAACTTTGATTCGATTTGATGCAGTTTATTTCACTCACTTTAAATGTAATAAGAGAATGATTAAGGACTATCCGAATTTAAATAGATACCTAAAAAATCTTTATTCTCTGGACGCATTTAGACGCACTACAAACTTTAACCATATTAAACGACACTACTATTATTCCCATCGAACTTTGAATCCCTTTGGCATAGTCCCTCTAGGACCATCGTTGGATTCTTTAACAGACTAAAAAAGGTCTGATTTTAAGCGGTGATAGGGCATCGAAATTGCTGAAAATTAGGCTCAGACGCTATCTTGTGGTACAATTAAATTTGTATGGCCTCGTGCCACCTTTTTATAGTTGATCACCTATAAATTCGGTTTTTTCTTTATTGATTACAGCTAAAGGAACTAGTTTATGTCTAATGAGTTTAAGTTTAATATCGGAGACTCGGTATACTCCCCAAAGTTTGGGCTTGGCAAAGTTTTAACAGTAGATTTTATGGAAGGTGCTGACACGCACTTTTATGTTATTGAAAGCTTTGTTAATCACACAAAACTTATGGTGCCTGTTGAGGCTTCCAAAAAACAACTTCGCTGGGTCGCAACCAAAGAAGAAGTGAGCAAAATGCTTGGTGTATTCTCCAGGCCAGTTGAAGAACAAGTTTTTGAAAGTAAAAAAGATAGGGTAAAGTTTTTTAAAACCCAACAAAAAAACGTAGTTCTAAAAGAAAGAGTTGCAGCATTAGCACAGCTCCACAGTATCAAAGATAAGGGTAAAGTGGAAAAAGAGATCTTTCAAAAAATGCTGGAAGATATTTCTAACGAATTTTCACACGTGCTTAAGCTTTCAGAAACTGAAGTAAATAGCACCATTGTGCAAAACTTATCAAATGTAGCTTAACTTTTGTAAATATGACCGGCCTCATTTTTATGGGGCCTTCCCCCTTCCTAAAAATAACACCTAAATCCACCAATTGACTCCCCTGAGGCACACTGTTTCCAAATACTATGTAATTTTTACAATTTATGGTGAAGATGAACATTCTTTGAGGTTGTGCATGTTATTTATTAAGTAACTCTAAAAACCACCCTTTAAGGAGATTCGATGAAAGCAATGATCGCTTTTTTACTAATTGGAGCCACCCAACTCTATGCTGAAACATTCAACTTCGTTAATCAGAACCCAGTTATTTTAAACTCTTCTGATTCTTATAGTTTAATTTCGCCGGTTAAGGTTGAGATTGATTCTGTAAAGGCTGTAGATTTTAAGTCAGCTACAGCAAAGGTTACGCTCAATGGTGAAGAGAAGACTGTTAAGCTAAACATGATTGATTCCTATAGAGAAATTCCTATGACTTACACAAGATATGAAGGTTCTGTTAAGACTGATTACATAACCTATAGGCGCGATGGACAAGTTGAAAAAGTGGAATACATAATTGCTTTTACTTATGCTAACGAATTCACACACTTCTCTTACATCGAAGACGCTTCTTTAAGAGCCAAAGTGGATTTCACTTTTGATTACCACTCTGAGACAGAGACAACTGTTTATCCGTATACTGTTCAATAATGTGACCGGGGACAATTCACAAATTGTCCCTAATCCTTCATAATGTTCATAAAAGGAATTTTATGGACAAAAATACATCTACGAAATTTATAGTCTCTTTTATGGGCGCATTGGTTCTTATAAGCTTGGTAATGGCCTGGGTTATGAGTAGAAACTATCTAAAGGATAGCTCTAAGGAGCGTAAGCGAATTGCAGACCTTATAAAGAATATAAAAGAAGAAGAATATAGGGTCGATATGAATAGGGCAAATCGCACTTTTACCCAATTCTGCATGCGCTGTCACGGAAGTGATGGGAAGGGAAGTGCGGCGGCACCACCATTGGTAGATTCTCCTGCCTTGACCGCAGATGATGAAGTTTTAGTAAAAATACTGCTTCACGGTATGCGAGGAAAAATAACTAGAGGAAGCAGAACTTATGATTTGGTCATGCCTGGGTTTAAAATGATTCCAGCCAGTGACCTTGCCCATGTTGCAAACTATATTAGAACGAAATTCAGTGAAAAGAAGTCAATAATCACTCATAAAGATGTTCTTGAGGTTCAACTGAAAAACGTTGAAAGAAACAATGCCTGGAGCCCCGAAGAACTGAATATAACTACCAAGGAGTAGAATGGAATCTTTTTTCAGAGATTTAAAGTTTATAGGGATCAATCAGCTCAAAGAGTGGGTTGAGATTGCTATTGATTGGGAGACTGGGAATAAGTATGAATTGGTGGATGAGAATGGTGAGAAAATAGGATTTGCCTCCGAGAGAAAAACAGGCATCTTCGGTCATCTCGTTCGAAACTTTCTTAAAAGCCATAGGCCTATGCACTTGGATGTATGGGATAAGAATAAAATCTTACTATTGAGTGGAAGACGCCCATTTTATTTTTTCTTTTCAGATATCGAAGTAAGTGACTCTCAGGGTAGGAAAATTGGAGATGTTAAAACAAGATTTGGTATCTTAAAAAGAAAGTATGATCTTTTGGATTCCTATGGAAATGTCTTTGCATCCATTGAATCCTTTAGATGGAAGATATGGTCTTTCAATATTTTAGATAAGCTTGGCAATGAAGTCGGAAAGCTTGGCAAAAAGTGGGGAGGACTATTAAAAGAAGTTTTCACTGATAGCGATAGCTTTGGCCTCGATCTTTCAAAAAGTGACTGGAGTAGCGAACAGAAGGCAGTCATTTTTTTTGCGGCCTTAAGCATTGATTTAGACTTCTTTGAAGAAAACTCTTCATCAGCATTTAGTCTTTTCGACTAATAATTCAAGGAGCTCTAAAGCTCCTTAAACTATTATAATCTCAAGTTAGTAGAAGTAGTTAAATAGAAACTCCGTACCGCCACTTTTGATTTCTGTATCGTTGTCTGCCTCTTGATTTTGAGTATAGATACTCCATTCAATATCCCATTTTTCGCTTAGAGAGTAGAGCCCGTTTAGGCCTAATCGAAAAAAGTCTCCGCTTGTCTCGTTATTCTTAGTATCAAAAAGATCGTCTAGAAAATCGGATTTTGTAGTAAAGGATCCTTTACTTAAGTCAAGGCCTAAAGCTAAATTTTGGGTTGTTTGAAATAAAATTTCTGTTCCAAAGAATTTTCTGTCGTCTTCAACTATTAAAAAATTTAGATTTGTATTTCTGTAGTAGGGACGCAGGGAAACCTTATCATTAATACGATACCAATAATCCAAGCTGGCGTAGTTGAAAACAATAAGAGTGTATGCGGTCAGTCCGACTGTATGTTTCTCATCATTGTAGGCCGTATATCTTAGGCCTAGTGGGAAAATCCAACTTGCATCTTCTCCTATACCAGTTTCAAAAGATAAAAGATAAGAGCCATAGGTATCATCATCATCTTCATCCTCTGTTAGAGAGTCTGACTTTGTAACCTCAATAGATTCAGCATAGAGTCCAAAGCTAGATCTAGCAACATCGTCTGGAAGACTGTAAGGCCTGTCAATTTTTGACCTGGAGTACTCACCTTTTGGAGTTGAAGAGCAGCCAATCAAAATAAAAGAGAACAAGATCGCTAATGACTTCATTAAGTATATCCTTTTGAAAAACTAAACTTGACTAGTATTTTACCAAAGGCCTAATCGTTTAAAATCCAGGCAAAACTGTCCGGAAAGGAGGAGAAGAATATCTTTGTGGGTAGTTGAGATGAGGTGATCGTTATTTTATTAAATAGTCTTAATAGGTATAAAAGTTTTATCAGGTTTTTAAAAAGAGATTGCTTTCATGCGTTGTAGTGTGGCAAATGTATTTTTTCTAGAGCGGTTAAGTTTAGTCTAAGGAGTATAAACTATGAAGAAAGTAATATTAGGATTAACAATGGCCTTGTCAGCCTCAGTTTTTGGTAATGGGACACATTCTAGTGTTGGTAATACAATTTGTGGGGTAGAAGGAGTGCCAGCTTCAGAGGTTTATACTGCTCTTGAAGAAGCTAGAGTTGTGGAAGCAATCCAATCTATGGAAGTTGAAGTAGTAAAAACGGCTGTCTGTAAGTACAAAGAAGGTGTAGCTGTTGTTGGAACTTTTCAAAACGGTAGATCCTACGCTCTATATTTTAAGAACTAGCTAAGTACTCAGTCTCTATTCGAGAGGGTAGAGACTATATAATTGATTTTCATTGAATCATTTCCTTAAAAGCTCACCTTGTAGGTGGCTGAAGCACTATCTTTATCAAACATGAAATTAAAGAAACTATTCGGGTTAAACTCACTTAAAGAGTCATAGATCGTTGAACTGACAATTTGACCTAGAGAATATCCGACCAGAGTATCAACAGGATAATGCCATTTGCTTTCAACTCTCGCCCATAAAGTTCCCGCAGCAACAGTTGTGTTAAGTCCATTCCATATAAGTTCCGTTGTTCTTGAGTATTGAAGCTGCTCCAGATTTTTAGAAGTAACAGTCCTAGCGGCACTCGCCGCTGATGAATGACCTGATGGAAAACTTAGATAATCGGCAGAGTTTGGTCTCTCCCTGTCTGCGGCAACTTTAGCATGGTATGTAACGTCTCTAGTTTGTTTAAATGCCAGGTATGCTGCTAGCCCAGCACCGGCCTTAGCAAAAGAATAGTATAAAGGACTCTCTGAAGGAGCACTATACGGTATCAAAAGTATTGATCCATACATTTGTGCCTCGAGTATAGTGTTTAGCTCGTCACTCTTCTTCATTGCATTCTCGCGTGTTCCATAAACTGGCTTATTTTCATAAGCCCACTCGGAGATCTTGTCATCGGACTTGCTCAGATGGATGACACTAGCTATACCAAGAGGTGCCCAAAAGTGTGCACTTTTAACATTTTTTAAAAGCTTTTGTTTTAAGTTTAAACTATTAGCAGGGGAGCGTTTCACCTTTTTAATTGCGCAGGATACGAAAAGGTTTAACAGCAAGATGTTGATTAGTGGAAAACATTTTATATTCATGGATCAAGACTACCAAGGTAGAAGCTTCGCCCACGAGAGGGAAAATACGGCCTTTACTCAACAAACTTATATCGTTAATAACAACTGTCTACTTAATAAGTGAGCTTTCTCACAATCTTCTCGATTGGGGAATGATACTATATTTAAAAGGGCACCTATGAACTGAGTTGCTCTTAGAAAAAAGGCTCCGAAAAGGAGCCTAGTTTTTAAAATCTAAATTTGTATTAGACGCTTAGCCTAAGTTATTCTGGGTTTCTAGCTCTTGATCTTCGTCAAGTCCGTAATCCTTGCTGAAAGTTTTAATTAGTTCATTGGCTATATCTTCTGCTTCCTCGTTAGACATCTGAACATTCATTTCGTCAGCTGTTGCAAGCACTAACTCTTTAAGAGAGTTAAAGTCTCTCACTACTAATTTTACGTCATCTGCGATTACAATCTCATCAGCTTGGTAGCGGGCATTATATCTCATCACGTTGATTGCCTCTACAACTGGGTTTTGATCATAGTTTCTTTTTTCCTCTCTAATTTTTTCCTGCAGCTCATAGTTTTCGTCACTTAATTCCTGTATCTCATCATTAAGTTTTTTAATTTTCGCTTTATTGTCTGCGATGGCAGATTCGTACGGCTTCTTGTTATTGTTCGTCTGAACATTTGCTAATTGGGCCTGGATCATTTGAGCGAAGGTGTTAAACTCAATGTTAGTAACAACTTGTTGGTGCTCAGGTGCATCTGGGTCGAACTCGAGGTCTACTAAAGTAAGGCCTGCAACGGATGACTCTCTTGTGGGAACATCGCTAAGTTGGCTTAGAGTCCACGCGGCTCCATTCCATACATAAACTGCACCAGAAGCTATTCCACCCACGGCTACAGTATCTAGAACTGAAATAGTAAGAGCACCTAGAGGTCTAATAATTAACTCATATCCCGGAGAAAGGATTGGACTTACAACCATACCGGCACCACCTGTAACAGTTTTAAGACCACCCCAGATTACTTTACTGCCGCCTTTAAGAGTTACATCCCAAACCAATGCTTTTCCTACGTTAAATACTGTCTGACCAACTGGCTTAAGAAGACCTGAGTAAAATACACCCACAGGCCAGCCAAAGTTTCCATCTGCAGCAACTGCACCGGCATTGGAAAAACCATTTTTCCAATCTCTTCCAGTTTTCATGATCATGGTTTGTCCAATACCATCAACAAAGGCATTTTTAGCACCATCTTTCATAGTGGATAGGCCGTTTTTAGACATTTCGTAGGAATAAACAAATGTATCTTTTATATCCTGACCTAAATTAGCGTAGGTATCTCCCTCAATAATATGTTTTGTATGGTTGGCAATCCTGTCACCAGACCTTTTAAACGCTTTAACAGTCATATTCTTGGATGTGTCTGAACCTGGAATTAGAGTTATATCCCACACCCTGTCTTGGCAGTCAGTGATTGTACCTTGAACGTAAAGTTGCTTTCTCTGCTGACTATTCATTCGCTTGGTATAGGCCGAGCCAGACTTTATACATGAAGGAACCTCTGTCTCTATTGTTTGATCCACTTCTTGTGCAAATGCATGAGGCATAGAAGGGACAATTAGAGCAGATGCGAAGAGCAATGCTCCGAATGACTTGCTAAAAGATTTCATTTTTTCTCCTAAGTATAGAGTTATAATCTTGTACTCATTTTGTGAGTTGAAGGTTTTTAAACCTAAAGTTCATAAAAGTAGTCATGTTTTACTATTGATGCTGCGCTGCAGCAATGGTTCTTGAACTATTTACACTTATTTATTTAAAAATGGTAACTCAAGTGCTCAGCTTGGAAACTTAGGTTAGAGATTTTAAAGGAAGTCTTATTTGAAACTATCCATGTGATTTATCCATCTTTCAAAAATTTATCTAATCACGTTCATTTTTAACTATCGCCAAGTGTTAATAATGGGTGCCATGAATTCGCTAAGAGTCTAATATCACAACAGAAATCCTGGACACCTAAATTGAAAAGAAAAGGGGAAGAGAAGAAAGGAAGTACTGTGGTTAGAGAAATTTAATGGGTGTGTAAGTTTTACTTATGTGGTGCTGTGGTGCGTTGTTTTGTGGCAAACTCGTCTTATTGAGAACAAAGACGGCTGCAAAATTTATTTTCCAGGCGTTTAAAGAGACTTCAGAAAGGCATGATTTCTGACTTTGAACTGAAAGATAAAGAAACAATAAACACGGTTTGGATATAAACCATTTATTTCAACTTAAGAGGTTTAAACATTGAGAGCTTTATTTTATTTGGGTCTACTTTTAGTTGTGGCAGTAAGTCCTTTGGCAAGATGCAATGCTTCCTCAAACTGTTTTAGTTATTATGACAAAGAAATATGTGCAGAAGAAGTGATTCAGTCCGAATATCAAACTCATCTTTTCAATCCTTACATACTACACCAATCTAATAAGTTACCCATTCACATTCCAGACCTTTATAAAGACTCCAAAATATGTAAAATTCTTTCTCCCGGTAATCCTGCTCTCGATATCATAGAAAAAGAATCTAAGGGAAAGTACATGCTCCCCTATTGGAACAAGGAAGCTGAAGAAACTAGATGGAAAACAGACCGGAATATTTTTAGCAGTGTTAGTTTAGTGGAAGTGCTAGTTTGTCGAAAAACTCCATATGACGAGAAGACAGTTGCCGAAGTCATGGAAAGAGCTATGACTACAGCAATTTATTACCTTAAAGATGCTAATAAAATTTTTAAATTGCCCCCTGTGACCAAAGAAGAGTTAGAAACTCTGAAGATAAATGTTCTCGAAAACACCTTTAAAAAAGTTAGTTATTATCTACCTAGATTCAAAAATGATTACAAAATTGATTATTTAGAGAATAATATTTATGCCCAGTATAATGGCGCTATAAAGCTTTGGATTCATTTAGGCTTTAAAGATCAGAAGAGATTTATTTTTTCCGATAAAGTTACGACTATGGCAATCGAACAGCAGGTTAGCATAATTTTACACGAGGCCTGCCATGCAACTCAAGGGGCAGTAGCTAAGATTGAGAATGAATTACATTGTGATACTTTTACCCAGTGGGTGGTAGATCATACTATGGCGTCTGGAGGATTGATTTACACACCATATTTGCTAATGCACGATCAAGCAAAAACATGTGGAGAGGTGATTTATTATAAAAAAAATAAGGGGTTTTTGGTATCTCACAGTGCTCTAGATTTTGATATTGGCCAGTTATACAGATCTGCCTCTTGGATGGGGGGAGACTCGAATTGTACAAAAAAGTTCAAATTCGGTGGTGCAACACGTGATTTTTTACAATCAGAGTATGCGCCACAAGTATTTGACAACCTTGTTAATGAAAGCATTCAAGAGTTCTGAGGTATTTAATTTATCAATGCTGTATTAATGCCTTAAAGGAATAGGAGTTGTGGCTGATAGCTCATTTTTTCATTCTAAAGAAATACTTCATGGGTTTTCAGTAAAAAGTTTTTTTGGATTATCGAGCCCCCGAACTGCTCGAAAAACTTTTCAAAGGTAAATGCCCAAAAAATGATTTCTAAACTAAGAATATGTTACCAATCCATTGAAACTTCGTAGGATATGGGACACACTAGGCCTGATTTTTCCTCTTAAAGTCGAAAAAGTAATGATCTGTTGTATGGCGTCAGTGGCCCGAGGCAACACCTGTCTATGTATTTAATGTTTACAAACACATGAGCCCTCTGCTATCGATAAAGTAATCATATTTATAACATCATTGTGGAGAAATTTTAAAATGAAAACTTTACTATCTAGCGTGCTTCTTTTGATTTCAACCCAAGTCTTTGGGACTGACATACCTAGCTCATGCATTGTTAAGAAAAATGAACCCATCCAAACGTATGAAGTTCGTGCAACGGTAGTGAGTGAGCTAGATACCTTTTGCTCAGGAACTATCGGTGTTGGAAGACCAGGTGACGCCTATTGTCAAGATAGGTGTAGCTCATGGGGAAGTAGGTTGGTGTCTCAAGATATTAGTCACGAGGAAATGATCGCTAAATGCGAGGAAGATGCGCGAGAGTACGGTTTAGAAAATGCGGATTACAAGTGTAAGAGGCAATCGAAAGTAGAAATTAGCCCATATACACCAACTCCTCGTTGCATCGATAACTCATTCGAATTAAAGTACTATCTGACAGTAAACTCTCTTAGCGTAAACGGTTATAAGCTCTGGAAAAGACTGCAGTGTCAGGCTCTGGAGTCTTGTTTAGGTGACACTCGTTCTGAAAGGCGTGCAATAAGAAACTACGAAAGAAGACTTAGCTGTAGCCTTTAAGAAAACTTTCTAAGGACCATTAATAAGATAAACTATAGTAAAGTATAGCTTTGGGGTTTTTGGATTAAACTGATGTATTTTTCTTCCTGTAATAGAAAATATAATTTTAAGGCTCTAGGTTTCAGACTACAAACTTTTTAAAAAAACATTGTAAATCAATACAAAGGTCAGAGTTTCTTCTGGCCTTTTTCTTTTGAATAAAAAGACACCCTCTTCTAAACAGAGCCTTCAGTCATTTCAAATCTTGCCGCTCGATCTTTGACTTTACGGACATCGTTGCGTCGCAATAATTATCCTCATGATAATTCCGAATTATCCTCATGATAATTTCTATTTTTCTGGGTCACATCAACTCCTTGAAATTAAACACATCCGCAAAACCAAAAGATTGGCACGAGGTTTGACTAGAATAGTGGGAAACAAAGGAAGAAGGAGAAGGCTGTGAAGATTTTTTAAGAAGTATGAGGTGAATTCTTTTATTTAAGTTTTATGGGGGAGTGTCAATTACAAGTGGGGTGATATGGCGTATAATGGTCGCAAGGAGAAGGTTGAGTTCTCTGAGCTCTTTGAAAAGAAAATATGGCGAGTGGACGACGTTGCAAAGTTTCTAGGATTTTCCAAAGGAACGATCTACAACTTGTCGTCAGATGAGAAAATACCGAAAGGGAAAAAAGGCAAAAGACTTCATTTCATTCCTGATGAAATCCTTAATTGGGTTTTGGAAGGAGATTAAAAATGAAAAAGAAAAGATTTATTTCTATTAAAAATCAACAAGGCATAAGAAAGGACCTTGTGACGGGCAGGTACATTGCTAGAAAATATGTTTCAGGGAAGGAGTATTCCGCTACCAAAAGCAAATTGATAGACGCAATTGAGTATAGAAGAAACTTTTATCCTTTGCTAACCAACTGTGTGGAGATTCTTCGCTACTTCAAACGGGTCCCACCAATACTTGTGGAGGAGGATTTACCGAAGGTGTAAATTGCTCCAATAAACATCATACAGTCTAGATCCTTTAAAATTATAGATTGAGAGCAGCACTCTACAGGTGTAGTTAGACTCTCGGACAAGAGACCATTAAGACTGGAATCTGCTTGTGCGACCTCCTCGAATTTAAGTAAATAAAATTTCTTGAAATTTTTAAAGATTTTCACTCAAAGCTCCGATACTAATCTTAGAAACCTTGGGGGAATCATGAAAAACATTTATATTCTTTTAATACTTTTTAGTCATTCAACACTCGCAGAAGAAAGCTCTCTACCTACACATGAAGAAGTAGTCGAATATCAAAGGTTAAGCCATCTAATGTGGACCCAAATTTCTCCAAACTTCATGCAAAAAGTTATGAGTACTGATCCTGACAAGAGACATCGTGCTTCAGAGATAGCCTTCCTACAAAGACCTATCGGCGGTATACCAACTCCTTTAGAACTACAAAACATTATTGATATAAGAGATAAATATATAGCAGAAAAATCTAATCTTCCTAAAGATATAAAGTTAGAAGAAAGACAAGCGTTATTAAACAAATATTCAGTAAAACTAAATGCTATTGAATTACAATCAAGAAC
>CATMLK010000036.1:0-40583 GCA_950070535.1 uncultured Bacteriovoracaceae bacterium | reverse complement strand
CAACATAGGATGAGAAAACGAGAAAAAGCAGTGATTTCGCAATGATAGGGGCGTTCGCTTTAATGTTATATTAGAACAAACTAAAGTTGGAGGAAGCATGAAGAAAGGTAAATTCACAGAAATTATGGAAGAGATGGACAGTTTGGAGAAGGTGAAAATTAGCGACGATCTTATTGATACCCTTCGAGATTATTTTAAAGATGAAGTTGAAAAAGAAGTCTTAGAGGATGAAAAAGTCGCTAAAGGGTCTTTTGATAATTTAAATGATAGTAAAACGGGAAGTGATGAGGATGGCCAATCGGATAGGGTTTAGAGAGTTTGTCAAAAAAACAAGGCAAGATGAACAACTACAATTAATCCTTGATGCCAATGTTATTATTGCTTCAAGAGATATTAATCATAAGGATCATAAAAAGGTAAAAGGTTTCTTTAAGTCTCTTGAGAAAATTACTAATAGTTTTACCTTATTTACAAGTGTAACAACGAAGGCGGAGTTCCTTGAATATTATAGGAGAAAAATTCTGACCGAAGGTATTCTAGACCTTTATAAAAGAAATAATGAAAAACAAATTCTTTCGAATAAAGTTAAAAAAACAATTGAAAATCAAATAAGGGCCAGGAATCAAAGACAATCAAGAGAAGTTCAAAAGCAAGAAAGGTTAGAGCGGCATCTTGAGTCGAATAAAGTTGATACAACAAATATAGACGTTGAAGAGTTTTCAATTGATGCCAATTATTTTAGAGATTATGAAATAAAGCAAATTAAAAAGGCTTTTAGAGCAAGAGATGTTGAAACTGAAATTGGATGGATAGCCTTCTGTAATTCTGTTCTTGTTGAAAAGCTACATGCTTACGAGAAACTATTAGATAAGCTGTGCCATTATTTGACGACTAGAGATGATATTTCAAGGCAATACTTCTCTGAGGAAAATGTTGAATGGCGGATGGCTACACAAATTTGTGGTGAGACAGGTATGGGATATTCAGATGCAATGATTCTGAATATGGCTAACCACACAATCATTCAGAATATCATTACCTTGGACTTTGATCTTGTTTATGGTGGGCATGTATCCGCTAAAAGCAAAGTTATCATAACTCCCACCGATCGTTTGAAGAAATATAAGGTGATGTTGAAAGGGGTTTGAGGTTCTTGGTGCTGCGCAGGATGAAGGGCCAGGTGGAACGACCAATATTTTAAACTCCAACTATTCTTCTTGGCCAGACTCTTCTTTCGCGACATAACCAGCCCGTTTTATTGCGTTAATGATTTTCTCGCTGGCTACTGAAGAATCCTTTATTTTTACGCTTAGCGCCTCTTTGTCCATGTCAAATTCATAATCTTTGAGCCCCGACAGCTTATCCAATTCCTTTTCCACCTTTGAAGCGCAGAAGGGACAATCCATCCCTTCCACTTTAAACTTCAAAATACTTTGAGCGAAGGCAACCTGAGAAAACAAAACTAACGAGATAGCTACCAGCTTTTTCACTAGGATTGCGATCCAACACCGGCTCTTTTAAGAGCTTCTTCTGTAATCTGCAAGTCTTTGCAACACTCCAAGAGCTTCCCATCAACCACAACCGAGGGAACCCTGGTAATATTGTATTGATGCGCCTTTTCTCGGCACTCGTTGGTTTCACAACCCTCATTAAGGTCATATACAACGACTTCACAATTGGAGCAGGTTGTCTTTCTTACAAGCTCGACTGTCGGTTCGCAAACAGGACAACCTCCTGTAAATACTTCTACTTTTCTTTTTGCCATTCTAAACCTCCTTGGCTTTAACTTATTCTACACCTTATACCTAAGTATAGAGTCAAGCCAAAATAATGATTTGACCCTATACCTTGGTATAGGGATATAATAATAAAATGAAAAATTATCTTCAAATTGGCGAAGTCGCAAACGAAGCCGGAGTCAATATCCAAACAGTGCGGTATTATGAAAAAAGAGGAATCTTAAAGCCAGCGAAAAGGACCACCGCTGGCTTTCGTTTATACTCCCCGGACACTATACAAACCTTGAATTTTATCAAGCACTCCAAGGACTTGGGTTTTACATTGGAGGAGATTGGTGAGCTGCTGAATTTAAGGGCTACCACCGCTTCCCGTTGTCAAAAGGTTAGGAAAAAGGCCAAAACAAAACTGGAAGATATTCGGGAAAAATTAAGAGTGTTAAAACAAATGGAAAAAAATTTGAAAAGTTTGATTCAAAAATGTGAAAAACAAGAAACGGACACTAATTGTCCCATTATCGAAGGCCTGGAGGAGTAATGGAAAAGGTTAAACTTATTTACTTTCAAAGTTGCCCTGAAGCAAAGCATGCTAGGGCCGCATTGCTAACCTCTGGAGTTGCAGAGTTTGAAGTTGTTCTTCAAGATGAACTGAAAAACGAAGATCCTCTTAAATCTTATTCTTCGCCTACGATTTTAAAAGGCGATAAAGTCATCTATGGTAATAAATTGAACGCCGGCTCGTCGGCATGTTCTTTTCAAAAAATAGATTTTGGACAAATTCAATCTGACCTCATGGAAGGAGAAGCAGGTGACGTAAAGAGTGATCGGAAGAAGGGAGCTGTTGTAAGCGCGTTTGGCGCCATTGGCTCGGGGCTTGCTGTTGGTTTGTGTCCTCTGTGTATCCCCGCCATCGGAGCGTTTCTAACCTCAATAGGCCTGGGGATAGTTGTTCAGGATGCGGTTTTAAGGCCCGCTTTGATTCTAATGCTGGCCATTACTTTGGGAGGATTTCTTTGGAGCTACTTTAAAAAGCATGGAAACATATTTCCTTTTATTCTGGGACTCGCACTATCTGTGGGAATGTATATAGGGCGCTACGTTTATATTGGCTCCAATACTAACTTTATTCTAATGTATGGGAGTATTTTGGGTTTGATAGCAGTTGCCCTTTGGAATCTTTATTTAAACAAAAAAAGTCGTCAAGGCTCTTCTTGCTCCGCTTGTGTCACTCCACTCAACAATTCATGATCTTGAAATCCTTTTTGAAGGACCTGTCCCAATTGTTTGTTGGTAACGGGAAGAACAAAGAGTTGAATCAACTTCAAATTGTGAGTTGGTCCATGGCCAAGGCCAAGTGGGTCCAGAAAAAAGGAGATATTGCAAACCCCTACTACGGCAGGAAAATGCTTTCTTGCGGAGAAAAAAATATAACCTCTTAATCTTATCCCAGAGAGTCAAAATATAATTGAGACCCCCTTTCTTCTTACCTCATCTAGTTTTCTCTTTTTTGTCTATAGTTCATCTAATAGTTCTTAGTGACGAAAACTTCAAGCATCTATAGAAAAGATGAAGGAGAATTTTATGAATCAGTTGTCGAAGTTTTTAAAGATGCCGCCATCGGAAATCAATAGAAGACGTTTTTTGAAGCAGGCGGGGCTGAGTGTGTTCGTGACCGGTCTTAATGCTTCTTTACCGCTTCCAGCATGGGCCAAAGAAGGTCTCATCGGCAAAGAGCATGAAAAAGTTTTCAATCTTGAATACCGGGATGTTCCCAAATTCTGCCGCATTTGCATCAGTTACAACGAGGGGGCTGGTTAATTCAATACCGGCTTTAAACTGTTCTGAAGAATTTCCTTTTCTTTTTGATAATCAAAGGGCGTTAAAAGCCTGGCAGATGATTGATCGAAATCCACAAAAGTACCAACAGCACGGACCATTTATTCTTGGCGAGCAATGAGTCGATTGTTTTTATCTTATTTTGATTTATCACAGTGTTTTTTGGCTATTTTAGGCTACAACGTTTGTCTAAGTTGCGGAATTCTCTAAGTACTGATAGAATCCTCTCAAAATAATTAAGGCCCAGGTTGAACGATCTGGGCTTTTTTATTTTATCTAATTGAAATTATGGCGTTGTCTTTTTGCTGTCCCTTGTGACTTAACGTGACCCTGATTGGCTTTTCTCAGCCAAACATTTGGCTGCATAGATTAGACTTGCTTTGGTGCCTAGCCCTTGGATTTGCATAGTTTTTTGCTTCAATATAGTTATAGTCGATTACTTTTATCTTTGTTAAGAAATAAGAACTCACGTTTCACAAAAGGATCTTCGTATGAAATCTAGTTTTTTATTTTTTGTAGCCTTAAGTACGACTTTATTTGACGCCCAGGCACAACCTACCGGCGAAAAGGCTTACCGGGTAAGTTTGCCAGGCACATCCAAAACATGTCTGGAGGAAGCCGAGAGCCTTTCAAACCGTTTTCAGTTTGTAACAGGGATAACTGCTGTTAGGGCCGAATGTTCGGCAACGGAAACCCGCATTGTGCAAAGACAAGCTTATACTTTCTATTCTTTAAGTTTATTTTATCCTGCAAACGCTCAACTCTCTATAGATAAAACTAAATTTGGTCATTATGCAGGCGGTATACCAGGAGGTATTAATAGCGCTGGAGATTATTACGGTGCCTATGGTTCTTACTCAAGTTGCTTGGAAGACATAAGCTTTCGCCAGAATGAATTTGAAAAGTATACTGGATTAAAAGCAATTTCTTCATATTGCTCCAAGGGGAGAATTGGCGATTCTTTTGTTCTAAACATCGATAGTTTTGGACAGCGGAAAATGAAACTATTCACCTTTGACGCTGGTAAATGGAGCAAAGGCGACGAAATCTTAAGGTATCTTCATAAAAGAAATGCAGCTATTGTTCACAAAAAAGGTAGCAGGTTCTACTACTATGCCAACAAATCATTGAATCTAGGCCAACATAGGCTTCTTTCATATCAGGATGAGAGCATCTGCAAAGACCAGCTGGAGAATGCCAAGAGTATTGTTAGGGCTCATGATTCAGACTCTGCAATGGTCCGTTGTGTAGAGGGAACCCAAGCGGCAAGCGCTGATTTTCATCTAGTCGCCTTGTTTTCGGGGGAGAACTTCTTCAAAACGAGATACATGAGTGAAAGATATAATTCATACGAGCAATGTTTAGCTGACATTTCAAGAGTTATAGATGAACATGTAAATACTTATAGAAGATTTCCTTTAGGAGCCTTGGGAGCATTGTGCTCAAAAGATATAAGCTCCTCTCAAGAAAGACAATTTATAATGGAATTATTCACTCACATGTAGTAACGAAAGCGATCTGTTTCATATCTGGTTCCCATATTCCGATGGGAACCGGATATGCCCAAATAACCCAGTTGAAAAGATATTAATGCACAGGATGTTGAAGACTCCGCGCGCCTTTATAAGAAGCTCCAGCTATTAATGCCCAATACCAAAACTGTAAGCCCTACTGTGACCTCATTTTATAGCGCCTTCGTCTAGGCTGAATACCCCAAGAGGAAAGGAGCAATAATAAACCAAACTCCCAGAGCGAAATACGCCCAACTCGGCCATGAATTTTTAGTTTTACTTGTTTTATAATCATCTACCATGAGAATCTCCTCTTGTTTCTTACCGTTTTTGATGCAGGCATGATGGCAATTTCCTTTTCAACATTCACTTTGGCGCTTTTTTTGCTTTTATAATCTCTTCACCTATTGAGTAGGTGATAAAAACGGGAGTAAAAAGCGTCATGAGTTATTGGATGGTCTTAGGATTTGCTTCATTAAACTTTTTAGGTAATTTTCTGGGGACTTTCCTCGGCGATAAATTGAAAAGTTCTGACAAGGTTAACGCTTTAGCCTTGCATTGGGCCGCCGGAATGATTTTAAGCGTTGTGAGCGTGCAAATCATGCCAAAGATTCTAGCGGGAAAATCAAATTGGCCTTTAGTTTTCTCTTTGCTCTTTGGAGGGATGGCTGCGATAGGTGTTCACAAAGCCTTAGAAGTGTATCAACAAAGAAAAAAAGAAAAACAGAATGGCGATCAACAAAGCAGCTATCGCGTTTTTTCGGCCGTTATAGCCGATCTTTTTAGCGATGGGATAACAATTGGCGCCAGCTCATCTGTTTCTTCTGATTTTGCAATTCTAGTGGTTGTGGGATTAATCATTGGAGATTTTCCGGAGGGTTTTGTGAATATGTCCATATTCAAAGAACAAGGGCTTTCCAAGAAGAAACGTTATCTTATGGCATTGAGCTTAATTCTGCCTGTTACCATCGGAGCTTTGGGCACCTATTGGATTGCCAAAGACGCCTCCCAAACAGTAAAATATTCATTTTTAGCCTTTACTGTTGGATTATATTTGCGAGCCGCAGTGGAAGATATGATAAAGAAGGGCCACAGCAAGGGAGGAGAAAGTGTTTGGCAGCAAGCCTTTTTCATTTTTGGTTTTGTGGCTTATCTAATACCTGTTGCGTTGCTTTCAAAAAGCTAGGGTTAAGAAACTAACTTTTCTTAAGCTGGTTAAGTTATCTACTAAAGAAAATTTTTGCTAAATTAGCTAGTATAGGAGGATTTAAATGGGGCACAATCATTCCCACGATACGGCGGAAAAAAACATTAAGATTGCCTTTTTCTTAAACGTAGGCTTTACCATTTTGGAGTTCATTGGCGGCTACTTCGTTAATAGCGTCGCGATAATTTCCGACGCTCTTCATGACCTAGGAGACAGTTTTTCTTTGGGCGTCGCCTGGTATTTGGGCAAAAAATCAAAAAAAGAAGCCAGTGAAACTTTCTCGTTCGGCTACACTCGTTTCTCTCTTTTAGGAGCCTTGGTTAACAGTCTTGTATTGATTGGAGGTTCAATTTACGTCATTTCGGAGGCGATTGGGCGGATTCTTGAGCCTGAACATTCAGACGCAGGAGGAATGATTCTGTTTGCTATCCTCGGTGTTGCCGTTAATGGTTATGCTTCTTGGAAGGTAAGCAAAGGAAAGTCATTGAATGAGAGAGTTGTCAGCTGGCATTTATTAGAGGACGTTTTAGGTTGGACGGCCATTTTAATTGTAGCGATCATCTTGAAATTTAAGGATATACACTATTTAGACCCGGCGTTGGCCCTTTTTATCACCGCCTATATTTTGTGGAACGTTGTAAAGAGGCTAAAAGAGACCCTTTCTATTTTCCTTCAAGGAGTCCCCGAGGATTTTTCAATAGAAGGGATGGAGCAGAAGCTTATTGGAATTCAAAATATTGAGGAGGTTCACCATACCCACATATGGTCTCTAGATGGGGAGCATCATGTTTTAACAACACATTTGGTGCTTTCAAATATCCACAATTTTAATGAATTTCTTGAAGTAAAAAAAGAAGTCAAAAAATTGCTTTCTGGCTACAAATTTAAACACTCCACCGTTGAGACCGAGTTCGATTCCAAAACCTGCAGCATGAGCTAAAGATTGCCTTAGAAAAGCGTTAGACGATCTTCGACCGGCGATGCCGTTCCGTGCTAGATGAATGGACTCGGAGTTGTTGGCGATGGAGAAGTTTCGAAATCTTTCACTTTTGTTCATTTTTTCCGCGTATGGATGTGAAGGCAATCAATCCGCTCTAAACGCCACAGGGAGTTCGGCCAAGATTATTTCCGACATGTTTTGGTGGATGCTGATAGGAGCCGCCTTAATTTGGATAATTTTTATTTCTCTAGGCTTCTATGCAATTAAACATAAATCAGAGGCGGACGAAAGTCGGAGAAAGTCCTTGTTTGTTATCGGGGGAGGAGTGGTCTTCCCCACCGTAATTTTAAGCTTCTTACTTTATTTTAGTCTCACTCCACTACCAAAATTACTAGAACCCGCCCCCTCCGGAAGCTTGCGTCTTGAAGTCAGTGGAGCTCAGTGGTGGTGGCGTGTTCGTTACCCTTTGGAAAATGGAAACTTTGTCGAATTGGCAAATGAAATACGGCTTCCAGTTGGAGAGCCGGTCGAGATAAAACTTACAAGTGAAGATGTGATTCATTCTTTTTGGGTTCCTTCTTTGGCGGGAAAAATGGACATGATACCAGGCAATGTCACTAAGCTTTCATTCACTCCTGAAAAAGTAGGACTGTTTAAGGGGGCTTGCGCCGAATACTGTGGAGCTTCACACGCTTTAATGCAGTTAGACGTTGTTGTAATGAAAAAGGAGGCCTTCCAGGAATGGCTGGATTGGCAGAAGAGGCCTGCGCTGGAGGCAAAGACAGCGATGGCCGTAAAAGGAAAGGTTTCATTCAAGCAAAATGGCTGCGTAGCATGCCATACTGTTAGAGGCGTTGAATCTAGAGGAGTGATAGGCCCCGATTTAACTCACGTCGGTTCCAGGCTAAGGTTGGGGGCAGGAGTGATGATCAATTCCATCCCTTCCTACCATCAATGGATATCAAGAGTGGAGGAAATAAAGCCAGGAGTGAAAATGCCCTCCTTTAACATGATTTCGAATGAGGATATAAAAGCGATATCAGTCTGGCTGGAGGGACTAAAGTGACAGACGCTTCCAAAAGACTTAAAGAGACCCAAGAAAAGAATTTGAAAAAGGCGTGGAAGGTTCCCGAGGGGTGGCGTTATTGGTCGGAGGTCAATAACTCTGAAGTCGGCTTGTGGTACGCGGGAGCTTCTTTTTGCTTTTTTCTTTTCGCTGGCACGCTGGCCCTTCTGATGAGATTCCAACTTGCCATTCCAGAAAATTCTTTTCTTTCAGCGAAGATATACAATCAAATCTTCACCATGCATGGCACGGTGATGATGTTTTTATTTGCCATCCCGATTTTTGAGGCTATTTCTATTTTAATTTTGCCTCAGTTGTTAGGCGCGCGAGATTTGCCTTTTCCGCGTCTTTCTGCTTACGGGTTTTGGTGTTTTTTAATCGGAGGGATTTTTGTTTGCGCCTCCTTGTTTTTTGGAGTGGCTCCGGAGGGAGGGTGGTTTATGTATCCTCCTTTAACCACTAAGTATCAACCAGGAGTGGGGGCTGATATTTGGCTTTTGGGTCTAACTTTTATCGAAATTGCTTCAATAGCGGCGTCTATTGAACTAATCGTGGGAATTCTCAAATGTCGTCCTCCAGGCATGAGGATCCACCTTATGCCGATTTACGCTTGGTATATCCTGGTCGTGGCCATCATGATCCTTTTCGCTTTTCCTCCTTTGATAGCAGGAGACATATTGCTGGAAATGAATCGCGCCTTTGACTGGCCGTTTTTTGATCCCGCTAGAGGAGGGGACCCATTGCTGTGGCAGCACTTGTTTTGGATTTTTGCCCACCCGGAAGTGTACATTATATTTTTGCCTTCAGTCGCTTTGGTGGCGACCATTCTTCCCACATTTGCCCGCAGACCTTTGGTTGGATATAGCTGGGTAGTGCTTTCGGCCATTGGGACTGGCTTTATTAGTTTCGGCCTTTGGGTGCACCACATGTTCACAACTGGCCTCCCAGGAATTTCTCTGGGCATCTTTTCAGCCGCATCTCAGATGGTGGCGATTCCCACAGGAATTCAACTTTTCTGTTTCTTGGCGACCCTGTTGGCCGGAAAATTTGTTAAAACCGTCCCCATGCTTTTTGCTTGTGGAGGGATGGCAAGTTTTGTCATTGGTGGCCTCACAGGGGTCATGTTGGCGATCGCTCCCTTCGACTTTCAGGCCCATGACAGCTTCTTCATCGTCGCCCATTTGCACTATGTTCTAATCGGGGGAAGCGTGTTTCCGATTCTTGGCGGGATTTACTACTTTTTCCCACTAGTGCGAGGCAAACAGTTGTCTGAAAAACTTGGGCGTAAAGCTTTTTGGCTTATTCTGATTGGACTTAACGTAACTTTTTTTCCCATGCATTTTAGCGGCCTGCTTGGAATGCCGCGAAGGGTTTTCACTTATTCAGAGAGTTTGGGAGTAGGAGGGTATAACATCGTTTCCACCATTGGAGCCGTAATTTTGGCGACGGGAATTCTTATAATAGTGATAGACGTTCTTAGACCTAATAAGAGGAGCTCGAAGCGCGACCCTTGGAAAGCGGGAACCCTTGAATGGTTGGTGAATATGCCCCCTGGGCAGTGGGGAGTTCGCTCAATCCCGGTAGTTGAAAGCCGCTATCCTCTATGGCAGCAATCAAACTTCACTAGTAATGTCGACGAAGGGAACTTTTATTTGCCTGACGCTCAAGAAGAAATGCGAGAAACCCTTGTGACGACGACTGTAGATGCAAGACCAATACACTGTTTAAGAGTGCCAGGTCCGACTTTTGTCACAATTTTTGCCGCGATCTTCACCGGCGGTTTTTTTATTTTTTCCACTTACAAGTGGTATTGGCTAGCCACCGCAAGCGGAATTTTGGCACTTGGTTTTATCCTGTATTGGCTTTGGACAGGCACTGCTTGGATTCCTGAAAAAGAGAGAAAGGATGTGGGGATGGGCAAAAGCCTTCCCCTTTATGCATCGGGACCAAAGGCCGTTGGCTGGTGGGCTATGTTCATCACTATGCTCGCTGACCTTACCGCCTTTATTTCTTTGGTTTTTGGCTATTTTTTCTATTGGACTGTTCATGAGGACTTCCCTCCTGAACCGAACCCAGGACCTGGTATTTTTTTCCCGACTTTGGCGGCAGGTCTAGGTGTTGGAGCCTGGGCCTTGACTTGCCTTTCCAGAAGGTGGAACAGACTAGACAATGCTAGATTGTTCTATTTTTCAATTGGCACGGCCGCCTTAATGGCGGCGGGCGCGAGTTTGTCTCTGCTCGCTGGTCCCTGGGTTACCGGTTTGGACCCCAAGCAGCATGTCTATCCCGCTATTGTTTGGGTTTTAACCATCTGGAGCGCCCTGCATCTGGGTGTCGGGGTGATCATGCAGCTTTATTGCGCGGCCAGAAGGATTGGAGGGAAAATGAGCTCCCACTACAATGCTGACATTACTAACGTCACTCTCTACTGGCACTTTATGGCCTTGACAATAATTGTCACGGTCATGGTTATTTCAGGTTTTCCCTTGCTGGTTTAAGGTAAGCTCAATGAAAAGTTCGAACAATCATTTAGCGGGAAAAAAGCGGGAGGAAAAACCTAAATTATGGTCCTTCGCCATCCCTCCAATTATCTGGTCCTTGCACTTTTTAGCCTGCTATATAACAGCCTCAGTTTGGTGCGCTAAAGTGGCGGAAAACGCATCTGATTTTATGATTGTGAGGGTTGCCATTGCCATATACACCGCCCTTGCTTTGACCTTTATTTTTCTACAAGCTACTAAAGGGCGCCGCTTGTTTAAACAGCAGGGTTTAAGGCAGCTGCCTCATAGCGACGACACGATAGAGGACAGAAATCGCTTTTTAGCTTTCGTTATCATCCTAATATGCTTTTTGAGCGCTGTGGCCACTTTATTTGTTGGATTTACCGGAATCATTTTCAGGAGTTGCAATTGATGCGTTGGGTTTGGTTTTTTCTATCAATTGTCACACTTCTCATTGCATGGACCGGGCCCTTGCCTGAGCTTTCAGAGAAAGCTTTTTTCGGTCATATGATCATGCACATGCTCAATGTCGCCATTGCCGCTCCATTATTTTCATTGGCCTTAGCGGGCGGAAAGTTTGATCTCACAGCTAAATATCCTCTGCTTTTCGCGCCAATTCCCGCCGCCGTGGTGGAATTGATTGTGGTTTGGGGATGGCACGCCCCCCTGCCTCATCACTTCGCTCGAGAACAAACAATAGGGTTTATAGCCGAGCAGGGTTCATTCTTTATTTGTGGTGTTTGGCTTTGGCTTTCCGCTTTTGGAGGAGAAGGAAGCGAGAAGCCCGGAGTGCACTTGAGGAAACAAAGAAGACAAGGAGCGGGAATAATAGGTTTGTTGCTCACGGCAATGCATATGACTTTTCTTGGGGCCTTGCTTGGGCTCGCGCCACGTCCCCTTTACCCTCACCATAGTGGTTATGCCAGTCTTGGTCCTTTGGAGGATCAGCATTTAGGAGGCGCAATCATGTTGATTGTTGGCGCCATTGCTTATTTAGCCGGTGGTCTTTACCTCGCTCGAAAAATGATGAAACCCAAAAAGACTGCTAAGTTGTTGGAGGCGACATGAAGCCTTGGAAAAAACATATCCTGTTTTTTTTGGGAATATCCTTTTTCTCGGGTATTTTTATTTGGCTCTCAGGCATCATACCCCTCACAGCGAGCTCCGGTCATTGGGATATAACGAAATGGTTTTTAAGTATCGGAATGAAGCGCTCCGTGGAGACGTACACTATCGGGAAAAGCGTTCCTGAGCTTGGCAGGCCTTGGATGATTCAAAAAGGAGCTGGCCATTACGAGATTGGCTGCCGTCAATGCCATGGAGCTCCTGGAGACAAGGATAGCCTTTTTGGAAACGAGCTGACCCCCAATGCTCCTTGGCTTCCTAGTCAAATTCATAAATGGGAACCTGACGAGTTGTTTAGAATTGTAAAGCATGGGGTAAAGTTTACGGGCATGCCCGCCTGGGCAGCCCTCCAGCGAAATGACGAGGTGTGGGCGATGGTGTCTTTTTTGCGTTCCATGCCTAATCTTTCGGGCCCGGAATATGAAAAAATGGCCACTATCCTGCGTTCAGGTTTTACCAATCCTGATTATCAAGAAAACGCTGGAAAATTGCCCGTTTTGCAGAGTTGCGCAAACTGTCATGGCATGACTGGAAACGGTAGGGAAACCTCGGCGTTTCCGAAGCTTGCCGGGCAAAATTTAAAATACTTGGAACATTCATTAAAGGCCTATGCAAAGGATGAAAGACACAGCGGTCCAATGGAATTAATGGCAGCCTCTCTTAAAAAGGAAGAGGTCCGCAAGCTTTCTCTTTACTTCAGCAAGCAAAAGCGGATTTCTCCCTCACCCAGTCATCATCTTGTTTTAGAAGGCGCTCTTTCCGAGGCCATTAAGAGAGGAGCTGACATCGCTCATAAAGGAATCCCTCAACAGCGTGTCGCTTCCTGTGTCGCATGTCACGGTCCCCACTTGGATGACAGGAGGATGAACCCCCATTTTCCAAATTTATCGGGCCAATTTGCAGATTACATTGCCCTTCAACTGAAGTTGTTTCTAAAGAATAAAAGGGGCGGAACCAAATATGCCAATGTAATGCATAAAGCATTATTTGAAATGACTCCTCAACAAATGAGAGATGTCGCTCTTTATTACGAATCCCTTACGTTGGAAAAAAGCGATCCTTAATGACCAGTTGGAACTTATTCTTGTGTCTTTTTATCTCCCTTTTTAGTCTGAAAAGTTTTCTTATTTAAAGGAATAGATATTGCAGATCTATTGGCCAACAAAATGTTTATCAAAAAAGTCAGAACAGATTTAAAAAAGGAGTTTAAAATGAAAAGACTTATTATTTTTATTACTTTTCTTTTAAGTTTTGCATCCTATGGTGATGTAAAAATAAAAACAAAAATTTATAAAATTTATGAACCAAGCGGAGGTGCCGAAGATTATTTGGTCCTAGCCATGAATGGACACGTGTATGGTATACCTTCACAGCAAATAGAGTTGATAAACATGGCAAATGAAGCTCTTGTCGCTTTCTCGCCTATAGAGATTGAGCTTGAAAGCCAAACGAGTCTTGCGGTTAAAAATGATGAAAGAGCAACTATCAAAAGCATGAGAATGGTTGATTCATCAGAAAGGTTCGAAGTTCCCTTTGGGGGATTTGATCCCTCTGATCAAACACCCGATATAGTCAACTACGTGGGACCGATGTACGGCTATGATTTAACAACAATGTCTCAAAGCGGAGTCAATTCTTTGTTTCGGTCAATGCGAAACGACTTGAGGGGAGGCTCCGAATGTTATAACAGGGCCCATGTTTGGAATTGGGAGATGTATAAAGAACAAGGAGTCTATTCTGGAAAAATGTTCTTGTTTTTTACAAGAAAATATATTCGAGAATACAATTATAAATGGTGGTTTCATGCGGCTCCATTTGTCGGCGTAAATGGTGAATCACAACATGTTGTCCTTGACAGGCAGTACATGGCAAATCCTCGCGTGATGCATAGCTGGACCGACGCCTTTATGAAAAATAACGCCCAATGCGCGGTGGTCAATCGTTATTCGTCCTATTCGGAACATGAATATGAAAAGTATTGTTATCTCATTCCAGCCAGCATGTATTATTGGCAACCATGGCATGTGGAATATTTGGAAAAGTATGGAACTAGACGAACTTATTTTAGGCAAAAAGATATCAATCATGCCTATCGGGACGCTCTCTAGACGCAAATCTTCAATGGCAGTCTTTTGCAATAATTGCGGAAGACTGCTCTTTAAAACTCGCAGCTGAAAAAAAAACGCTAACTTGAGTCATACCCGCTCCTAGGGCGAAACTTTGAAGATTTTTCAAGTCGGTCGAATCTTGCGAAAAAATCCTCTATTATTTTGCTAGATAAAGACGTACCGTCCGATCTAAAGGAGCTGCTGCTGTGAGAAATCTGGTTCAAAAAATTGACAATCTTCTCCCCCTTATAGGTCACACTCCTGTAATCGATTTGGCGCATTCTCGTATCAAGCTCCTCACCAAGCTTGAATTTCACAATCTCACGGGCAGCATTAAGGACCGTCCTGCCTTTTACGCGCTTCGTAGGGCGATTGAAAATGGTGAAGTTTCACGAGATACTGTGATTGTGGAGTCATCTTCTGGCAACTTCGCCTCCTCTCTAGCTCAAATTTGCCATTACCTCGGCATCAAATTCATTCCAGTCGTGGATCCCAACATTTCGCGTTTAAATCTAAGCTTTCTCAAAAGCTTCTGCGCGGAAGTTATTATGGTGAATGAGCGTGATACCTCAGGTGGATTTCTCTGCAACCGAATAAGGAGAGTGCGTCAAATTGTCGATAGTTCTCCCAATTGTTATTGGATAAACCAGTATGAAAACCCCTGGTGCGCCGAAGCTCATTATGTAAATACCGCTTCGGAAATTTTAGATTGTGGATATGAACTTGATTACCTTTTTATTGGTGTCAGCTCTGGTGGAACCTTAAATGGCATTTCGAGGGGAGTAAAAGAAAAAAGCCCGAAGACAAAGATTGTGGCGGTGGATATAGAAGGATCTATGATTTTTCAGTCCGTTCCAAAGCCGAGGTTTATTCCTGGCATGGGGTCGAGCATGCGGCCAAGACTTTTGGAAGGATGCAACATTGATGAAGTCGTTCATATTTCAGAATCTGATGCCGTTAAAGGGTGCCGGACTCTACGAAATCAGCATGGAGTTTTAGCAGGCGGATCTTCGGGGGCGGTTTTTTCCGCCATTGAATCGTACTTTCACAATTTTCACGAAGCGACCGGCGCTAATGTGATGTTTCTCTGCCCGGACAGAGGAACTGCTTACTTAGACACTGTTTATAATGACGAATGGGTTCTTTCAAAGGGGCTAACCCTGAAATGATTCCAATCAGTATTTCCATAAGTTCCGCCCTTTTCTTCGCCATCATGAATATTCTGATCACTTATAAGCTTGGATCAATTGATCCTTTAATTCTTTTATTCTTTCGAGGGGCGGTAGCTGTGGTATTTCTTGGTCCTTTCATTATGAAGGACGTTCATTTGCTGTTTACCCGGCCCGCAATACCTGTGCATTTGAGGTCCGTTTCAGGGGCTTTGGCCGTTCTTTGCACATTTTGGACGCTTCAGAATACAAGTTCTCTTCATGCTTCATTTTTGGCCAGTCTTGCTCCTCTGTTTCTCATGATTATGATCTTCATTTTCAACGGAAACACCCTTAATAAGATTCAGCTATGCGGCCTGCTTCTGGTCGTTTTCGGCACACTAGTGGTGGCAGGAAGTCCAAGCGCGGAATCTTCCAGTAAAGTTTGGATTTTGGGCACTTTAGGGGCTTTTTTGAGCGCTCTCGCCATGCTGTTCCTCAAGCAGGCGACCGCTCAATTTTCCCCACAATTGATCGTTTTCAATTTTAGCGTTCTTTTTCTGATTATAGGGCTTCCAGGAGTTAGTATGGCGTGGCCCGATGACACTTTACTTTTGTGGCTTGGGCTTATGGGGGGATGCTCTGTCTTAGGGCAGGTCTTCATGACGGTAAGCTATAAACAACTTGATCCTCAACTAGCAAATGCATTTGGAAGAACACTCCTGCTTTGGGTAGGAGGCGCGGAGCTTCTTCTGTTTGGTAGAATTCCTGGTATTACTGATTTGATTGGATATCTTTTTGCGGTTGTGGGGTTGCTTCTGGTCACTCGCAGGGCCAACCCTAACAATCCTCTTCCGAAGATAGTTGATGACTCTGAAACTGGCATCGTTTCTGGGGGAGCGGGAAAAGAAGATAATGAAGTTCGCCTTGGGGTTCAGTGAACCCACTTCTGCGCCTCTTTATAATCGGACTTTTCGAAAAACTTAGCCTCATCAGTAACAAAGGGTTTGGAAATCGGATCTAAAATCTTTATTGTATTCCTATCTCCAATTATTGCAAGGCGGCGAATAACTTTAAAATTTTTTACATCAAACTTTATATCTTCCCATAACGCTCCCATTGTAAACCTTTCCAACTCCGTAAGGTCGACTAACAGGTCCACTTGATTGCCAGTCTCGGTTTTAGACGTTAGATTTGCAAGAATCTCTTGATACTCTTCTTTATCGACTTTGCCGGTAAACTTCACCGCCAAATAATCATGTTGGTCTGAAATTACTTGATACATTTTTTTCTCCTCTTCAAGTTATAAAATCGCTGTTGTTAAAAGGATTTCTTGAACCTTTCATAGAAGCGTTTACCAAAGCAATGGCGGCCCTAATGACTCCTATATGGCTGAAGGCCTGGGGAAAGTTGCCAAGCATTTTCCCCGTGCCCACTTCAATTTCTTCAGATAGAAGTCCCACATCGTTTAAAAAATTTAAATTTTTATCCATTAGTTGTTGAGCCTCTTCCTGGCGTCCTTGGAGCGCCAAGTTTTCGATTAGCCAGAAGGAGCAAATCGCGAAAGCCGCTTCTGGTTCCTTAAATCCATCATCAGTTTCTTCCGGCTTATAACGATAAACTAAACCGTCTTGACAGAGCTCTTCCGTTATTCTTTCCACTGTGGAAACTATCCGTGGATGGGTGGGGGGCATAAACCTCACAAGCGCCATCCTTAAAGCGGCGGCGTCAAGGTTGGAGGAGCCATAGGATTGAGTAAAAGCGCCGACTTCTTCGTTCCAGCCTTTTTCATTCACTTCTTGGTAAATCTTATCACGCTCTTCTTTCCATTTTTCGAGATTCGCCGCCGGCAAATCAAGCTCTTCGACGGCGCAGATTCCGCGGTCCAAGGCGACCCACGCCATGACCTTTGAGTGAACAAATTGTCTTGGTTCGCCCCTTACTTCCCATATCCCCTTATCAGGCAAGGTCCAGTTATCACATACCCAGTCAACAAGAGCGTGAAAGTCTCGCCATAAATGACTTTCTTTGTCTATTCCCATCTTCCGAGCGATGTCCACAGAGTCCAAAATCTCCCCATAAGTGTCCAATTGTTTTTGAAGGTAGGCCCCGTTGCCAATTCTCACTGGAGCGCTTTTTTCATAGCCTTCCAAATGTGTTAAAGTTTTTTCCTTCAAATCCCTTTCTCCGTTAAGACCGTAAACTATTCTCAAATCTTGGTGACCGACTTTGGCCTTTTCGCATACCCATTCCAAAAATTCTTTCGCCTCCTTATCATGGCCGCTTCGAAAAAGAGCTTCCATCGTCAATGAAGCGTCTCGCAGCCAAGTGTAACGATAGTCCCAGTTGCGGGAACCTCCAATTTTTTCGGGCAAGGAAGTTGTTGGAGCGGCTACAAAGGCTCCGCTTGGACGGTAAGTCAAAAGTTTCAACGCTAATGAGCTTCTTATGATATGAGGCCTGTACTTTCCTTGTTGGGGACACTTCTTTGACCATTGTTCAAAATAGGTCTGTGTTTTTTCCAACATGTGGTCGCAGTCTGTCGTTTCTAAATTGTCAATGCTAGATTTCTCCTGAAAGTATTCCAATAAGAAGGTCTGTTTTTCATTTTTTTTAATTGTAAAAAAACATTCCGCTTCTATTCCTTTCGTTTTTATGGCCGCATCTGAAAGTAAACGAAGCCCTTGCTTTTCATGTTGAAACAAAACCTGATAACCCCCTGACAATAATTGAGGGGAGACTCCTTGCTTTCCATAAAGAAATTTGGGCGCCAAGGTTAGTTTAAAATCCACTTCACCTGAAACGCCCTCGACTACTCGAACGATGCGGGAAAAACCGCCTTTTCCTTCTTCTTCTTCTTCTTCTTCCTCTTCAAAAAGAGGCATGAAATCGGTCAATAAAGCTTCTCCTTGAGAGGTTTTAAACCGCGTTAGCAAAATATTCGTCTTAGGTAAATAGCTACGAGACACGTTGGTTGAGTAGGCCGGGCCCACTTGAAAGAACCCTCCGTTTTTGAAATCTAAAATGCGGGCAAAAACAGAGTGAGAATCGAATCTTGGAAAGCAGGTCCAATCAATAGAGCCATTGGTTCCAATGAGAGCGGCGCTGTGGCAATCTCCTATGATGGCATAGTCTTCAATGGGTCTATATGATCCCCCTGACATGCCAACTCCTTTTTCCTTTTGGGCTTTCACCTATGCCTCAAATAATACTGATACGGTTGTAAACAAAGCGAATCCCGCGGTAAATGAAAAAGCGGCAATTGAATCGTCTCCAACCTCTTCATGAGCTTCTCCTACCATCAGGCCAGCGCTAAACAAGTCGATCCACCCGGCAATGTATATAGGCCATGGACCTCTCCTCATCCGCATTGGACTTTTCTCCAATCATTGAAATACCTCTTCCTACCAAAATATTAAAAAAGCCGCCAAGTGAAGGGAGTAACTTAAAAGCCTTTTCGTAACTTTCAAAACTACAGCGAGCATCGCTCCGATAAAGTTTCCTATGAAAGGAATGGAAGCGTAAAAAATAACGTTTAAAAACTCACTCATTGAACTCTCTCACTCTTAAATAGAAAAAGACGTGTTTCCTCGCTTGTCTATTTTAATTCAAAAGCGCATGGGGAGGTAGCGGGCCAGGTAGATTTCCTTTTGAGGATATTCCAGATGTCGAGATGAAGTCTAATCTAATAGGTATTGATTTTTCTTTAGTTGGGTTAGGGGAGAGTTTTCGTTAGGGCTAGACTTGGTCATTTAGCCATGCTCCTCATAGAATCAAAGGGAAATTGGCATGATGGAGGCTGAGGCAGGGTCGTGGCATTTTTCGTTGGCCGCGGCTCTTGGATTATCTCTTGTTCTCATATTTTCGAACTATCTGAGGTTCTTGGACGGAATACCGAGAAAGCTCTTGCTGTCTATTGGGGGAGGAGTCTCTGTCACTTTTATGATACTGCGATTGTTGCCGGGAGTGAGCAGGGGGGCAGGATGTGGTTGAAAGAAGCGCTGGGGAGGCAAGCCGTTGGTCCAGCCTTGAAAACCATGTTTATTATGTTCATATCGTCGCTCTGCTTAGCACTTTTGACTTTGCCTTGGTTTGCTGCTGCCGCGGCGAAGGAAGCAAAAGTTGTAAACCAAAGCCCAGGACTCACAGGAATGATTGGAGTTGCATTTTGGGAGAATTCGACAGCTGTTACTGTAGGTGGCCTCATATCCGGTATAGGACAACCAATTGGTCTGTTGGTGTTGGTCTTTTTCCTAGTTTTATATTAAGCGAAAAATTTGACTACGAAGTAAGGCCCTCTTTGGGTGTGGGAACTGAAGTTGCTTATAAAGGCTGGGCTTTTTTTACAAATGAATGCTAAGGCAGCCTCTGATATTACAGGATGTTCTTCATAATTCCTTATTATTCAAGCCAGTAACTTAACCCAATAGCTGATTAAATCTATTGACTTCTTCGAATCATTACCGTAAGAAAAGATGGTAAAAAGGGGTTGTTGAAAACTTTTCAATCATCTTGTTTTTAATAAGTAATTAATATAAGATTGGTTTATGCGTTTTATCTGTTTGTTTTTACTTATGTTTATAGTGAACGATTTCACTCACACAGATGAGACCAGCTTTGATGTTTCGTTGGAGGAGTGCCAGTCAATAGAAGTCAATTCTTCTCAGGAACAATCAGATAGCCATGGGGAAGGACAAAAACAAAACCATGGAGACGGCCACTGCCACCATGGTCACACACATCTGGTCACTTTAGAGGAAGTTAGAAGCTCTTTAGAAGTTAAGCTTCTCACCTTTAATTATTCCTTTCTTTGGTTTGAATCAAAATCTCCCAAAAATATTCTCGTAGAAGTCAACCGACCTCCCATTTCTTAAGTTCTCGTCGCTCTATTGATTTTTAATTTAAAACAACTTTTTACTTAAAGGTAAAAGATGAAATTGGTCCTTTTAATTCTGGCAGCGGCTTTTGTCAGCCAGGCACAAGACTCGTGCAATTATAAAAATATTCGCGAGTATAAAAAGAAACTATTATCCTCTAATCCGGTTTTAGAACAGGTTAAGCTTCAAAAGGAGCTGACAAACTCCTTTATTGAGAGGGCCAAGCAAAGGCCTAACCCCGCTGTGGAGTTTGAGTATACAAAAGGCGATGATTTTGGATTGGATGTTCAAAATTACGACCTAAAACTTCTCCACGTTATTGAGCTTGGAGATAAAAGGGAAGCCAGAATTGAAAGTTCTCTGGCAAGGGCGGATTTGGAAAGCAAACAATATGGATTGTTCGGCGCCCGAAAAGCATTAGAAAACCTTGTGAATTATCAGAGAGTGGCCCAGCTTAAAGTATTGATCGAGGCGATGGAAGAAGCTGTTGACGCCTTTAGATCCATTGTTAAAAAGCTTGCTTCCAGAAAAAGATTGAATCCTGAAGAAAAAGTCTCCTTGAGCACTTTGAAGCTGGCTTTAAATGATTATAAGGCCAGACTGAATGACTTAAAAAATGAGAAAGATCTCTTAGCTGGGGAAGTCGCCTTCATGAGTGAGTGCGAAAAACCAAACTTTCGCTATATTTCAACGAATTATCCAAAGATAGGCGCCTTTGAGCTTAGTGAAGCTCAAGGCATGGCGGCCATAGAAAAGGAAAAAGTGGAAGTCGCTAAAAAAGAGCTGAATCGCGAAAAGTCGTTGGCATACTCAGACCTATTGGTTGGACCCATCGTCGGATATGAATCGAGGGGAGCGGATCAATTTGTCAGCGCCGGAATTGGCGTCACATTTAACGCTCCTTTTCTAAACACAAACGAAGGCGGAAAACTTGAGGCTTCGAGAAATCTCATGGCGCAACGAAAAGTTGCGAGAAACAACATATCTCTTTTAAAAATCAAATTGCGCAAGCTGTTAAAGATTTATCATCAATCGCTAAAAACATATCAGGAAATGCCTTCGCTTTCCCAAATTACAACGTTTCATACAGAAGCGGAAAGCCTTTTTAGACGAGGGGTTGTAAGCATTCCTATGACAATTGAATCCCATCGGCAATATGTTGATTACATGGATTCCCGATTTGAAACTGAAAACGATATTTTAAAAGCTATAAAGGAAATATACCTTATTACCGGCAAGGAAAGCCTAATAGACGAATTATTTAACTAGGAGTTTTTATGAAAAAGTTATTTTTTATTCTACCGTGTCTTTTCTTGTTCGGTTGTAGCAAAGGCGGCGACGATAGGCTTGCCGAGCAGGCCGACATCCAAGCCCGCGAACAGTATCAGGCCCAAAACGAGAATCAGAAGATGTGGGCGGAAAAGATGGAAGATGATCTTAATAAAAGAAAAAGATTCATCCAGGCGATCGAAGGCGAGTACCTCGGACAGGTGGATGTTCAAGACATCTCTTTTGACATAAGCGCCAGATTCGTAAGCAGCATTCCTATTGAATTTCCATCAAGAGTAAGAACCTTGGACGAAATCAATTTTGAGCTGCAAAATTTAAACCTTAACCTTTTCGTCAAACTGGAAAATCCCCGAGTTTCTAATAGTGCCGTGACCTGCGTCGTCGAAGGCTATAGACCGGACGTGAGTAAAGGAGTAGTAAACTTAATTACCGAATCGTGTAAAAACTCTTTTCACCTCTCAATCTCTGATTCTTTAAAGAACGTATCTGATGGGCAACGATTGGCGGATTCAAGATCCTTGGCCGCTCAAGTTACCTCTGGCTCTATTAGTCGCGTAGACAATATTCAGGGCGTCTTTGAATCCAGCACGAGCAGTCAGAAATACAAATTCCAGTTAAGGAGATAAGCATGAAAAGGTTCATTATATCATTTGTTGCTCTGACTATTAGCTTCAATCTAAGCGCTCAAACCTCGATCAGTTTAGATCAGGTAGCAGAAGAGGTTAAGCAATCCAATTTTACCGTGCTTGAAAACGCTCAGAGGGTATATCAGGCGAAGGAAACAATAAACTTCAATAAAAGAAACCTGCTGCCGAGGCTTAATCTTTGGAATATTCTTAAAACGCCTTTCTCATGGAAGGGAGCTTTGGATGTCGTCCAAGATATCGCCCCCTTTCTGGTTCCAAGCAACTGGTTCAAGGTTGGTCAATCAAGAGAGTTCTATTACGCATACCAAGAGCAGTACCGGGCCTTGTGGGCAAATCAGGTCATGACGGCCAAGCTTCTTTATATAAACACTTTGCGCGATATTGATTTTTTAAACGCTCTTAAAGAACAGTCTTTGAAATTAGATGAATTGGTTGGAATCTCGGAAACACGACAGGTTTTTGGCAGTGTTGAGCCTAGAACCACCAGGTTTTTGAAAATTAAAAAACTTGAGATCCAAGAAGACATTCGGGCTCTTGAAAATCTTGTTTTTGAGGAAAAAAAGGCCCTTGCGTATTTATTGGGTGTCGATCAAGAACAAGATCTCTCTCTTGAAAGGATAAGTCTCCCCGAGGTGGAAAAACTTGAGCCTCTTCAGTTTGACACCTTTGTTTTTAGAGCTTTGGATTCAGCCCCTGAGCTGACCCAGTACAAATACTTAAAAGAAGCGCTGAAGTATACTAGTAGAGAAGTAACATTCTCTTTTCTTGGCGCGTCTTCAAACTCTCAAGGCATGTTTAACAATATTCCCGTTCAAGACGGGCTAGGGTTTGGAGCGGCCAGTTCTATTCGCATTAGCAACTCAGAGTCTCATATCTTGGACATAAATAAAGAATCTACCGAGGAGGTGTTAAAAAAGTCTTTGTATAACTTGGTCAATAATTTCAATTCTTATCTAAACAATATTGAAAATCAAACTTCCAGAAGAAGGTTGGCCGGAGAGAACTATCAGACTCTTAGAAGTCACTTGGCCCTGGGGATGGATATTGATCCTCTTGAAATGCTTAAAAGCGTTGAAAACGAGTTTGACGCCTCAATCTCTCTTGTGAATTACAAATATGAAGTCGTCACCACAATGGAGCGGTTAAAGAGGATGATCTTTAACGGAGATTACAACAAAAAAGAAAGTAAACTCGATAGTTTATTGACCGGAGGTCTACAATGAAAATTTCAGTCTTAATCTTCTTGGCGTTGATCGCCAGTGGATGTAGGTATCAAAGTGAATTGGAAACGCTCAATTCACTTGAATTAGATCGGATATATTTGGAGCAAAACTCTAATTCCGGCCTTGATAAAGAAAAACAGGAAGCGATAAACAGGTATTTTTCCAATGTTAAAGAATTGGCCCATCGCTTTAATACTGACAACCGTTTTTCTAGAAACTTCCACCGAAGGTTTTTTAGCTACTTTTCCGAGGACTTGTGTTCTCGATTTGTTCTAGGGTCTAAAGCTTGGAAAAAAGTCTTGGATTCTTGTGAGGTAAGTGGATTTAATCTTTGCGCCGAGGAAGCAAAACATTACCAAGATATTTTGCAACTTGTTCGTCCAACCCTTACGGATTTGGAAGTTGATTCTTTAAAAAAAGAACCTGAATGCAAAGAGAGGCTGCTCAAGCTAGGGGTGTTTAATGAAAATGTTTAAAATTATTTTTTTGACGCTTCTGTTGGGAAGCGTTTGTTACGGGCAAGATCATGGCCATGCTCATGAGGAAGAGTCTCACAAAGGCCATGGACATGAAGAAGAGGAAGAATCTCACAAAGGTCGTCATGAACATAAAGATGAAGAAGAGTCGCATCGAGGACATGGTCATGAAAAAGAATCGCATGATGAGCATGAAGAAAAAGGCCACGACGATGAAGGTCATGGCGGCCATGATGAGCATGAAGAAGGTGAGGGTGGCCATGCTGGACATGGTGGACATGAAGGTCATGGCAGTAGCAAAGCGATAGGAAAGGGCAAGGCCATTGAAGAGGTGGACGAGACGAAAGGTTTTAGAATGTCCGAGGAGGCCAAAGAAACAATAGGAGTGAAGCTTAGGGAACCTTCCGAAAGCCCACTGGTAATTCCAAAAGACGCCTTGGTTGTGTCTTTGGATAAAAGAGGAATCTATAGATATCGGAACGGCTTTTTCAAAATGTTGCCAGTAAAGATTGAAGGCGAGGATAAAAAAACTTTTACCGTGGCGGTTAACGGACTTAAAGGTGGGGATAAAATCGCTGTTGGCGGAGTCGGACTATTAAGAGTGACGGATATCTACTCAACGGACACGGCAGAATATGGACATTCACACTAAATTGGAATTATAAATGATAAATAAAATAATCGAATTTTCGGTAAATAATCGCCTCTTTATTTTTTTGGCAAGCCTCCTTTTAATTGCTTACGGGGTGAAATCTTTCCAAGAGTTATCGATCGACGCCGTTCCGGATATCACAAATACCCAAGTTCAAATCAATACCCAAGTCAAAGGCTACGTTCCGGACGAAATAGAAAGAATGATTACTTTTCCCATTGAATACGCCATGAATGGGATACCGGGAGTTCAAACAATCAGGTCTGTCTCCAAATATGGCATTAGCCAAGTCACCGTCATTTTTGAGGAAGAAACCGATATATACCGGGCCCGACAGCTGGTGGGGGAAAAGCTGCAAAATATTGAGCTTCCCGAAGGCATTGTTCCCGAGATGGGTCCTATCAGTACAGGTTTGGGAGAGATCTTTCATTATTCGATAGAGGCCAAAAAACCGGCCCAAGACCCTGAGAAACGTCTTGTTCAGTTGATGGAGCTTAGATCCATTCAGGATTGGTTTATCAAGCCACGGCTTTTGACTGTCAAGGGTGTGACCGAGGTCAATACTATCGGCGGTTTTGACAAACAATTTTTTGTCCAGCCTGATATTGAAAAAATGTCCCGCTATGGCCTTCACTTTGATGATATTGAAAAAGCTATAGAAGAAACTAACGCGAACGTTGGAGGCGGCTACATCCAACAGACCGGCCAACAACTATTGGTGAGAGGTGTAGGACTTCTCAGGACTTTCGAGGATATAGGCAATGTCGTCGTTAAACGGCTGTCTGACTATCAAGTCATAAAAATTAAAGACATTGCAGAAGTAAAATTTGACAAGCAAATTCGTACCGGCGCGGGAACTGTAAGCGGAGAAGAGTCCATCATTGGCACGGTTTTTATGCTTTTGGGGGAAAATAGTCGTTCTGTTTCAATCGATGTTGCCGAAAAATTAGAAGATATTCGAGGCGATCTCCCCGATTGGGTTGAGTTACGAACACTGTACAATCGTTCGGACATGGTGAACGCCACCCTTGGCACTGTGGAGCATAACCTTCTTATGGGCGCCGCCCTGGTAAGTTTGTTCCTTTTGATGCTAGTAGGCAATCTTCGGGCAGCCATTATAACGGCGTTGATGATTCCTATCGCCTTGCTGGCCACGTTTATACTGATGAGGTGGCAAAACGTGTCCGGAAACTTGATGAGCTTAGGCGCTTTGGACTTCGGAATTATCGTGGACGGAGCGGTTATTGTTATTGAAAACTGCGTGCATCGTCTGCAAAAAAGAGGACAGGACTTGGGTCGAACTCTTACCAGGGCGGAGGTAAGCCAGGTTGTAAAAGACGCGGCAATAGAAATTAGATCCGCCGCAGGTTTTGGCGAGTTAATTGTCATCGTCGTCTTTATCCCTCTTTTCGCTTTGACTGGAGTTGAAGGCAAAATGTTTGGTCCAATGGCGACCACATTCATAATGGCGCTTGGCAGCGCTTTGATCTTATCCTTCACTTTAGTTCCGGCCTTGGCGGCCACATTTCTTTCAGGGAAAACTAGGGATAACAAACCAATTCTTATGCGATTGGCCGAAAAGGCTTTTGGGCCTACTCTAAACGCCGCTTTGCGCTTTAAGAAAGTGGTTTTAGGCATCGGAGTGGCAGCTATCGCCGCTGGCGTTTTTCTATTTTCGCAAATGGGCGCGGAATTTATCCCTCAGCTTAATGAGGGAGACTTCGCTGTGCAGTTTATAAGACCTGCCAATATAAGCATTGAAAATTCTGTAAAGCTTCAACAGCTTTCTGAAGATGTTATTGAAGAGTTTCCTCAGGTTAAACTGGTGTTTGCAAGAACTGGCGCCGCGGAAGTGGCGACAGATCCAATGGGAGTTAATATTTCCGACTCTTATGTCATGCTAAAGCCAAGAGATAAATGGCCTGAATCAGAAATTGAAACCAAAGACGAACTGATGGCAGCGGTGAAAAGGAAACTCGAGCTTAAGGTTCCTGGCCAAGTTCTGCTTATTTCCCAGCCCGTGCAATTAAGATTTAATGAACTTCTGGAGGGAACTAGAGCAGATGTTTCGGCAAAGGTCTTTGGCGAGGACTTGGACCAGCTTATAGGTTATTCAAAACAAATTGCGCAAATTGTATCCGAAATCCCCGGCTCGGGTGAAGCGGAATCTGAGTCAAAGGGGAAGTCTCCCATGCTGCAATACACTCCCAAGATGGAGGAGCTTGCGCAGCTGGGAGTAACGGCCAGGCCGGTATTGGATTCCATTAGCGCCGCCATCGGGGGACGTGAAATAGGACATGTTTATGAAGGTGTTAGAAAATTTCCGATTGTGGCAAGGCTCAGCGAAAGGGAGCGCAAGGATATCCATACAGTAAGAAATTTGCCCGTTGGCATTTCTGAAGGTTTTACAGTGCCAATCAATCAAGTTGCGAAGATTGATTATGTCGAAACCTTTAGCAATGTCAGTCGTGAAAACTCCCAAAGACGGGTGGCAGTTTTGATCAACCCCGAAACACGGGATGTTGAAAGCTTCGTCGAGAAGGCGAAGGCCAGAGTTGAAGCGGAAATCGACTTGCCTGAAGGCTACTATGTCGAATGGGGAGGAAGCTTTAAAAACTTGCAAAGCGCCAAGGAGCGTCTAAGCATCTTGGTTCCTATGGCAATGTTAATCATTCTGGCCATGCTCTATGCGGCTTTTAAGTCGTTTGCGCAAGTGGTTTTGATTTTTGCTTGCGCTCCCATGGCGCTAATTGGAGGAGTCCTTGCTTTAACACTTATGGACATGCCCTTTAGCATTTCCGCGGGAGTTGGCTTCATAGCCTTGTCAGGTATTAGTATTTTGAACGGCGTTGTGCTTGTGACTTATTTTAATCGCCTTTTCGAGGAGGGAAAAACTCCTGATGAGGTTGTCAAGGAAGGTGCGATGACAAGGCTTAGGCCGGTGCTCATGACCGCCTTGACGGATATTTTCGGCTTTTTACCTATGATGTTTTCAACAGGCCTTGGAGCGGAGGTGCAAAAGCCATTGGCAACAGTTGTGGTAGGGGGAATTATTTCCGCCACTCTTCTAACTTTGATTGTAATTCCCTCGCTCTATCGTCTTTTTATTAGATTTATGCAACCAAGCTTTAAGGAGGCTGTGAATGAATAAGTTTATTTCTGTAATGATTTTAGCAATTGGTTTAACTGGCTGTGCCCATCATCACAAAAAAACAGCTCACCACCATCACAAAAAAGAAAAATGTGGTGAGAACTGCAAAATGCGCAAGCAAGAGGCCCAGTTTGATAAACATTGCGCCTTAAGTGTCTCGGAGGGAGATCCGCATGTTCATGGAAAAGATGAATTTAGATTGAAGCATGGTGGGAAGGTTTATTTCTTTTCCAGCGAAGAAAACTTGAATAAGTTCCAAGAGAATCTTGAAGAAAACATCAGTAAGGCAAATAAAAATTGGAGCAACTATAGAGGAAATACACTTTAGTATTTGCTTTAAGCTGGAACCTTCGGCGTTCTTTTTATAGATCCCACTTCAAGGTGACTGCCTTGAAGTGGCCGGGTTAAGGCAGAATATGAGGAAAGGAGCCTAAAAAAGGCATCCGCTTCCTCAAGGGATCATCCTTGCATTTTTATGCTTTAAAAAGGAAAAACAGTGCCAATGCACAATTGAAGCTAGACGCCAACGTCAAAGTATTATTGGCGGCGAAACTCACTTTTCACAGGAACGAAGAAACTCCCCATGTAAAACCTTTTTGAAATCAGTTCACCCGACAGGTTGTGAAGCATTTATTTATTTGGAACGTTTTTGGACAAAGTTTTCTTTAACGCCTTTACTTGAAATACCCGACAGAATCAAAAACAATGATCGAGAGAAAAAATCAAATAATAACAACGGGGGAGGATGTTATTATGAGAATGTTAAAGGTTGTTTTCTTATTTGCCTTTTTAGTAGAAAGCGCCAAAACGGCAATAGCCAGTGTTAAAGAAGGTCACAAAAATTGTTGGAAAAACAGTGATAAAAATGAATGCTGTGAGTTAAGACAGAAAAGTTTTGAAATAAAAAATAGTGGCTTAAACATCTCAGCAGAAGAGCCTGATGTCTTTGATCTAAATCCTTACCTTGATCATATGGGAGGATCTTTTAGATAGGAGTGCATTTATGGAAGGAGGAGAAATATCTCCTTCCATATGTTTCCCTTTCCAAACTTTCTTGTCCTTAAGAGCCGAAAAGAGTATAAATAGTGTATGCTTCGGTTATTTTTTCTGCTTCTTACTGTTTTTTTCTCTTTGCAAACCGCCCAAAGCTTTGGGTATGAAAGGGAGCGTTTTCACTTAGAGTGTGAAGAAATTCTAGATATTTGTAAAAAGTCTGAACTAGATCAAAAAGAAAAGAATACGGATAAAACAGAAAATTGCAATGAGACAAATTGCCCTTGCATCGGTGGGATTTCTTTTATTTTTACAATCCCTTTAAAAGATCTTCCTCCGATCGCGCAAAAAGACCTGAAATCCAGTTTCCAACCTTATGCTGAATTTTCCTTCGGCAACTTCTATAAAGATATTTACAGACCTCCGATTCTTGCTAGCTAAACTCATTATTTTTTAGAAGCATCAATTTATATTTTTGGGGGTTAAAATGGCTGATCATTGTTGCCAGAAAAAGTCGGATGATTTAAAGGATCTGGCAAAAAAACAAGCGAAAGTTCTCTGGACAGTGTTGGCTATCAATCTGGTAATGTTTTTCGCTGAATCCATTTCAGGTTTTATTGCCGGTTCCACAGCGCTAATGGGAGATTCGCTAGACATGTTGGGGGACGCTCTGGCTTACGGAAGCAGTATTTATGTCATTGGTTCCAGTATTCAGGCCAAAGCCAAAGCCTCATTGTTTAAAGCGTCTATTATGGTGGCGCTTGGATTGTTAATTTTAGGACAGGCCATTTATAAAACTTTTTTCCTGTCTACACCTGATTATGAATTTATGGGAATTGTTGGAATGGTTGCTTTGATAGCAAACGTCATTTGCCTAATGCTTCTCACGGCTCACAAAGATGATGATATAAATTTTCAATCCGTATGGATTTGTTCCAGAAACGATATTATAGCCAACACTTCCGTTATTTTAGCGGGATTGGCGGTCTATTATGTAAAGTCTCCTTGGCCAGATTTGCTTGTTGGGTTCGGAATTACTCTTCTTTTTCTCAAGTCCGCGATGGGAATTTTTAAGGATTCTTTCAGTCAGCTGGAAAAAGCAGAAGAGGTTTAAATATGAGCAGATTTAATTCTTCCGAGGCTGGTTGGAACCTAATTTTTGGCGCTTGGTTTGTTACGCTAATCGCCACTTTTGGAAGCCTGTTTTTCAGCGAGATTATGAAGTTTCCACCATGTGTTCTTTGTTGGTATCAAAGGATTTGCATGTATCCGTTGGTCTTGTTGTTTCTGGCTGGAATGTTTCCATTAGACAAAAGGGTTTGGCGTTATTCCTTGCCTTTGGCATTGTTCGGATGGTTAATTGCCCTTTATCATAATCTTTTACATTATGGGATTGTTCCCGAAAGCGCTTCTCCTTGTGTTCAAGGAGTGCCATGTTCAACAGTGTATATTAATTGGGCAGGATTTATTACCATTCCAATCCTTTCTTTATTCAGCTTTTCCATAATTTTGATTTTACTGACTTTGTTTTTAAAAAGGATAAAAAATGAAAAATAAAAAAAAAATAGTTCTGTTCGCGGCGTTTGCTGTTGTGGCCTTGTTCATAGGAGGAGCTGTCTCCTATAATTACCTAGAGAATGAAAGGCTTGGCTTCCTCGCTCAAGAAAATTCCGAGGTATTTGTACGAGATTATGCACCAAGAATGGGAGCGAAAGAGCCTGATGTTTACTTGGTGGAATTTTTAGACCCCGAATGTGAGAGCTGTAGAGCCTTTGCTCCATATGTAAAGGAGCTTATAAAGGAATACCAAGACAAGGTCCAGCTTATTGTTCGATATGCGCCTTTTCATAAAAACTCAAAATTTGCCGTCAAGATTCTAGAAGCAGCTCGAAACCAAGGGAAATATTGGGAGGTTTTGGATGTTTTGTTCCGGTACCAGCCCAACTGGGGAAATCATCACAATCCTCAACCAGAACTTATTTGGTATTACCTGCCAGAAGCTGGAGTTGATGTTGCAAAAATTCGAGAAGATATGCAAGATCCCGCAATAGTTAAAAGAATTGAGCAGGATATAGCGGATGGTCAAAAATTAGGGGTGAGAGGAACGCCAAGTTTTTATATAAACGGAGCGCCTCTTGAGAACTTTGGCAGAAGCCAGTTAAAAGCGGCCATCCAATCGGCAATAGAAGATAGTTAAGGCTCACAAGGTTTTTCTCTAATAGGATAAAATGAATTCAAATAAAGAACGAGTGTTGAAATACTATAATCAGGAGCTAGAAGAAGCCAAGGCAGCGTATCAAGTGATGGCTTGGGAAAAATGTTTTTTCCATCTTGAGCGTGCCCATATATTAGGTCAACGTTTTATCATTCCCCATACCGTCACTCATATTAGGATGTTTAGGGTCGGCCTTCATAGGAAAGACTTTAAGGAAATTGTTGGTCAGCTCTTTAGAATTGTTACGGGTGTTATTGGATCAGCGATAGGTGTTTTACCTTATGGGAACACAGGAGGAAGCAACGTCAATCCGTTTAAGCGAATGGAGTTGCCTGAAGATTTCAAAAAACTGCTCAAGTGATCAACTCAAAGGAGGAAAGATTTAGCTGCTAAATCTGACCTTAAAAAAGTGTGCAATAATTCCCATTGTGGGTAACTCTATTAGCGGCCCGATTACCAAAGCTAGCGCTATTAAGGGTTTGTCAGGGAAAGCGGTCACGGCGATTGCCAAGGCAAGCGGGGAGTTGCGGGCCAATGTTGCAAATGAAAAGCCTACGGAAGCAGATTTTTCAATCTTGGCTATCCGACAAACATTTAAGCTAAAGATCAAATTAAAAAGATAAAATGTTAAAAGCGGCGGGACTAGCAAAAGAGTCGACTTGGGATTCGCCAATATCGCTTCTCCTTGAGAAGAAAACATCGCGATAATGGCGAAACACAAAAAGATAGATTGTCCCGGCAAGATAAAGGGTAAAAATTTATTTTCGAACCAGTCCTCACTTTTGAATATATAAGCCAGTTTTCTAATTAAAAGTGATAGAGCAAAGGGAATTATTAAAACCAAGGTTATGCTTTTAACCAATATTCCTAGTTCTATAGAAATGAGTTTCCCCGCAAAAATCAGAAGGTAAACAGGCAGTAGAAGCAGTTGCAGGAGAAGGTGCCATGGCAGCAGGGCCGCCGCTTGGGACGTCTTTCCTCCCGCTAATTGGGTAAAGACAAGGTACCAGTCCGTACACGGAGTGATGAGCAGCATCAGGAAACCAACTCTTAGATCAGGATGCCCGCCCAGAAAGATATCGCCAAGAATCCAGGCAAACAAGGGAGTCCAGAGAAAATTTATTCCTAAACTTAGTCCTGAAAAACGAAAATTTGAAAAGGCCTTTCGCATATCCTTAAAGGGAACATGTAGAAAAACAACCGTTAGCATTAACATCAAAAAAGGAACGATAAACTTGTCCCCATTTTGTGAAAACCATTTTATTTGGCCTAGTGCTAGCCCCAGACCGGCGGAGAATAAAATGAAAAGAATTTGCAGTTTATCAAAGAGTCCCATGGAAAGAGTTTTTAACACCCTCTAGTAGGCTTGTCATTCTTGACTTGTTAGCTTGTACGTTCTATTGTTTGGCGATTCAAACTTCTCGGAGCCCTTGCTATGAAACGCTTACATATTATAGCTTTTTTATTCCTTTCTCTACTACCTGCTATCGGGAGTGATAGTAGAAATGAGCTTGCTGTCCACTTGCTGAGTTATCTGTCACAAGATTATGGAGAGGCAGTTTCCGAGGGTGAGATAATCAGCCAAGGAGAATATGACGAGCAAATTGAGTTTATAAATGAAGTTTCTAGAATCTCAAAGAATGGGAGTTATAAGCAAGAATTATCTTCTCAAATTCAGAGCCTTAAAGAAATGATTGAAGCCAAAGCTTCTGTGAAAGAAGTTTCAAATCAAGCAAATGAAATCAAATTCAATATTATAAAGGCTTTTAATATTGCCACCTTTCCTAGAGGGGGGCTAGATCTGGCGAAAGCGAAAAAAATATACGCTCAGAGCTGTGTGGGATGTCATGGCTCGACGGGGGCTGGCGATGGACCTTTGGGAAAGGGGTTGGAACCAAGTCCAACAAACTTTCAAGGCCTGAATAGAATGCAAAATATTCCTCCCTTTCAGGCTTATAATACTATTACTTTAGGCGTGGATGGAACTGGTATGGCAGGCTACTCTTTTCTTTCGGACGAGGAAAGATGGTCTCTTGCTTTTTATGTTTCAACCTTTAGGTATCAAGGAAAAAAGGTTCAAGAAAATTATGATGTTCCTCTAGAGGACTTGGCCTCTTTGACGGATATTGAGCTGCTTCAGAAATATAATATTACGGAAGATGAAAAAACTTTATTCTTGGCCAGTGTAAGAAATATTGCTGACAATTTTCCTCCTGAAGGGCCAACCAAAAGAAGTGGCAACGAATATTTAGAAATTGCAAAAAACAAATTAAACGAAAGCTATGACTTGTTTAAAAAGGGCATGTTTCAAGATGCTAAGGACAAATCGTTAGAGTCGTATTTAAAAGGTATTGAGCCAATTGAGGGATATTTGAAAGTAAGCGGGAACTCCCTTGTCTTTTCGCTGGAACAAAGTATGGCAAATTATAGAAGCTTGCTTAATAAATCCTCTAAAGCGGGTGTAGTTGAAAAACAATATCGCGAAGTTCTGACGTTATTTGATAAAGCCGAAAGGGTTATTTCTTCTGATACTTCATTTGTGGCCTCCGCGTTGCTTTCCTTTGGAATTGTCGCGAGGGAGGCCTTGGAGGCAGGGCTGATTCTCTTGCTTCTTTTGGGAATGGTCAAAAAGTTCGGCTCTTCTTCCACCTTAAAATGGGTTCATGGCGGCTGGATCGGCGCCATAGTAATGGGTGTCGGACTTTACTTTTTAATGGACATGATTGTTGGATTAGGAGGCTATGCCGTGGAATCCATAGAGGCATGGGTTGCCTTATTTGCATCTCTCATGCTTTTCTATGTGGGCTTTTGGTTTCATCGAAACTCGAATATCGAACAGATGAAGGAAAACATTAAAAGTAGCGTTAAAAGCTCTTTGGTAGATAACAAGAAAACAACTTTATTGTTAATCGCCTTTTTCTCGGTGTTTAGAGAAATATTTGAAACTCTGTTGTTTATGAAAATTTTAGTGTTCGATGGACATGGAAAAGTGGCAATTGGGGCTGGGGCTATGGGCGCCATTGCAATCGCGGGCGTATTAATCGTTTTAATTTCTCGGTTCTCAATGAAAATAAATTTGCGACCTTTGTTTAAAGGATCAACTTTTCTCATCTTAACTCTTTCTGTTGTTTTTCTGGGAAAAGCATTGGAGGCTTTCCAGAAAGTAGGTATTCTTGATCAAACACAAATAAAAGGAATTGCTTTATCTTTACTTGGCTATAACTCTACTTTGGAAGTATTAGTCGGGCAGTTGTTTTTAGTCCTATCGATTTTAGGAGTTGTTTTTTACCTTAGAAGAACCGAAGCTTTGGTTAAGGCGCCAAGCGGGAATGATCAATGAAACGCAGCATTGTTCACATTAAGAAAATGGACTGCCCCTCTGAAAGCAAGATGATTGAATCTCTTTTTGAAAGGGAGGAGGGCGTTAAACAAATTAACTTCGACTTCGGAAAACGAGAGGCAACCTTTTACCATGAAGTTAAGTGCTCTTTTGTTTTGGAAAAGCTAAGTTCCATTGGACTTAAAGGGGAATTGAAAGAATCGGAGGAGGTTTCCGACTCTGAGATTGTCGTGGAAGAATCGCAAGTTGAAGCAAAAACTTTGAAGATTTTGCTTGGCATCAACTTCGGAATGTTTGTGGTTGAGATTACCCTAGGGATAATTGCAGAATCAACTGGGTTATTGGCCGATGGTCTGGATATGTTCGCAGATTCCCTAGTTTATGGGGTGAGCTTGTTCGCTGTTGGCAAGAGTTTGAGCCTTAAAAACAAAGCGGCGTTTTTTAGCGGAACTGCACAAGTCTTACTGGCGCTTTTTATCCTTTTTGAAACGGTTAGGCGCTTTATAACTGGCAGTGAACCACTTTCAGATTTTATGATAATTGTTTCAGTTGTCGCTTTAGCTGCCAATATTACATGCTTGGCCTTAATTCACAAACATAGAAAGGGGGAGGTTCATATGCAAGCAAGCTGGATCTTCTCCGCAAACGATGTACTTGCCAATATCGGTGTCTTGATAGCTGGGGTACTCGTTTATTTTACCAATTCTAATCTTCCTGATCTAATTATTGGCGCCATGATTTCTATTATCATTATCAGAGGTGGAATTAATATTATTAAGTTATCCAAGGCTTAAAAAGTCTTTTCTACCAATAATAAAACAAAAATTGACACTGTACCATGGTACGGGGTTTATACTCCTTCTATGGAAGCAGAAAATATCACCATTGGAAAACTAGCCCAACTAGCCGAAGTCGGAGTGGAAACCATTCGTTTTTATGAGCGCAAAGGGCTGATAAAACAACCAGCTAAAAGACGAGGCTTTCGCTATTATCCTCCTGAATTCATCACTCGTATTAAGTTCATCAAGCGTTCTCAGGAGCTCGGGTTCACCTTGAAGGAATCCCAAGAGTTGCTTGAGTTAAGAGTGAGAAGCCAAGCTAAGTGTGAGGATGTTTTGGTCAAAACAGAAGCAAAAATTCAAGAAATAGACGCAAAGATTAGAGATTTGAAGAACATGAAGAAGTCTTTGAAAAAATTGGCTGATTGTTGCGAAAATAGGGAAATTCCTTTGAGTGAATGTCCTATATTAGAATGTTTTTAATTTAGCACTATGTAGGGAGGGAGAATGAGCGTTCGTATCGTCATTAATGGTTTTGGAAGAATGGGAAAACTTGCTCTAAGGGCCGGCTTTGATCATCCCGACTATGAGATTGTTCACATTAACGATCCTGCCGGAGATTCAGCGGCGGCGGCTCATTTGGCAAAGTTCGATTCCGTTCATGGTAGGTGGGACAAAGATGTTTCATGCTCCGCTTCCGACAGTTTTGAAGTGAACGGAAAGAAAATCGGCTGGAGTTCTCTCTCAAAGATAGAGGAGCTGCCTTGGAAGGACACTAGAGCGGATTTAGTCTTGGATTGCAGCGGCAAATTCAAAACAAAAAAACAACTTGAGACTTATTTCGAAGTGGGCATAAAGAAAGTCGTCACTTCCACCCCCGTAAAGGATGAAAGAGCTTTTGACATCGTTATGGGCATCAACGATCACCTTTACGATCCAGGCGCAAACCATCTGGTCACTGCGGCTTCATGCACCACCAACGCTCTCGCTCCCGTTGTCAAAACTATAAATGAGAGCTTGGGGATAAAGCACGGAACTGTCACCACCATTCACGATGTGACCAACACGCAAACCATTATAGACAAATTTCACAAAGACCTGAGAAGGGCTCGCTCAAGCTCCACGTCTTTGATTCCCACGACCAGCGGCTCTTCCAAGGCGATTGTGAAGATTTTTCCCGAGCTTAAGGGCAGACTTGAAAGCATGGCGATCAGAGTACCAATGCAAAACAGCTCTATCATTGATTGCGTTTTCGAGGTGAATCGAAAAACCAGCAAAGAGGAAGTTAACGAGATATTGAAGACGGCGGCGCAAGGAGAGCTTCAAAAAATCTTTGGCTATGAAACAACGCCTCTTGTATCCGCTGATTACCAAGGGGACGCGAGATCCTCCGTGGTTGATAGCCTGCTGACTTCGGTGGTGAACGACACTCAGGTGAAAATAATCGCTTGGTACGACAATGAGTGGGGCTATGTCTCTCGAATGATGGAACTTGTGGGCAAAGTCGCCTCAAGCTTGAAGTAGAGAGCCCTCAATGGGAAGCGGCAAAACTTTTCTTGGGATAACCTTTTCTTATTTGGGTTTTTCCGTTACTGACGGAGCTTTGCGAATCCTTACGGTTCTTTATTTTCACAATCTTGGCTTTTCTCCGTTTCAAATCGCGGCCCTTTTTCTTTTGTATGAAATAGCAGGGATATTCACCAATTTTATCGGCGGATGGATAGCCTCCTTGTTGGGGCTGAATTTGACCCTGGTGGGAGGGATGCTGTTGCAGGTTTTTTCCTTGGGGTTGCTAACCGTTGGTAACGAGTATTTGACGGTTCCCTATATCATGATCATTCAGGGCTTTTCAGGTGTCGCCAAAGACTTGGTTAAAATGAGTTCTAAAAGCAGTTTAAAGGTAATCAATTTAAAAGGGGAAGAGACTCAATTGTTCAAATGGGTTTCCGTTTTGACTGGCTCCAAAAACGCGCTTAAAGGCGTGGGTTTTTTACTAGGCGGAATCATGTTGACCTATTTGGGGTTTCAAGACTCTATGGCCTTGATGGCGGCGACTCTGTTTCTACTGACCCTGTTCACTTTTTTTAGCGTTCCCAAGAATCTTGGCAAAGTTAAAAAGAAAACCACCTTTAAAAGTCTCTTTTCAAAATCCAGAAATCTCAACATCCTTTCAATGGCCAGATTCTTCTTGTTTGGATCAAGAGACATCTGGTTTGTCATTGGGCTTCCGGTTTACCTTCAAATGAGCCTAGGCTGGAGTCATAGTTTTGTCGGAGGGCTTTTGGCCTTCTGGGTGATTGGATATGGAATCGCTCAAACCTTGGTTCCAAGGTTTATCAAAGAGGAGCAATTGGCGGGGGTCATGGGAGGGAAGTCAGTCTCATTTTGGACGGGCGCTCTCATCTTGTTTCCAGTTGGAATCGCTCTCCTTTTAAATCGAGGATTCGATGACAAGATCATAGTTTCCGCAGGGCTTTTACTGTTTGGCATTTTTTTCGCGGTAAACTCCATCATCCATTCATACATGGTTCTTGCTCTTAGCAAGAGCGAGCATGTTTCAACCGATGTCGGCTTTTATTACATGGCTAACGCTTGGGGGAGGCTTGTTGGCACTCTTCTTTCAGGATGGGTGTATCAAGCGTATGGTTTTACCGCTTGTCTTTGGTGGTCAGCAGCTTTTTTGGCGGTGGCGGCTCTTATTTCTTTGAAGCTTCCCTCGGATTATGACAGTTGACTGGTGCCATACTAGCCTCTGGTAATGTTTTGAAGCATTGGCATGATGGCTCTTAGCTTAAAAAGGCTTCAAGCTCATGCTTCCAATAATAACCATTCCCAGCTTCAACAATGGATACATCCTCAATGAGGGAGTCTAGGTATTCTCCTTTGGCCACATCCCAAGCAATAGGATCAAGGTTTTTGATAGCCGTGGAAACGTCAGACTTGATAAAGCCTATTTGAACTTCTGTCCCGTAACAATCCTCAATCATCTGCTCAAAAGAATCATCTAGGTCAATCGCTTCTAGTTCTTCTTCGAGGATGCTTTCAACAATCCACTCTGTACCATACTCAACTCCTACGCCATCAAGATGGCGCATAAGATCGTCGCTTCCACAGTCTTCGCAACGGCCATTTGGGCAAAGTTGATAGCACATATAACAAAATGGCGTGGTTCGTTCAAAAGCAAGTTCTGTGAGTTTATTTTTTATTTCTTCTACGTTCATTTTTAACTCCTTGTCGTAATTTTTTTTTGATGGGAACAAAAAGAAATGAAGTCGAGCGGATTTCAAGAAGAATCTCGGAGGGATTCCCTCTGGGAGACCGTGATTGTTCTTGAAATTCAAGGGAGCGAAATGAAATTGTAAGTGGACATAATAAAAATTAAAGTCAGAGGAGTTTGCGTAGAGAAAGCCACAAACTCCAATTGGAATTGAATCTTACATCTTAAGATGACATGCTCTGCAACATCGGCATGATGGCCCTAAGTTTGTTTTCGTCCATCTCGGCTAAAATTGATTGACACTGCTCGATCATTTCATGGCGAAGAGGGGAGACTTTTAGGAGTTGGTAGAACAGCTCCATTGTGAAGCCATATGTTCCTACAATGTGCCGAAGCTTCTTGTCTGTGAGTGTGACACGGCCATTTTCAATGAAGCCAATGGCGTTTTTCCCATAACCACAAAGGCGACTTGCGCAGTATTGGTCAATCCCTTTTTGAAGCCTAAGCTCTTTTAAAACTTTGCACTCTCGGGTAACTCTGCGATGACAAAAACGGCGGTTTTTACGCTTCTCCGTGGTAATTTTCTTCCTTATTGAGTTTGCGTCCGTCGGAGCCTTCAACTTCCCCGAACGAAGCTCTTCAACTTCTCGTGTCCTTCCTGAGACAAGGTTTACACTTTATTCTTAAGACATCGTTTACACTCCGTTCTTAATATATAAACCAAATGGATCCTCAATAGGCTCCACTCTCTTACCTTTATCGTCAAAATATCCTAAATCATAATCTAAAAAAGACACTACCCAAACTCCATCTTCCATTTCCTTAATACCTACTTCAACACCGGCAAACGCCTTGCTCAAGCTAACCTTCAATCCGCGATCACAAATCCTTCCGCACTGACTTACTGTGATTGTTTTGTCATGGAACGGATAAAACAGAGGTTCAGGTTTTTCAAACTTCCTTGTCGATGGAACATATATCTCAGATGGATATTTATTATCAATTCCTTGGTGAGGTCTTTCTTTATTAAAAACCTCCTGAAACTTATCAAAGGTTTCCTGCTGGGCAATCAAGTTGGCCCTCGGAGGACGTGTTGCTTCCTGCTTTAGTGTTAAGTGCATTCTTTCATGTCTTCCATTCTGCTGAGGACAACCTGGCTTAATCCTTTCAATTTGAATCCCAAGTCGCATCCACCAAACAGATAATTTTGTTAAATTATAAAACGAATTTCCACTCGCAAATGGAACGCCGTTATCTGTTCGAATTGCGTCTGGTAATCCAAACTCTTGAAAAGCTCTTGTGAATGTTTCGAAGGCAAAGACTTCATTCGTTCCAGTTTGTCCCTCACATGCAATTAAATATCTAGAGGCCTGATCTGTAATAGTAAGGGGGTAGCAATAATTCTTGTTACCCATCATGAATTCACCTTTATAGTCAGCACACCAAAGCTCATTTGGCTTTTTAACGTCGGATAGATTGGTGCCCTTAGACTTATATCTCTTCCGACCCTTTCGATGCTTAACAAGCCCATTACGGTCTAGAACAGCATGGATTGTACTTGTTGCAGGGACTTTTACATCTGGGAATTTCTTGATTATCTTCTCTCTGATTTTGGGAGCTCCCCAGTTTGAATACTCTCGCTTTAAGCTTAGTATCAGTGCTTCAACCTCCACGGGAAGAGAATTTGCATAACGGTGAGGTGTTCTTTTTTGTTCAACAAGGGCCATCTCGCCAAGCTTTTTGTAACGATTCCAAATCTTATAACCTGTTGGTCGAGTGATTCCGAACTCGCGACATAAAGGTGCCATTTTTTCACCTTCAATTAGCCTTGCAATAAACTGTAATTTTTGATCCATAACTCTACACTCCGTCCATGGCATAGCGATAACCTCCTGTTATAAGGAGATTATAACCGACCATTTCATTTAAAAGTGTAAACTATGTCTCCGGTATAAAGTGTAAAGGATGTCTCCGGAATAGACCCGATTGGAGAAGCCGTATTTTTTTTGGAACTCTTTGAACTTTTCAGAAGTGATAGGGCCACGGCCATTTTCAAGCTTCTCGATATATTTAAACGAGAACTCGAATAAAAGGGCCGCTTGCTGCCTGGTTAATCTTCTGAGAAGCCTCATCTTTTTTAAGATGATGGCATTGTCTGAAATATACTCAGGACTTGAATTTTCTATCTCTGCATTTTGCATAAGTGTTTCTCCTTGTGAATTTAAAAAAGGTTAAGAGGTAGCCTTTTGGAGCAAGTGTTGCCTTGCTGAAAAAAGCTAAGGATTTAAATCATTTGTGGAAATCTGTGCCTCGAAATACAAGCACACGCTTGTCGGCGCTACCAATTGATTTTGGTGGCAAGCTTTTGGCAAGTGGTTAATGAAAGATGGGGAAATTTGTAGAAATATAAAAAATCAGTTTATAAACAGTCCTAATTATTACAATTAGTTAGAAATACTAGGAATTTTGGCTCATGACTCTTGATGGTGTGTTCTCCGCGTCAAAAGAAATAAGACAGGCATAGAAATCCTCAGGTTATAATTTG
>CATMLK010000035.1:0-40710 GCA_950070535.1 uncultured Bacteriovoracaceae bacterium | reverse complement strand
GCTCAATATCTGAATATCTGAGATTATAATGGCCAGTTGCTGAGAGTGAGTTGTTGACTTCATTCCAAAAATATCAATAAAGTGATATTCAAGACTCCAAACTCCCCTGCTCGGAAGGTCAAAGCCAAAGTAGTCTGCGTTATAAGTTTTTTCCACGATTTGACCAGTATCTTGGTTTGTTACTTTAATGAAGCTTGTTGTGATGGTCGCAGGATAACTTTTATTTTCATTTACATAGAACCCATACGGATACATTTCATCCTGAGCTACAGATATCTCAGCAATTGGAGAATCAAAATCCCAAGATATGTTTTGTGTAAAACTGAATGGAGTAGATTCATTTCCATCATTATCGATCGCTATAATTTCAAATTCCCAATCACCTTTTAGCGGAAATCTCATTTCTCTACCGCCATACGCATCTAAAATTGGCTTTACAACTGTGCCATCGGGATGCGTAGCTTTAATTTGAAGTTCAACAACTTCCCCCAAAGGGTCAAAGAATTCGGCGTTTATATAATAGATTCTCGGGTCATGGTCTGACATATCTAAAGAGTGCCACTGATAGGTTGGAACTAAATCCTCTTTAGTCCATTCAGCTAGGATTTCTCCAGTGTGGACATCACTTTTAAGCCCACTTTTATCCACTCCATAATACTCTATGTTCCACAGCCCAGGCTGATTAAAAATGATTCGGTTATCTCTAACTGTAGATGGCTCTGTAGGGAACACTAACGTTCCGTCCTCATGGGTCGCCTTATAGTGAAATGTATCCATATTCTCATTATTTATGAAACTGGAACCAATCCACCACTCTGTTGGATTGTCGGGATTTTGCTCACTATAGACCCACTCTATTTTTGGTGCAATTTCAGTGGTGTGGGAGAAGCTTAGCTCTTTTTGGCCATAGTTATTTAAAGAGTCATAAACCCTTAACCTTAGAGTATAGTTTTCAACCTGATAATTTAAAGCAAAATATATTTCAGGGTCTTCACTATATATTCTTATCGGAATGTCGCAAAAATCTTCGCCCTCCTTATAGAGGGATAAAAAATATAAAAGATTTTGATCACCATCAGCATCAAAACTATCACTAAAATCAACTCTATAATGGCCAGGCAGCTCCGAGACCTCTTTTATGGAGTGAACTACTGTTGGTAAGCTATTTGTCACGCTTATAGTCGAACGTTCACTTACATCAATGTTCCCAAACTCATCTATTACGGTAAGTTCAAGTTCATAGCGACCTAATTCCTCAAAAGTCACATATATATAACTTCTGGAACTGGTAATATGAGTTACGAGTGTGTCATCTTTGTAAACCTTATAGATATACTCCTTAATCTCTCCAGCATCTGAGTAAGATGATTCACCAGACATGAAAGCAAATCCCTGGTCAGTTTTATGTTCAACATACAGTTCAGCGAATGCCCTTTGAATTTTAACTTTTTCGAATTTACCTAAGGAGAAAAAGGCCTTGAGCTTTCGGTGCCCCTTCTTCTTTCCTCTGCCTTTTTTCTTTTTAATTTTTGACGCCATGATTCTAAAAAAGACTTTGTATTCTCCGTAAGGGATTTTTGAAATATTTAAGTCTGCGAAGACTTCACCGCCCTCTTCATAGGTGGAAGCTGATCTCTTAGAGGTAATACTTCCCTCCAGTCGGTAGTAGATTTTTTTTGCTTTGTATTTGTTTCTTTTGTGTTTAAGACTAATTTTTAAGATATCCTCTTTATCATTGTCTATTTCCTCAATAATGAAAGGACCATTTAGTTTTTTAAGAAATTTTACAAATAACCTTTTCTTGTCCTTGAATGACTGTTCACTTTTCAAAGCTTTGAGCTTTGGTCTTTCCTTACCTTTGTACCACTTTAATTTGTTCTCACTTTTCAACTCAATTCCAAGGCTAGTATTAAAGTCCCTATCTTTATGTTGCGATTGATAGACGTTAATTTTTTTTTAACCTGAATTTGTTTTTAATAAAGTCACCCTCTGGTAGAGCATAGACTGAGTTGATAAAACATAAGAGAGTTAAAAATAGAGAGTGAAAGCTCATGTAGTCTCCAAGCTGGTCAAATAAACAAATTATTCCAATAAAACTACCTCGGGTATAAAACTAAAGATCTTAAAGTTAATGTTTCTTAACATCTATACACAAAAAAAGGCCTCCATTTGGAGGCCTTAACTACTAACTAACGTGTGTGGATGTGAACCTATTATCTCTTGATATTAAGGACTTCTTGCAACATTTGATCACTTGTTGTGATTGTTTTTGTGTTGGCCTGGAAGTTTCTCTGAGCTCCCATTAGGTTGATAAACTCATCTGCGATATCAACGTTTGAAAGCTCAATTGACTTCGCCAAAACCTCGCCTCTTCCGTCATCGCCCGGCTTGCCCATTGCACCCTGGCCAGACTTTCTAGTTTCTTTAAACAAGTTCTTACCCATTTTGAAAAGACCTTCGTTGTTTTCAAATTTTGCCACAGCGATTTGAGCGATATCTCTTTGGTCACCGTTGTCATAAGACGCTGTAAGAACACCTTGATCATTGAAAGATAGAGAAGACAAAGTTGCAGCACTTGCTCCATTTTGAGTATGTCTAGCAACAGAAGAGTTAGAACCATACTGGGTCGAAGCGTCTTTTCCATTACCACCTTCAGCGATTGACTCACCAAAGTTAAAGTTGATTTGTTGTCCCGGTGCTGCACCGTTATTGAAATTAAACGAGTTAAGCTCCGAAATCTCCTCTTGAAGCTCACCCTTATTATTGAAGTTAAGCTTTCCTTTGCCCATCTCAACCAATGTTCCAGGTTGTCCACCTGCAGCGTCTTTGCCGTCAACCATCGCATGATATTCCCATTGGCCATCATTTACTTTATTGAAATAAACAGTAACAAGTCTTTGTGAACCAACATTGTCATATACAGCAAAACTAGTGTTGAAGTTCGAAGTGTTGGCAGGGTCTTGAGCGTTAAACACTTTCGCTTTCTCACGAGAGTCCAAGTTCATAGAAACATTAACTTCATTTGTAGCAGTAGCCGGAATGGTTGTGTTTCCTAACTTAATTGCACCCATCTTTTGAGAGATCTCTCCAGCATCGTTTGCTTGGAAACCTAGAACCTTGTAGCCGTCACCATTGATAAGATGTCCGTCTTTATCAAAGTGGAATGAACCATCTCTTGTAAATCCTCTTCCGCCTGGAGCTTCTACTGAGAAGAACCCGTTTCCGTTGATGGCAAGGTCAGTAATGTTTTCTGTTCTTTGGATATTACCTTGGTTAAATTTAGGAGTAACGTGGGCAAGCTTAACACCAGAACCAATCTGGTCTCCTCCATCAATGCCTTTAAGCGACTTTGAAAGCATGTCTTGAAATTCCGCTCTAGAGCCTTTGAATCCAAAGGTGCCGGCGTTAGCAATGTTGTCACCGATTACGCTCATGCTGGAACCAGCAGCGTTAAGACCAGACACACCAATGTTAAATGATGAAAGAATACCCATTTGTCCCTCCTAGACGTAAGCATTTTGAGGGTTCACGACAACTACAGGCCGCAAACATGGCTTCCGGAAAGGACCAGCCACCTCAACTGTAAATTTTATTTTCTATACAAAGACAGTTGAATCTATCTTTGTAAACACATTCTCATTCATGCTGCCTTTATCAACAGCAGTTACCACCTTGTTGTTTTTTACATCAACAATGTATGCCGCCTGATCAGTGATAACCAAAGAGTCTTTTCCACCCTTGGCCCTCAACTTAGACATGGCATCTTTGACTTTTAAGTATTCACTTCCATCAAAGTTGATTTTTCTCTCTTCCAATCGCTTTGCAGCATGGGAGCTAATGTCAATTCCACCGTGAAGTGGTTTTTGAAGTTGCTCATTATCAAGCATGCGCTTGAAGTCGCTAACCTTGCCTTCTTTAGGAAGGCGGTTGCTTACATCAACCTTCTTCTGATTAGGAAGCTTGGTGACATTAGGAATAAGCATGTTAACGTTCTTGGCCACTTATCACTCCACGTCGTAGACGTTTGTTAGTCCGGTACCAACAGCTTGGTTGTTTGCTTTATATGCATCCACCGGTTTTACACTATTTAATTTTACCCCTGAATTTGATCTTCCCGCAATAGGTAAATTTGTCGGATTACTTTTTGCCGGTTGGATCTCCACCCCGGCCAAAGACTCACTAATCGCAGGTTTATCATCTTTTAAGGCAATATCTTTAGTTTTACCTGGGACATGAAATGAATCAACGTCTCTAAGAAATACTTTTTTTCCATCAACCATAAGAACTGTTTCACCATTCTCAAAGAAAACTGACTCAACATTCCCTTTAACTTTGGTTTCAACATTCATTGGCTCTGAAAATCTGTCCCATGCAAGAACATTTACACTGTACTCACCGGCCGCACTTGGTGAACCATCCAGTGCGGTTCCATCCCACATAACGTTTTGGTTCCCTCTTCCAAGGTTTTCCTTCCAAATCTCTCCAACCATATTGTTTTTTGAATCATAGATTCTAACTAAGGCCTTGGCTGCTGGCTTGGGCAGGGTAAATAAGATATCTGCATCCTTCCCCTCGCCTTCAAAATTTAGTGAGCGTCCCTGGGTAACAACTTCTTTTCCAAGAAAACTTGCACCATAGAACTTATCTTTAATATTTGCATTTTTATTTAGGCCATCAAACTTGGTGTTTAAGTTGGCAAGTTGCTCCAATTGAGAAAATTGGGCCAATTCCGCCGCCATTTTACCTTGTTCCATTGGTTTTAGAGGATCTTGGTGCTGTAGCTGGTGAGTCAAAAGTTTTAGAAACTCATCCTTGCCCATTTTATTATGCTCTTTACCGTCGACGTATAAATCGTTTTTCGCTTTATAACCGGTAATTTTGTTAAGCAATCTTTCTTTCTCCTTTGGAGAAAGATCCTTTCTATTGGAAGGATCTGGTTTTGCGATAGTTACTTCGCGAAAACCTCTTTCCTGATTGCTAAGTGGGCGTCCCATTTGGGGCATTAGGCAGACTTCCTTTCTTTATTCAAAAGACTCCATAGTTCTTCTCTTCTATTTGAGTCTTCTTTTCTTTGCTGTTGCTCTTCAGATCTATTTTGCTGATTTGCAAATTGCTTTGAATTTGAATCGGAGTTGTTCTGATTGTTTCCATTATTGTTGGAAGAAGAGGATGACTCCAATTTAAACTCTCCAACTTGGATCCCAGAGTTTTGCAGGGTTTGTACTAATTCAGTTTGATGCTGCTGGAAAAACTTCCCGGCCTCTGCACCTTGATGTCCAATGACAACATTAACCTTGTCACCGGCAACCTTCTGAACCATCAAATCAATATCTCCAAGCTCAGGGTGATTAAAGCTCATTTGAGCAGTCGGCTCTTTTGCAGCCTTCGCCTGAACAATATAGTCTTGGATTTGTCCTATTACGGTATCAATATTAGATGCTTTATTTAGTGTATTTAGATCAAACACTTTTGCACTAGACTGAGTTTGTTGAAGTGAGTTGGACTCGGCCTTTAGATTTAAAAGCTGCTCCCCTCTCTGATTCATATCCATTGAGGCAGATGTGTCAGCCTCAACCTGGGCTTGAACAATCTCAGGATTCTTCTTGGCAAAGGCCTGATTTGTAATCATTGATTGTTGTTCGTTTTTATATTGAGAGTTTATGGCCCTTTTTTTACCAGTATTGCTCTGCTTAGACATGAACTGATTAAGATCGACAAGTCCTTGGCCATCCTGAACCATCTTAGTTTGTTGTGGAGCAGTTTGAGCAACAGGTGATTGCATTGATTTAAGGGCAGCTTGCTCCTTTATCATTTTTGGTTGCTTTGTTTGGGAAACAATCTCTTGAAGTTCATTTTGTAGTTTAGCTGGCTGATTACTTTCACCTTTAAGAATCTTGGCCAATGGATTAGTTGAAGTTTCGGGCTTGGCAGTCTCAACAACCTTACCTTGTATTGATATGGCCTGCTCCCCACCTTCAGGCTTTACAAACTCACCCTTTGTTACATTCTCAGGTAAAAGGGCCTGAAGTTTTTGGTTTAGTTCAGCTTGCTTGAGCTCCGCTGCGCCAACTTCTTGATCTAAACTTTCAACAAGTTTTTGAGCATCTTCAAATGACATGTTCTTTAGGGCATCCTGGAAGTTTTCAGGCATCTCACCTTGTTCCATGAGCATTTTCGCAATCTCAGGATCTTGAGAGAGTTGATCACCCAGCATGGCGACAATATCTTTCTCGCCAGTAGACACTCTGCCTTGGGCATGAGTGATTTGAGGTGAATTTAACAGTTCTTTTAACATTTACTCTCTCTAGTTTCCTGTTACCTATATTATTGTCGCATATTCAAGTATTGTTTTTGAAGTCGGGCAGAAACTTCCTTATCCATTAAGTTAAAAATTTTAGATGCCCTTTCTGGCTCAATTAATTCAATGATTTTTACAGAAATTTGAGCATCCTGGACAGAGAGAAGCTCTGCGGCCTTTGCTGGCTTCATATTGCTGATGACACTCACAAGCTGTTTAATGCGAATTGCCTCTTTTCTGGCATTTTCATCAATACAGCCTAAGATTTTTGTTTGCTTGGACTCAAGTTTGGCTATCCTCTTGGAGAGACTCTCCTCCCCCAAACGAATTTGTTCTTCTCTTTTTTCAAGCTGCTCTTCCCTTTCAGCAAGCTTTCTTTCTTTTTCCAATAATTCTTTTGTGAGCTGAGATACTGATGACTTCTTTAGTCTATCAACTTGCAAATCAAGAGCTTTTTTAAATTCTTCTTCAGTATATTTTTTCTCCTCTGCTTGGGAAACTCCCACTAAAAGAAAAAAAGTCATTAATAATTTCACCATAGGTCTATAATCCGTTTTATTTTCTGAATTGGTTCCAATTCATAACTTGTTCTTCAATTTTTTGGTGCATTGCTTTGTCTGAAGCTTTTTTATGTGCCTTTCTGTTCTTCTCTTTCATCTCTTCCAATACTTTAACATTTGCGCGGTGGTTTTTTAGCTCTTCAAACTTTTCCCTTAGGACCTCATCCAACTCAGATATTTGAGACTGAAGTGAAGTAATCGCAGCTCTTTTCCCTTGCATAAAGTAAGGATAAAACTTTAAATCAAGGCCTGTTGCTCCCGCTCCAACAGTTGCTTCCTGGGATTCATACGCCTCGTCAATGCCAGCATTTTGATTATGTATTTCATTTTCAAGTTCAACTTTTCTTGTCTGAAGTCGTCCAATCTCCATTTTGCATTGGTCTTCTTTAAGCTTTCTCATTTTTAAGAGTGCTTCTAATTTGAACTTAAACTTCTTCATTCATTTCCTTCAAGAAAATTTGGATTAACCTCTGTTTCCGCCTTTCTGGCAATTTCAACCATACGGTCAAAGACATCATCAAGAGTGTAAGAGTCTTCAACTCGCTGTTTTAATAGCTCCATTAGGTCTTCATAAATAGTTATGGCCTTGTCTACCTTTGGATTTGTTCCTCTTGCGTAGGCTCCAACATTGATTAGGTCTTCAGACTCTTTGTAGGCCGACATCAAATCTCTTAAGTGGCCAGCAACAATTGAATGCTCTCTTGTTGCGACTTTACTCATAACCCTTGATACTGATTGAAGAACATCAATGGCCGGGTAATGGTTTCTGGCGGCAAGATCTCTACTTAGAACAATATGTCCGTCAGCAATCGCTCTAACTGCATCAGCAATTGGTTCATCCATGTCGTCACCTTCCACAAGAACAGTGTAGATTCCGGTGATAGTCCCTGCATTCTTTTTTGTACCAGCTCTTTCCATTAATTTTGGAAGCTTTGCAAATACACTTGGCCCATAGCCTTTTTGGCCAGGCGGCTCACCAGTGGACATGCCTATTTCTCTATTTGCCATCGCAAAACGAGTGACAGAATCCATCATAAAGATCACATCGTGATTTTGATCTCTAAAGTATTCAGCAATTGTTGTCGCCGCATAGGCAGCCTTCATTCTTATCAATGCGGATGTATCAGATGTGGCGACAAGAATGACAGATCGTTTCATTCCTTCAGGTCCAAGGTCTGACTCGATAAACTCCAATACTTCTCTTCCACGCTCTCCAATTAGAGCTATTACATTAACATCAGCATTCGTATTTCTTGCTAACATGCCCATAAGAGTTGACTTACCAACACCAGAGCCCGCCATTACAGCAAGTCTTTGTCCTTTACCAGCGGTAATAAAAGAGTTAACCGCATTGATGCCTGTATCTAGGTTTTGTCTTATTGGAGGTCTATGCATTGGATTGATTGGCTCTCCAAAAATTGAGCGACTTTCACTCATACCCTCAATAGGCCCTTTGCCATCAATTGGATTGCCTTGGAAGTCGACAATTCGACCTAGAAGTCCATCACCGACTTTAATAGTTGTGGTAAGCTCTCTTAAATATACTTTTGTTTGAGAGTTAATACCTACAAGTTCTTTGTATGGCATTACCTTACACTTCTCTCCGTCTATGCCAACAACTTCACCTAGACAGCTCTCTCCGGTCTGTGTGACGAACTCCACTGAGCAGCCCATCACAGCGCGAGGAAGTGTTGCTTCATAAATCATGCCATGGCTTGATAAAATCTTTCCAATATTTTGATATGGGGAGTTTGCTTCGAACTCCTTATAGATAGGACGAAAATTTAGAGAGGTGCTACTCATTAACCGTCACCGATTCAAAAAGTTTCTCAAGAGAGGCCATTTGGGCCTTCATTGAGCCATCTATGATTCCATTTTCGGACTCCAAGATGATTCCGGGCCCATCTTGATCCAAGTCTGCCTCAACTCTAACATTTACAAGTTTTCCCATTTTATTCTCAATACGCTCAATAACCTCAGGCATTGCCTTGAAGGAATCTTGGGAAACCCTCACTACTAGGTTATTCTTTGTATTCATCTCAAGAATCAACTTCTCTAAAAGTCTTCCCAAGTACCCTTCATCGCTTATCTCTTTAAGAGAGATCCACTTCGTAAGGTTTTTAATCATTTCAAAAGCATTCTTTTTGTTTTCAGTAAGAACCTTGTGACATTGCTCGTTTAAGTTACCCAAGGTATCCACAAAATCTTCAACCTTGCCATCAAGTGTGGACATCGCCTCCTGATATGCTTTTGTATACCCTTCTTGATGTCCTGCCTGGAAGCCTTGCTCTTTAGCTTGTTCAACCATTGCGGCCAGACGTTTTTGAACCTCTTCCTCAACTTTTTCGTGATAATCTCTCTCTTCTTGTGCTTTTAACCCACGATGCTCTTCCACCAAAGGATTTATCGAGAAGGATTTTGCCTTGGCAAATCCACGCTCCATCCTAATCACATCTTCAGAGATGCTATTTTTAAATGCGGAAGCATCTTTTAGAGACTTCATCTCAAACGAAGAAACTTCTTCTAATTCAGAAACGGCCTCCTGATCGGCATTTGGAACCAATTGTCCAAATTTGAAAGGCTTAACATCGAATTTAGAAAATGACACTTGTTTCTCCTCTTATTAAACCATTGCATCACCCTCTCCACCGCGAGAAATAATCGCTTTCCCTTTGGCTTCAAGGTCTTTAACTTGCTGAACGATTTCTTGTTGAGCTTTCTCAACATCTGACAACTTCGTTGGCCCAAGAGCGTCCAAATCTTCTTTGAGAAGAGTTGCAGCTCTATTTGACATATTATTGAACAACTTGGTCTTAACTTCCTCAGGGGAGGTTTTAAGAGCGATCGTAAGCTTTTGGTTGTCCACGTTCTTAAGAAGTTCTTGAATACCTTTGTCATCAACAAAGATAAGATCTTCAAATACGAACATAAGTTTTCTAATTTCTTCGGCAAGCTCAGGATCCTTCTCCTCAACTCTCGCCATAACATTTTTCTCAGAGTTTTTATCCATCATGTTCAACATGTCAGCGATTGGCTCTACACCACCAAGTTGTTGAGTATCGATAGATCCAAGTGTTGAAAGTTCAGTTTTCAAGACATCGTCAAGTTGCGCAATTAACTCAGGAGAAACGAAGTCTAGGTTTGCCACTCTTAGAACTACTTCAGCTTGAAGCCCCTCAGGCAGTTTTCTGAGAACATCGACCTTTCTTTCGGTGCTCAAGTGAGCAATAATTAAAGCAATTGTTTGAGGGTGCTCGTTTATTAGGAAGTTTGCAAGAGTTCTTGTATCCACTAACTCTAAAGACTCTAGAGTGTTAACAGTTCCCACTTCCACAACTTGACCAAGAAGCTGCTTTGCACGATCTTCTCCTAAAGTGGAAAGAATAAAGTCTCGCCCTTTATTTTCGGAGAATAAAAGATCGGCATCCTCATTTAACATTGAGTAGAATTCTTCCAAAACCCTCTTAACCATCCAAATTGGAGATTTGTTAATCTGGGACATGTTATTGATGAGCCTTTTGACATCATTATCTTTCATGTGTTTGAACACCATCTTCGCGGTGTTAGGTCCCAGGGAACTCATTAGAATCGCTGATTTGTCCAATCCCGACAAAAGGGCGTATTCTACATCTGGATCTAAGGTTTTAGCTTCTGCCACTGTTTTCTCCTAATTGGTTAAGCTATTTCTTTTGTTGATTCTTGAGAGTGAATCATTTCATGAACAACTTGTGCGGCCTTGGCCGGGTTTTGCTCGATAAGGTTAATAATTCTCTCTCTAATCATATTTCCTTCAATTTTTTCAGGATTCATTTTGTCTTCAATTGTAGGTAGAGCATCTTCCAGCCCAGGAAGCTTTTGATTTGCCTGGATTTTTTCAAGCTCCTCAATCGTTTTTGGCAAAAAGTCCTCAATTGATTCAACTGTGTTCTCTGTAACCCATTGAATAAATGGTCTAACAACTATGAAGAACAACAATGTGATCAAGATACCAATCATCAGGTACTTGGTAAGATTCTTAATAATCTCGCGATTTTCACGCTGCCTTAGAAGAGCTTCCGCTTCGGAAAGGTCTTCTTTTGCAAATTCCATGTTTTTAATTACAAGCTTATCGCCTCTAGCTTCATCTATACCAATCGCACTTGCCACGATTGCCTTAAAGTTCGCAATTTCGGCCTCAGACCATGGTTCATACTTTGTAACAGGCAGGCCATCGTCATTTAGTAAAACTTCCCCACTCTCATCCATCACAGGAATTCTTTTTCCATCAACCATCACCGCTACTGAAACTGCCTTAACCTCTGCGGTAGGCTTCTTTGACTGCGTTACAGTTTTTGGGACATTATAGTTTTTGGTAACTAGGCTTTTATCTACATCATTTCTTGTTTCAGGAATACCTGGCTGAGGTGTCTCCCCAGGAAGGTTGCTTCTTGCACCTGGAATACCTTGCGGCGAAGGTCTTCTTCCCTGAAGCTTTTGGCTGTTGGCAACCTCAGAGACAACCGCTGTGTTTTCGCCATCGTAGGCAGTTCTTGTCTCAAAGGACTCTGTGAAATCCATTTTTACATTTACTTTGGCAATAACCTTGCCTTCGCCAACAACTCTTTTTAATATTTCTTCAATTTGAGATTCATACTTAGTGTTAACTTTGCTCTCAAGAGCAAGTCTATTCGCTGTATGTTGTGCCATCGCATCCCCAACATTCTCTGTTAGCTTTGCACCTTTGGCATCAATGATAACAACATCCTTAATTCTCATACCATCTACAGATGCTGCGATAAGGTGTTGAATTCCTTTAATTTCTTCTTTAGTCAATGTAAGGCCTCTGGCAACATCCAAAACAACCGATGCTCCAGGTGGCTTTTTCTCGGAAACAAATGGGCTGGACTCAGGAAGGGACAAGTGTACCCTAGCTCTTTCAACGCCGCGAATATGCTTAATCGTTTTCATGAGCTCACCCTCGAGCGCTCTTTGCTTATTGATCTTTTGAACAAAACTTGTCGTTCCAAATGCTTGCTTGTCAAAGACCTCGTAACCGATAGTTGAGCTGAAATCCACTCCTTTCTTGGCGATTTCAAGTCTCCAAATGTCTACCTGATCCTCAGGGACATAGATACTTTTTCCATCATCGGCAACTTGATAGTTGATTTTCCCCGCTTCCAATAATTGTGAGATTGTTGCGGCATCTTCTTTGGATAGATCTGTGTAGAGAAGTTTGTACTGCGTTTTAGCGGCCCAAATGATTACACCAGTCATGGCGATTACAATCATTGCTCCCACGGCCACAAGTCCAATTCTTCTATTGGCATCCAGTGACTTAAAAAACTCCACAAAGTTTTGAGTAATTTGCTTTAAAAAGTCTTGCAAAGAATCCTCCTGATTCTATAAAGCTTTAGTTAACGTCCTTCCTAGACGTTAAAGATCATCTATACCTGCATTCTCATTATTTCTTGATAAGCACCAATTACCTTGGAGCGTATCTGGTTCATTGTTTTAAAAGCTATATCTGCTTTTTCAACGGCCAAAAGAGTCTCGTGCAAGTTCTGGCTTTCACCACTTGCCAACTTCTGCACTGCCAAGTCTGCATCCTGCTGCATTTTATTCACGTTTGAAAGTGAATCAAGCAACATGTCGCCAAATGTCTTTGTGCTTTTATCGCCAGCTGAAACTGCTTCCAAATCCTTGGCGAAGTCCATCTTTTTTCCAAACTCAACGCTTTTAGACCAATTGGACACGTCATAGTTTTTCAAGGTGTTCTGCATTTGACTAAATGTCTGTATCGACATTGGTTACCCCTTTTTAGTTGCGGCCAATTTCAAGAGCTTTCATGGCCATGCTCTTAGTAGTGTTGATTGCCGAGATATTTGATTCATATGCCCTTTGAGCTGAAATCATATCCGCCATTTCTTTCATAACGTTGATATCTGGCATCGCAACATAACCCTGATCATTCGCATCTGGGTGCGTTGGATCGTATTTTAAGATCGGTGCCTTATTCGTTGAGACAACCTCTGTTGCGTGAACAGTTTGTGCCTTGGCATCAATCTCACCTTCAAGAATCTCTGAAAAAGAATCTCTTGCAGGCTCAGATCCAAACACGACTTCTTTTCTTCTGTATGGCCCGCCTTCTGCAGTTCTAGTTGTTTGAGCGTTTGCAATATTGGAAGAAATAGCCTCGATTCTCTTTCTATTTGCCGAGAGACCGCTTGAGCTAATTTTCATACTTTTTAACAAGTCCATTTAGAGCTCCTACTTTTCAGACTGAACTGCATATTTCATCAGTCCCATCTTTTTGTTTACAAGCTGAACAAGGGCATCGTACATGATCTTGTTTTCAGTCATTTTTGCCATCTCAGCTTCTCTATCAACGGTGTTGCCGTCTTCGCTGACAATTCCATTTGGATCATTGATTAGTTCTGGTTGAAGATTGTCGAATCCGCCGCTTCCTACATCATAGTGCAGGCCATTCTCAACCTTCATTCCCATCTCTCCGTCAACATCCAAAGCTCTTGCCAAAGCGGACTCAAAATCAAGTCTTTTTGCTTTGTAGCCAGGCGTCTCAGAGTTTGCGACATTGGAAGAAATTATCTCCTGTCTCATTTCTCTAAACTTTATGGCCGATGCCAGAGCTTTTAAGGTTTTGTCATTCACATTCATTGCAGACCTCTTATCTTAGATTTACAAAGTAGTTGTTTCCATCAGTTCTGTACTCATTGATTTTGTTTCTAAGAGTTCTGATTGAAACACCTAAGATTTTTGCTGCCTGAGTTCTGTTTTCAGAAGTGTGAATAAGGGCCTTCTTAATAAGAAGTCTTTCAGCTTCTTTAAGAGACATAAGTCTAAATCCATCTTCATCAGCTTCTTGAGTTTGTGCCTCAGCCTTCTTCTCTCCTAGTTCAACAGCATTAACGTCAATCTGGCCATTTTGAACATTGCTCATTGAACCTTCAATGACATTCTTAAGCTCTGCCACATTGTGTGCCCAGTAGAAGTTGCTTATTTTATTCACTGCCTCTTCGGTAAATGATGCTGTAGAAGAGTTGTTTGCATTTGCCCACTCAGTAACAAAGTGCTCAGCGATAACTTTAATGTCTTCGCCTCTCTCTCTAAGTGGAACTAGGTTAATTTGAGATCCTGAGAAGTAAGTATAAAGTGCTCTGTGAAATCTTCCGGCACCTACATATTTTGACAGGTTTTTTGAGGTCGTTGCTAGAATTCTTACATCCAAGTCGTAGTCGGACAACTCTTGAAGAATAGTGTAAAGTCTCTTTTGGAACTTTTCATCCAGTGAATCGATATTTGAAAGGATAACAGATCCACCATTTGCTTTTTCAAGGACACCCTTATGGAAACGTCCTGTCTCCTCATCTCTGTATCCAAGGATTGCATTCTCAACTTTCTTAGCGTCCATTGAGCAATCAACAGTGTGAATTTCAGCATTGTTTCTTGCACTGTTCTGGTGAACAAATTTACAAAATGCTTTTTTACCAGTTCCAGACTCCCCTGTTACCAAAGCAGGTGCTTTTGTAACCGCGATGTTTTTAGCAAGTTCCATTGCCTTAACAAACTTTGGGTGATTTCCGACTAATTTAACTTCTGATGCAAACATTCGACCTCCTGTCTTTTTTTGCTATTTATAATGTTTTATTTCTTAATACTAGCGAGGATAATTCCGTCCTCGCCAATCCTTTTAAGTATCCTGGAGTTTTTTCGCCTTCGACAAGCTCCTCTAAAACTTTTTTCCCCTCATCCTCTTGGCTAGTATTCACAAGGGACACACCTCTTAAATACTTTACTCTGTCCTTGTAAATCGACTCTTTGTGCTCTCCCAAGAACTCTTTTGATTTCAAAGAGATTAGGTCATAGTTCACATTTTTTTCACCGTTAAGGGATTCGATAAACAGGTACTCCAATCGCTCAAGAGCTTGTTGGGTGTTTTTATTTCCGCTGCGTCTTAAATCATTGATTAAAGCGGCAACGTTTGTTCTAAACCTTTTTTGATCATTTCCTTGATACAAAGATTCAGAGTAAGTTGTTAGCATTTTAAAACTTTGTCTGGGTGACAAAATGTTTTTTAAGTTAGGTTTAACTAGAAGTTTTTCAAAAAACCTCACAGATTCATTATAGTTTTTCAAATGGTAGGCAACAATGCCTTTGTAAAAATTATAGTTGATATTCTTCTCATTCTTTAGAGTTCCAAGTAGCTTGTCGGCCTGCTTCCAATTCTTTTCCTGAAGCAGCTTGGTTAGTTTCAACTCGTTCAAATAATCTTTAACATTGATATCTTTGTGAGCTTCAACCCACTTTGGAAAGGCCCGAGTGGCCTTATTGTCCAGATTTTCAAGCCCGGAAAACGCTCTCTCAAAGCTTTTAACCAATCCAAGCTTAAGAAATGAGTCTGAAACGATAAAGTTTGTGTAAGGGTTCTTTGCAACCTTACTTTCATATTGATCCTTGAATACCTCCCAGACCTTTACAGCTCTAGGGTAATCTTCATTAAGGTAGGCAGTTTTAATAATTCCAAGAATTGTTTCTGCACCATCACCATTAAATGTTCTCTTGTCTCCTTGAGATAAAGTTTCCATCGGAACAGAAGAAAGATAGGCCAGAGCATCTTCATACTTTGATTGTGCCAATAAAGAGCGAAGTCTCGTAAGCCACAGCAACCTTTTTAAATCAGTGCCCATTTCTTTTTTCTCGATAGGACTTGCCTCTAGAAAAGATACCGTTTCCAAGTCTTTATCCGTTGGAGCGTATTTTCTCGCAACTCTTAATCCCACATACCTTAGCTTTGCTTCAAACCTAGCTTTTGCGCTCGCACTTTTATTAATAGCACTCTCATATAGCTTTAATACCTTCTTTTCATCTTTTCCTAAAAGATCGTAACCTAAGGCAACGCGAACATTCGCAAAACCAGCAATGTCATAGAAGGAGTAATTTGCAACGAATTCATCAAAAACCTTAACGGCCTTATTGTATTGTGCCTTTCTAAACAAGGCCTCAGCTGTATTAAAAAGAATCGCAGGATGAACTGGTTTAGCATAACTCTTTTCATTGGCGCGATAGCTTGCAACTACTTGGTCCAACTTTCCATTAATCAAATTCACATAACCGATATATGCATCACCTTCTTGCGGAGGAAGTACTCTAATGACAGCTTTATTTTTTAAGAACTCTTCCATCTTTGACAGCTGCTTAAGCTTAGCAAGCGAGTAAAGGATCACCCTTGAGCTTCTTACAATCATGTCATCGTCAAACTCAGTTGTGGCGGCCACATAGAGTTCTTTTGCAACTTGAAGAGATTGGATGTAATCCTGCTCTCTAAGGTTGGATTCAAGGATATAGCGCATAGACGCTTTTTTCAGTTCATAATTTTGGGAGCGATCTGCAACATTTTGAAGTTTTGCCAATGCGGCGGAGAAGATGCCCTTGTTGCTTGTGCTAATTTGAGGTCCAGATTCAACAATCTCCCCTTCATCATTTGTTATAGGAGCAGGTTGTTCAATCTTAGTTTCAACAGAAGGCTTGATGATGTTCTTTATTAAGGAAACGGCCTTCATAAACTCAAGAAGGTCCCTATTAGAGTCCTTTCCATATTGTTTTTCATACAGATTAATGGACTTAGTCATCAATCCCCATTTTTGCTTACGGTAAAAGTTAATTGAAAGCTGCATGTGTGCTTCTTTCTTATCACCGTTTTGGAATGGACGATCTTTTATTTCGTAGAAATAGTCTGGTCCTTTAACTGCTAAGTTAACTTCGCTTTCAAGAGGAGGTATGAATGCAGGGTAATCCCAAACAAAAGCAGCTCCGTAACGGAAATCTCTAAACTCTTTACGCACTTTGCTTTTTGCGATTTTGTCAGGATTTAGAACACTTATTTCTTTATCAAGCTTAACAGGAGCCTTTTTAGGTGCTTTCTTTTTAAGAACAGGTTTAGGAGCCACCTTTACAACTGCAGGCTTTTTTCTAACTGCTGCCTTTTTAGTGGCCACAAGGTCTTCATTAATCCAGAAGTCCAAAACATGCTTGTTTTCTTTGTCCTTATAAAATGTAAACAACTCTATGCTCTCATCTTTAAGGCCAACAGTTATCTCAGAAGGCGATCCGTTCTTTCCCTCTTTGTAATTGAATCCGCTAAAGTAACGCTTATCACCATCAAGCTTTGTGAAGTCTTCCACAAGAGTAAGAAATAATTTTTGATCCAATGTCTTTAGATTTAGATATTGTCCGTCTTTGTTTATTGAAAGCCTTTGCTTATCGGCGTCTAGAGACCAACGAAGATGAGTTTTAAAAGTTTGCTGATTTAAAATTACAGAATGAGCAGGAAAAAATGATCCGAATGCGACCAAAATACATGTCAGAATTTTGAACAACGTGCTTAAATGCATTAAGAAACTTCCTGTCTCGTTTTTTAACCCTGTCATCCTAACTGGGCCTTTAAATATATTTTACAGAAATTTGTGTCAGATAAAAGGAAAATTTTACTCATGGGCAATATTTTTCCTGTCATTTTTCCCACACTGAAGAAAAGTCCAGTATTTACTTTCATTTAGACTTGCTATAACAAAAACCAACATCTTTGCTCAATTAGCGAAAATGGGTATTCATCGGCAATCTTTCATCAATATGGAACGACTCAAATCGCTGTTTTTTGCCAATTTGTCTCAAAATAACCCTCTCGCTCAGCCTGGTCCTCAATATCTTGAGAAGTTGTCGAAAGTCTACTCTGCCTTTGGCGGTATAGCAGATCGTCAAAGACTTACTGTCCAGTGTAGCTAGTACGTGGGTAATATTCATATTTAGAGAGAGCTCTTTTGAAAGGCCACTAACCTCTTTCTTGATCAATTTTGCCTGGGCTTCAACCTCTATTTGTAGGGTCTTGTCGTCATCCGTGGCATAACGAACAAAGTCAGCCTTGCTATGATTAGTAAAATTAGTCCTATCGGAAAAAGGAAAACTTGTTATATGAGCAAACAAAAGACCCTGTTCGCTCCTAATGATTACCTCTTTACCATACAGGAATGTTTCATCCATCAGCTTAACAAGGTAGGTACTGGTGTCTGCCATAACTTTGGCTATAAAGAATTTTTTATTAGTGTTCATGTGGGCAGTATAGGTGCCCACACATGCTATGTATACTCACTAAAAAGGTTGGTTATCCCTACCTTTCATTAAAGTAGATGGGGTATGAGGTTTCAAAATGATCTGATCTTTTTTTATTGAGCACATCTGGATTAAAAAATATTTCCCCACCATAAGTGTTTGCAGTTTCAAAGTGCTTTTTGATGTTGGCCTCTAATGTGGAGTTCCTAAAGTCTTTTCCATCTATAGAGTATAAACCAAAGAGCGCATCTATGTTGTTGATGTATACTTCATAGATGTCTTCCCACCTTTTACCTTTAACGGTCCACCAATAATCTTTTATTATCTCGTCGAAGTGTTCTTTTGTTCCATAGCTCCAAGAGTGAATTGGCCCTGGAGAGCATAAAATAATATCTAGTAGATAGCTTCCCCAGATGGCCATTGCTCTATAGACAATCTTATATTGTTTTTCGGCCAAGCTTAGACTATCGCAGGAACTATGGGCGAGGCTACTTCTTGTCCAAACAATATCGTCTTTAACTTTTATGCGAACAGCGATAGGTCCATAGCCAAAACTTCCAATAGGAGTTCTTGCCATAAACAAGGCCCTAAATTCATCAACCCAATCGTCTTGGCCCATCCAGCTTTTGAGATTATCGAGTTTTGCTTGAGGTCCCCAAGAATAAAATGTGTCGCCTTCACACTCTTCAGCTATTACGCCATTTCTCTCTTTAATGGGGTGATAGCCTGCGCTAGGATCACGACAGTCTCTCCATGCAAACCCTATAGACTCATTAACATCATAGGGATACCACAATTTAAATATGTCATCAGCAGTTGGCTTGTCCCGAAGAACCTCTACAGCCTCCTCTTGAGTCATAGAAATAAAGCTTTGATTGAATCCACCAAAGTGATAACTACCTTCAGGGTCAATTACATAAACCTCTTTTAAATCACACTCACTCAACGCTAGGTCCGTGAGATATTCATTACTAAATGTAAAAGCGGAACATACTTTTTGATCGTACCTAGCCCTGGTTTTGTATTGGCCAAGTTCCATACACGACTCAAGCCCTATTCCCTCGACTTTCTGACCACCACCTGTACTTAAGTTGCATGTTGCCTGCCCTGGAGATAGATCATATTCAATGGCGATATCCATTAGGGAGTTGCACCTATTAAGAGATATTTGCCTGTAAACGGTATTGTCTAAGTTATCTATCTGATTACAGCCTTTGAGTTCATTTTCATCGACTCTAAGTTCGAGTCTATATCTTAGAAAATCATATTGTGCCATCCGACTTCCAAACGTCTTATGATGGGATGAGCCTTTCAACTTTTCCGCCTTTAGAGCTCCAGTAAAATCAGTGGACTTTATTGAAGGAATTAAATGAGAATAAAGAATCTCGGCCTTAGACATAGTCTCTTCCCACAATGGTTGTGTGGTGAAGAACTTATCGGCTACATCAGATAGACCATTTGATCTAAAAGATATTTCTTCATTGCTGGCCTCTGTATAATCTTCAAAGTAGAAAATCTCCTCGCCTACCTTAAGGAAATTTTCCTCCGGAACAAGATACTTATCCTGGTCTCTTGATGAAATGAAAAGGACTCTGTTATCGAAAGAGAGTTTCTTAATATCAAACATTCCATTAACAAGGTCTGAAGGCCCAAACATCTTGGAGACCTGATCAGATAGAAGAACATCCATTTTAAGAGAGCCGCCAAAGGGTATTGCTTTTAGAATAGTTGTGCCATGAGAAGGCTCGTCATTGTAAAAATGAATTATTACCTTCCCTTCAGTTTGAAGAGCGAACAAAAGTTTTTCCATGCCTTTAAAAAGAGCATAATTACGCCTTCCTGCTTTAACATGTAGCCCCTCTTTAATGTTGTCCACATTTCGAGCAGGAACCCCTTGAACGACAGTTCCATCCACCTGAAAAATCAGATGAGTGATCTGCCCATAGGCATTGACAGTGAAAGCTATTATAAAGGTTAGTAATATGCGCATATGTTACATAAAGCAGGCCGTATGCCGATATCCGATTGCAATTTTAGCAACTTACAGCTCAAAAGCTGTTTAAACTGAGACATGTGTAAAAGGTTTCTACAAAAAGGTACACTAACCTTTTTACAAATTAGACCCCTCACACTTGAACGCACCGCAATAAAAGTGTAAATCCCCTGCACTAGTTTTAAAAGCGCAGGAAGCTTCATGTTAAGTATTAAACTTTTTTTATTGGCAGTTTTTCACTTTTTTATAGGTGCCTACACCTATGCCAACACTAAACATGATCCACATGCGCCAATTGACCACTGCTATCACTGGATTGATGAGAAATCGGACAACTACCTATCTTTCAAATATAGCTGGGCCGGAAATCACGGAAATGAACTTACATTCTACACCACACCAGGCTCCACAAACGGAGCCGTTGCAGGACCTGGTCTCTATTGTGCGAAGTCCCCTTCTGGCAGCTACGATTATGGTGATCGCGTAATAAGAATAGATCTGGTTGAAGATGTTGTTCTCTATGACGAAAACTCAGGTATTCAATACTGTGGCACCACTGGGGAAACCAGCCAGAACTCCAATGAGTGTGCTTCCAAAGAATGGGATATAAAGTTTTACAGTGGTGGCGGAACAGGCAATTACGCTTGGTATGTAATCCAAAATCCAATGGCCGTGGCATCATGGTCTGCAAATAGCCAGGAGCTGATTTCAGACCTTAAGGCCAGTATGGCCGTCAATGATACGAGCTTTAAAAATCATGTAAACAGCACATTGAATGCAATTGAAGCCGAACGGGATCTTTTGGGAGAGACTGTTTTTTTCAACCATAATTCAAGAATGTCCATTGTAGACATCATTTTGAATGATCCAGAAAAACTTAATGGCCTACCTTCACTAAATGTTGTTGTGAGATTGGCAAATGCTAAGGACGACAGAATTTCTGAAGAAATTCGAAACGAAACCTACCTTAGATACCTAGACGCCGCTTTAAAGTCGGATGAGATTGAATACAGAGACTATCAAAAAGCGACCTCTAAACATAAGGATGTCGCCGTCGCATTTAAATCAATATTAGAATCGGCGATACCAAATCACAACAAGTACAACTCTCTTGTAATTCTTAAATCAATAGCACCGAAGTTAGAAGAATATGCAATTAGCGATCAAGTGTTATCGGACCTGATCAATGAAGTTTTTGAAAACAAGTATCATCAAGCAAAAATTGCTCATGAAGAACTGGCGTTAAACCCAAAGATTTCAAACGCAATAAAGCAGAAGCTGGACTCTATCAGCGAAAAGGATCTTCATCCTCAAACGATACGTAATCTAAAGGATATAATATCTGCTCATTACAAGTCTGACAGTAGCAAACAATTGGAATATTGGTTCACAAAACTTTATGGAGACAAAGGTGGAAGCTTTGGCCTTAAAGTGGGAAGAAACTTTTACCAATTGGATCTAGAAAAAGACTTCCAAAATCAATGCGAAGGTTTATTTGGTTTTCTGGGCTCCACGAACGAGCAGATCTCGCTTGAATATAAGGATCTAAAGGTAAAGTTAGACCCACAAAGTGCGTGTAAACTGGGAGCGGTTCTAGCCAAAACTCTAAAGAGATTACCCCGTGAAATGGATATCGCCTACATACTCAAAGGTCGCATTGAGAGCGATAACTTTGTTTTCTTAGGCAGCGATTACGAGAGCATCAATGAACAATGCCATGACTTTTACTCCCAGTACCCAGGTTCCAAAGATGAGATCTATTGGTCATTGAATGGTTCAGAGGAAAGAAGAATTTATTATTCAGCAGACTACTGGAGGAGTGCTGAGGAGGTTTGCTCACAGCTGATGTCCCACTCAAGCATTCCTCATAAGACCACTCTCAAGTGGATGAGAGAGGCAAAAGAGTCCAGTCCCTCCTTCATTATTGAAGGTCGCTTTGAAAGTCAGAAATTCTACTTTTATGGTGAGAACATTGAGGAAATAAACAAAAGATGCGAAACATTTTATGATGAAGCAGACTTAGCGTCTTCAGGGATTGATGACATCTATTACAGCGTTAATGGAAGTTCAAATAAAAAAAGGCACAACTCTTCTGGTTATTGGTCTACAAAGTCTGAAATATGCTCAGTTCTTTTAGTTGGCGTAAGTGGCCAAATACCTACAAGGCTATTTGTTGAATATCAAAGAGATGCAAGTCTAAAGAAGTCCCCATATATTTTAAGTGGTCGTTTCGAAAAACAAATATTCATTTTCCATGGCAAAAACAGTGATGAAGTTTATAACCAGTGCCAGAACTTTCACGAAAGCGTAATAGACAAAGGAATCGATGACATATATTGGAGCGTTAATGGATCTGACGAAAAAAGAATTTACAACCAGCAATCCTATTGGAACACTAGTGATCAGCTTTGTGGGGCATTAATAAACGAAACAGTTGATTTAATTCCATCCCAGGCGTTTCTAAAGGCCATGAACTATGTAAATAGTTCTAAAAATCACCCAAGTGCGAGTACAGCGAGCCACACCGTAAGCGGCAGATTTGAAAAGCAAGACTTCTTCTTTTTTGGAGAAAGTTCTGATGAAATAAGAGCTCAATGTGAAGTTTACTATCCATACCTAGTGGTAAAGCAAGTTGATGATATATTTTATAGTGTTGATGGATCTTCAGAGAAGCGGCATAGGAGCTCCTCTTCTTATTGGAACTCTAAAGACGCTCTATGCTCTGCTCTAGAGGCTGCAGTGAAAAGTGAGGGGGTTCCATCCCAAAGAAGACTTGATTATCTAAAGGCGCTATCTGATTTAGAAAAGGCTGCATTAGAGACAAATTACAAAGTTACAGGAAAAATTGAAAGCCAGAGCTATATTTTCTTTGGGAATAACAGAGAAGAGGTTATTCAGTCCTGTAGAGACTTTCACGACATGGTTGAAAACCCTTCAAGCGTTGACGACATAACCTACTCTATTAATGGAACTAAACTTCAAAGCACAAGGAACAGTTCTAGTTATTGGAAAGATGCAGACTCCCTATGTAGTCACATTAGCTCGCTTATCAGGAGTTCAATTCCCCTTCAAAGCACAATCGATGCTCGTGAAATGGTTGACCAGTGGAAACTAAGTGCTAAGGCAAAGAACTCTCCTCTAACTCTAACAGGCAAATTGGCCGGTGAAGACTTTGTGTTTCACGGATTTGACATGGATCAAGTTCAAAATCAATGCTCTGAGTACGTCAGCACAATTGATATAAGTTCGCTTATTGGTTCAGGTGCTTTTCTCTCGCTAAATCTCAACAAGCTAGAAGAGCAAACTTGGACCATTAGGCCAGGAAATAAGAAAAGTTTATGTAGCTATGTAACTGAGTACTTAAAAGGTGAGGCGGTTCAAGTGCTTCTAGCAAAGAATATTAAAAGCTCAATGGATACTTTTAACGCTCAATACCCAGGGCGCTCTGACCTTGAGGAACTGACTTCATTGAGAATAGAGTCCAACATTAATGCTTTGTATTTAAGAGTTTCCGACGCAGATGATGCAAATGAAGTGTGCATCGATATTTATCCAACCTTACAGACCAAGTTAGATCAAACCAATAGCGCAAAACTAATCATTGATGGCAAGGAGCCTAGAAGAGTTAAAATATCAAGCTATGAAACTGAATTCGAGTTTTGCTCTGAATTCAAAAGAAATCTCTATTTTGCTCTTCCAAACCAAACAATGAAAGACCACAAGAAAGTATTCGATGAAGAAGACGCTAAGTATAAGTTAACGGGAACAATCAATGGCGGCCAGGTCTACTTTTTTGGTCACGACAAAGAAGACATTCGCACTCAATGTATCGACACATACGGGCCAGGCCTTGACGTTAACGAAGTATTTAATGACCTTGAGATCAATTGGGTTGTAAATGAGGATACAAAAATCAAAAGTTTTTCTCTAACTGAAACCACTATGGAGAACTTTTGCAATGAATTCTCTGAGAAAGCTTTAAGTGGCGGACTCGGAAGATTTTTTAGAAGCATATTTTAGGATAGGTAATATATGAAAAAATCGTTTATTTTATTAATTCTATTGTTTGTTCATTCAGCATGGTCCCTTGAACCTTTTCAAGGCCAAGATCATGATGTTGATGATTGGCGGTGTGGAGCACCAATAATAAAATCATTGCGCAAACATGACCCTCTTAATAAATTGAACTATTCGGGTGTAAATGCCAAACTGAAAGAGAGTTTAGAGTCCCTTTCGTCTTCAAACTTAGACTATTACAAAAAGATTCTAGGATCTTTAAGTTCTGATGAGCAGGCCTTAATCGATCATATAGAACAAAATCATCCAGTGCCAATTGTACACAGAACTAGCTTACCTGTTGCACAGCTCATTCTTGAGTCAAGAATCGACCTTTCAAGTCCTGTAAAACGAGGAGTCTCCCCAAGAGTTACCCCTGGAATTGAACAAGATCTTTTCTCTGGTTGGGACTGCATTTATGCATCTGCTGGCCCTCCTTATGGAATACAAAACTATGGCACTGTTTTATTGAGACTTAAAAATGACAGCAATTTCTCTTGGGGAAGTATCTATACAGGCTTTAGTTGGACAAAAGAAGTTTTAGGAAGAAGTATTTACTCCCCTGCAACAGAAAGCATGAAACGAGATTTTGGCAATCAAGTATACACTAATAACCATTACAATGAGGCCATAGCACTACACATCATCCACCATGTAAGAAATGGAACGAGTATTCGCTCTAAGGGCAAACCGTATGATAGAGCAACAATAATTAAAGATTTGTTGAAGATATCAAACTCTGACAGATTTTGGTCTAAAGTGGCATATCACCGCTTAGGCTTCCTAGAAGCACACTACACCGATGATTTAAGTATTAATGACATTGAATTTGTTCAATTTAGAACCAAAGATATGCCTATTGTAAAACTGTGGTCCATTCCTAATCGATGGTATGGAGCTGGAGCTTATAGTGGATTTATTCAACACTATGACCGTGAAGACTGAAACTGTTTAAAGTTTAGACAAAAGACGGAATGTATACAGAATTGTGCAAGTAAGTGTCTGATTTAGCATGAGAAAGATGGCCTTTCTTTTGCTCTTTTAAGGGGAACATGAGTTTTTTCATAAATGCCTTCTTATTCATACTTGCTGTTTCAGCAACTACATCGTTTGCAGCGGTGAAGCATATCGTTATCGATATGGACGGTGTATTGGTCAAAGAAGTTCCTACTTGGAAGAAAGATGACTATCCTGCCAGCTCAAGAGTCTTTGCTCGCCCCTTTCCTTCATCATTTGGTAATTTGTATATAAAAACACCTCACGTTTCTGAGTTTTTTTTAAAACTTCAAAGAGATAATTCAATTGTTCCCCACTTCGTGACCCGAAACTCTCATGAATGGGCCGTAAATATTTTGAATGGTTTCTCTTTGCCCGCACCATTTAAAGATAGTTTGAGTGCTCACTTCACAGAATATTCTGTCAACAGAATCCTATCCTATGATGATTTAGTTGATGGGCTGCTGGATTTAAATAAAATCACATCTGATACAGACAATGTCATTGTAGTGACAAATGACCTTAGGTATTTTGGGGGGAAAGATTCACCTAATAGGGTCGCTCTTCCAAAACAGCTTTGGTACTTCAACTCATTTGAGGATGCAATGAAACACAAGGACTCTCTCAACGATGCTGAGTGGAACCTAATAAAACAGCATGTACCGAAAACAGAAAAAGAGTGGTCTTTAGAACAATACAAGCTTGCTTCATTAATGGCAAAGTTTATTGATCTTGACTTATTTTCAAGTGATATTGCAGTTTCTTTAACTGACGAAATTAACTCTTACGAAGAGAGCGATGCATATGAATTCGGAAAAATCCTTGCTCAGAATAACTTTTATAAAGAAGCATATAAGTGGGTCTTCAATCAAGACAAAAGCCAAGTATTAGGGTGTGAGTTATACTCTTTAAAAGAGGACAGAAAATTAAATGATTCCCCAATGGAAGATTGCATAAATGTTTTAACAACAGAGCTGGCCTTCAACTTTAACCAAGATGATTACACTGTGGACGCCTGCTACCAAAGAGAGACTGCACATGGCGCAGTCCTTTCTGAAAAGCCTCTAAATGATTGTCTTAATGCCGATGAGCTTTCTCACTACTGGATAAAATCAAAAAATGATAAAAAATGCGCGGTCTTTATTAATGATTTGTTCTATTTTGGCGAAGCATCAGACTCCTTGTGTGGACTTTTCGTTTACAACATCAAGGATGGAACGCCAGTCATCGAATTCGACATTGATTATTTTGGAACGTCAGGGGTTGCTTCAATTATATCTCTAACGGATAGCTCAGTGATTCCAGAACAGCTCTTCGAAGAATACGAAGTGAATCAAATAGCCACTTCACTTATAATTAGAAAGCACAAATCCGAGACAAAAGAAAGAAAACCAGGTTACGACTACTTTAACGACACTAAAATAGCCATAGCTTTTGACTCAGAGTGGACTCAAAAGATATTGGAAAAAGGCTTTTTAAACCAACATAGACTTGGACATAGCAACGGTTATTATAGTCCTGGGCATAGGGCCCAAGCCGAAGACAGATTCTTGGGTCTGAATATTGAGAAAAATTACGGAGACATTGGCATCAAGGCACACAATCTTAGACCTAAATACGCTTTTCTACTTTTAAAGAAAGCTTCAGACCAAACAGGGTACACTCAAATTTATTCTGGTTATGGCAATGTCTATGCCATTATAAAAGATGAGGTTAAAAATAGGTCAACATTTAGCTTAGAAGACAGTTTGACCTATAAGGTAGGGAAAGACGACGTAAGAACTTTTTTTGTTAGGCCTAAAAGTGCTTTGGCCCTTGAAGGCAACTATTTCGAAACCCAAATGTGGGGAACCGTTAAGCTTGAAAATGTTTCTCACTTTTTGGTGGACTGTCCACATGTATCCAATGTAGATGCAACAACCGTTGAGATACTCAAGAGCTCAGGCAAGCCTGTATATAAATGTGAAGCAAAATATCAAAATAGGTACCCATATTTACTTTATAAAGGAATGAAGCTGTGAAGTTATTAATAATCCTCATGTTTTTAGTAGGACCTTTGTTTGCACAGGTTAGACATGTTGTATTTGATCTTGATTCAACTTTAATTCAAGGTATACCAGGATCAAAACAGTCCCTTGTTAAACAAGCACAGCTTTTTCAAGTAAATGACGGTAGAGCATATACATACGTGGTAAGAACCCATGCAAAAGAGGTTATTGAAAGACTTATTGGAAACGACAATTTTATCGTTCACATTGCTTCAGACTTACCAAAAACAAGAACTGATTTGATTCTTAATAAAATCCAGATTCACTCTACCCCCCTTAAGACTGTTATAGAAGATGGACTTGGAAGTATCATCTATTCAAACTCAGTGAGTCTAAAGAAAATCACAAGTGATTTAGACAATTCAATCTACATAACCTCTAAGACAGCTAACGGTGCTATTCCTGCAGAAAACACCCTTTACCTGGGTCAATACCAATACTATTTCGACACTTATGCAATTGCTCAATCTGAAATACAATCTCTTAAGAAGGCCGGGTATTTTTCAAACCACCAACAGTATCTTCCTACTTCTCAAGACTCTTTTGATAAGGAGAAAGATAAATTGGCAGTGACCTATTTGTCTCTCCTTCTATCAGTAAAGAAGAGAGATTTTACAGACAATGTACGTTCGGAGTATAGTGATGCAAATACCTTTGCCAATGCAAGACTCGTTGCTCAAAACTCATATCAGCCTACGATTTTTAAAGTGAAAAATGGACGCTGTATCTCTCAAGACATCACCACAGGAAATACTTCACGTGCCACACGATTAGAATGTGCACAGGCATTGAACTTCCCCTTAAACTGGACATCAAACTCTTGTGCTTACTCGCAAGCTGATGGAACAGTTTACTTAGAGCTTCAACTTGATGAGTGCGTGCAGAAACTTGCCACTAAGTCTTACTGGAAAGGAAGTAAACAAAACAGTTGTTTTGCCTTCGCTCAAGGACAGCCTAGACTTGAGATTGATTCTTCGAACTGTTCGAACACGCATGCAATCTTTGACAAAAAGAAAAATGGTTACAGCTTTATTGCTTACTTTTCCGGGATGGAGGATCTAACAGAAGATCAGATCATAAAAGAGCGCTTAGAATACAAACCAAAGTTTAGCATTGCTCACCATGATCCTAGCGTGCGAGTCATAAGTTCGACAATTTTCCCTAGGAACGGGAAATATCTCTGGCGTGCCATGAATACTGATCAATACACAAAATTTGATGCTATTAAGGCAATGTTTGGAAACAGTGCAGCCAACGTAGAATCTAAAGTTTTTACAAAGCTAAAGATGAAGCTTATGGGGAAAAGCTCCCCATTTCCTCTACTAGGGATGGGCTCTTACATTGATAGTGAGCTAGCAAAAGCATCCAAAGAAATTCCTCTAACAGAGGTGGAGGCCTCTTCAAGAGCTAAGAAGATCATGGACGGACATTTTTTCTCTTTGCCATTTTCCACTCTAGAATCCCAGAGTTTAAATCGATGGTCGCCTTCTTATTTGGACTGGAATCCTTGGTTAGTCTTCTCCTCGATATCACCAGCGATTTGTTATCTTTATAATAAGGAAGTGCTTGTATCTTTTAAGGAAGAAGATAAAAGAAGCCTCGATCTGACTTACTACAATTACGTTTTAAATGGTGCTTGGAGAGGCGGCTATGGAAGTGCAGCACACTCAGATACAGGAGAATTTATTACTCCAGGCCATATAGATGCCAAAGACATCAAAGGCTTTTTTAAAACAAACCCCCTTAATAGTTCCGTTGAGTTAGGTCTTTTAAAGTTCTCTTATAAGAAAAAAACCTACATCGCAGGACTTGTAAACCCTAGTGGAGCAAACTGTTTTGTGATGAATGATTTTTATGATTCTATAAGAGAGTGTGACTACACTAAGTCGGCTCTATATGTTCAAGACACTGAAGACGGTGTTAAAATTTCAGATAGAACCTTCCCTGCAGACTTTGTAATTGCCTTATGTGACGAAGGTGAAAAGTGCTCAATAGAAAAAGAGCTTGCTGATCGTCTTGAACTGGAAACAAACCCTGCCCCTTCTCTTATGTGGGGTAAGTCCTTGGGCAACATCACGATAAATGGTAAAGTGCCCAAAGTTTTTTATAGTGCAGACTAAGGCTCCAGGAAAGGATTGCTGCCACCAAGAGACTTGGGAATTCCAGATATTCCTTGCTGCTCTTGTACAAATTGTCCTTCTTGATACTTGCGCCCTCTAGCAGGGTGGTGATCAGCCTCCACTTCGTAAATATACCTTAGATCCACCTCGTTAAATTTTCCATTATACGTGGCTCCAAAGGACTCTATCGCCTTCATATTCTTTGCATCTGTGTCGCCCCCAATCCAAAACAGTTCTTCACTTCTAGAGAGCGAGCTGTTTTCACTATCATAAACAACACATTGTCCTACGCCACCAGCGGTCTGATACTTTGAAAGCTTTTTAACATAGTCATCAATATATATCTGTTCAGAATTACCCCTTTCTTGAAGGTCAAAAAGGTCTTTATAGAAGTTTTGCTTGTCTGCTAGGCACACTTCCATTTCAATAGGCTTGAAGCCATCTTTCCATGCATTTTCAGCATATAGATAAACATTAATATTCTCCCCGAAAGGAGTATATTCAAACGTAAAATTGAAATAAGGAGATTTAAACAATCCGTCCGTTCTCCCTGTCATAAGAAGATAGGTTTTGCTTTTAACAGCTCCATTTGGAAGGAAATACTTCTTTTGAACAGGTGTGAACTTGAAAGAGCTAACCCCCCTACCAATCACACCTTTTACTTCCTCTGGGAACAGGCTATTTATGAGACTATCTCTTTTATTTTCGTACCTACTTCTTTTTATCTGAGCAACCCTTGCATTAAAATTATCTAATGCCTGCGATTGATCTCCCGCTATGCTCTGCCAAATAAAATCAAGATCACTTTTGTCTTCTCGCCAAATTTTCTCGACTACTTCCTTATGTGCCAGTTCCTCTTCATCTACTAAGCTCTCTAATTTTTGTTTAATTTTGTTCAAAGGAACTCTTTTCATATGAACTCTGTATGAGCCCTCATGCTGATTTTTGGCATACTTATAATAGAGATTAACTCTACAAGTAACTTTTCCATTAAAGTCCATGAAGAATAGTTGTTTAAACTCTGATGCTTTAACAACCTTGTCATCAAAAGTACAAGACAGTTCGTATGCATTCATATCCGGGTCAGCAAGGGTGTCCCTTTTTCGTTCACTAGGCTCCACTCCCACTGGCCCGGTAGTTTCAGAGCTAAACCATCCCTCATCAAACTCTACCTCACCATCATATAAAGTAAGCTCAACCGCCTCAGAAGTGATATCCAACTCAAAAGAGAGTCCATTTTCATAGTTCAGCTCATAAACATTTTCTTCAAGAGAGTCTTCGACATACTTAATTAAGTCATCAGATGGAGTTCTATCTTCAAGCTCATCCAGAAGAGTTTCGAAGGAGAGATACACTTGGGTCTGGTCAAAAGGCATAGATTTAGTTCTGTTGTTTATCCTATAAAGGACCTCCACTCTATTGTAGTAAGGCATATCCGATTTGCCATCATATTCATTTTTACAAAAGATTGTTTGAAAAGCTCCATTGGCATAAGCTTGCAAAGTGTAGTTCATTTTTTTAGAGAAGCGGCCCATTTCTCCAACCTTACAAGAAACTGAGTCAGGAAGGGGTTTGGTAAAAGAAACTTCAACAGGTAAATTTTTTAGTGATGTAGCAATAGGATACTCTGCAGCCATTGAGCCTGGCCCGGTAAAGATATAAAGCTCCTTTTTAAACTCATAAACTTCTGGAAGGTGATTCGCGGGCAAGCGTGAAACACTCCTATTCACAGAAGAACAGCTTGAAAGGCTTAAAATGACAAAAATACACAAAGCTAATAATTTCATAAGTTGGTCCTATCTAAGTAGCTCTTCGGAATATATTCAAAAAGCCTTTAGAAGACTAAACCAATCTTTTAATCACCAAGAAACCTTATAAATATCAATAGCTTAAAGAGCTCAAGATGCAATGCATTACTTTTTTACACTTCTATAGCACGCAGTGCAGTAAAGAGCTATTATCGGCGGACTAAACATACAAAAGAGATTGGTAGATGAAACGAATTAAAATCAAGAACTTAGTCGCTTTTACACTTTTTATGACTTTCTCAAATGCATACGCAAACGAATGTGTAGAAAGATTTGAAGAGCATAGCAAGCTCTCCTCTGACCTTGAAAAGCACTATAAAATTTGTGAAACAAAAAACCTTACCTACAATAAATGGTCAATCAACGGTATTGACTGGAGCAAATACTTTCAATGCTTTGATACAATGGAAAAGCATATCGAAAAAAGGCCATTCTTTTTTCACACTTGTCTAGATTACAATTTTAACCGCTATATTAACTCTTTTAAATTCTCAACTTGTGAAGAGGAAATGACAAAAAATCATCCTGAAAAGAATGTGTTACTTTGCCTAGATGAGAAGATTGGCAATGGCGTTTATGCATGGGGTTTTGACGACTGCATGAAAGATGCCAAGAAGTTCAAACTAAACTATATGGACACGCTTAAAATATGTATTGAAAATGATTCCGACAAACGTGTTTCATGTGCAAGTGATATTCTTTCCATACATAAATTCCATGAAGGTCTTAAAATTTGTGAAGACTATCAAGCAAGAATCAATGTCCAGAAAAATATTTATCTACCATGCATGACAAATCTTACAGGTGCCGGAGTTTCAAAGACAAATGCAATAAAGCTCTGTACGAGTAAAGACATAAACGACAGTATTGAGTGTATAAATAACAACAAAGATAAATTCCCATTAAGCCTTTTAACTGCAAGCTGCGTAGAGGAAAAGTTTAGAGATTCAGCTGAGAATAAAAACTTCTCAACCTGTGTGGAGAATCTTAAAAAGGACAATCTTTCAATCCATGAAAGTTTGGAGATGTGCACACAAGAAGATGACGTGATCGATCTTTTTGCTCACTCAAAAGATTTCCAAAATTGTAAGGCGACGGTTAAGAGTAAATACAATTTCTCTACAAAATCGGCATATTCATCGTGTGCTGATGCTGAAATCAGAAATCAAATTGACAACAATGAATTCATGAGCTGTTTCGAAAAAGGTATCAACACTGGAATATTGGGATACTTTGACTACCGCACTGATGAGCTTGAAGATGGTTTCTCCTTCTCACTATTTAATAACAAGAATACAAATCCATACTACTACGTTATCGACAACTGTTTTGACGATCAAAAATACAGAAGAACAAGTGTCAAAAACAAATACCTCAGCCTATACGGTGATTACAACATTCACAGCAATACAATCTTTAAGCAGGAGAGGGTTGTTTTAGGCGGGCTTTCAGCCTTAAGGTTTGATAGTGAAAATTCCAAAGTGTTCTTTCTAAGTGATGACAAAGGTCGCTATGGGGAACCAAGAATTTATGTATATGATTATAAATTTGGAAAAGGTGGCATAGAACTTAACGAAAACAAGTTAATTAAATTTAAAAAGAAACAAAAACTTCCTCTAAAAGGTAGCCCTTCAAAAGATGGCAAAACACCAGCTGAAAACGATTCTTTTAGCTGGGGAATGGACCCAGAGGGAATGGACTTTGGAGCAAATGGAGAGATTATAATTTCTTCTGAAGTAGGAAGTCATTCAGCAGATGAGGCCATAACTATTTTCTCTCCAGATGGAGTTAAAGTTAGTAATTTGCCCATCGCCGAAAGCTACAAAGCTGGAACTGGAAAAGACTTTCATAAAGGCATGCAATTTAACAAGGGAATAGAAAGTCTTTCAATTTCTCCTAGCAAGAGCTCTTTATTTATTGCAAACGAAAGCACACTTAAGCAGGACGACAAGTATACTTGGAAGGATGGCGACTGCTGGATGGATTGCATTAAATTTGTAGGCGAAACGGTTAGAATTACAAAGTACATCAAAGACGCTAAAACTTATTCGGAAGATTCTCAATACTTCTATGTATTGGATAATGAAACGGACAATGGAGTTAGTGAAGTACTCGCTTTAGACGAAAATAATCTTTTAATCTTAGAGAGAAGTTGGGATGCCGGGAGAAGAAAAATCACATCCAAAATCTTTCACGTTAACCTAAACAGTGCTCAACCAATTCCCGCAGAGCTTGGCCAAGAGGAAAAAGAAGAGGAAGAAGAAGAAGAAGAAGAAGAAGAAGAAGAGAAAGAAGAACAAAAAGATGATGATGAAAGCAGTGAGGACGGCAAACGAAGAATCACCTTACGTCCAGCTAATAATAACAACGACAAGCCTTCTGAGAATAAGATTGATCCATACCAGATCCCATCGGGTACTCATTTTCATATGGGAGACAAGTATGGTCCGTACGATCCTAGCCAAAGACACTTTCAGGATGTTCAACCAGTGAGCAGACAACGTGCGCAGACAAACTACAAGCAAAAGAAGAAAAAGAAAAAGAAAGCAGAGGCTGAGAAAATCAAAGACTACACACTTGAAAAGACACTTCTAATCGACTTAGATGACATCCTAAATGAGCTTTCGCCAGGTTTTAGAAGGCTGGACAACTTTGAAGGCCTCGCTATTGGCCCAATACTTCCAAACGGAAGGCCAAGTTTAGCACTTGTTGCAGACAACAACTTCTCTTTAGGTCAAAGAAGTCTTTTCATTTTACTAGAAATTGATCAAAGAGCATGGGCAAGGCTACTAAGGAACTAAAAATGAAAAAGGTTATAGCTCCCCTTTCAATATTAATGTGTTCCCTAAAACCGGCCTTTGGGATTGACTGCCTGGGAAATCTTATAGCTTCGCCAAAAGTGAACAAGGAACACTTCGTAGAAGTTTCTCCTTACGCAAATCCCATTGAGGCCTTTATTTCTTACTCCTTGTTTGAGGAGGAAAAGCTTATAGAGTCTAAATACCTTGCAGGCATGAGAGTAAAAATACAGGACCACCATACAAACTCTGGCCTGTACAGTGATATTCGTTCATCACTTATTGACAGGGGTCTCTATAATTCAATTAAGTCAAACAAAGAGGTTCGTGATCAAAACATGGCAAGCTTTTTTGCAAAAGATCTTCTAAATGACTTCTACGAGCAACTTGCTAAATCCTCAAGACTTACAAGCTTTCTTTCAAATGCTGAAAAAGATGAAGAATTTCTGGGTGCATACTCCCTATTGAAAAGTGAATATCAACTTATCATGAACATTAACGATTGCCCTATGGAGAAGGTTTCAGGGGAAGTTGTATATTATGGTCACATTAGAAATAATGACATTCAGAGTGTGGTGGTTGCCGATCATCATGATACGTTTAGCTTTCACAAAATTAATGATGGACAAGAGGGTTTTGTCGCAGCGTTAAAGAATCCCAAGGGAACTTCAATATGTAATAAAGACTTTAGCTTCTATGCATGCGGAGATAGCTCACATGCACCAGTGGCACCTGGGAGTCTAGTAGCTGTCCTTGCAGCAGAAGGTACGACTATACCTCAAAGCATCTTCGATACCTTTTCAATCCAGGAATATGACAAGTCTTTTTTAAAGTTTGTAACAGACGCTATGGATGAACTCGAAGATCAAGATATGCCAGTCTACATAGACTTCCCTTTTGTAAAGGTCACTAATGGAGTAGCACCTCACGCTTTAATGGATAACAATCCAAAGTATGACAACGTAAATAAGGTTATTTCAAAGGATGCCAGTTACTTCCCTACCAAAGTGATTCAGATTGAGTACTCTCCATCATCGAAAAGTGATTGGGACGCAGAATTTAGGTTCAAAGGTGAAAAGAGAGTTTTGCCTGGTGAATCAGTCTATCTAGTTCTGCCTGAAGGTTTTTCTGATCGTCCTCTGGCCAATGTTATCTTAGGACACAGACAAAATCCTAAAGACCAAAGAGGATATGCCTCCTTTAATAATGGTCACAAGGTATACGATCAATATCCTGCATACACATCAGTTCAAGTTCATAGTGTAGAACTTCCCTATAAAGATTCCTGGAGAACATGGGGAGGTCCTGTTAGCTCTGACAAAGGGTCCAAATTTGCTGAGATCAAAAAAGGTCCAGAGTTTGACAATCTCTATGAATGGCCATTAAAGGGTCACAAGTCCCTAAGAACTGGAAAAGAACTAAAGCAGCCTCTGCGATCAGATCTTATAAAGATTGAAGTACTTGGTGATGATCCAGTTTACCTAGACAGTGTTGTCGTTAAAGTGGTGCCTCCAAAGTCCAATAATTATGTTGACCTGAGCTTCACCAGAAGTAAAACCTTCATGGGTGATCCAGAAACCTTTAAAGGGAGAAAATTTGGCGGCGGACAAAGGTATGGAGGCAAATTTCCAGGAGCAAAAAGACTGAGCCCACACAGGGGAAGACCAGATTCTTTGGTAATAAATCTAAATGGAGAAAGCATTCAATCTGTTAATGTTGCGGCTGGAGATACAAAGCCCGACGGCGTTAGAAACAGAGATGGCGGCACAGGAAGCCTAGGGCACGCAAGAGTTTCAATAATCATTGAAAGAGTAGATGGAAAGAGGATCACATTGGTGGATCAAGAAAATGTAGCTCCACAGGGGGTTATTTCCGGACACGCATCAGGAAATGGAATTAAAGCAAAATCAATTATAATCGAAGCACATAGCGATACGGCTTATATCATGGGAATTCAATATGGATTTAACTAAAATTAACAAAACTTCTGTTACACGTTTATTACTAATCTTTATAGCTCTTCCTCTATGGGCAAACATGGATCAAAATACGATCAATAGCCCACATCTTCCCATTAGCCACTGCTACCACTGGCTCGATGAAAGAGGCAGTGGTTACCTGACAAAAAAGTATGCATTTGCCAAAGCAAATAATGGAAGCGTAACTTTTTACACGACACCGGGAACATCTAATGGTGCTGTTGCAGGGCCAGGACTATATTGTGCTAAGACACCTGTTGGAAGTATGGGCTACGGCGATAGAGTTATCAGACTAGACCTCGTTGATGACATCGTACTCTACGATGCTAATTTAGGAAAAAAACATTGCGGGCATGATGGAAAATACTATCCAAATCAATCTACATGCGACAGTAAGCCGTGGGATATCAAGTTCTATAGCGGTGGTGGTGTAGGAAATACTGCTTGGTATGTTATTCGTGACCCTCAGGCCATTGCCCAGTGGAGTGGTAACTCTGCCCAACTTGAAAGTGACCTTCTTTTAAATAAAAAGTTTTCTGGAGCTTCTTACCAGGCACATGCTGACTTAACAATACAATACATGAAGGCCGAGCGGGCACGAATTGGTGAAATGACGATTATCAACCATAAAGCACGAATGAATCTTGTAGAAATTCTAAATGATCCTGAGGAGATGAAAGAAATACCTCCATTGAATCTAATCGCAAGAGTTTTAAGGTACACAGGCCGTGACCTATCTGATAAAAAGAAAAATGAAGTATATGAAGAGCAAGCAATCCGAGCCCTGGAAGACATCTACCTCGATTACAACGACATCAAGTCTGCAATAAAAGGTTCAAATAAACTTCAAAGCATATTTACCGATGTTGCTCTTAAGCTTACCAACAAGGCAGACCTTCACAAATACAATGTTATTGCGGCATACCTAATGCTTAGAGAGTACGCTCCAGCAAAATTAGGCCAACAGGTAGTTACTAAAATTTGGAGCTCGATTTTTAAATCTGACAATGTATTTGACCCACTGGCCGATGCAAAAATAACTGAAGCAGCACAAATCACAGCCTTTTTTAAGGCACTTCCAAGTGGCTCAAATGTTTCTAAATTGAAACTTCAAAGCCAATTTATTATCTTAAAACTCCTAAGCCAGTTTGTTGATGATGCGGGCAAGCGTGATAGAGCGATGCCATATGTATACATCATTTTCAACAATTACCTCACACAAGGAATTGAGTTCTTCGACCAGGCCTATGCAGCGATAACCAATCCAAAAATAGACAAAACATCTATTCTTGCAGGGCTTTACTCAAACTTTGAGTCAGGTGGCTTTGCCAATTTAGATCCAGTACACATGGGCACAATCCTTGAAAGTCACCTTGAAGGAAACGTCGCTAGTGCTGACACTCAAAGGTGGAAAAATGCAATCTCTAAATTGTCACTTCCATTAACGTCAGAAGAAACGTACAAGATTCTTGGAAAATACGCCCAAGGTAGTTTAAAGCTTCCAAGTTTTTTTGACGAAGTAACATTTCTTAGAATGCTCTACGATAGATCCATTAGAGAGCAGAAAAGTCATGCATCGCCTACAAATACGTTCAGAATGATTCTTTCTGGATACTATGATGTTTTCTTAAACAAAATTGTTACAGGGAAAGATGACCAGGCAAAAATCAATGAACAAAATAACGCAGAAGCATTCTTTGTAAACCTTGCTTTGAGTTTAAGTGATGATGAGAAGTTTGCTTACGGCTATGCCATGCTTCAGAACGCATCCTACTTTGCTCTAAACCCGAAGTATCCAGGCAGCTTAAGATACAGAGGACATCCACTTGCACGCTTTATTGAATCGTATAATCAAGGCAATGCCAACTTCGACCAAACGCTTGAGGAGTTGACCGCTTTCTCTTTAGATGGAAGTTATCTACACCACCTTCTATTTGAAGGCCTAAAGAGAAAAAATACAGCCGCTAAGGCGTTGTTAGATATTATGCTAGATACATTAACATCAGATGCATTTGATAACTTTAGAAGCACTCAACTTTATACATTGAGCAATACAGAGAAGAAGAATTGGCACAATTACATTTACAATTCTCATATTGCCAATGCAGGAGATAATAGAGCGAAGTCTGATTTCTGTGGGATTGCAGATACTCTTAACAAATTTTCAAGAGATCTCCCAAATGCTGTTTCACCTGCGCAGTTGAGCAAGCTTCAAGATTTGATTGATGAAGGTGAAAACAATAACTGTTTTTAAGTTTATTTTTTAAGAGCGTTAATTAGCTTGCGGCATTCCTGATTGATTTCTTGGGATTTGCCGCTTGCCTTGCCGATATGGCCTGAAACTCCTCCACCAAAAACTAATTCGATATTGGCGGCATTTATAATTGCCACGCTCTTATGAAGGGAGTAGTCGGTAATCGAACCTTTTACAAGCTTAACCTTTTTCTTTTCAGGCGCCTCAAGTTTTTCATAGGCCTTGGTGAAAACCTTTAAGTCTTTTTCATCATAGGCGACGGCCACGACATGAGCATTGCCAGTCGCGGAAGCCTTTAAAAGCAAAAATGCCAGTTTCTCTTTAGTAGTCCCCATTCGGGAAATGAAAATTCCTGAACCTATAAAAGGAATGGCCACAGATTTTATATTGTATTTGTCTGCAATTTTAATGGCATTCTTAATTGAGTTATCGATACTCTCCAATGAGGGGTTGTATATTTCACCAGTCTTTGCCATGCTTCCCGTCGCCGCGTGTATTATATGTTTAATACCTTTTTCTGCAAGTGCTCCTGAGCTTGTAATTGCAGCAGAGCCCAACGGGGCCATGTCTTGTTTTACTAACTTATCTTTAAATTTTGCATTTTGATAACTAAGTGCCAACGGACGAGACTTGCCAGACAATTCCAAGAAGTTTTTCTTTTCTTTTGAAAACAAACCAGCACAACTGAATAATACCAAAGAAATCAATAAAATCTTCATGCCAATGATTATTGAATTATAAAAACCACATTTCAATATAATTTTAAATCAAGCTCTAAATAGCTGCACATTTTCAAAGTCAATAATGCGCATGACTTCCTTACACTCTAATGTCATTTTACCGTTATACATCAAAGGAAGAAGCAAACTTGATTGAATAAGACATTCACCGCTTTCTTTTATCAATTTGTAGGTTAGATTTTTTGAGTAGTTTTGAATAATTTCATAAATCAAATCAAACGAGTTTTCTTGGGGTCTAGTAATTTCACGAGGATTAAACCTGTATTTATAGATGCCTGTTTTATGCCTGGAGGTTTGGCTAGGCAGCACTTTCACTAAATCAAACCAGTTGGTACATGCATTAAAAAAGTCTAGAACATCACCATGCGACTCCATGACATAAAAATATGCACAATGATTCTCTTTTAACAAAAACTCTATCGGCTTAAAAATCAATGCTCCAAGTGGGAGGTAGATAAAGTAATTCTGTGCCAGGGGAATATCTTCAGACAAAAGGTCAAATACCTCTATACCTTCAGCATTCACACCTAGCCTTTGTGCTATCTTTTTTACCTCAAAGACCCTGCTCTTTTCGACTTCAAGGGAAAGAACATTATCTTGTCCTAGCGCCTTTGAAAGAATTGAGCCTTTTGAGTGCCCGGCACCCAAATCAACCAAAGTACTATTAGCTTCAATATCTTTTAGAATTGAATAGTAATCGTCAAAAGGAGTGGATAAGGCCAACTCCTCAAGCCCACAATAGACTTCTGGATTTGGTGAGCTTACTCCCCTTTCAATGAGTTGATGATCAAGGCCTAAAAATTGTTGAAGTTTTTTTTCACGCTCCAGTGCTTCAAGATTCCTATCTTGAAGAATCTCGAGCACTCTTTTACGAAGGCCCATTAGATGTGAAGGGCCTTCTTTTTCATTTTTTCGATTAACGTCGTTCTATTCAGATTCAGCAACTTGCTTGCTTGATTTTTATTGCCGCCAGTAAAACTTAATGCCTGAAGAATTAAAGAATCTTCAATATCGGAAAGAACTCTTTTAAGATCAACACCCTCTTCTGGAAGCTCAAAAATGTGCTTGTAATGATCAGTGGCAAGAGGGTTGTGTCTAAAAATCTTTGCAGGAAGATCTTCAGGCAAAATCTCATTTCCACCTCTAAGAATAACTAGTCTTTCAATTATGTTTTCAAGCTCTCTTACATTGCCTGGCCAGTCATAGCTTAAAAGCATTTCAAGAGCCTTATCACTGAAGCTAATTTCATTGCTTCTATCAGCAGATGAAAAACGATCCACAAAATACGAAATAAGAAGTGGTATATCTTCCCTTCTTTCCTTTAATGCCGGAATTTTTATAGGGATTACATTTAAACGATAGAAAAGATCCTCTCTAAACTTGCCCTCCGAGACCATTTTTTCAAGATCCCTATGGGTAGCGGCAATAACCCTAGTATCAATTGTGATCGTGTCAGTCGAACCAACAGGTTCAATGGTTCTACTTTGTAGTACCCTCAAGAGTTTAACTTGAAGCATGTGTGGCATATCCCCAATCTCATCTAAAAAGATTGAGCCTTTGTCGGCCAACTCAAATCGCCCTTTTCTATTGGAAATTGCTCCAGTAAATGATCCTTTAACATGTCCAAATAATTCGGACTCAAGAAGATCTCTTGGAATGGCCCCACAATTAACGCTAACCTTGTTTCTCCTTCCTCTTGAGCTCAACTCGTGGATAGCGTGGGCCACAAGCTCTTTCCCAGTACCAGATGGACCGGTTACCAATACAGTAGACTCTGTGAGTGCAACCTTTTGGATTCGCTCAAACACCTCTTTCATCACTTTTGAGCGACCAATCATGTGACAAAAAATATCATCCTCACTCGGCTTCTCTATTCTAAGATTGCTTGGCCTATTGAACTTTGAAACAGAATCAACTTCGGATTTAAGTTGAGAAAGACCTATTCCAAGTTTTTTAT
>CATMLK010000034.1:0-41349 GCA_950070535.1 uncultured Bacteriovoracaceae bacterium | reverse complement strand
GTTGGGGAAGATACCAAAAGAGCTGTTTCTGAGCTTTTAAAGCAAATGCAAAATCACAAAGGTTATAAAAGAGTTATGTCTAAGACTCAAAAGACCCCAAAGGTTTTCATTGCTGAAGTTCAAAACAACACATCAGAAGCTTATTTTCCAATTGATGACTTAAACGATGAGTTTCTTTACGAAGTTTCAGCTGCTGGAGATTTTATTTTGGTAGATAACAAAGCTCGTGAAAAAATTCTTGAAGAAATCACTTATCAAAATGATGGAATGGTTGATCCATCAACTTCAAAGCAAATTGGAAATCAACTTGGCGCTGATCTAATGATCTTTGGAAACGTATATATGAAGCCAGAGAAAAGAGATGGTAAAACAATTAAAGAGTATTCGGTGAACCTGAGAATGACCGATATTGAAAAAGGCATTGAGGTTTTAAGAACTAGAACAAAAGTTTACAAGTACTCTGACAAGGCGTCTTTTGGCTGGTAGGCATCCTAAAATAAAATGTCATACCTTTTTAAATTAACGCTTTTTCTATTTCTGGCAGCCTGCTCCTTACAATCACGAAAGGATCAGGCCCAGATTAGGGAATACTTCAAATTAAATGAAACAGATAAAGCGTTTGCTCTTCTTGAGAAATCAGAATTTAAAACTGAAGAAAAAAATAAGCTTCTCTACCTTCTAAATAAGGGAAGAATTCTCTATGCCAAGGAAGAGTTTAAGTCCGCTGCCGATGTGTTTGTCGAGGCCAGCGAACTTGTCGACAAGCTATATACTAAAAGCGTAAGAGAGGCGTTGTTGACATCAATCGCTTCAAACAACAATGAAAGCTTCTATGGTTCACCGTATGAAAGGTCCCTTCTTTTTTATTACCAGGCCCTAAGTTTTCTAAAAATTTATGAAAATGGCTTCATTCAATCAAAAGATGAAAAAAATAAATTAACTCGCGTGGAGCTAACCTCTCAAGAGAGGAAAAGATACCTCTTTAGAGCGAGGGCATCGGCAGTTGCTTGGGATACTTTTTATAAAGAACTTCAAAGAAGTTCGCGTGAAAGCACCAAGTTTGATCACGATCTTTTCGCAAAGATGATGGGGGCAAAGATTCATGAGCTGGTCGGGGAGCGGCAAGATCAACAAATTGCTCTTCAACTGTATCAAGATGCTTATGAACTCCTAGAAAAATCGGCTCCCGTTTTCTTTTCATTTAACACCCAGGCAATGGAATTTTTAACAGGTGAGAATGAAAAAGAAAAACCTGTCGTTAAAAGTGAGCAATACCAGAAGACTAAGGATTACATCGCTTACAAAATTCTTTCATTGGCCAAAAAAAGACAACGTTGGAAGTTCTCAAAGCTTAAGAAGAAACTGAAACCATCAAAAGCGGTATTGGATAAAATAGCTCAAAAGAATAACACGACAATTTTAATCGAATCGGGGCTAATTGCTCCTTTAAAGGCCGAAAGCGTTTCATATAATTTGAGATCCGCAATTGAAAATGTGGACAACCCTGCTGCGGCCACATTTATAGCTGCCGTTGGTGTGCCTGTTTTAACGTACTTTGCAATGGGACCATTGGGACTTGGTGCTGTGAAGACACGTGGAGATCAAAAAATTTACTTTCGCCACTCCGCAGGAGAGGCAATGACTGCTGAAGCTGGAATCGAGTTTGAGATACCGATTATTGAAAGGCCAGTACCTACAAGTCTTAAAGAGCTTGTTGTCTACAACGTAGAAGGCGAAAGTGAAAAGGTAGTTAAGAAGATTGATCTGTCCATGATTGGCCCGATCAGTGACCTTGCATTTAATTTAAATAGAGAGCGTGTAAAAGCTTCCTTCTCCAAAAGAGGTGCCAGAATTGCTGTGAAGCATGTATTGGCAATCATCTCTGCATTTAAAACATATCAAATTATGAAGGAAAAGCATGGCGAGACATTTGCCAGGCCTGCTGCATTTGCACAGTACCTTGTACTTGCAAAGGCAATAAGGGAAACCGAGCGCGCCGATACAAGACAGTGGGGTATCCTTCCTTCTGAAGTACTAATGGCAGAAGCGGATATTCCTCCCGGGACTTACAAGCTACGGCTAGTGGACAAAGCTGATTCGAAGATCAAAAGAGAATTGGGGGATATCACAATCCAAGCAGAGAGAGAGGCATTTTTTACCTACTCTGCACCTTAATGCTAACCTAAAATTCTGAAAACCCGATAGGACTTGTATGAAAGTCCTTCTATCGGTATTTTTGTTCGCACACATCGTATTCGCCAAAGGCGGCTACCTTTTTGTGGAATCAAATTTTGACCCAAACCAGCGTTGGACAAAATTTTCTTCTAATGATGAACTTAATGTAAAGAATCTAATTCAGCACCTTGCAAAATCAAGCTCAGGTAAAAATCTTCTTTTAAAGGCCAAGAAAAAGGCATCTAAACAAGGGCTTACCCTTTTAGATGTTATTAAACCAGGGGAGGGATCCTTAACTGATACAACGCTTATTAGAAGGTTCTCTCCAAGAAGTCCTGAGCATATAGCCTACGAAACTAAGTCTGTGGTTTATGTAAATAAGAGTCTGAACCAATACGATGCTATTTTAGATCTGGCACATGAGTTGACTCATTTTGTGTACAGAAGAGAATTCAATCCTTATAGAAACGACTTCTCTTTAAGCGAGTTTATAAAGAATACGATTGAGGGCACAGGTGGCGAGGTGCAGGCATTTGTACGAGAGTGTCAGGTTTTAAAAGAGCTTTTCCCTGCGAAGTATAATGATCGTTATAATTGTGGCAAAATCCTTGACCCCAAAACAGGAAAGCTTTCCTATGAGTTGGCAGTAAAGAGATTTTACCAAGTGGGAACTTTTGAAGATTCGTTTAAAAGACTCTTGGTTAAAGAGGGGATTTTGTCTGACTTCCCAGAATTGAACTCCGATGAAGTTTCTTTTGTGTCTAGTGCTTATGGTATTCCTTACCCTGTGGCCGCATATAAAGAATATAAGGCCGTTATGAGTAAGGTATGCTCAAATGACAAGAAAAGAATAGCTTATCTAAGTCAAACTAAGGGGGATAGGGCCCCAGCTTCTACATTTATGAAGAGCTATCATGAAAAGTGCAAACACTTTGAATGATTAATCCAAGTGTAGAATTTCTTGAACCTTGTATTCACCTTGCTTATTTTTCCCAAGTTTTAAAGATTGAGTTTCGCCTTTCTCATCAGTGAGCCTAACAAGTACAAAACCTTTTACCACCTTCGAGTCGGTTATCTTTACTTTGTACTCTCTTTTCTTTTTTGGTCTTGATTTGAAGTAGCGCTCCAGTAGATTGTTTTTGTTTAATTTCTCGTAGAGTTCTTTGGATGTATATTGCCTAAGCTCCTCTTTGTTTTGCATATCAAGAGAGTTCATGTAGGCCAATGCTACATCTTTGCTAGTGCTTGCACTGGCTAGGGCCTGAAAGGATAGAGTTAGGATTATAAGTCTTTTAAGAAAGAACATACCGTTTCCTTTGGTGATATATCCAGTTGAAAATCAAACTCAGGGCATTCCTCTTTCGTCAGCTCGTGAAGTTTCTGCATCTTAAGGTACACTGTCCCTGGACAACAGGTTCCGGCAAACTTTCTTCCACTTTCGTAGTCACGTTTGATTTTTATATAGTTGTGGTCTGTAATTTTTGTGAGGTTTGGATGTTCCTCGCGTCTTAGTTGGCATATTAGTTTGGCACTTGATCTTAATGCGTCAATTGATGGATACCTCGGTGGCCCATCTGCTGGGTAACCTGTTGGGTTTAATATCTTTGTTTTTGGCGTCGGTTTAATTATATCTGGCGCATAGTTGCCAATCACTAGTACTCCAATACTTGTTAGATTTGCACTAGCTATGCCTTGATTAAGATTACTTCGATAAATCTTCTTGGAGGATTTGTCTTCTCTGTCGATTGTATGTGATGAGTCTTTATCAGTATTGTAGCCACATGTTGGGGTTGAGTTAAATAATGCTTTTCTAGCATCTTTATTCATCTTATCTATTTCTACATAACCACCAGCGTGAGCTCCTTTCATGTTTTTAGGTCTACCTCTATAAACTTTTGGAAGCTCACTCTCTTCTCCTTCGTAGTCTGCACTTACAACGTAATTGTATGCAATCATGTACCAGGGTGTGGCCCTGCCATTTTTATCCTCGGAGTCCTCGTTTGCCACTATTTGAATATTGTGAATTAGTTGTGGTGAAGCACTATTATGAGTTTCTGAGTGGTGAATAACCACGGTGTCGACAATTTCTGGATTTCTAGTGCAAAAGCTTGCACCGTAGTTGATATTTTTATAGTTATAGTCGCGAACTTTTATTTTTCCATTGTTGCCGGGTGCTTTGGAGTACTTACTTAGGTAATCATGATTTAAAATGTCTGCAAGGTCCTTTAGTGTGGCGTCCAACATTGGCATAAGGTCCTCTTTATCCTCACAGGCAAGTTGATGATAGTTTGGACCTAAGTCTTTTGCGGAACAAATAAACTTATAATCATTAAGCGATTGTAGGAGAAGTCCTTTAAAAGACTTTCCAAGTTCATCATGAAGCCCTTCTATATTTTCTCTTAAGCTTTTGATTAGACTTTTAGAGTCTGAAATAGAGCCGTCCACAAGCTCTTGATGAGCTCCTTTGAACAGTCTTGCAGTTTTGTCGGCACTTTCCCCAAGTGAGCTATCTGAAGGGTAGGAGTCAAGAAGTTGGGAAGTCTTAGTGTCCCATTCATCAAGCATGTGCTCATCTTCAAGGTTTATGAATAAGTAAGGACGCTTAGCCTGTAGGTCTTTCCACTTATAAACGACTTCCTGATAGGAGACTCTGCTTGGCTTTTTTATAAACGGTAGCCACTTCCACAAGTTGTAATTCTTAAAGTTTTGATTTTCTAAAAGAAATGACTCTAGGTTAGGGTCAATATGCTTCATGCTTTCTAAAAGCGAAAGAAGCTCAGGATCCTTTGACAGTGCAACACCTAATTTATCTGACTCATTTGCCGCCGAGATTAGTGCAAGAACCATCTTTTTGTTCATGCGCTCTACAGACTTTTCAAAGTTATCTACAGTTAATTCTTTGTGAATAAAGCCTAAGAGAGACTTACAGGTATCCGAAGCATTCATAGCAAATGCGGCAAGTGAGATGAATATGGTGATAATCACAGCTTTCACAAGTAACTAATCGGAATAAATAACAAAAAAGTTGAGTGATCTTGACCGATAAGTTTGTTGTGATTTTAGTTACTTAGTATTCTTGTAAACCGCAGTTTATCACCCTCTGGGTCTAGGTCGAGCAGAGGACTATTTACTCTCTTTTTGAGAAGTTTTCTGTGCTTAAGCAGAAGAGGTTTTATCTATATCGATCCGCCGTCGGTTACGGTCCACCCTTTACTGACTAGATTGGCCCGAGCAGTTCCGCTGACTGCCGAGGTGTATTGAACTGAATCAACATTTATTGTGAGGTTGGATCCGCCAGTATTGTCGAGTTGTATTAACAAGTTGTCATAGTTCTCAGTGGATATCCCCACTGGTTTAGACATATTCCCTACAAACATATGAACATCATTTGAGCTTGAAAAGTCCCAATTAGACATGTCCGGGTTTGCATACTCTGCATAGGCGAACATAAACCCCATGTCTGTCACATTGGAAGTGTCCCAACCACTAACATCTGGATTGGCATTGTAAGCGTTATAGAACATGTTTTCCATATTAGTTACGCTGGAAGTGTCCCAATTGCTTGTATCTGGATCAGCCCAGGACATGTAAAACATTCTGGCCATGTTAGTTACGCTAGAGGTGTTCCATTTAGATGTGTCAGGCTCTGCTGTAGTACCAAAAAACATTCTATACATATCAGTTACCTTGGAAGTATCCCAATTACTGGTATCTGGATTAGCGCCACCAGCATCATCAAACATCTGTCTCATTGTTGTGACTTTAGAGGTATCCCATTTACTTGTATCTGGATCTGCCAAGTTTGTATCTCGAAACATAACTGACATGTCAGTCACATTTGATGTGTTATAGGTGCTTGTATCTGGTGTAACATTTGCCGAAGAATCAAACATCTGCTTCATGCTTGTAACATTTGATGTTTCCCCGCCCGCAACGGTTCCCAAGTTTGTACAACTTTTAAAAGTAGCTTCCAAACTTCTCCAACCCACATGTCCAAGCTCTGAAACAGAAATAATCTTTCCTCTATCCGAAGTCCAAGGGAAGCTCCAGGCTTCAATCAATCCTGAGATTTTGATTGTGTAATCTCCGGCTAATCCGTATGTATGGTCAATATCTACATCATCATGTGCAGTTACTTCAGCTGTATTTCCATCTCCCCAGTCAACTGTGAAGTTGTAGTTATAACCACTTGGTAGTGGGAGTGTGATTGTTAAGTCTCCATCCCCAAAGGAACCATCACCAACACGCCATGTAGAAACAAACGGTACACCTTCTTTTGTATCTGTTGTAACGACCTCTTGATCTGAGGAGCTTCCTCCATCCTCGACAGTATAGGAGTAAGTCCCTGGACCTAGGCCATCAGGTGTCAATCCTGCTGTACATACTCCGGTCGAGCAGGAGCAAGGGGTTGTTATCGAAAGATTGATTGGATTAATTATGGTACAGGCAGATGCGACAAATGCTTCGTCGTAATGAAGTGTCACAAGTTGTTCATGCCCTGGAATCATGACTAATTTGTTTTTATCAACATTAGAGTCTAGTAGGGAACTGGAGTCTAAATCCACGGAACTCTGTCCACAGCCGAGCAGACTTATAAGCAAAATTACTAAGTTTGTAGACTTTATTATGCTCATTTAAACATTATCCTTGTGGGCCTTCTGTATTAAGTTAAGCACTTTATTATAGAGTAAGTGCTAATTATGGCATTCCGTCTGAAATTGTCCAACTTCTGGCCTCAAGTGCAGCCTTCGCATTATCCCCGTCGACAGTCGCAGTTGTCGCATCACCAGCATCAATTGTGAGACTGTCTGGTGCAGTTGCATTGAGTGCAATTAGAAGGTTGTCGTAATTTGAGGAGGATAAGTTGTTAGCTCCTTGAAAAAAACCTGAGATGTTAGTTAAGCTGGAAAAATCCCAAAGTGACATGTCTGGATCTGCCGAGGTGGCACCAGAAAACATGAAGCTCATATTTTGCATGTTAGAGGTGTCCCAATTGGAAACATCTGGATTGGCAGATGTTGCACTTACAAACATCCCCGCTGGGTCGGTGATATTGGACGTATTCCAATTGCTAACGTCGGGGTTTGCTAATGGTGCGCCTGCAAACATTCGGTTTGTGTTGATAAGCTTATCTGTTTTCCAATTTGAGGTATCTGGGTTTGCAATATCTGCATATTGAAACATCTCCCTCATAGATGTTACGTTTGATACATCCCAATTTGTGGTATTGGGGGTGGCAGCATCTGATTGATAAAACATGTTGTTCATATTAGTTACACGATGTGTATTCCAATTAGCAGTATTGGGTGTAGCATTGCCGGAGAGATAAAACATGTTAGCCATGCTTTTTACATTTGAAGTGTCTCCGCCCTCCACACTGACAAGATTTGAACAATCTCTAAAAGAATTTTCAAAGTCCTTCCAACCAACGGTTCCGAGTTCCGGCACCGCTATAATCTTGCCTCTATCAGAAGATGAAACAAATTCAATTGATTCCACTAGGCCTGTTAGAGTGATGTTGTAATTCCCTGGAGCAAGATATGAATGGTTTTTATCAGTGTCTCCGTATGAGGTTACTTCTGCTGTCGTGCCATCTCCCCAGTCTACAGTGAAATCATATCTGTACTGGTTGTTTAAAGGCAAAGTTACATCCAAGTCACCTCCTGGAATACTCCACGTCATCACAAACGGAACCACATCACGAATATTGGTTCTAACTCTTAGTGGCTCGGAAGTGTAAGAGCCTTCTGTAACTGTGTAGTGGAAATCACCCGTACTAAATGTCTCTATTGGGGTCAGACCAACTTCACAGTCAAACAAGACACATGAGCAAGGTGTTGTAACTGTGACATTTGATAGTTCGCTGATTTCGCATGAGTCGGGAAGACTTCCTTCGTGGGGAAGTGAAATGAATTGTTCATATCCCTTTATTAAAGTTACCTCTGAATTAATCTCTAGTTGGGAGACTGAATTCGGTGAGAGAGGGGGGCTACTGGAAGTGCCAGAAGACTTTCCACAACTTATAAGTAGTACACTTAAAATGGAAATTGGAATCGTTTTCAATTTTTTCATACTAAGGCATCCCATCTGTTATTGTCCATCCTCTGGCCTCTAATGCAGCCTTCGCATTATCTCCATCAGCAGTCGCGGTCGTCGCATCACCCACATCAATTGTAAGGTTGTCTCTTGCTGTGGCGTTGAGACTCACTAGGAGGGCATCATAGTTTTCAGAGGATAAATTATTTGCATTAAGCATAAATTCTTCAATATTAGTTACAAGGCTAAAGTCCCAGTTACTTGTGTCTGGATTCGCTTGGGCGGCATACCCAAACATTCCTTCTGCTTCAAATAGGCTTTGTGTGTTCCACCCACTGACATCAGGGTTAGCTACTAGAGCACCATAAAACATGAAATTAGATCTAAGTAGACTTTCTGTATTCCAGTTTTGAGTATCTGGGGTGGCTACTGTAGCATCATAAAACATTTGACTCATGTTGGTGACATGGGAAACATCCCAGTTTGTTGTGTCTGGATTTGCTGCATCCGTATCTCGGAACATGGAGTTCATTTTTAGTACTCTAGAAGTATTCCATGAGCTAGTGTTGAGGGTGGCATTAGTCGCTCCGTAGAACATTTCAGACATGTCTTCAACGTTTGAGGTGTCTCCCCCAGCTACGGTTGTAAGGTTTGTACAATCTCTAAATGTACCCCAGAAGAATCTCCATCCTACGGTACCCAATTCAGAAATTGAAATTAACTTGGCTGTCTCACCTGTGCCACTAAATTTTATGGCCTCAAGATGGCCTGACATTGTAATGATGTAGTCTCCGTCGGAAGCATAAGTATGGTTTTTGTCAGGGTCATCGTGAGACGTAATTTCAGAGGTTGTTCCATCACCCCAATCCACAGTAAAATCATATTTAGCACCAAGTACGAGTGGTAGGGAAACATCCAAGTCGCCACTTGGAATTCTCCATGTCGAGACAAATGGAACAACATCACTAATCTTAACTGATGTTCTATGAGTTTCTGTTAATGTGCTATGGGATAGGGTATAGGTGAAGTTTCCACTGCTATTTGAGCTCATAGGTGTCACTCCAACCTTGCAGGATCCCGAGCTACAGTCGCAAGGAGTTGTGACTTCCACGTTCCAGATTTCCGAGATTTCACATGAATCGGGTGGTGAAAATACATTAAAACCACCTGCATCATAGGGCAGAGATACGGTCTGCTCATATCCCTTTATTAGTGTCACTTCTGATGAAATTGGATATTGGCTAGTAAAGGTATTAGAGCTGAGTGCTGAGCTGGATGATCCGCTGGATGCGCCACAGCTGGCGAAGATTGCACTGCAAATTAAAATTAAAATTATTCTCAACTTCCACCTCTTAATAAGAAAAGCTTATTATTTATTCGGTGGAAACTTGATTAAACTTGAGACTTATGCTCGCTTATGGTTGTAAGTTATTGATTCTAAATGGCTATTCACCAAGGTCTATAGTTACATTCTCGTAGTACATCTTTTCAAGGTAGTCGATCTCGATGATAGGGTCCTTGTGGTGGCGGCCAGATCTGTCCTCCCAGGAGTCATAAACTAGCTGACCTTTAAGAAACACTTTGTCGCCTTTTTTAAGCATGGATTTGTAAGTCTCAGCGAGCTTTCCAAACTTCCTGCACTTGTGCCAATAAGTTTTAGGCTTCTTGTCTTTTGGGTCTGTGGGACGAAGTCTCTCGTGACTACCAACTGAGAGGTTGATCACTGGTGTTTGAGTTTTTGTGTATTTTAGTTCTGGGTCGGCCCCTAGGTGACCCACAATTATAATTTGAGAAAAGCTCATAAAATTTCCTAGCTTGAAGCGCTTGAGTAGTTTCTAAGTCCTAGACGCCATATAACTTGAACCAAAAGGAAAAAACAAGTGGTTACCCCAAAAATTACCCCCAGAAGGTGCCACTGATTCTCTTCCATTAGAAATTTCGCAGGATAAGATGCCATAAGCGCAAAAGGGAGAATAAATACAAATACCTTCCTAGCGATACCTTTATAGATTCTGTCTGGTCTTTCCATGACGTGAGAAACTGAGAAGAAGAGATCTCCATAGCCCCTGGGGGATTGTGTCCAAAAAACAGCTAAAAGAAAGATGAGGTTTGTTAAGAAAAATAAAAAAGTGCCATTTAAAAGTAGGAGTATATATACAAAGATCTTTATTGGTTCCAAAGGCCCTGGGTAATTGGTAAGTACCCATACAAGCAGTGACCCAGCAATCACAAGGTTTAAGAATGAATTGGCGGCAAAGTCTTTTAAACTCAAAAAGAACAAGGTGGATACAGGCTTTACAAGGTAGTAGTCCAGATCTCCACGGTTTATATAAATTGGAAGCCACCAGCAGTTGGTTGAAAATACTGTCATGTGAAGAGCGTCAATAAATATATAGGAAACAATAAATACACGCATTTGTTCAATGTCCCAACCTGCAAGGATAGGGGTGTGAAGATAGATGATGTGAAAAAAAGCAAATTGAACCGCGTAAAAGAAAATATCCATTACCACTCTAAAGAAGAAGTCCACTCTGAACTCCATGGCCTTTGAGAATGAGAACCTTAGAAAGTGAGCGTAGAGTTTAAGGTATCTGCTCATATTCCAACACCTGTATATCTATAACGACCTTTGTTCCATAGAACTCTGGAGAAGAAAAGGAATACAAGAGTCCATAGAGCTAAAATAGTCATATTTAAAAAGAACTCTTTAAGTGCAACCTCCTCCAAGAGAATCTTCATAGGAAAAGAAATCATATATGGAAAGGGTGTTAGATTGAGGATCTTCATAGACCACTCAGGAAAGAAGCTAAGTGGGATAAGAGCACCACCCATAAAAGAGACGGCAAACCTTATTATGACTCCAAGGCTCCAAATGTAGTCCGCCCAAAAGGCAACTAGTTCAGAAAGTGAGTTTAAGCAAAAATACGCAATGCTAATTCCAAGCATTGCGATGGTAAAATAGAATAGTTTCAAAAAACTCATTTCAAAAATTGGATTGTCTGCAAACACCTGGTAAAGGCCAATAATTACAAAAATCTGAGCGTAATAAAAAACTGCTCCAGCAAAGTGAGTGATAATTTTAAACCCATAAAAATTGATGGGGTAGAGTAAAAATTTGTTTAAGCTCCCCTCATAGATCTCTCTACTTATGGAACCTATTGTTTGGCCTTGTTGAATTCTAAAAACTAAAGGAACTAGGAGGTAGTAAACAATCATTCTTTCCATCGTGAAGCCGTTCAATGTTTGAACATTTAAAGTTTCAAAAATTGAACTCCAAAGAAAATAAGCTATAACTATTGAGAAGAGAGTCTGACCTATGAAGTTTACCCAGAAATCGGCCCTGTAGGTCAGCGTTCTTCTAAGTTCCATGTTAAAGACATGAATTGGCCAGCTGCTCACGCCTCTTTTCCTTTACTCATTATGTGCTCGATTACATCTCCAATGTCTTCTTCAGAGATATTCAAGTCTTCAATCTTCAAGTAATGAATGAGGTAGCTTGCTGCTTCCATTACCTTCTCTCTGGGGGAGCGAACCGTAATCTTGCCGTTGTCGTTGATTTCAATTTCTCCCAAAGACTTTGGAAACTTTCTGTACTCTTCAGATACGTTTATGTTTGGGGATGCTTGCGCTGTAACAAGCTTGCTTTGAGCATACTCTTGTTGAACTTGTTTAATGGAGCCGTCATAGACAAACTCACCCTCTTTCATGATGATGATCCTGTCGCACAGGTCCTCAATATCGTCCATGTAATGGGAGGTGAGAATCATAATCGGATTGAATTCTTTTCTGTATTCTTTAATAAAGCGTCTTACGGCCTTTTGGGCGGACAGGTCCAATCCTATTGTGGGCTCATCTAAAAAAACAACCTTTGGTTGGTGTAGAAGGGCCGCAATTAGCTCAACCTTCATCCTTTCACCAAGGCTTAACTTTCTCACCTGGACATTGAGCTCTTTTTCAATGCCAAGACTTTCTGATAAATAAGCGAGACGCTGTTTGAATTGCGTGTCTGGAATTTGATAAATCTCTTTTAAAAGCAAGAAACCGTCAGCTGCGGGTAGGTCCCACCAAAGCTGTGCTTTTTGTCCCATAATTAAAGACATCTGCTTGCGATAACGGTTGTCTCTTTCCCAAGGATCGAAACCTAGGACGCTGACTTTGCCAGCAGTTGGGTGGATTATTCCAGAGAGGATTTTGGTTAAAGTCGTTTTACCAGCTCCATTTGAGCCAATAAGCCCAAGAATCTCTCCTTGGTTAATCTCAAGGTTAATGTCCTTGATCGCTTCTTTGATTATGTACTCTCTATTAAATAGAGAACTTATAGACCCCTTTAGTCCTGGCGTCTTTTTATGAACTTTGAACTGTTTGGTAAGGCCTTCTACTTTAATCATGGGTAAGAACTAATCCTTTGAGGTAAGCTCCTTCCGGAAAACCTTTTAAGTATGGGCAATCATCGGATAGTCCAAGCTTTTTGCCAACTTTAAGGCCTAGGTTGTTCTTCTTGATAATGTCATTGATCTTTGCCTCAAATTTGTTTCGGCTTAATCTGCGAGTATTGAGAAAAACTAGGAGCTTTCCGTTTTCCGCCAAAAGTTCTTTCATTTGTGGAAGTTCTTTCTCATAGTTTTGTAATGCATTTGTTCTTTTATTTCCATCACTTGAACTAGAAGGAGGGTCTGAAACAATAAGCTCAAAAGTTTTACCTTGCTCTTTAAGCTTTTGAAGTGAATCCTGTGCACTCATCGCCATGGAAGTATGGCTCTGAGCATCTAACTCTTCATTTAAAGCAATATTTTGCTCTAACTGCTCAAGGTACTTTTCACTTAGGTCCACTGACACTACGTCTGAAACCTTATGTTTGAGAGCAAATAAGCTAAAGGCACCTGTGTATGAGTATAGATTTAGAAATGAATCTGCATTCTCAAAGTCTTTTGCAAGGACTCTTCTAATTGCGGCCATATCTGTATAAAGACCGCAATCGTAGTGTTTACCCAACTCGACATTGTAATTGACTCCAAACTCCTGCACTTCTATTTTTCTGAAACTAATGTTTGGATCAAGACTTTTTGCTTTTTGTTGTGTTGAGTCTCCATCAGCTCGATGTTGAACCCAAACATTTCCTTTGAATACCTCTAGTTCTAAAACTTTGTTAACTGTCTTTAAGAGGTTGTCTATGAAGTAGTCTGTGTATGCATCCCAGAAATAACTGTAGAATTGCACTAGAAGCTCGCCATTTAAGTATTGAACGTGAACTCCAGGGAGTTGATCCGCCTCTCCAAAAACAAGGTAAAAGTTTTGTCGCTCTGAGAGTATATTTTTTTGCTTCCGCTTGGTGATGGCCTTTTGAATTCTTTGAACCATATCTCGGCGAAAGTTTTTAATCATTGCACCAAAGTCGCCTTGCGAGGCCCAAAGCCTGGCCTTGACATGTTTGTGCCTTGGATCGTGTATTAATAAAGCAAAAGGCTTTCGCCTGTCTTTTGCTACAATAAAGCGATCTCTTGGGTGAAACTTCTCGGTGAACTTGTCCTTAATAATCCAAGGATGTCCTCTTCGAAGCATTTTAACTGTGATAGGGTGCACATCATATGCTGGTAAAATTTTGTTCATGTAAAGGCCTGAAAGTCAGTGTGATCGTGATTTTATCTCAGTTTCCAAGGTATCCAACATTTGAAGAACAATGTTTGTAAATTCAAATGGGTTACCCAGGCTATTTTCTAACTCGTATTCGTGGATGATATTCTCTTCTTCAGAGGAAAGATCATCGCTTTGGTATGGATCAAACTCTAAGCACAAAAATTGAAGCTTTTTTTGCGTCAACTCCAACTCTTTCTTTCCAAGTGTAGATACGTGACTTGCAAATTTCTGAACCAGTTGAGTGCTTTCGCTACTTGAACCTGTTGAATTTAATAGAGTCCTTTTTTCCATAAACTCTTTTTTCACAAGCTGGTATGCAGTGTCAAGATGATTGGCAGGGGTATTGCTTATTTTCAATTCATGCTCTCATCGTTTTTATTTTCTACAGTAATTATATGTTCTTTTGGATTGCTCTACTTATCTATGTCCGCAAAAATAGACAGAAATTCAGGCACTTACAGGTTTGGAAAGAAGGAATCAGGTAAAGTGCTATATCAGGAGCTTCTCAAGATAAACCGCTCACAACTTTCAAAGGGTCAAACTATTGAACTCACTCGGTACAAGTTCTTCACTGAATTGCTGGATGAGTTGCTTGTGAACTACCGCCAAACAGGGGCCAATATCTTTAATCACATTGGCGAGTTGCGTAAAAACTTATTGAAGGATATTAAATATGAAAAGAAACTTGCTGGTGCTAGAAACTCATCCTTAGTCGAAATGGGGATGATCTTTGGCATGAGTGGGTTATTCTCCATTTTTGCAACTTCTTACGCAGAGATTAACATCTCAACGAGCTCTTTAGTTTTGGCGTTTAGCTGGCAATTAACTGGTACTTTCGTATTTCTATATTCAATGAAAGTCCTAAGACAAAAGCATTTCAAACCATTTCATAAGTACTTAAGGGCCGCAAGCTTTCTCGATATATTCATTAAAACGGGTCGTCCTGTGAATGTGATTGCCAAGAGAATTGAGCTTTCATCCCTAGATAAGGACAAGTCTCTTTTACACCTTGAAGAGAGGATGGAGTTAATTCTAGAGCAAATTAAGTCACATGGTGTATATGATCAATCCCAGGGGGAAGAACTTGGAGCGGAGTGTTGGTATTGTTATGAAGAAAAGCTTGAGCACTTCTTTCAAGAGATAAAAAGGCTCAAGTTGTCTGTTGTCACCTTATTCTTTTTAGGAAGCTACCTATTTATCTTTTTCTCTTTGGTTGGGGCCCTTCAGCAAGGGCACTAGACTGTTTATCCCTAATTTGCTTAAATAGGCGAAACTATTCATTAAGAGGAAAAACAATGAGTGAAAAAATAATTTTTTCAATGTCTCGAGTAAGCAAGACCTATCCAGGAAGAAAGACTGTAATCAAAAATGTCTCTCTTTCGTTCTATTATGGAGCTAAAATTGGAGTTTTGGGTTTAAACGGCGCTGGTAAGTCGACGCTTTTAAGAATTATTGCTGGTGTAGATAAAGAGTTTGACGGTGATGTTAATCTTTCTAAGGGTGTGAGTGTTGGCTACCTTGAGCAGGAACCAAAGCTTGATCCCGAAAAAACTGTTAAGGATATTGTTGAAGAAGGTTGTGCAGAGTTAGTAAAGATCAGAGATGACTACGAAGCAATCAACGCAAAGTTTGCAGATCCAGACCTTGATCCTGATGAGATGAACAAGCTCCTTGAAGATCAGGCCAAATTGCAAGATCAGATGGACGCTCACAATATTTGGGACCTTGACTCTAAGCTTGATTTGGCGATGGACGCTTTGAGATGTCCTGCTCCTGAACAAAAGTGTGGAGTTTTATCAGGTGGTGAAAAAAGAAGAGTTGCTCTATGTAGACTCCTTCTTAAAGAGCCTGATGTTCTTCTTCTGGATGAGCCTACGAACCATTTGGATGCTGAGACTGTTTACTGGCTTGAAAGACATCTTCAAGCATACAAAGGAACCGTTATAGCTATTACCCACGACCGTTACTTCCTAGATAATGTTGCAGGGTGGATCCTAGAGCTAGATAGAGGTCATGGCATCCCATGGGAAGGAAACTATACTTCATGGCTTGAGCAAAAGACAAAAAGACTTGAGCAAGAAGAGAAGGCAGAGTCTAAAAGACAGAAGGCACTTAAAAGAGAGCTTGATTTCATTAAGTCTTCTCAAAAGGCTAGGCAGGCCAAAGGTAAGGCGCGTATTAATAACTATAATAAGATGCTCGAAGATAATAAGGCCGAAAAGAGAAACGAGACAAATGATCTATTTATTCCAAGTGGAGAAAGGTTGGGCGACGTTGTAATTGATGCTCAACATGTTGCCAAAGGGTTTGGCGACAAGCTTCTTTATGATGATATGAACTTTAAACTTCCTCCTGGAGGGATCGTCGGAATTATCGGACCAAACGGTGCAGGTAAGACGACATTATTTAAGATGATCACGGGACAAGAAAAACCAGACAGTGGAGATTTCATTGTTGGTGACACTGTCCAACTTGCATATGTGGATCAAAGTAGAGAAATGGATGGCAATAAAACCATTATTCAAGAGGTTGTAGGTGATCTAGATCTAATCGAAGTTGGAGGAAGAGAAGTCAATGCAAGAGCATACATTTCAAAGTTTAATTTCTCTGGCGAAGATCAGAAGAAAAAAGTTAGTGAGCTTTCCGGTGGAGAAAGAAATAGAGTTCACTTGGCAAAAATGCTAAAAGAGGGCGGAAACGTGCTTTTGCTGGATGAGCCTACAAATGATCTTGATGTAAATACTTTAAGAGCACTAGAGTCAGCTCTTGAAGAGTATGCAGGTTGTGCAGTTGTAATTTCCCACGATAGATATTTTATTGATAGAATTGCTACGCATATCTTGGCATTTGAAGGTGACTCAAATGTAGTTTGGTTTGAGGGGAACTTTTCTGACTATATGGAAGATAAGAAGAGAAGACTTGGAGATGCTGCTGAAATACCTTCAAGAATTAGTTACAAGAAGCTTAAAAGAGATTAGATATATTTGGCCGCTTATGAAGCGGCCATTTTTTTGTCCAAGCATTCGTAAAAGAGTTGGTCTCCCTCGCTGCCAAAAATTTCTATAACTTCGACTACTCTTTTATTTCTCATAAAAAGTACATAATCAATATTGGTTGCAACCAACTTTAATACGAGCGAGTAATCCAAAGCATTTTGTCCATAAAGCCTGGTTAGGAGTGCAATCCTTGATATTGCATCTGCTGCAGAGTTTGCGTGAATTGTGCTTAAGACTCCTTTGTTTCCAGAGTTCATGGCAAGAAGAAAGGACTCGACTTCATTTGATCTCAACTCACCAAGCACAATTCGATCTGGACTTACTCTCATCGCATAGGAGATATAGTCTTTTAGCCTTTTACCATCTTCATCTGTGGCGAGTAGTCTTGTCGTGTTAGAATGTGGAGACAAAATCTCATAAGTATCCTCTAAAATAAGAAGGTGATCATTCGCTGAAGATGCTTCAAGCATAGAATTTAAAAGTGATGTTTTTCCCGAACCGGTCGCCCCACAAATTAGCACGTTTTTGCGTGATATGATCAACTCTCTTAGAAACGATGGGTCGTAAAAACTGTCCAACTCATAGGCCTTTGGAGATTGCGATCTTAAAAAAAGTTTTGAGCCATGCTCTTTACAGATCGTATGATGAAGCAGGCTTGCCCTGTACGACTTCGACTTTATGATTAGGTCAAAACTTATAAAGGGAGAGGCCTTGTTCCATGTAATAGAATTTTTTAAACAAATGATATCCAGTGCAAGCTGAAAGTCTTCCTGGGTAGAATCTATTCCATCAAAACTTCGACTATCTGCTGAGTTTACTTGAATATTTTCTGGGGAGTGGAATATGTGCTCTTCAACTTGAAGATGTTCTACAAAATCAAAATCGTACATTCTTGTATACCATCTGGTGATATAATCTTTTAGATCACCATTAACTTCACTTCCAAAGGGAATCGCTGTAGGCGGAAAAAGTATACCTTTAGCTATTTTTGCTTTTAATTTGTTTTTTAGATTTTCTATTTGTTCAAAGTTCATTTTAACCTCGTCACCTTTATAAAGCCTATTAATCTTTGTGTGGATTTCTGTTCATTATCTAAAGAGAATAGGTGCCGAATAATAGGTATGTTGTATAGCCCTGGAACCCCCTGGATGTTATGAGAGCTTGAGGTGTAGCTGATATGGAACGCCTTTTTATACTCGCCTAATATGGGATAAAAATCACTTTCGCTTTTACTTCCTCTTACAAGCTTGTCTGAGGGATAAGTTAGCTCTGTCGTTACTCCAAGGCGAATCTTATTATGAAAGAGCTCAAGTTTGGCCTGAAGCTGTAGCCCTGCAAACTTAAACATAGTCGAGGAGTGGCCATTCTGATGTTTAGTGGTAATAGGGATCTCTGCTCCGAGCTGAACCTTTGATGCCCTGCCTATCGTTGTAACTATAGACGGGCTTGATACTACCATAGATCTTACTTGTTCTAGGGATAGGAGCATATTATTTTCTTTTACTAGTGCTGAAGCTCCATTGTTTAAGAAGTCTGACAACGTTGAACCAAACTTGTTTAGGCCTAGTCCTAAGGAGGATAGATTTGAATCGTCCGTTTTTATTATTTTCATTTCAATTAGAAAATTGTCACTTATAAAGCTTGAGGCCCTTGATAAAAAGGTAACGTTGTACCTCTTCTTCAATTTTTTTATTGTTGGAAAATCTGCCTCGAGCTTGTCATATAAACATTCAAAACTCGTATTGCTTGATATACAGATAAGTCCTTCACTATGGCCTCTAAGCTTGAGGTAGATATTTTTTATAACTTCCCTTTTTAAAGTAGAGGACATTGAGACCATGCTGATAACGCGCTCCTTGTTTCTTGCGATATACAAGTTAAACATTTTCAAGGCATTTAATGACTTCAGCTCTCCTCTGACTAAAAGCTCAAATGCCAAGGCCTTAACTTGTAGGCCAATAGATTTGAAATCATTGGCCAACTGAAAAGTTTTAAGCTGTTCCCTTTTTGAAACCACATAGAAGTGAACATTTCGTTTTGATCCGTTCTTTTTCCATATTACGAGGTCACTAAAACCTAAACTTTTGCCCTTCACCAAGAGCTTTGCTTTCGCCTCATAGAATTTACTGGTGATAACCTCTTTGTTTCCGATTGAGAATGAGCCTAAATCCTTAATATTGATTTCTATTTGTTCTCCTTTTGAGATAAAGAATTCATCTGATTTCAGTGTGTTGGCCTTGGTGTAGCTTATAAGTACCAGATTTGTGAACAAAAATGCTTTGACAATAGGCGCTGAGGAGGTTAAAAATCTTGTTTCTAAATATAATAATTTAGCAAAGGGATATATCATGGCCTCAAATACACAGCAGACTAGAACAAGAAGAGCTCTTAAACTTAAGAAAATGGGTAAGAAGAGAAAGAACAAGAATGAAAACCAGGGAACTACTCCAAAATTCCCAATCCACAAAGATAAGTAATTCATTCGTTCTCACTTTTAAAAACTAATAAAGATTGAACAATAGTAGAGCTGGAGTTTAAAACCTCCAGCTCTTTTTTGTTTATGCAAAGTTCGAGAGCATTCCTGGCTCTAAGAAATTCACCGCAAAATTCAACTTTTTGAACCTTTACTAATTCTTCTGGAATTTCATACTGCTTTAAAAAAATATTCTTTACGTCCTGGCCATAATCGCTATGGGGAGTTTCGTAAATTACAATTAAGTTTGCAGTGGCAACTAAGTGCAGTGTCATTAAACTAATAACTAATTTCATAATTTTTTTTCCTTTGAGTTTTTCTAAGTTCAATTCCATGAGGAAAGATTGTGAAGCTTTCTCTATTAAGTACTTTTTGAATGTGCTTTTTTGGAAGGGATACTAGAAATACATCCGTCGATTTTTTGGATAGAAAGTCTTCCGGTTGAGGCTCTTTTTTATATTTCTTCAATATAAAGACATCGCGTATTATATTGTGAGACTTTTCAGCAACCAAAACGACTGGAACTTTAGGATTGAGTTCAGCTCTTAACTCTGCAGAAACTCTCATGCGAATATAATTTGGGCGATTCCATGAAGGCTTGGAGGTTGCTGGTGTAGGTCTTTCCTCTGAAAATGTGAGAATGCCCATGATTGCATTTCCTAAAATAAGTAAAAAAAGAAAGACTAACTTTTGGCCATGTTTAGTTTTCATACTTCTTATCCATTTCAATCCACTGAGTTTTTAACCTGGTTAGCAAGAGCACCTTTTTCTTTTCGATGAGTAGACTTGAGGCAAAGAACATACTGAGAGTCGAAAATATAAAAAAAAGGGTCAATGAGGTCTCAGCTATAGCAAATCCTCTGGAGGCTCCCAAGATTCTGTCTCTATCCCCACTTTTCCAGCGCTGTAATTGAAGTGGGATCTTATGATGATATTTAGATTTATGAGTGTTGATTTCCATTTTTTACTCCTTAGCTTTGCTCTTCCCAACTCGTCCCTAGTTAAAATTCCCTTGTTTTTGTAAGGCGTTTTATAGGTTGAAGGGTTAAAGAGACAGCCATTTTGGGTCAATTGGTAGATCTGTTTCAGAAATGCGGCATGCTTAAATTCCATAGCAAGCTTAATCCCCTTAATTGCCAGTGACGCGGCTTTTGATAATGCAGGGTTTGGAACAAGTACTGCGGCGTGGGCGTATACAAGTTTGTTATTAAGTGATTCCAATTTTTTGACATGAGCTTTAGAGCTACCGTTTAATTCTTTGACACATCTGTAAGCAATAATTTTTTTCTTCAAGGAAGAAAGGGATCTGGCCTGCCGTTTGAGGTAGACCAGTGACCAAGAGCTCATCATTAATAAAAAGAGGCAGGAAAACAAAGTTATGTTTCCCCGCTGCCTAATTCTCATAATCAAGTCCTGATGGGAGTTCGTAACTGAATCTAAGGACACTATCATTTGTGAAAGTAAAACCCTGGTACTGATCGTTTTTTGAATACACCAAAAGGGAACAGCCAAAATTTGTGCGGACTCCAGTAGTTAGGTGAGGTTTGTTTACCGTTTTTTCTAGAACCATTTCCGCAGATTTATTTAAGAAAATAGATTTACAGAGGGTGGATTTTAGAAGAAAGGCTCCTTGGATAACCACCGTAATGATCGCAGAGGCCGCCAAACTAAATTGAATAACGGCCATTAATCGATCTTTATTTCTTCAACAATCTTTTCGTTCATGTTTTGAACACGAGTTTTGATGTGCTTTCCCATGCTCTTGAAAGCGGCCAGGCAAAAAATGCCTACAAGCCCAGTTAAAATAACATACTCCAGCATTCCCTGACCCTTTTGATTTCTTGCTACTTTGCTCATTCTAATCTCCTTTTGAAAAGCCGTTATAAGTGGCGAGGGGAGTTTTTAGCGCAAAGATTTGGATACTTAAGCTCAAAAGTAGAGTCGTTCTTTAATTTTTCCGATTTAGAAAAAGGAAAACGATTGCGTGAAATTACAAGCAGTTATAAAATGTTCTACATGATGGAAGATAACAGCAAACTGTTCGTTTTTGAGAAAAAAGAAGTCGTACTTATTTTTGTCTTTATAGTCGTGATAGCCGTAACAGCTTTCACACTAGGAGTGAGAATAGGCAAGCGTTTATCGCTTAAAGAGGATGGTTATACCAAGACTGATGTTCAAAGTATTGACCTTAAAAGCGTCGATGAAGAATATGTTGAAGCTGTTGTAGACAGTCCTGTTGAACCTGAAAACTTTGAAGATGCAATTGCCAATGAAGAAACTCCAACTCAGGAGTCTACTGCCGACGTTGAGGCTAGATTGAGAGAAGAAATGGAGAAATTGGCCGCAGGCAAGGTTAATGCTCCACAGCCAGAGCCAGCTGTAGAAGAGGATATTCCAAGTGATGCTCAAGATCCCCAAGCTTCACTAGATGAGGATAATAAAATAGAGAGCACTGATGATCTTTATGCTCCTCAAAATGACGTAAAAGGTAAATTTACAATTCAATTATACGCTAACCAATCTAAATCATCCGCTCAGGACTTTGCTGATGCTTTTATTGTAAAAGGCTATGACGTTATTATTAACGAAGCAACGATACCTGGGAAGGGTACTTGGTATAGAGTTAGCATTGGAATTTTTGATACAATCGAAGATGCTAAAAAATATCTTCAAAAAGAATCAGGCCTGTTTCAAGGTGAAGATTACATTATTCAACAACTATAGAGGGTATGTTTCAAATACCCTGTTAAAGACTTTTTCCGTTTGAGAAAGGTAAAGCTTCTTTATTGTCGAAGCATCAAAGCTATTCATTACTGAAAGATCAAGGCCTTTTAATTTGGGGTGGGAAGAAACTCTCTGAATAAACTGAGTCGCACTTTTGGACTCAAACGACGCTTGCTGAACTATAGGGTAAATCTCTTCTCTGGCAATATCCATTTTTTCTATTATTAAATGAAGCATGTAGCTTGAAAGGTAAGTGAAGTTTTCCAATACTTTTGCCTCAATTTTATTTTCATGTACAACCAAATTTTCAACAGTGGAGCCCATTCTTTTTAGTGCATAGTACACAAGCCCCAAGTTGTCTGGCAGCATCATACGCTCTGCACTTGAGTGAGAAATATCTCTTTCATGCCAAAGAGGGATATTGTCATGAGCGATATTCACGTGAGATCTTATCACTCTTGCTATACCTGTTAAATTCTCGCCTGAGATAGGATTCTTCTTGTGAGGCATCGTGGAAGAGCCTTTCTGTCCTTGGTTGAAGCCCTCATTAACTTCACCAATATCACTGTGATGAAGGTGCCTGATTTCAACTGATAATCTTTCAATTGCGCAGGCAACTAATCCGTTTATAGAAACAAGTTTAGCTATTCTGTCCCGGGGAATGACTTGAGTGCTCAAGGGTTCTGTGGCCAAACCTAGTTTCTCTACCGCTTCACTTTCTATGTCCGGTGTCAGGATTGTGTAGTTTCCAACTGCTCCTGAAAATTGTCCTGTAATTTCTTTTTCGTAGAATGCAGATAGTTCCAAATAGTGACGATAAAGCTCGGCATAATGCCCAAGAAGTTTTTGCCCAAAACTCATGGGTTCGGCATTCATACCGTGAGACCTTCCCATACATACAAGACTTTTAGTTTCGTTGGCCCTTTTGGCCAATGTTTCCAATAATTCTTTATATTTCCCTAAAATAAGCTTTAAAGAGCGCTTTATCTGCAAGTTTGTTGCAGTATCAATAATATCACTAGAAGTGCATCCGAAATGAAAGTACTTGGAGATTTCCTCTGGCAAATTTTCAGTAATTGAGGTGCAGAATGCGATCACATCGTGCTTCGTTGTTTTTTCAATCTCTTTGATTCTTTCAGGATCTATTTTTGAGTTTTCTTTAACAGCTTCTGATACACCCTTTGGGATCTTTTTTCCTTCAAGAGCACTTGTTAGGGCCAGCTCCACTTCTAAATAAGTTTGAAACTTGCTTTTCTCTGACCAAATTTCAGAAATTTCCGGACAATCATATCTATTAATCATAAAACCTCAGTAGTAAAAGCCCATCTCAAGACCCATGCTCAGCCAACCAAAAACAAGCGAGCGATCTTCCAGTTTTTCCTCGTCTTTTTTGGCTCGGGCCAAAGAGGCTATGTTGTAGGAGAGCTTGCCGCCATAGTAAAACGTACGACCAGATCTTCTGTGAAGGCCATAGTCTGCTTGGACACCAAAACCTTGATACGACTCAGAGTCAAGTCCGTCAACGTGAGAATTGTATGTCAAAAATGCGTCTACCGTTTCAAAGACTTTTGAAGACTCAAAAATCGCGGTAAGCGCTTTGAATCGATAACCTGCTCCTGCGCCAAATGTCGTAAATGTTTGGTCTGCATCCTTTCTGGCCGTGTTGGCGTTAGAGCCTTGGATATCGTCTGCAAAAGCGTCATATCTACCAGTTGTTCTCTTTAAAACTAAAGATATCCACGTGTTTGCATAATCTTGAAGCTCTCTTGAAATGATCATCTCAATAGAGTTTAACTCAACAAAGTCGCGAACATTGGCCGACATCTGGTAGGAGAGTGATAATCTGTTTTTGTCCTTTCCTGTAAAGAAACTTTCTGAATAGCCACCCATGTCTTGATCAAGAACACTTTCCTTATAAAGGTAAAGCTGTCTATTGCGCTCTATAGCACCTGTGCTTAAGTTCTTGGGATCTGTAGGCTCTAATAAGATCTCTTCTTCCAGGGCACTGATTTCAGCGAATGATGGAATTGCCGCAATAGTAGCTAAAATTATAAATTTAATCATCTCACCACCAAATTATCGAATTTTTCGCCTGGAAAATCATCCACGCCTGCAAGATTTGCCAGATTAAGTTTCTGTGCCAAGTGTTCATACTTCGCCCTCTCGAAGGCCTCTTCAGTATTTATAAGAGAGTCCAGAGCGAGGGCGACGTTTGGAAAAGTTGTTTTACCCGAGATATACCTATCCAAGGCGGAATCAAATAACAGCCTGGAGTTTTTTAACCTTGCCTCTGAAGCTTCAACTTTTTTCTCTAAATGAGATATCTGTTTATGGAAAGTAGAGATGGCAACTTTTACATCTCTTTTGGCCTCGGTGAACTCTATTTCAGCAATTCTTTTATTGAAGTACTCTCTCTCTCTTTCTCTGGAGTTCAAAAAACCACCTGAGCCAAAGATTTTCCATTTCATGTTAATGCTTGCGGCAATTTCCACATCATTATCATCACCGTAAGTTGTGAAGCTATCTTGGGAGCCTTGATTGCTAAAAGAGTGTCTGTAGGCACCAAGTCGAACGGTGAACTTTGGAAGAGGTAGGTTGTCTTTTAGATTTTTTTCAAAAGATCTGTTGGCATTTTCAAGTTCAACATTTGCCTGTCTTAGCTGAGGACTTTTTTGCTGAGCAAGCGATACCGTTTCATCTTTTTGAATATTTAAAGGAGAATACTTAAGCTGGTTAGTAAGTGTGTAGGTTGTAGAGAGATCGTCGCCAAGTAGTTCTGCAAGCTCTTCTTCTGTTGTAGCAACTTGGGCGTTGATATCTTGAAACTCTTGATGCGCGCGTAAAAACTCTTCTTTACCTTGAAGAAGCTCTTGCCTGTTAATTTTTCCAAGGCTTAATTTCTCTTTTGAAAGTTTGTAGATGAATGAAGTATGGCGAAGCTGAGTCTTTTTTATAAGACGAATCTGCTTAAGCAGCGAAAGATTGAAATACTTATCTATTATCCTAAATCTTAGGTCTCTTTTTTGTTCTGTTAAAATTTGATTCTCTCGCAGGTATGAGGCCTTTTCATTTAGGTAATCCAAGTAGTCTCTGCCCCAGTTGAAGACTGTGTAATCTTCAAACTCCAGGCCGACAAATCCTGATGGAGTCTTGGATAGAAGAGTCTCATTTTGATTATTGTAGACACTTTGAACGTGGTGGTCTGAAGTATTGATTGTGAGACTTAGCTGAGGAAACCAAAATCCTTCAAACGTGTCTTTCCAGTTCAGTTCAATTAATCCCTTGCGGTATCCTCTGATTCTTTCTTGGCTATTTAAACGAAGTCCTTGGGAAATCGCATCATGTAGGGAGATAACCTTTGCCTCGGGTGAGGGGGCAAACATTTTGGGCTTAATCTTTTTCTCCACTTCGTTCAGGTCAATGTCCTGAGCTTGGGTGAAAGATCCAAAAAGAATAAATGGAATCGTAAATAAAATCCGTTTCATGAGTCGTTGAAATTCCTTCTCTCAACAGTGTGTTTGTCTCTATTGAATAGTTGAATTCTAACATCAGAAAATGTGAAGTGTATAGTCTTGGTCAGGCAATAAGATGATGACTATAAGGCCACGCCTGGACAGCCTCTTCGCACGATTGTCTCCTCAAGCTTTTGGGTGCTTAAATTTGACAGTCGGATTTGATTTTTTAATCTGGTTTCCGTGAACTGTAATTTCTCTCTCACCATCTCCCTGTTTTTTGGAAGTGACTCTAAAAGCTTCATATTGCGCTTTAGTAAAGCATTAAGTCGCTGCTGCATTTCGATTTTATTTCCACGCTTATCAAGTAGGTTCTTACAGCGTAAGCTGATGGCAGGATCCTTTATAAGGTCTAGGTTTGCCATATTTTGGGCACTGGCGATAAGGCCGAACCCCAATAAAATTATTATTAAGCGACTCATATGTTTATTATAAGTATTTCCTGAGAATAAGCACAGGGAATAAAAGAATTTGCCGCTTCGTGGCGCGCAATAATTCATGGCCTTTAGGGCCGCTTTTGGGTAGTATTTGAGCTTAATTGCGCCACCACTATAGAGGAAACATGTCAAAAACCCTTATTTTGATTCCAGCAAGGTATGGATCTTCAAGATTTCCGGGTAAACCTCTCGCTAAAATTAACAACAAACCAATGATTCAGCATGTTGTAGAGAACTGCCAAGAAAGCGGGTTTGATTGTGCCGTTGTCACTGACAATGATGAAATCGAGAAGGCACTTGCTCAAAGCTTCAAAGTAGTGAGAGTTGACGATGATGTGACTACGGGTTCTGAAAGGATAGCCCTGGCCTTTAAAAGGCACTTTTCCGATCAAAATTATGAATTTGTTATTAATGTTCAAGGTGATGAGCCCCTTCTCAAGGCTGAACTTTTAAAGAAACTTAACGATTTTCACTCAAAAAGTGATTACGATATTTGTACTGCTGTTAGAAAAAGAAACTCCAACGAAGAGGAGTTCTTGAATCCAAATGTGGTGAAATGTCTGCTCTCAGAATCAGATGGGAAATGCTTATATTTTTCAAGGGCGTCAATCCCATTTTTTAGAGACGGACAAAGCGGAGATTGGCATCAACATATCGGCCTCTATTCTTACAAAACCAAGGCACTTGAGAAGTTTGTTTCCCTAGAAGAAAGCAGACTTGAAAAAGCTGAGAAGCTTGAACAGCTTCGGGCCCTCGAAAATGGAATGACCATTGGGGCAATTGAGACAGATGCACAATTGATTGGAGTAGACACACCTGAAGACATACACAAAATTGAAGGAGTATTGAGTGGCAAAGAGAGATAAAAAGTACATCTTTATTACCGGTGGAGTTTCAAGCTCTTTAGGTAAGGGACTTGCGGCAGCTGGTTTAGCGTCTTTGATAGAAAGAAGAGGCATTAAAATAAACATGCTCAAGATGGATCCTTACATAAACGTAGATCCTGGAACGATGAGTCCCACTCAACACGGTGAAGTTTTTGTAACTGATGATGGTGCCGAGACAGATCTGGACCTTGGACATTATGAAAGATTCACAAGCCTTACACTTAAGAAGAAAAATAACTTCACAACTGGACAAGTCTACCTTCAAGTTATCGAGAACGAGAGAGAGGGGAAATACCTTGGAAAAACTGTTCAGGTTGTTCCTCATATAACGGAAGAAATTAAACGAAGAATTCACCTGGCAGCAGAGGATAGTGACCTCCTAATTGGTGAGATTGGTGGAACTGTTGGGGACATCGAGTCTCAACCATTTATGGAAGCGATTAGACAGTTTTCTCATGATGTAGGCCCCGAGAACGTGCTTTTTGTTCACTTAGTTTTAATTCCTTATCTCAATGCAGCTGGCGAGCTAAAATCCAAGCCAGCTCAACACTCGGTAAAAGAGCTAAGATCCATTGGTCTATTTCCAAACATTATAATTTGTAGAGCCGATAGAGATATCGATCAGGATATCTTGGACAAGATATCTCTTTTTTGTAACGTTCCAAAAGCAAACGTTTTTAAATCAATTGACCTCGATTCAATATACAAAGTTCCTCTAAGTTTTCATGAGCAAGGACTTGACTCAAAAGTTACAGAACTTCTTGGAATCTGGGCCAGTCGACCAGACATTAAGGACTTGGAAAAAGTTGTATACAATGTTGAGAATCCCAAAGGTGAGGTGAAGATCGGTGTTGTCGGAAAGTACACCGACTTAATTGAGTCCTACAAGTCTTTGGATGAAGCACTTAGACATGGTGCGATTGCTAATCAGGCCAAGCTTAAGATGGTTTACATTGACTCTGAAGAAATTGAGTCCGGAAAAGACGATAAGTTGAAAGAAGTCGATGGAATACTAGTCCCTGGTGGTTTTGGAGAAAGGGGTACGGAAGGTAAGATCGCGGCTATTAAATACGCTCGTGAAAATAACGTTCCATTTTTTGGAATTTGCCTTGGAATGCAACTTGCGATGATTGAATTTGCAAGAAACATTGCAGGTTTAAAAAACGCCACAAGTATGGAATTTGAAGGAAAAGGTGATTTTGTCGTTCACTACATGGAAGGACAGTCTAAGGATATTCAAAAAGGTGGCTCGATGAGGTTGGGCGCTTATGACTGTCACCTTGAAAAAGGATCGTTGGCCGAGAAAATTTACGGAATGTCAGATATCTCTGAACGTCACCGACACCGTCTTGAAGTAAACAATGAACACGTTAATAAGTTAAAGGAAGCTGGAATGACAATTTCTGGCATTAATAAAGATTTAAATCTAGTGGAAGTTATCGAGCTTAAAGGGCATCCATACTTTATTGCTTGCCAATACCATCCAGAGTTTAAATCAAGACCTTTTAACCCGCATCCACTTTTTAGAACATTCGTGGAAGCATCATGGAACAAGCAAAAAGGAAAGTAATGAAAAAGATGGAACTATTTATAGGCCCATGTGTTTTAGAGTCTGAAGAGCTCGCAATGAGTGTTGCTGAAAGACTAGTAAAAGATCTTGAGCCCTATTCTGATAAAATAAAAATGAGCTTCAAGGGAAGCTTTGACAAGGCCAACCGAAGCTCGATTGACTCCTATAGAGGTCCTGGACTTGATGAAGGGTTGAGAATCTTAGAAAAAGTTTCCAAAACCTTTAACGTTCCTACCATTACTGATTTTCACAGCCCTGATCAGGCTGAAGTTGTCGCAAGCGTGGTGGATACTCTTCAAGTTCCTGCTTTTCTCTGTCGCCAGACCGACATGATTATTGCTGGTGCGAAGGCGTGTAAGCAGTATGGTGGTCAACTTAAAGTTAAGAAAGGTCAATTCCTTGCACCATGGGATTGCCAAAATATCGTTGAAAAAGCTTCTAATTTTCTGCCTTTAGATAAAATACTTTTAACTGAAAGAGGTACGAGCTTTGGCTATAACAATCTTGTTGTAGATATGGCGAGCTTTGAAATTATGAAGTCTTTTGGAGTTAGAACAGTTCACGATGCAACCCATTGTGTTCAAAAGCCAGGCGGACTAGGAAAGAGCACTGGCGGAAAAAGGGAACAGATCTTTACGTTGGCCAAGGCTGCTATCGCAGCTGGAGCCGATGCTCTTTTTATGGAGGCCCATCCAAATCCTGAAAAGGCACTTTCGGATGCAACTAGCCAGCTTCCACTTGATCAAGTGGCCGGCATTATTGGAAAATTATTAGAGATTAAGGAAGTGGTGGAAAATGTTTAGTGGTGATAGAAATTTTGATCTTAGAGAGGTTGCCAGGCCATTTCACGACAAGTTAAAGAAGATAAAAGTCGCTATTTTTGATGTCGACGGAATTCTTACTAACGGCAAAGTTTATTGGTCTGGAGATGAAGTTGGGTTTAATCGTTTCTTCAACGTTAGAGATGGCTATGGCCTTAAAGTTCTTAAAAATGCAGGTCTTCATGTTGGAATTATTACTGGGGGAGACAGTGTTGGTGTCTCTAAAAGAATGAGAGGCCTTGGACTTTCCGATGATATGATTCATATGGGTAACGAAGATAAAAGAGATGCTTTCGAAAAAATTCTAAATACGACTGGTGTTAATGAAGATGAAGTCCTTTATATGGGAGATGAGTTTTTTGACCTGCCTATTTTGAAAAGGGCAGGGTTCTCTGCGACAGTTCCAAACGCAAGTATGGAAGTTAGAGAGGCCGTTGATTATGTAACGCATTTTTCCGCTGGCGAGGGGTGTGCAAGAGAAGTTATCGACATGCTTCGCTTTGCTCAGGGAATCGTTCCACAGGTAGAGCATTAAGAATGGATAGTTTGGGTAAACGTCTTTATAAATCAACAGCTCTTAAAGAGTTCAAGTTGGTATATATGGGAATCGCCGCACTTTTACTTGTAAACCTGGTCCTTCAGACCTATAGCAATACTTTATTTGTTGAAAATTTTGCAAAGAGCTTTTCAGGTGTGGTCGACTTTCATCTAAAGTACCCTGAAGACTTTTTAATTTATTGTTTCACAATTCTCTTTCCCGCCATTTATTACTCCTTTATTAGAGGAATTGTTTTTTACGAGAAAGGGATGACTATCAATAGAGGTTTTCCTTTCTTTAATAGAAGCTTCCTTTATTCCAATATTTCAAAATACAAAATTATTCATCCCAAGTATTTAATGGGTGTAAAAAGAAGCGATATTGATGAGGAGTTTGTTTTTACTATACGGAATATCGATAGAGTTGTGGCCATCTTGGATCAACAAAATATTTCAGGCAGTTTGGGTAAAGAGAAACTTGAAAAAACCATGACCGTTAATAAAAAGCTTGTGATTTTCTTTGCCTTATTTGGAACACTTCTGTTTGTAATTCAACACTTTGGCGGATTTGCAAAACTTCTAAGATAAAGAGTCCTTATCTAAAGTATAAATATTAAAGGCGTGACGGATAACTGGTTGCGCCACATTTCTAACCGGCACTCCGCCTAAAGTTTTTCCTTTCTCAACACCTTTATGTGCATGTCCATGAAAAGCAACATCCGCTCCACCATGATCCAATGCCTCTGCGAGGTAGTAAGAGCCTAAGAATGGGTAGATTTCTTTCTTTTCCCCAACAAGAGTTTGAGTGGTGGGAGAGTAGTGCAATAGCCCAATCTTATAAGTCGTTTTTAAGGCCATCAATTGAGCTTCAAATGTCTTGGCCGAATTTTTAGAATGCTTCATGAACTCTTTCATTTCGGGTTCGCCGAAATCAGAACCACACGCGCCAACAAACCCTCCTCCAAAACCTTTGGCACCGGCAATTCCAACGCTTTGATCATTAATATGGAGTGTGGTGGAACTGTTGTCCAAAACTGTTACATTGGCCTCTTCTAGTATATCAATAACTTCTTCAACCATATTCAGGTGGTAGTCATGATTCCCAAGAACAGCAATCACGGGGATTGGGCACTTCTTTAAATCGTGAGCAAGTGCTTGTATTTCATCTGGGTGCCCGGTTTGAGTTAAATCTCCGGCCAACAAGAGAAAGTCGGCTTTGGATTCAAGTCCCATAAAATGTTCTGAAAGTCTATTTTGAGAGTGTTTATCAAAGTGCACATCACCAACAGCAGCAATTCTTATCATTGAATAACCTCACTATCTTCTGGGCCAGGCAGGCTTCGCACATAGACATTATTTCTAAATTCCTTCTCGGGAGATATGGCCCTAACCACTTCGTGAACCGCTCTTTGCTGATCGCTTGTAAAAACTTCCCCCCGAGCATCGACTGTACTTTCAGTAACAACGACTTTTATATCGTGGTCTGCAGTTCTCTCATCAGTATTTAAGGCCTCCATGATTTTTGCTTTAATGTAAATTATTGAATCTCTAGGCTCTGGGCGCTCCTGAAGTTTAGGTGCTTCTCTGTATGGAAAAATAACTTTCTTTGGTGTTTGATAACTCATTTCAAAGAGTTTTCTATAAAGCGTCTGGATTACTTCCATGGGCACCGCTATATCATTGGATTGGGCGTAGATCAGAAGGGATAAGACCCTCCTTGGTGAAAACCTTGCTCTCTTTACGAGGTATTCCCACTCTAGGTTTCCTTCCGTTAGCACTGCCAGAGCGTCATGCCAATGGTGTGGAATATGTTCTTGATGGACAGCGGCCTTTATGACTACAAAGTCTTCAGGGCTTATTGAGTTTATAAAGTGGTCTTTAAAAGGAACTCTCTGAACATGCTTTTGCATTTCATCGTCAAAATAAATATCGCCACTAGACTTAAAAATTAGATCAACCAAGATATTATTTTTCCATGCTTTAAAAAGCCATGCTGGATCCCGCTTTTCTGTTGTGAACCCTCGCTCTTTCAAAATCTCTAGTGCCCACATGGCATCTTCTGGCGCCACAAATAGATCAATGTCGTGGGTAATTCTTGGTCTCCCAAGCCCTCTACAGGCAATTCCGCCAATTAAAGCATATGGGAGTTCGTTCTCTTCAAAAGAGGTAATTGCCTCAAGCAGTGTTGCACTTTGGGACTCTGGGTCACTGGAGTTGTGATCGGAGTAATCCTGTTGCATTTGTCTAATTTCTTGTCCGTGGCTCAAAGGCTTTTTACTTTCCATCGCTCATCCTTGGTGCATGAGGGGAGTTCAAGAAACAGGCCAATTAATACTACGGCAATTGTGTGGCTACGAAGTTAAAAATGTAATAGTTGTTTAATATTTAAAGGTGAAGTTCAAAGGTTTTGGCCTTGTCTAGGCGGTTTAAGATACCTGCCCACTTGGCCTCATTTTTCATTGAAGAGTCTAAGTAAATGATGATTGCGGTTTTCCCTTGTTGTTCAGAGCTTCGAAAATAGTTGTACAGGTTTCTGGCGGCCTGAGCTGGATCTTCTTTCATATCCCAAACTGCAAGTTTTTCTTTGTTTATGTCTAGAGCATCCAAGTTGGGGGAGGTGTTGTCCCAAGATAGAACTATGGGAATTTTTGGCATGTAGTGGTGCTTGAGTTGTCCAGGTGCGACTGGGCTTTGAACCACATTGACGGGCAGAGATATCTCATGCTTTTTAAGCGCATTTGAGATGTCTTCTGATGTAATCATCCCCGGCCTGTAGATTTCAACCCTGTCGGAAAAAACTCCAACGACTGTGGACTCTATTCCGACTCTGGATTCTCCACCTTCAACGACGAATACAGATTCTCCAAACTCTTCTAGAACGTGTTCTTTCTTTGTAGGTGATGTTCTTTTGAACTTGTTGGCACTAGGAGCTGCAACTGGGGAGCCTAGTTTTTTTATAACTTCTAGAGTTGCTGGATGATCGGGACAACGAAGTCCTACGCTATCAAGGCCAGCGGTAATTACATCTCTTACTTTTTCGTTCTTTTTAGCAACTATCGTCAAAGGGCCTGGCCAGAACTCTTGTGCTAGAGCGTCACAAGTTTCATCCCAAGAGCTCGAAAGTGATTTTGCATCTTCTGTTCTACAGACATGAACTATTAAAGGATCAAAGAATGGTCTTTCTTTAACACTGAAAATTTTTTTTAAGGCCTGATCTGAAGCGATTGAGCCTGCAAGTCCATACACCGTTTCAGTCGGCAGAGCAACGACATCACCGTCTTTCAATAGTTCAATGGCCTTATCCAATTCGTTCATCTGTTCTTTACTTTGAAGAAATATTAGCAGGGGCTCTACTTACACCTTCACGTATAAAGCTGTCAATGACACCAATGCCCTGAAACTCACCCTCTTTAAAGTAGGTGGTAAATGGAAGTCCTTTGTTTGTTTGAGCGCTAAATTCTCCACTTAGGAATATATTTGGGGCTCCAAATAGGACGTGGAGATCTTTATAGTCTCTGATTCTTTTGAAGTAAGAACCTATAAAGGCCTTAAATCTCATCAAGTCAGATATTCCATATTTGTGGAAGTATGCCATGTAGGAGAGGTATTTTCTCTTTAGAAGTCTAAAACACCTGCGTTCTCTGTTTTCATTTCGATTTTCACACATCTGGCTAAATTGTTCGAAGGCAAAATTCTCATCTATGAAGTTGAAGTGATCAAGTCCCATAGAGAGTACTGTAATCTTCGATGATACTTCTAGAGGCCCTCTAAGAGTCCTGTCGTTTACCATCTTTTCATACTTAGGATCAAGGTTAGTCATCGTTTTCAAATGCTCTCTGGCCTGGCGTCTGTAATGCCCATGCCACCACCTATGGGTTTTACTGGCCTGATAGCTTGAGGAGAGAGTTACTGAGAACTTCTCGCTTGAGTCGACTTTTGCCTCACCGAGTTCTTTCATATACTCAAACTCAATTGCAAGCTTCTTTTTTGATTCTGCTGCGTTTGCAACACCTGGGTTCCAATCAAATAATTTATTAATTACAATTCCAAAGAGTCTACTCCAAAGACTTTGCACAAACTTTACAGATTCAGCATAATGCTTGAAAAAAATCTTTTCCACTCCGTCTTTGACAATTTTTACTTGCTCGGTTTCTTTCTTCTTGAGACTTCCAAATAATAGTGCGGAAAAACGCGAGTTAAGGTTCTCATTTATTCTCTCTTCAGCACTGACAATATTTTCTTTGAAGTTGTTCACTTCTTCGGCCTTGCCCTTTAGAAGAGAGGCAAACTCATTTCTATGATTTGAAGATAGAGTTAGAAGCTTTCTATCCTTCTCATAAAAGCTTAAATTCGTTTTATTTGTTAAACCATAAGAGTATTCAAGCTCTGAGGAGAGTAGGGTTATCTTTAAAAGATTGTAGAAGTCCACTTGTAGGGAAAGGTGTGCCTGAGCACTCTTATCAACACTTTTTTGAATTCCAAGTCTTAGAAATTCTCCCTCTTTTGGAAAATCTGTATCTCCCAATAGATGGATTGTTGTCTCTGTTTCATAGGCCGTGCTAACTAAAACTCCCGCCCTTCCCGATAGAACCCCACCTGTGGGGATATTTACAACGCCACCGGCGTTAAAGCTGAACTTGTCTGTCTGTCTAAGCAATTGATTGGGACCTAGCGACAATACACTTTGAGGATTAAACTTTGTAAATGCCAAAAATAGCTTTGAGTAATCAGATTGCAATCCTTCTAAGAATGTCTTTGCAACATGGGTGTACTTGTATTCTCGCAGAAAGCTTACACCTGCGAAGGCCGCAATGCCTTCTTCTGCAATTTCAATCAAGTCTGCCTCTTTTAAATTAGAGAGGAGTGTCGTTGCATCAATAGCAACAACAAAGGTGTCGTGAACAAGCCACGAATCGTTTAAATCTGGGCTTAGCTGACGATTTACATATAGACGAAAGTTCGCAAACGGTTTATTCCAAGTGAAGCCAGAAAAGTTTAAGACCCCGCCCCCCATATTGTGATTTAAGACCAGTGGCCCAGTTTGCTCCTTGCCAATGCTCTCGTAATGTCCGGCCAGTGCCTGGGCGATTTTTTCATAAAGGGGGGAGTTTGCACCTGTGGATTCACTACTTAAGTTTAAAAGCTTTCTTTCAACTGATTTTTGAAGCTCGCTTTTGGTCGGGTTGGAACTCATTGCACTGAAACCCTCAGCTGAGTCTGTCTCAGTCGTAATTTTGGCTAAATCGGCCAGCTCATTTTTTAGGGCAAAGTTCTTGAACTCTACGGCAGTAGCGTAGTTCAGAAGAGTGAAAAATAGAATAAATAGCGTTAATTTAGTCATATCATCCTTGACTTTGCGCACTGCGGTAAGTATCTTCCCTTACTAAGTCGGTAATAATTGCCTTTAACTTAAAGGCAATTAATTACAATTCGAATTTTTTTGGAGGAAAAGAAGTGGATTTCACTAAATTCAAGATCTTACTAGATGAACAAATGAGTTGGCCTGAACACTATACGTTCAAGTTTGTTGTAAAGACTGAACGTAAAACAGAGCTTCTTGATCTGCTTTCTGATCACTCCGTTAATGAAAAAGAGTCTAAAAATGGAACCTATACTAGTGTAACTAGCCGAAAACTCGTAGCCTCTTCAGATGACGTGGTTGCTGTTTACCAAGAGGTGAGTAAAATTGAAGGGATCATGTCTCTATAAAGAATAGGAGATCCCATGGGATTCGATACTGCCGTAGTTTTTGGCGCAGGTGCGTTCGGCACTTCAATTGCTTCAGTTTTAAGCGAGAACTTTAAACAAGTTATTTTAAAGGTCAGAGAGGAGGAGGTTTATACCTCTATTAAAAATGGAGAAAACTCCGTTTATCTTCCAGGAAGAGAGCTGCCAAAAAATATCTATCCAGCCTTAACATGGGAAGAATTGGATAGTTGTGTTTCCAACTCTAAAATAGATCTTCTGGTAAACGGTTTACCTACAAGGGCCATTCATCCATTCTACTCTGAGAACAAGAATAAGGTTCTAGAATGGCTAAAAAAAGACATACCAATGGTATCTTTGACCAAAGGGATCGATCCTGACACTTGCGAGCTCCCGGATGATTTATTCATGCATTACTTTTCGGACTACAGCGACAAGCTTTGCTATCTCTCAGGCCCATCATTTGCTCAGGAGATTCTAGATAGGCAAGTGACCATAGTGTCACTGGCCGGAAAGGTTCCAGACACCCTTTTGCCTGTGTCTGATATGCTACAAACAGACTATTTTAAGGCCATACCAACTTATGACATAAAAGGTGTTCTTCTTGGAGGCTCTCTTAAAAACGTACTGGCGATAGCTGGGGGGATTCTAGAGGGGCTAGGTTACAATCATAACACCCGAGCTGCCATGATTACTCGAGGTATTACTGAGATGCTTCGCTTTGGAAAAGTCTTTAATGCAAGACCAGAAACTTTTTATAGCTTTGCTGGTATGGGAGACTTAATTCTCACTACCACAAGTGATCTGTCTCGTAACAAGACTTTTGGTAAAGAGATCGCCAAGGGCAGAAGCCCCAAAGAGATTATTTCTTCACAGCGATCAACTGTGGAGGGTTATAAGACCGCACTTGCGGCACATCGAGTTGCCAAGAAATATCATATTAAAACTAGGCTCTTCGATGGGATCTATCAGATTCTATACAATGAGATTAAACCTGAGGATGTATTGAAGCAGTTAATGGAGCTCCCTATATCTTCTATTGATTAGATATTGCATCTTCAATTGCACCAATACTTAAAACTTCCCCAAGCTTTATAAGCTCACCGTTGGGTTTTTGAATAAAGTATGCAGGAACACCCACAATGTCGTGCTCTCTTAAAAAACTGGCGATAGTTTCGTCTCTTTTTGTCCAGTCCCCAAGAAGAAGTTCAATATTATTCTCCCTAACCAGTGCTCTAAAGGCATCAGTGTTTAGAACGAGCTTTTCATTTACTTTACAAGTTAAGCACCAGTCGGCTGTGAAGTCTATGAATACAAGGTCTCCCTTCAAGTCTTTCATTGCTTGTCTGGACCATGGTTGCCAATCAAGGTTTGAACTTTTCACAACCTCTGGCCGATCCTCAAGAACGGAGAGTCCTTGGTTTTTTACCAGGCCAAACGTCAGTGCAATAGGGATGAAGAAAAATAGAATGTTTAAGAGAACATTCTTAGAAATCATGCTTCTAAAAAAGAAAGCAAAGAATGTCATGACGAAAATTGTGTTTATATATATACCAGCGTAATCAAAATCGATTTGTGAACTTAGAATGTCGTATAGCCAAACAAAGGTGAGTAGGAGTGTTAAACCTAGAAATTTTTTCAACTTCTCCATCCAGGCACCTGGACGAGGGAGGAAAGAAACTAATTTTGGAAAAATTGCTGTGATAATAAATGGCAGGGCCAGTCCAATTCCAACAAAGGTTAGAGTTAAAAATATATTGAAGTTTGATGTTGTAAAAGCAAATGTTAAAGCAGTGCCTAAAAAAGGAGCTGAACAAGGTGTTGATAGAATTGTTGCAAGTACACCATTGATGAAATCGGCCATGAAGCCTTTTTTCATTTGCACATTGCCTAGCTTTGATCCACCTGGAGTTACAAATTCAAAAAGTCCCATCATATTCAGGGCCAGTATAAAAATCACCGCCATCATTATGAAGACAAATATTGGAGATTGCAGCTGAAAGCCCCATCCAATTTGCTCGCCGCTGCTTTTTAACAGTAATACGACTGCCGCCAATACCCAGAACGTAGAAACAATACCTGCAGTATAAGCTAGGTTATGCTTTAGGATTGCACTCTTTTTCTCATCTGAGTGAACAATCAGTCCAAATAGCTTAAGAGAGATTACAGGAAGTACACAAGGCATGAGATTTAAAATTAATCCTCCAATAAGAGCGAATAAAAGAATAAATGCTATACCGTGTTCTTGTTTTTTAGGGGAGATGCCTAGTTTGTCTACAGGGGTTAATGTGTTTATAAAACTTTTATAGCCCTTGATTCCTCCTAAAGAGAATTGCTGGAATTCTTTTTCAAGAATCTGACCATTCTTTCCTTCATAAGGTGTGAATAGAAAGTTTGCCTGGATTGGGGAGGCGAACTGACCATCTTTTGGTAGTTGAATCTCAGGCTCTTCATAGATTCCATCCCAATCAATCTCAATATGTCCATAGAGAGTGTTTGTCTTAGTGTCAAAGAATAGCTTCTCATGTTTATAGTCTAAAAGATTTGCCAGATACGGGGTGATTATATTTGAATCTTTTCTTATTCTGGAAATATCAAAATCTTTTACACTATACTGTAGAATGAGTTTGTTTTCTTCATCTAACTTGGATAGAAAGATTTCTATATTCTCATTTTTCGAAAGACTTGGAAGGTTGTTGATGGCTTCTACTAATTCACTCTTTTCCACATCCGGAAGTGAGTTGGTTTTGCCTTTTCCGTTTTCTCCCACTTCTAAAAGGGTTGAGCCTTCTCCCGGAATGCATATGTCTTTGCACACAAGCCATCTTCCTTTAATAAGGATGCTTGAGTTTCTAATCAGATCTTTTGGTGCCTTGTAGAAAAAGTGGTAGAGTCCTTCGTAACCATAGGTTAGAACGTCTCCTGGTTCCTCAAAACGTTGTGGAAGTGGCCAAGGTAGCTCTTCAAATTCTAACTCTTTATTATCTTTTAAAAAGTCGATATTAACAGCAAGTCCTGCATCTCCTGGATTTTTCCAATAAGTATGCCATTTTGGAGCATTCTCTAATGAAACTGCAATATAGTTTTCACCGTTATGCTCAAACGTTTGAGCGCTAATTTGAACGTTTTGGTTTTGAGCAAAGGTGCTTAGGCAAAAAAGAGCGAGTATAAGTAATTGTTTCAACGTTTGGGCCTTTGTTATTTGTATTTTTTAACTTTATAATTCAATTAATGAAAAATTTTAAATCCAATTATCCTAGTAGAATTATATGTCTAACTGAAGAGTCCGTCGAGACTCTGTACCTTCTTGGAAAGGAGGACCTTATTAAGGGCGTTTCGGCTTTTGTAAAAAGACCTGAAGCTGCGCAAAAACTGCCAAAGGTATCCTTCTTTACAAGTTCGAATCTTAAAAAAATCAAAGATAAGGATCCGGACCTTATACTCGGTTTTTCAGATATTCAAAAAGACATAGCCAAAGACCTCATAGGCGAGGGAATGAATGTTTATATCGCCAATCATCGCTCAATTGATGGGATACTTGAGTATATCGCCATGTTGTCTAGAATGGTTGATGCCAAAGAAGAAGGGGAGCAACTCATTGCAAAACTTCTCCAAAAGATTAGTAAGGCACAAGAGTTTGCGGCCAGTCTTAAAAAGAAACCAAGGGTGTACTTTGAGGAGTGGGACGACCCTATGATCTCGGCAATTCAATGGGTTAGCGAGCTTATTGAGCTTTGTGGCGGGGAAGAGATTAATAAAGATTTGTCTCAGGGGAGTCTGGCCAAAGAGAGGTTTGTAGATCCCTTGACAATTATCGATAAGAACCCAGATTTAATACTGGGATGCTGGTGTGGGAAAAAAGTCAAAGTAGACTTAATTAAAAACAGAGATGGTTTTGATCAGATTTCCGCTGTCAAAAACGACTATGTTTTAGAGCTTGAGCCTGAGATCTTTTTACAGCCAGGGCCAGCTCCAATACTGGATGGAATTGATATTTTAATAGATTTGTTTTCTAAATGGAGTAAGGAGAATTCATGAAGTTTATTCTTTTTATATTTATAGCTCTTACACCTATTACATACGCTCAAAACTCTCACGATGAGATTATCCAACGCTTTTTAGATCAGCATAAAAAAATGATGAAAGACATCATGAAAGCTTTTGATGACGACGAGTTCTTCAATGATGACTTCTTTAAAGACGACATGTTTGAATCTCTCAAACGTCATGGTCTAGGAGCTTATAAAGGTTTCACTGGTGCTGGTGACAATATTAAAGTTGAGGAGAGGATGGAAAAAGATGGAACTATCTCGGTAGTCATCACCCCTCAAAACAAGAACACGAATTTAGATATAGAGTCCACTGACAACATGATCACCATTAAAAGCAAAGTGAAGGTGGAGGAAGAAAACACCCAGGGACAATCAAAGTCCAAGTCCATTTCAATGCAAAGCTTTTCTCGCTCTGTTGGTATCCCTCAAGGCTACAAAGCAAGCGCACCTAAAAAAGATGGCAAGAGTATTGTTATATCTCTGGTTCCTGAATCAAAAAATGTATTGAGTCCAAGAAAAGACGGCAGGGTGCCTATTAAAAAAGCGCCAGGAGAGCAGACGATTTAGGAGTTCTTTTTCCACTCTGGAATAGACTCGACTTCATCCCTCATTTTCTTGAATGACTCCAACCTGTCGAGTACTGCCAGGTCGTGTATTTCATTTCCATCTAGTTCATGAAACGCACAACCTTTGCTTTTCTCTTCGTGCCTGCAGTCTTTAAATTTACACTGAATGAAGTAAGGCTCAAGATCGGGGAAGAAACTAGGAAGCTCTTCTTTAGGAACATCTAACACTGATAGAGACCTCACTCCTGGAGAGTCCACTAAAAGGAAGTTTTCACAATCAATAATCTCGGCCCATGTTGTGGTGTGAGAGCCTTTAAGAACGCCCTTGGCGAGCCTTCTGCTTATGAGCTCAACTTTGCCGTCACTAAGGGTTGATATTAGCTTTGATTTTCCTACACCAGATTGTCCAAGGCAGATGGCCGTTTTGTATTGGAGCTTCTCTCGAAGTATGTTGAGTTCTTCTTCTGATTGATCAGGACACTCGGAAGAGACGCTGAAAGTCTGTGCACCCAAGAGTTTTTCGTATTTATATCTCTCAAACTCAAGATCAAACTGATCTTCAAACTGATCCATCTTGTTGAAGATAATAACTGCCGGTATGTCCCATTCTATTGCTCGAAGAAGATAGCGATCAATAAGTCCTGACTTGTAGTCTGGTTTTGAGACTGCGGTGACAATGAAGAGAACATCGAGGTTGCTTGCGATAACTTTCTTTTTATTTTCACGGACGATTCTTCTGTAGATCTCATTCTCGCGCTCCACTATCTCAGTGATCTCATAAGCGTCTCCGCTTACCGCTTTCTGAAGTATGACATTGTCACCAACAACGGGGTGAGAGCCTCTGATAACTTCACGAAGCGCGATTGCTTCTACGAATTCATCACTTCCTGGTATGCGACACTCAAAGCGACGCTTCCCAGACCTAAATATTTTTCCTTGAACTTTGTCCTGCATGTATTACTTATATCGTGAAATTCTTTCAGTGCGAAGCGCAAACTCCTGATAATTATTAAAAAACCTTGTTGACAACTCCACCATATCGCTATAAATTCTTTGCTCATCCGATACGCAGTCGTAGCTCAGCTGGATAGAGCATCCGCCTTCTAAGCGGACGGTCGCAGGTTCGAATCCTGCCGACTGCGCCATAGTTTCTAGGTATTCAAAATCGGATTCTTTACACTTCGTGGTGGACTGCACCGCACTCAACCCTTTAACGACTGGCA
>CATMLK010000033.1:0-41494 GCA_950070535.1 uncultured Bacteriovoracaceae bacterium | reverse complement strand
CTACCGTCGGAGGGATACTAAAAGTATCTCGTCTATTCATCCGACATCGTTCATTGAACGGGTCCTTTCTCATCTTGTAATGTTCCCGAGGGAACAAAACTTTTTTTACTAACTATTCGAATTTTAAAGAGCAAAGATCAACTTCAGCCTGTCAGCTGTTCATCAAGTGATGTTTCGTGTTGATCAGTGAGACAGCATATTATTTATTTTAATTAAGCCCGTCAATAGTTTTTTTGAAAAAAGTTACTTTTTTTTTAACTTTTTTCTAACCCTACGATTTTAAAGGGAAACCAGCCTCCTCAAGAGTCTTGATTACCATGGTTTCCGCATTTTTTATAAATTCGTGATCCAAAGTCTTATTAGGGTCTTCAAATTTAACGGATAAAGTTACTGCATTCTGAGTATCGCTTAGATCAAAAACGTCTAAAATCTTCTTTTCCGACAATTCTTTAAGTTTTACCTTCTTTAGGCAGTCAAGAACAGTCGCGGCAGGCTTTTCCTTTCCAACCAATACAGTGCAGTCAAATGTTGATACAGGGAACTTTGATATCGGTTTGTACTTATTCTTATCTTTTAGTTCTCTATTCAAAAAATCCGTGAGGTCTATTACGGCAACTGAAGCGAAACCTTTAGCTTTAAAATTTTTCATCATTAAAGGGTGAACAGAGAAAATACTTCCCTTGAACTTCCCCATAATTCTAATATTTAAGAACTCATGAGGGTGAGCACCCGTCCAGGACTTATCTACTACATCATTTTTAAACTTTCCTGTCTCTGTTGCCATATCATAAGGAACATTTAAATACGCAAGTAGCTTTTCTGTTGTATTAATAAGTTCAACAAATGGAGTTTCCTTTTTATCAAAACAAGCTATTAACAACTGATGCTTCTCTTCTGAAAAGTTTTTCTCACTTGGCAAATAACTTCTACCTATCTCGAAAAAGGAAAACTTCGAGAACCTTTTTGCGTTCTCACCGATAACCTCCAGAGCACTAGGTATTAAGCTTGGTCTCATTCTGTCAGCATCTTTTGATAAAGCGTTAACCAACTTTAATTCTTCATTGGCACTTTCCCACACGGCCTTATCAAGAAGCTTTTCACCTACAAGCGGGTAAGTCATTATCTCTAGAGACTCTCCCTTCAAACTCAAGTAGTCTTGAATTTTTCTAGAGATCTTCTTTCCAGGCTCAAGCTTTGTAGTATTTAACTCTGTCAAAGGAGCAACGGGAACTATGTTGTCATAGCCTACCATTCTTCCAACTTCCTCAACTAAGTCCGCTTCGCATTCGATATCTTTAGTAGTTCTAAAAGTAGGTATTGTAACCTTAAGCTGCTCATTCTCCTCTTCAACTCCAAAGTCTAATGATCGGAAAATTCTTATTAGCTCCTCGTCGCTTAGCTCATGTCCAAGAGTACTTTTAATTTTCTTAATTGAGGTTTCTATAACCAAAGGTTTAATGTTCTCTAGCTTCTCACCGTCATACTCTGGCTTTCCAACAACCTTTGCTTCGGGACACAGTTGTAAGATTAAGTCTAGAGTTCTTAACAATGTTTTATAACACTGGGTACTATCCAAAGACTTTTCATATCTTTGAGATGAATCAGTTCTCAGGCCTAAGCGCGTGCTTGTCGTTCTAACTCTTTCAGCATTCCAATTTGCAACTTCTATAAACACTTTAGTTGTATTGTCACTTACACCACTATTGTGCCCTCCCATGATACCGGCAAGTACTAGCGGTTTTTTAGAGTCACATATAACAGTGTCGCCGGCAACAAGATCCCTATCTACTTCATCCAAAGTTTGAAAGGTTTGTTCTTCAGCTAGTTGTTTAATGTGGATGACACCATCTTCTATTTTGTCTCTATCAAAGATGTGAAGAGGTATGCCAAGCTCCAACATTACGTAATTCGATACATCCACAATGTTATTAATCGGCCTAAGACCTGCGGCCTCTAGCCGATTTCTCATCCACTCAGGACTTTCTGAAACTTTAACTCCGTCCAATGATAATCCCCAGTAGGCCAACCCAGCAGAGTCCTCATCAACCTTAGGAGTTATAGGACTTTTAGAAACATTAAAGTTAGTCTCTAGATTCTTTTTCCATTCTTCACCGTATGGTTTTTTTAGTTCTTTGGAGTGGGCTGCAGCGAATTCTCTAGCAAGTCCATAGTGTCCCCACAAATCCGGGCGGTGGGTTAAAGATTTATTATCCACATCAAGGACAACATCGACACTTAGATTTAAATACTCCAGCATTGACTGCCCAACAGTTGCATGTTCGTCCAGCTCCATCAAACCGCTAGAACCTTCACCAATGCCTAGTTCAACTTGCGAGCACAGCATACCTTCAGACAGTATTCCCCTAATTTTCTTAGGTTCCAATGTAAGACCATTAGGCAGTGTTGTTCCCAAAGGCGCATAAGGGATCTTTAGCCCCTCCCTTACATTGGGAGCACCACAAACAACTTCCTTTGTTTTTCCGCTTCCAAAGGAAAAAGTAACAAGGTTTAACTTGTCTGCTTCAGGGTGTTTTTTTATGGAGTCTATTTGTGCAACCTTAATCTCTTTTAGATGCTTAAAGGTTGTTTTAACATCCTCGACCTCAGCGGTTGTCATAGTAAAAGAATTGGCAAGCTCATCAGCATCCAATTCAGGTAATTCTACAAAGTCTTTTATCCAGTTTAGCGAAATTAACACGCGCGTTCCTTTATTAGTAAGATGAAAATTGTTTGTTAAATCGAAGATCTCCAGAATGAAGATGACGAATGTCTTCTATTGCGTTTTTAACCATGACCAGTCTGTCCAGTCCGAGTCCAAAAGCAAAGCCATTATATTTCTCTGGATCAATACCACCAGCTTTCAAAACATTTGGATGTACCATGCCACAAGGAAGAAGCTCTAACCATCCGCTATGTCTAGATTCTCCTTTCTTAGGTTTTTTCCAACGAATGTCCAGCTCGAAGCCTGGCTCAACGAAGGGGAAGAAACCTGGTCTTAGTCTAACTTCCATATCCTTTTTAAAAATTTCTTTTAAAAGAGTTTTCATAAAGTAGATAAGATTTCCAACTGTGATGTCTTTACCGACCATCATTCCTTCCAACTGATGAAAGCACATTTCGTGAGTTGCATCAGTTCTTTCACATCTAAAAACCTTCCCAGGACCAACAAACTTAAAAGGCGGCTTTCTAGTCTCCATCCCTCTTACCTGGATCGTTGATGTATGAGTTCTCAATAGGTGCTTTTTGTCTTTAAACCAAAAGGTATCTTGCATATCTCTGGCAGGGTGTGTTTCTGGGATATTAAGAGCTCCAAAGTTATGCCAATCATCTTCAATGTGTGGCCCATCAAGAACTTCAAATCCCATTGACTGGAATATATCTTCCACTTCCCTTTGAATTTGATGTACGGGATGAATCCCACCTGTATTTAAACCTTTGTCCAAAACAGAGTCTGTCAGGGAAAAGTCTATTTTTGATTTCTCAAGTTTTTCGTTAACTTCCTTAAGCTCTATTTCTCGAAGTCTATCTTGCACCATTTTTTCTATTTGCTGCTTGACCTCGTTACTCTTGGGTCCGATGGCCTTTCTCTGTTCAGGAGTTGCATCTTTTAATGATTTAAGAATCTCAGAGAGTGCGCCCTTTTTACCAATAAACGAAGACTTTAAGTTCAAGACGTCAGCTTGCTTGTCCACTTTGGTTATCTGTTCTTTAAATTCAGTGAACAGTGACTCAATTTTTTCCAACATTTTGTGTCCTATGTTTGTAAATGAAATTAGCTAAGTTAGCAGAATTGGGAAAAAGCGTATCAAAACCAAAAAAATAAGACAACGAGTCTAAATAAAAAAAGGGCCTTCGTTGAGGCCCTTTTTCTTGTCAAAAATTGGAAAATCCAAATAAAAGCTAAAAGCTTACTAAAAAATAAGTGAATGTAAGTTCCAAGCGAATTCACGCTATGGTCCCAAAAATACCTCCTCAAAAGCTCCACACCCAGCACTCGTCCAAGCAAGTGACCCGTTGTTAAATGATTCGCAACTCCTAATGCGACCCTGGGGCAGAAAACTTTATCTCCGCTTTGGCAATCATTAACTCTTTCAGTGGAGAGCAATGACTTTGTTCCCACGCCTTTCGAACATGGTCACCTTTTCCACGGGTTTTGGTTGCTTCCATTTTAACAAGGTGCAAAATGTATTCAAAAAACTTTTTTGGCTTTTATTAAAAAAGACGAGTTCTCAATGAGTTAAATAGGTTTACTTTTTCAGGACATTTATAGTCAGGGTAGGTCCAAGGCAGGAATTGATAACTTTTGTTCTCATATTTATATGTTAAATCAGCATATACACCAGAACCTAAATAGACTCTGTGGGCGTAAGGTTTACTGGTTGCAAGCACCATCTGCTCTTTAACTAAAAGCCCAATATCCATATTTATTGTCCTATTTCCAGCTTCCAGGTGCTCAGACTCAACATTGTCGGCCCAAAGCTTTCCTGCAACAAGCTCTTCACGAGGATAATGAATATTGCCCCAAATGATTAACCTTTTGAGGTTGCTTCCCATTTCTTTTGAGTAGTATCTAAAGGACGGAGATAATTCAGGTTCTAGACTACCTGAGAGTTCATACCTTTCCTTCCAGATGGATTCGATATTTTGAACTGAAACCTTATCAATATTAAAAATGCAGCTAGTGAAGATAAGGCCTTGGTCCGCAGTTTTAAGAGTGGCCATCTACTTAATGAGGCTTGGGTAAAAAGCCTTGAGTTCTTCCTGTGATGCCAAGGCAGTGCCTTTCTTGCCAACCACTACACCAGATGCACAGTTTCCAACCCATGCAGCTTCCTCAAGGGTGGCAGAACTAACTAAAGCACTTACCACCGCACTAATTGCAGTGTCACCGGCACCGGATACATCAAAGACCTCTTTTGCCACGGTTGGTATCCTGTGGAACTTTCCATCAGTTTCGGTGTCAATCATCCCCATACCTTCGGAGCCTAAAGTTATGATGATTTTTTTGAGGGCAAGCTTATCAACCAATAGCATGGCTACTTTTTCAATATCTTTTTCGGTGCAACCCAGGCTTTGTGCCATCATCAAACTTTCAACTTTATTTGGCTTTAGTAACGTTGCGCCTTTATACCAAGTTGGAGGTGTTGTCCTGGAAGGGTCAACCGCAACCATTCGTCCAATCTCTTTAGCCTCTTTAATAAAAAACTCAGTCATCTCTTTAGTGAAGAATCCCTTACCATAGTCTTCTAAAATGAGAGCAGAGTGTGCTTCTTTAAACTCGTTGAAGCGATCCTTAACTCTGTCATAAATACTGCTATCTATTGGCTCTTTGGTTTCGTAGTCAACTCTACAGATTTGTTGGGTCTCTGTTACAACTCTTTCTTTAAACGTTGTCATTCTAGACTTATCTCTGACAAGCCCCCAAGTCTTAAGACCCGCCTCCTCTAAAAGACCTTCTAGAGTGTTGCCGTTTTGATCGTCGCCAATTACCGAACATATAGTTGATTTTGCTTTTAATGACTGTAGGTTATCCGATACGTTTGCAGCCAATCCCAACTTGGTCCATTCTTTATTAACTTCCAATATTGGCACTGGTGCTTCAGGTGAAATCCTATTTACTTCGCCATAGGTGTATTTGTCGACCCCAACATCTCCAACAACAAGAATAGGGTCTATTTTTTCAAAGTTTTCAAGTATCTCTACAAACCTTTGTTCGGTAATCATCTATGGGATCTCCTAATAACGTTTCTTCAACTACAAATGTAACTTGGGCGCTATCCTTTGGGAAGTCTATTTAAAAAGGGACTCTTTATCTTGAAAAAGATTAAACATTAAGTTCAAAACCTCTTTAACCGTCCTGTTTGAAGTATCAATTTCGAAAGCATCATCAGCTTTTTTAAGAGGGGCTACCTCTCTTTGGGTGTCTTGGTCGTCTCGCTTCTCAATGTCTTCTTTAATTTGTTTTAGAGTAAGTCCGTCAGCCTTTCCCTTTTCTTGGAGTTGCTCAAGCCTTCTTTGTGCCCTGACATCACTATTGGCCGTAAGATAAAATTTTAAAGCAGCGTTTGGAAATATGACCGTTCCGATATCTCTTCCCTCTAGTATGCATGGGGATCTCTTTGCTATTTTCCTCTGCAGGTTTGCCAGAAACTCTCGTACAACGGAGAACTTGGAAGTTTGAGATGCTAATTTAGAAACATGATGTTCACGAATTTTCCTTGTTAGATCTTCTCCGTTAACACTTATGAGAACATTTTCAGTTGGTGCGTATTGAAAATCAAGGTTATCCAGAAACCTCTCAACCTCTAGTTCTTCAGTTGAAGTGAGTGTATCCCTACTAAAATCAATATCAAGTGTATTCAGTTTGTATGCTAGAGCTCTAAACATGGCACCTGTGTCCAAATAAGTGAACCCTATCTTGTCGGCAAATAATTTAGTTATAGTAGACTTCCCGCTTCCACTGGGGCCGTCAATGGCAATGACTCTATCCTTCATTCCTCTAATTCCTTATTTACTTTGAAAAATTTGAACCCACCTTAGATTCGACGTTGTAAAAAAGCAATAAGAAGACTCGTAATATGAAATGTTTGGGTCTAAATTCTTTTGCTCAGCTCTCTGTAAGCATTTCGAACTTTGGATAGGTATAAATTTTTCTGACCTACTGGAAGTTTGTGTCTAAGTCTGTATTGGGTCCAGCCTGGTCCCATATTGTAAGCGACTGTTGCTAATTTGTGGTTATGATCAAACTTTTTCAACAGGTACTTTAGATAGACTATCCCCAGCTCAATGTTAATGAGCTTCATTTTGTAAAAGCCCAACTGTTTTGAGCCAATTTCTCGCTTAAAGAAATAGTTCAGATCGGCCATTGGATTTTCCACAACAAGGCGGTTTCCTTTTTTGCGATAGAGATTATAAATCCACGCTTTAGTTTTCGGCATAAGTTGCATTAGACCTCTGGCACCGACTGAGCTTGTAGCAGTTGGAACAAAGTGGCTCTCTGTCCACATTATAGACATAACCCAGAATGGATCAATTTGGTGTTTTTCTGAAAGTAACAAAACCGGACGTACATACTTCTTTGCTCTTTTCCTCATTCTATTTGGCAGGGAACGCACCATAAGTGTTTCAATGGCCTCCATTCTTTGACTTTCAATAAAGTTTAAATCTTTCAAGAAAAAGCCTGGGCTTGCTTTGCTAAATGAGTATCTATCCTTTAGCTCTGCTATTAAATTTAAGTTCTTAGTTGCAAAACCCTTAAGTCCTGTTTCAGCAGGTCTTTCAATTAGAGGAGAACCGATATAGGTTAGCTTTCCAGCTGATGAGTCTCTAAACTCATGCCCAGAGAGAAAGTAAATACTTCCAAACAGTGCCATAAAAGACAAAACCAATAGTTCAGGGTTCGTAAGCATAGGAACAGCTTTAACTTTTGGATTAAAAATTGAGGCTAGAGACATACTGAGATCCCCTCTACATCGGCGTTTCGTTTATATGGAAGAGGTTTCTAACGCGCGCTCAAGGAAAAAGTAAATAAAATTATTGTAATAAGACTAAAAATTACAGAGAATTTAGCCCTAAGTTATTACTTTTTTTGAATTTTCCAAGGATCTATATATGTCTTCGACACAAGATTTCAATCACTTAAAGTCCGAAACTTCTAACTACCTTAGACAACATGCTGAAAATCCAGTGTTTTGGAGAGCATACGGGGACGCAGCTCTTAAAGAGGCCAAAGAACAAAATAAGCCTATCCTTCTTTCGATCGGTTATTCCTCCTGCCATTGGTGTCATGTAATGGCTGATGAGACTTTTGAAGACACGAGAACTGCTCAGATTTTGAACGAGAAGTTTATTCCAATTAAGGTCGATAGAGAGGAAATGCCTGACCTAGACCAATACTATCAGATGATCTGTCAGCTTATGAATGGTGGCGGCGGTTGGCCTTTGAATGTTTTTTTAACTCCAGACATGGAGCCTTTCTTCTGTGCGACTTATCTTCCAAAGATAGATCAAAAGGACATGCCTTCTTTGGCCACTGCAGCTGAACAACTTGCCAAAGCTTTTATAGATGATAAAGAAACTGTCCTTAAAAACGCCAAACAACTTTTAGAGGCTGCCAAAACTCCGGCCAGAGCGAAGCAAGAAGTTGAATTCAACGGTGAGTTTCCTCCTGCTGGTTCGATTTTAAATGCAGTTAAAAGCTTCGCAGACACAACAAACGGTGGATATGGAAAAGCTCCAAAATTTCCTCAATTTCCATTTTACGAATTTGCAACCGAGCAAATCCTTGAAGGAATGATTCCTGAAGAACTTGCAAAACATGTGGTGACAAGTGTTGAGAGAATGCTAATGGGCGGCATCTATGATCATGCAAGAGGGGGCATCCATAGATATAGTGTTGATGAAAATTGGCTTGTCCCCCATTTTGAGAAAATGCTCTACGATCAAGCTGGGCTACTAAAGGTGCTTAGCAAGTTAAGCCTTCTTTATCCTTCACCTTTGGTGCTAGATTCTCTGATTCAAACACTTACGTATCTTGAGAGTGAGATGTTATCTGACAATGGTCACTTTTTCACATCGCAAGATGCAGACAGTGAAGGAGTGGAAGGCCTCTACTTCACTTTCACAAAAGAAGAGTTCATAGATGTTGTAACAAGGTCTCATGAGGATATAGGAGAGAAGCTTGAAACCATCCTATCCTGGTTCCGATTCACTGACGAAGGAAATTTTGAGAAACAGCTTAACGTAGTGGCATTAAACCCTGATAAGAGAGATGAGTTTTTCAAACCGGAAAACTGGGAGATACTGCGAAAAATTAAGATTTCACTATTTGAAGAAAGACAGAAGCGCATTCCTCCTAAAACAGATAACAAGGGTGTGGCCAGCTGGAACTTTCAAATGGCAGTTGCCCTTATTGACGTTCTCCAATACTCAAAAATTGCTCCTATCCAAGAAGCGGCATCTAGGCTTCTAAAGAAAGTAACTGAAGGGATTCATAAAACGTTCTTGTCACATGGCAGTGAGAGTGAAAGGTCAAACATACTTTCTACAACGACAAGAAAAGATAATTCTCTTTTATTCGAAGATTATGTTTTCTTTGCAGACTTTCAGCTTAGACTTTATGAAATCTCAGGAAATAAAGTTTTTAAAAATAATGGAATTGAAACGTTGTTATATATTAAGGACAACTTCTTTAATGAGCATCTTTATACCAGAGCATTGGATAGCGACAAGGGATTTGATAACATTCCAGCTCCAGTGTTTGACCAGTCATTCAAAGCTCCAGTGGGCACTTATATCTCTCTCGTCAGAAAATGGTCTCTTGAGTCGGCGCAGATCAGTGGTGTTTTGGATCAGCTAGATACAACAATAAGAAACCTAAAGCACGTGGCACTACAAAATCCTCTAGGATTTGGAGAGCTACTTAGGGCCTTAATTTATCCAAAAGCTGCCTATAAGAAAATCTCAATTCCATTGGCGTGGCTAAGAGATAATCAAATTCAAACGATGTTTCCATATTTCTCGGCTAGATTCACAATTAACTATCATGAAGACAGCAATGAGAAGTGGGAGATTTGCAACTTCAATGCCTGCGAATTGAGCGGTGAGGGATTTGATAATTTCAAAGAGGTGTTCTTTCCTAAAAAACAAGGAGATGCACCTGAGCAATCTTGATCTAAAAGTATGCGATTTTACCTCTCGCCTGCCAGGGCCATTGGCAGGCAGTATTTTGTCTGATCTTGGAGCTAAAGTTGTTAAACTGGAGCTTGAAAATGCTCTAGACCCTTTCAATCCTAAGAATGCCAACTCTCCAGAGGAGATGTTTGGTGCTTGGTACAAAAATCTTAATGCCTCCAAGGAGCAATTAGTAATCAAAAGCCTAGAGAGTTCTGAGGTAAAGAATGTGCTAGAAGAGTCAGACATTGCTTTAATTCCAGGAAATAAGAAATACTCAGTACTTAAAGAGCTTTTTCCAGAAACCTTGTTCATTGAAGTCTGTGGTGGATCGGGCAACCAAAAGTATTTGCACGACTTAAATGCCTTATTTCTTACAAAGTCTTTTAAACTTCACCTAGAGGCAACTAATGGCGATACACTTCCCTACCTCCCATTTGCAGGCGTAGTCTTCGCCCAACAAATAGCTCTAGAGGCTTTAGGAGCATACGTTGAGTCAACCTCAGGCAAAAAAGAAAATAGAAAAATCTATCTAGATCAGGCCGCATCTCGCGTTCTGGATAAGCTGTGGACAAACTCACTTGAAGATAGTGAAACACCAAAGGCACTGCACACAGGGAAATATCCGTGTTACAACATTTACCAGTCGTCTGATGGCCGATATATTGGTCTAGCCGCAGTAGAGAACAAGTTTTGGATAAAGTTTTGTGAGATCTTTAACCTTACGTTTTCACTCGAAGATCGTTTTGACGAATCAGGAAGAACTGGCCAAAGCATCTCTAAAATGTTTTTAAGCTATACAGGCAAAGAAATAGAAGAACTCATCGGAAACAGTGATATTTGCATCAACTTGTTTCCAAAAAAAGAAAAGGAATAGATATGAGCGAAGTTATGGGATTTCACTACACTCTTAAAGATGGAGAGGGCAACTTAGTTGACTCTAGCGAAGGAAGAGCGCCACTACTATTTTTAGTAGGAAGCGGACAAATCATCCCAGGTCTTGAGAAAGAACTAGAAGGCATGAATGTGGGTGATAAGAAGCAAGTTGAAGTTAAAGCTGCTGACGCATATGGCGATGTTATTGAAGACTTAAAAATCACAGTTAAGAAAGATCAATTTCCAGAAGGAAGCGATGTAAAGGTTGGTGACCAATTTCAAGTAAACAACGAGCCAAATGCTCCAATTTTTACAGTTATGGACATCCAAGGCAACGACGTTATGGTTGATGGAAATCATCCTATGGCGGGAAAAGACCTATTCTTTGATGTAGAAGTTACTGAGAAAAGAGCGGCTACAGAAGAAGAAAAAGCACATGGTCATGCTCATGGTGAGGGTGGACACCAGCACTAATCCTCAATAATAGAGACCAGACCATTTGATTCTTTAATCTTATGAAATGGGTCGTTTCTTAATAAAAGCGACCCATCTAAATCATAGAAATCCGCCAAACTTCCAAGTCTTAAAGCATTCCTAATACCGATAGAGCTTTCAATCATGCAACCTAACATGACCTTCATTCCATTCGCTTTTGCACCTTCCATTAACTCTTTAGCCTTCAAGTATCCTCCGGCCTTCATTAACTTAACATTTACAGAGTCGAAAAGTTCTACAAGTGTCTTGAAGTCAGCATAATCCTCGACAGACTCATCGGCCATGATCTCGAATGGAGTCTGCCCTTTCACTTCTCTATAAAGTTCCAGGTCTCTCGACTTAAATGGCTGTTCAATAAACTCAATATTTAAATCCGATATGGCCTCTGTAAACGTCAAAAAGGAGTCTTTTGAGCTAAACGCTTCATTTGCATCCACCCTAACAGGAACTTTGGAAATTTTTGCAACTCGTCTTGTTAACTCAATACAATTTGATTCTTCAACCTTGATTTTTATAAACTTAAAGTGCGTTAGATCGGATAGATAGTCTTCTATCAAAGATTCCTGCATTATCGGAACCGACATGGAAGTTGCCACCTCAGCAATTGGAGAGACATTTAAAAAATTCTCGACAGCAAGACCTCTTTTTTTAGACACGAGATCAACTGCTGAACAAACGAGAGCACACTTCAAGGAGTGACAAACTTGAATAGAGTTTACTTCATCAAGAAGGTGTTGTGGGGAGTTAAAAGGAGGTAAAGAATCAATTTGTTGAATCACTTTCTCAAGAGATTCATTATATCTTACATTAGGTGCCACTTCCCCTATTGAGTATAGGCCGCACTCCTCCAGTTTGATAATGATGTTCTCTTTAAAGAGAGCTTCATTTCTGGAAATTTTCCAATTAACTCTAAGTTCTAATCTCTTTACCTCGTAGCTTAACTTCATAACTCGCCTATGGTTTTGAATAGCTCAGATCTCTCGAAGTCTCCTGGGGAGTTTCCAAGCTTTCCATCGGGAATGTTGCCCTTGAAGAACTTAAACCAGTGTGGCCGGTTTTTATCATACCTCATGGGCTTTAAAGGCAAGAGTTCTCCATAAAATTCATAAAAAAGTTTATATACAAGCTCACTGCAATATAGCTTCTCACCACTTTCATTTACATTGTCCCACAAGAATTGGTCATCATAAGAAAGCCCTTCAAATGACAAACTTTTATCAACGACCTTTTCATAAGAAAATTTTCGCTCATTAAAGCGCCTCACAAGCACCTTCTCATCACCCTCAGTTCGTGCCAAAAAATTATTAAGAGGGGTAAGCTTTACCTCGCCATAGGCCTCAAGCACTAATTCTTGTCCATCTAGATTTAAATAGACACCCATATGTGAGTATTTTGTTGCCTCCTGCTCTTCAATTAGGAAACAACTCCAACACCCAAGTGGTTGCAGTAGTAGATCTCCCGTCTTTAAATTTAAATTTGCGCCAAAAACAGCTGGCAATAAGGTGGCAACAAATATGAAAATAGTGACTTTAAATAACAAAACAAACCTTCATAATTACATACACTTACAAGTTTAAGCACTGAATACTAACTCAAACTGGCCCAGAAAAAAAGGCTCCGAATAAACTTGGCCATATAATAGGACTATACTTAATAATTTCGGAGATTTAGCCGAAAAGTTGGGTATAGCAAAGGTAAAAATATGAGTCTCAAGAAACTAATTTCATTAATATCATTAATAGTTTTCACAACTTCAGCCCTGGCCGATGATTGTCCAACAGGGCAATACATGCACCCTGAGCTTAATAGATGTGTTCTAAATAACAAGACAGTATCCACGAAGACTAACGCGAACTTATGTGAAGGAAAAACAGGAGACGAATACTCTAGCTGCTTCAAGGACAATGTAAAGAGGGAGCTTCAGGATTTTAAAAAACCTAGTGAAGTATCTGATGGAAACTGGCACAGGGCCAGCGTGCCTTTAGCGGTCGGACTTCTGGCGGGCTACTACCTCATAATTAACAAAGAGGCCTTCAAATCATGTAAAGCAACCTCTGTTTGGCTTATGCTAGGCGGAGCAGTTGCTGGCACCCTGACAGAAGTTACCAGTCAATTAAGCTACAGTAAGAGCCTTAAAAAACTCCATAAAAAATACGAAGCTGACATAAAAGTAATACAAGATGAGAATTCCGAAGATACCGAAGCAACTAAGGCCCAAACCCTCGCTCTTGAAACGATGAAGGAACAAGAAAGAATCAGGATGAAGGTATCTCAAACGAGAAAGAAGGGTCACACACTCGCTACTACACTTTATGCAGCTGCTGTTGCCGCTGCTATTTACGAGCAGGTACAGATGGGATTAGGTTCTCCAATGGGTAATTGTCTAGCCTCCAGCACAGGTACAGGCACACTGGATAATGCGATTAAGGGAGGTTATTACACACCGGCCAATCGCAACGAAACAATCAATCTAGCGGATCTTTGGATGAACAAAGACTTTGAGGCCCTATTCACCGAATTTTCCTATCTGAGTGAAGTTACTTTGCCTCAGTTTGCTGAAATGATAACTAGAAAAATTTATCAAGGTTTAGCCATTTCTGATGTAGTAGCTGCAGATGCCCCCACAGCAGCTTCATTGCAAGTGGACGCAACCAAGCCCACTCAAGCAATAAAGGCCTCGGCTAAGACTCCACTCGGAGAGACGGTAAAGAAATGGATTGATAAGGGAATGGCAACCCCTTGGGTAAGGGCCGCACTGGCCGGTGTCTTAACTACCTACTCCAATATGTTAAGAAATTCGGCTAAGAAAAATGAACAGATAAGTGAAGACAGGATCAAGGCCTTAGATGAAATTTTAGTATCCTTCATTGATACAGGTGGAGCGAGGTTTGGCGTGGCATGTACTGAGGATAAGTTGGACAACCCCACAGTACCAGAATGTTATTGCTTTAATGAAGATGGCTCTCCTAACATGCAAAGAAAGAACAGAGAAGTTTGTGTCTCTTACAATAGCGATATAAATCTTAAGGCAGGAAGTTATGCGGGTGGAAATACTTTAGGTTATTCACCAGTAAATGAGTGCATCACCAATGAAGGAAAGTCTGACGAGGACTGCTCAATCTGTAAAAAGTATCCGACCAAATGTCCCGTTGTAGCGAGTGCAAATCTTGGCACAATTAATTTACCAAGTAGCCTTGAGGTGCCCTCACTCTTAAAGCAATCAAACTCCCTTGCCACTGGCAGGCTTGAGCTAGCAAGCTTAGATACCGCTGACCTCAACAAGAAAGCGGCCAGGATCAGCAAGATTACAGAAAAGTTAGCGGAGAAAGCTCCTTATAAAGCAATTGTGGATAAAGTAAAAAAACTAGAGGGTAACTTCCTAAAGGCCTCTCCCGCCCTATTCAAGAAAAGTTTTGGAGCGAGCACTCCAACAGAGCTGGCTAGCCTAGGAAGCTCAAACAATACACAATCGGCCACTAAGGCAGAAACAGAGTCAAAAACTGAAGCCACCAATGACACCAAAGGCCTTGATATGAAAAGTGCTGGTAGCTTTAAAACAACTACAGGAAAAAAAGAGGATGATTTTGACTTCGGTTTCGGCAATGACACCTCTTCAGGTGGAATTGAGGTTTTAAGCGAAAAAGAAAAGATCATGAATACAAATTTCTCCATGAAAGGTGATATCCATAAGGGTGCAGACACAGACCTTTTTAAGATACTTTCAATAAGGTATAAGAAAAGTGCACTTAGAAGACTATTCCCTGATGAAAAAGAAGAATAACGAAATGAACTATAAAGAACTTACCGGAAGAGAGAACTCTTACCTTGTCCAAACTAAAGATCTATATCAGATCCATCCTGAGGCCTTGCTCGAATTAAAAAAATTGCAGAGTGCAGCCAGAGAGGCAGACATTCATATTGAAGTTGCAAGTGCGTACAGAAACTTTGATAAGCAACTAGCGATTTGGAACGCCAAGGCCAGCGGTAAGAGAACACTTCTAACCAGAGAGGAGAAAATTTTAAATTTTGACACGGCCTCAAATCAAGAAATCTTAGAAGCAATAATGGCCTGGTCTGCAATTCCTGGTGCGAGTAGACATCATTGGGGAACGGAGATTGACATCTACGATAAAAGTGTGAAGCCCAGAGACCAACTAGCACTCACCATTAACGAGTGCAACGAAGACTTCTCAAAGCTCTATGTCTGGATTGATGAAAATCTGAACAGGTTTAAATTTCATAGGCCATATAAAGAAGACCTAGGTGGTGTTTCAGTAGAGCCTTGGCATCTTTCCTTCACCCCGATATCTCTTCAATGCGAACAGCATTATACATTGGATATTTTCAAACAAAATATTGATGAGTCACAGTTACTGTTTAAAGACTTTGTTTTGGAGAAGGTTGAGGAAATATATGAGCGTTATGTAATAAATACTAGTCCAGCCTAAGTAACGGCATTAAGCCAATCTTGAGGCATCTCTACTAGCTTTCTTAACTTCATATCCATGAATCCAAATGTAAATAAAGCTTCGCTTGCAACTTCCCCCTCAGGGTTAATCATGACTTGTTTCATTTTCATTATTTTTGAAGACATGTCTTGAGATTGGGAATGGATACTTATCAGCTGTCTATTTTTAAGTTCCCTTTTGAAACGAAGATTTACATCGAGAACAACAGGACCCTTTTGTTCTCTCTGGATGACGTCCAGTCCATACCCATTTTTAGTAATGAAATCCCATCTTGCTTCCTCATAAAGAGTTAAATAAGCAGCATTATTTACATGACCAAAAGTATCTAAATGATTTTCTTTAATCATCAAAGTATATATAAACTTATTAAATTCCATTTTCATCGCCACTGAAGTTGTATATTCTCTTTTCTTTTGAAACCTTTCCATACCTATTACTAATTTTTTCAAACAACTTACTCTGAGATGGAGCGATATCATTTACAGTGTTGGCGACTTTCCTAGAGCTCTTGTCACCCAGCATATTTGAGAAGGGATTTGTATCCTTCTTTGATTTTCCAGCACTGCCGCCTGAACGGTAACTAATATTAGAGCTTCCCGATATCATTTTATTTCTTTTCTTGGTGATACCTTGTGAATTAACTGCTTCGCCTCCCGTCTGAGGAGCTGGTGCAGTTGATCCACCTCCGCCTCCTCCGCCGCCGCCGCCGCCGCCTCCGCCGGCGCCACCAGACTTGCCATACTTAGCCGATGCAGCACCTGGAGCGCTAAAGTCTGATCCGAAGGACTTAGCTCCACCTTTTCCCATAAAGTCAGCAAGCTTCTCCCTTGCCTCTCTCTCTTCAGGCGTAAGTTCTTGATTAGTGAATTCAGGGTCAGCATCTTTAGAGAAAGAAAAATTTCCGCCCTGTCCGTTTTGGAAATTTGCAGAGTCAAAGCCTGAGAAGCTTCCGGAGTCCACAGTGGTTCTACCACCGGCACAACTTGGAGCATTAGGGTTCTGCTCACAGTAATCTACTCCTACCAACTCGGGGGTTACCGCATCTTGTGCGAAGAACTTGTCATACTCTTTTTGAATATCGCGAAGCTGATCTGCTTGATTGTCGAGTTGATTGGACATGACATATTCAAAGGTGGCCTGTCCCACTTTCTGTGCCATTTTATACATCAAATTTCCCCTAACAGCCTGGTTAGAGAATAGCCCGCTTCTTACTTCATCATTGTTATCTGCAACCCATAGGACTCCACAGTTTAATGCTTGATTTTCAAAGTAGCCATCCAAAGGCTGCTCGCAGGCCTTGGCAAATTGCTGGGCATTTGGAAAGTTATAAATAGCAGTACCTAGGCCAGTGGCATGAGCAGCATTTATATGTCCTCTATTCTGAGCTTGGGTAGCCTCTCTTTCAACTTTAGATTTTTGTGCTTTTATATATGCAGTTTCATCTCCACTGGCTATTCCGCTAGCTAATTCTCCCTGAATCTCAGACTCTTTCATCGAGCTACCAATCTGCATCGCAGTATGCAATCCGGCAGCACCAATATCAAAAATACCATCCCCAAACTGACTTGCTTTTGAGCAGTAATTGAAGTCTGCATTCCACGGGGCACTTCTTACACATTCATATGTATTAGAAAGAGACCTTACCTTCTCACCTACAACTAGACGGCCGTCCTCACCGGTCTGTGATTCCGCCGCTTTTCTTAAGATCACACATGTGGAATACATTTCAAACATAGTATCCCCAAAAGAGGGCTTGATTGGGGTTGGAGATCGATTAAGGCTATTATCAAAGTTAGCCATTGGCTCAGCCATAAGAAGTCTAGCTGTCGAATTCTCTTCATTAACCTTGTACCATTCCCTAACATTTTTTGTTTCTTGAAAATCTCTTGGCAACTGTGCTAATTCGTAGTCTCCATTTGCACAGTTTTCTATGGCCTTCTTTGCATCCTTCATGCAGGCTGCTTTTCTAATCTCATCTTCACTTCCTTGTGCCCCAGAAAATTGGTTACAAGCATGGTAAAAAGCAAATGCAGGAAAGCAATAGTTCCTAGCGTGGTCTTTGCAATAAGTAGAAGATTCCAATTCAACTTTGGCGTTCATATTAGTAAAGAACTGACTGCCATTACCTTGGGCAATACGAAAGACGCCTACACTATTATCATCGGTAAAACATGCTTGGGGACTCCAAACCTTTTTAAACCTGAAAGGACGATCTGGATTATCAATGGAATTAGTAATCTCTTCATAAATCCTAGTTGCAAGTCCACCACTCTCAATGTCTCCCAAGTAACGGTCACACTTAAGTGGTTTATTAATGTTTTTATTAGACAAGAATTTGCTGCTGATACCTTTAAGGGCGCCTCCCATCGAAGTACTAATGCTCGTTGAGCCAGAGGTATCCAAGTGTGCAGATGCATCTACTAAATGCTTCATTTTTTGAATTTCCTCTTTCGTAAAAGTAAATAGGGCATAATGATCGCAAAATGCACCTAGAGCATCTTCCTTACTTTTGGCGATGGTAACTTTTTCAGTTACTGTGTTATTTACACAATCTACGCCTTGTTTACCGGTTGCTTTTTCATAACATTTTTCGGCATAATCAACGCTTTTAGCTAATTCTTTATTATCAGATACGATATTAGATAATTCCTTCATCTCATTCATCTTAGCTTCCAGCTGTGAGCTATTTGCCATACAACTTTTTTTGACTTGCTCCTGTTCAGAGCCAAAGCTAGATAATGGTAAGAACGCAACTAGGGTGAAAATGATATTCTTATGCAATCTTTTCATAATTTCTCCAATAAGAGACATTCCGTCATTAGGCTATATCGGAGGATTAGGTCCGTAACCTTAGTGAAATTATACACTTAACTCTATATTTAAAGATATAGAGCAACATAAAATCAGCATGTTGGATATTTATGAGGAATAAGAGCGGCCAACAATGTTGGCACCCTTATTTCTTTTCTTCCAAAACCTTTGGGTATGAAAGCAAGTATCGGTTGGATAGAATTTTAAAAATCGAGGTTTGCTTGGTCTTATGAATATCGTCATGATTTAAAACAAAACTTTCTAGTTTTTCTCCAGGCTTTTGGCCGATATCAATGTCCTGCTCTTCATCAAAAAGATCCAAATCGTAATTTGCCCCTTGTGGTGTCTGCACACTTTTTGACCCCAGTCCCCCAAAGGCTGAAGTTCTGGTAACTTTTCTTGATTCACCCGTGCCCTCGTCACTTTCTTCACTTGTCGTAGTGATATTGTCAGAGCTAGGGAAACCTTTACCAATAGCTGCTTGAGAGGCTCCAACGATTGCCTTCTTTCCACTAGCAATAAGTTTAGCCAGAGGTGGTGAGCTAGAAATATCATTTTTATTATTAGAAGATTCCTGTTCATCAAGTTTCTTTAACGCTTTCGCATTAAAAGTTCTCATGGCCTTATTCTGTGCTTCAATTTTTGCCAAGTCCATAGATGCCAATGAGCTTGCATCCCTTGCCCCAGTAGCAAGCCCTCTAGACACTTGAGACACAAACTTAGCACTTGATAAGTGAGCAGGAGTTACACTTTGGGCCAGGCTTCGATCCATGCTAGGCAAAGAGAAACTAGACTTTGAAACTTTTGCCGGACAAGTAGAAGGAGCAAATCCATCGGCCTTGGGGACTGCACATGCCTTTATGGCAACACCGTTGCTGATATATTTCTCAAATTGGGCACCATCTTTTGTTTTGAGCTTACCGCTACCGTCTCTAGTCTCACTTGACTTGTCTCCATCTCCATATCGAGAAAAACCAGCAGTATCAACATATCGATCTCTATGTTGTTTAACAGTCTGAAGGTAACCTTTAATCTTACCTTCTGCTTTTTTATCCATCATATAAACAGCTAAATTTACTGCTGCCATTGCTCCCCACGTGTAGGCCCTTCCCTTTGGAGAAACAAGACCATAGTTTCTTGCGAAATTGCCCAGCAGAGCATTCATAATCATAAAATCAGAGCCAACATTTAATACTGCTGACCATGGTCCCTTGAGCCCAAGCTTACTTTTAACCATTTTCAGCCCCGCCCCAGCGGCAACTTGCCCACCGACACTACTTATCCAAGCGTGGGCACTTGGCATTACCAATTCGGCTACCTTAGATACGACTTCTTTCCATAAGCTCTTATTCTTAAAATCAGTATTCGCTAATTGAAGAGGCTTCTCTTGCTCTACGAGCTGATTAAAAAGAAACATAATCTTCTCGACCTTCTCTCCCAACATTGCAATCTCTTCGATTTCAGCCTGAGGATTGTTCGGATCAAAGCTCTCCAGTTGAGAAGCGAATGCAAGCCTTATAAGTGTCGAGTGGAAGTTTGATTTAACATAATGTTTGAAGTTCTTATCAAAAAGTTTACTAGTACCCTCTTCTGCACCACCAAATACTCCAAACACTCTCATATCTTTTGTGCTTGAAAATAGTGATGTTTGAGGCACACCGTAACCTTTCAATGTTCCTTTAATGACCTGAGCTTCGCCTACAGCACTAAATGGATTAAACAGATTGGAGTTTCCACCTATATTTATCTGATCTAATATTTGGTCAAATCCTTTCTTCATTACTTCAAGCTGAGCTTTCTCAGTTGCCTTGGCGGTTGCAATCTTAGCAGAAAGACCTATTGAGGGCTCACCTTGCAAAGTGTTTATCTCTGCGGCCATAATTGAGTTGTGAGCATAGAGCGAGTTCTGTTGCTGAATGGTAAGTCCGGCTCCTCCACAACACTCAATCGGAGAATTTTTATAATTCACAAAAGCATTCAAAGCGCTTTTAACACTGGCCTCCAAGGCCGGACCGTCAGAAGGTATATCAAACTTAGAACAGATGTGGGTATTCGCGATTACCGAACTTATGGTAGATTGATCAGTTGAAAACTCTGCAATCATTTTTGCCTGATCCTTTGTAAAGACAGTTCCCTTGATAGCATCATCGGCTAAATCCTCAACAGGCAACTTTCCTACGGCGTTAAGGCCAGCAGACTCGCTTTTAAAAAAGTTTTTAACTTTCGCCCAAAGTCCTGTCCAAAAAGCAGTCTTCTTAACTTGAGTAGCAGCCTTGACCGTTCCTTTGGCAGAGTCTGTCGCTTGCTTTTCCGAAACAGATGCATTGAACATTGTCATAAGGCCGGTAAGGCTTCCTGCAGTTGCTGTACAATTTGTTACCGCAGCTGGATTACAGGTTGGCCCCGGGCACACAGACGCTTTTGCAACTTTTGCATTTGCCACAGCGATTGCACTGGATGCGGCAGTCTGAAACTTTGTAAGCTGCGCCATTTTCTCTGCTTTATCCTTTGCACACTGAGCATTACATTTAAAAATTCCTGCAACCTCCAATCCAAGAGATGCTGCGAATGCTGCTTCAGCAATAAGGGAAAGAGTTTGTTTAGCTTTTATCCCTTTTTGTTGTTTTTCAAAAACTTCAATTAAAGTATCAAGAGTTTCAATTTGTTTGTTCTTATAGTTCTTACCGAGTTTCTCTTGTTCACCAGTACTAGACACCATATCGAGTGCTTTCTCACTTGCTTTGCTAAATTCCATATTTGCTTTAATATCGCCAAGTATATAAGAAAGAGCTCCTAGTTGAGCGATTCTAATTGTATATTTGCCGGCCTTATTCGCAGAACAGTCATCTCCATACAACAAAGGGTCAACTTCATATAGATAACCGTTACTAAGCGACTGGATCATAACAACGCCCATCATTCCAGCAACTGCTTGCTCAAGCATCGCCATAATATTAGAGTTATGATCCGTGTAATTGGAAAACTTAGCTTTCTTTTTAATATCTTCCAAGTCGCAACCAGTTTTATAAAGACGTTCTGAGTCTGAATCTTTATTTGAGTCATAGCAGTCGACAGAGTCTTGAGCACTTGCGTAACTAACGCCTACTCCTGGGATTGGAGAAAGAATAAGACTTACTGTCATTAGGTAAGTAGAAAATCCGGCAAGAGAATTTCTAAGAATAAGCTTCATAGGCTTCCTTTAAGCATCAATGGTACACGACTCTATTTTATCGTCATCCCCTTGTATTATCTTAATGGATTTAACTAACCTACTGGATTTATTGGCAAGGTAAATAAACTCAAGCTTTTAGCTCGCCTACTTTTTTAGGCAAAAAAAGGGAGGACTAACTCCTCCCAATATCTTATTATTTTCTACCCTTGAGTTTAATTAGAATAAAGGCACCTGCAACTAGCAAGGCGAGTAGATATAGAAGATTCTCATCAGAGCTAGAATCATCAGATTCTCTTTTCTTTTTTGCCATTCCAATATCAAAGTTTTGATCGGCAGGCACAAAGGTCGTGTCATCAAAGTCTGCTTCTCCTCCTGCACCACTTCCTTTAAGCTTGATATCGGCAAGGTTTTGCTTTTTCTGTCTGAAAACTCTTAATGATGCCACCACGTTATCGAAGATCCCTTGATAGGCGCTGTACAAGTCCTTGGTAACTGAGAATGTTACCGCCACACCGAGGTCTTCTTTTACAGTAGCTAAATATCTTGTGTAAAATCCAGGAACCTCACTAGCGAGGTGAAGTGCATCCACCCACCTATGATTATTGACACTGCTAAGCTTTGCATATTTCGCCTCTGAACGTTGAGACTTTCCACCAGGTAGTTGATAAGTTTTTGCTTTCTTTAAATATGCCTGATATTCCTCCAAGGAATCTTGAGGTCCCCTATATTTTGCGGCCAAGATAATAATGGCCTCTTTCTTCCTTTCATCATTTTCCGATTGGCAAACCCACTCACTTCCTTCAATCATACAATTCCATCCAGTTGGCAATTCAAACTGAACAAACTGGTTTAAGAAAGTTTTAGAGATTGCGGCCGAGCTCCACAAGCCTATCAAGATGATTGTAAAGATGTGCTTTAAACGCATCATAAGGATTCCTTATTATAATTAGATATTGCTGCTATTTTAATCCAAAGCGCCAAACTTACAAAGGGCTAATTTTTTTCCATTCTACTCTTTAACAAGCCCAGATCTGGCAATTGTTCCATCTTGAACTTGTTTTTTAGAGTATCTTTTGGTTATTTTCACCATAGATTTAGAAGTTCCAACGCGGACAGTATATCCCGACGCAATCAATTCGTTTCCACCTAAATAGTCAAAGTGATAAAAATCAACCTTTGAGCCTTTTTCCATACCTTGACTTAATCCTACATCAATAATTACCGACGATTTTGATTTAGTTAGTTTTACTACCCTGGCATCAATGGAGTACTGCTTAAACGCTTGTCTTTTTTGCTCTAGGGCCCTAGGTGCAGAGTTTCTTCTAGCAATCATCAATGAAAACGCACTCCCTTTGTCGCTAGACACTGTATTTAATCGAGTTTCAGCTCTTGTCTCCACTCTCCAATGGTCTCCAAGAGAAAAATTAAATCCTATGTAGGGGGCAGTCCAAGAACGATTTATGCTGTTGTATAGATAGGTGCTTCCAGTGTTGACACTGGGTTTCTCTGATGGATCATCATCATAAGGATCCTGATTCAGGGAGGTGACATTTTCAACTCCTCCCAAAAGGGATACACGCTTCCAAAGAAGCACGTACTCAGCACTAGAGACAACCTCACTGGATAACGCACTGGAAGGATTTCTGTAATGAACCCTACCTGAAATAAAGTTCATTGACGGGAAGCGATACGAGCCTGATAATCCAAACGAGGTGCTATCTCCATCATCGCCCAATACTAAATCCTTAGAACCTTCGGAATTGGAAATGAAGTCTTTTAAAAAGCTTACTTCGGCTGCGAACTGCCATCTTCCTTCTCTAGGAAGAGAGTATTTAAGTTGAAAGATTCCCGACTTAACTCCGTTGCTGGTTAAGTTCTCCTCTTCATTTCCAACTACTTCCACAGACAGATTCTGTCTATAAAGAGCACCAACACCCATCTCCAAGTCATCAGTCAATCCATACTTAACAAGCAATTCCACATCAACTTTTTGAAAACTCTCATTATCAACAAAAGGTACTTCTTCCCCGTCACTATTAATCCTAGTTTGAGATTGCCAGTAGGTGCCCTTAACGCTGGCCTCGTTTCCACCCTTATCAAGGGTTGTTGAGAAAGGCAGGTATGAAGCCTGCCCAAAAGAAAAAGTGCTCCAAATGGATGCCAACAACAGTGTTTTATAATTAATCATGAAAAGATTATATCGAACGCTCCTGCAGCTGTAAAAATGTGTCCTGATTGTCCTCAAAGGAAATAAGTTCCTCCCTTAGATACCAAGATCCATTTTTCTGTTCATACAGCGAGATACCGTCTAAAGTTAGCTCGCTATTTCTACTGAACTCCATTTTAATTTGTTCAATGACTTCAATCATGTTGTCCATCAAGGAGAAGTATCCTATTGGAAGAAATTGTTTATCGTTAGTTTTATACTTCTGCCCAGCAGGAATGAAAGACTTGCAAATATCCAAAACAAGATCTGAACAAAATTTTAAGTCGGGTGAATAACTGGGAATAAGGTGAACAATATTGTTTCTTTTAGTTTGAAGAATTCCCACCCCCGTAAAAGCAAGTTTTATGGCAGAATTATGACCATAAAAGAAACTCTCCAATTCTTCTTTAAGCTCCCCTCCAAGATTATTCACATCGGTGGAGTTTACCTCAAATGGCGCAAGTAGTGCCATGTGCGGAAAGGACCGTTGGCGATACTTAGGATCGTACCGTTTCTTAAAGCCATCAATTTTACGGGATAGAGAGCTATCAGATCTAAAGTTAAGAGCAACAAATAACTTCGACAACATAAAGACCTCGATGTTTGAGGTTAAGAACTTCAAAGTTCTAATTAAATTTTAAGCGCTACAAGTGGTCTTTACAAGGTAAAATCGCTAAGAAGACCTAGTTTCGGCTCCTTAGCGATATTTTATTTAGAGCTTATGGTCAAAACGGGCACTTTCTCCCAGTTCTTCTTCGATGCGAAGTAGTTGATTATACTTCTCAATTCTATCCGATCTCGATGCAGAGCCTGTTTTAATATGGCCTGAACCACTTGCTACTGCCAAGTCGGCAATATAAGTGTCAGCAGTTTCTCCGGAACGATGAGAGATGATGGCCTTGAAGTTGTTATCAAATGCCATTTTTAGGGTGTCGAAAGTCTCGGAGATAGTCCCGATTTGATTAATCTTTACAAGAATTGCATTGGCCTCTTTGTTTTTAATTCCCTCTTCGAAAATTTTTGCATTTGTAACAAAAAGATCATCACCAACAAGAACAGTTTTACTGCCTAGTTTTTCTGTTAACTTGGTCCACCCTTCATGGTCACTCTCATCAAGGCCATCTTCAATTGAGTAAATTGGCATTGAGTCAACAAGTCCTGCATAGTACTCAATCATCTCTTCTGAGGAGTACTGCTTTCCACCCATTGTATATTTCTTGGAGTCTTTGTCATAGAACTCACTGGCCGCAGCATCTAGGGATATTGATACTTCTTCTCCAAACTTGTAACCAGCTCTACCAACAGCTTCTTTAATGCACTCAAGAGCTTCTTCGTGTGATTTTAAGTCAGGAGCAAAGCCTCCCTCATCACCAACATTTGTGGAGTGACCTTTTTCAGTTAGGACTTGCTTTAAATTATGAAAAATTTCAACACCGGCTCTTAGGTTCTCGGAGAATGTTTTGTTCATGTGAGGAACGATCATAAATTCCTGAATATCAAGATTATTTGATGCATGCTCCCCCCCATTAATAATATTCATCAAAGGAGCAGGGTGCCTTAGGGCTCCCACAGGGTTTGGACAATTTAAATCTTCAGAAAGGTACTTATACAATGGCTTGTTTAATTCACTTGCAGCAGCTCTGGTTGCGGCCATACTTACTGCAAGCATGGCATTTGCACCAAGGTTGTTCTTAAAGTCTGTTCCATCCAACTCCAGCATGCAGTTATCAATTTTTCTTTGCTCAGATACTTCCATGCCAAGAAGTTTTGGGGCTATTTTTTCATTTATATTAGCGATTGCCTTTCTTACGGACTTACCCATATAAAAGCTTTTATCTTTATCTCTGAGTTCAAGGGCCTCTCTAGATCCTGTCGAAGCTCCACTTGGAACAGAGGCTCTGCCTTGTGAATTTTCAGTAAAGATCTCAACCTCTACAGTAGGATTTCCTCTTGAATCGAGGATTTGTCTAGCTTTGATTTTTTTAATGGCGGACATTATAAACTCCTTAATAATAAAATAACGTGAAAAGTTTAAACCAAACGCTTCAGATGTAAAGTTGAGCCGCATTGGCCTTTTAGAATTAGCGAAAATAGCGGGATTAAGAAGATGATCCTAGGCGGCCTTCTTTTTATCGCTAAGAAAAGGCAGTGCCCATTCAGGCGGCCTGAATTTAGACTTGGGAAATGGCAACTTATTGGCCACAAACTGCTCAAAGAATGAAGGTACGTATCCACAAGGCACCATCTCTCCTTGGAACATACCAGTCTCAGGATCTTTCCCAGTTTGAACCCATTTAAAAATATCCCTCACAATATATCTACCATGAGGGTCAACTCCCAACACTTCAGATATATGTGAAGTTCTTCTACCACCATCGTGATACCTAGAACATTGGACTATAATTTGAAGGGCCGAACCAACCATGCTTCTAATTGCATCTGGTGGTATCTTGGTTTCACCCATCAGACATAAAGTTTCAAGCCTAGTGCATGCGTCCAATGGAGTGTTTGCGTGAACTGTCCCCATCGATCCATCATGTCCTGTTCCCATTGCATTTAACAAGTCCAAGGCCTCTTGACCTCTAACCTCACCTACAATAATTCTATCAGGCCTAAGTCTCAAGGCTGACTCGATTAAATCTCTTATTGAAACTTCGCTTATCGCATGGTCCTTATTTGCTTTTCTTGTTTCGAATTGCACAACATGCTCGGCCTTAATTTGAAGTTCTGCTGAGTCTTCAATAATCAACAATCTCTGAGTTTTTGGCATTCTAGAACCTAGGACATTCAACATTGTGGTTTTACCAGACCCAGTCCCGCCAGACACTAAGGTATTCTTACCCACATACATGCAACAATCCAAAAACCTTGCGGCATCCGCAGAAAGAGAGCCAAAGTTTATAAGGTCCTTAAGCCCAAGCTTCTCTTGGGAGAACTTTCGAATAGCTACCGTAGTACCATTTTTGGCCATTGGTGGAATAACAACCGCAATCCTTGATCCATCGGGAAGTCGTGCGTCCAGTCTCGGATTATCTGAGTCTATAATTCGGCCAACTGATTGAGCAATCGCTCTCATAGAGGCCATAAGAGACTCTTCATCCGGAAATTTATTTGGAACTTTGTGAACAAGACCTTTTTGCTCCACAAAAATTTCATGCGGACCATTGATCATAATTTCAGAAACACTGGCATCGTCCAATAAGTTCTTTATTGGTGCTAGCAATGATCCAATGGCATCTTGAAATACGGAGCTCATTTATCCTCTCTATTAATCTCTCGGTGTCCAGTATGTTTTCTTTTCACTGGCAATTTCTCTTTTAACTTTGCTTTTCGTTCCTGGTCTTTCAACAACTGTTATATGCCCTTTAAACTTTGTAGAGGGGCAATAATACTCAAACCTGCCGGGGTATTTAAACTCAACGATGGCCTCTTGCATTTTCCCCTTTTCGGCAGATAGAAAAACATTATGATCCTTTAGTAAGAAACACTGAGGAGTATCGTCCGTTGAGGTTATAAAGAAGCGTGCTTTCTCCCCCACATAAGCAAACATGCTCTCGGGGAAATATCCTGACTTAGTGGCGATAACACCAAATTCTCTTACAGGAGACTTAAAGTCCTTCTTGCCGAATCTCCCAAGTTCTTCACTCATCAGCTCTAAGGGCATTAAGGCCACAATGACATATAAGAAGTAACGCTTCATCAAAACTCCCAACATTACAGTATCAAAGAGCTGATCGGCAGATTTGAGAAAACGCTTTAGTCAATTAATTAAGTCGCTGTTTTTAATAGGTTTAAATTGAATAGGTCAATTTTTCCGGGGGGAATATATTTCACCCCCACTAGGGTAAAAATTTATTGTTTTCAACTTTTAAAATTTCATATGCGGGAACTTCATAAGGATGTGCTTTAATCATAGCTCGCACCGCACTCCTAATGTTTTCTTCGGTGCAAAGAATTTCTACTCTCACCTCTTCCACTTTTTCAAGCTCTCCAACTTTCCCAATCGCAGGCTCCGCTCCTGGTGCAGGTTTGAATTGGCCTATACCTGAAATCTCAAAAGCGCATTGTTCGTAATTTCCGAGTTTTCCAGCGCCTGTTTCAAAGACAGAATTTTTAATTTTCTCACACGAATTTTTAGGCGCATAAAACACAAATTTATACATTGATCCTCCAAAGCTTACCGTCATTATTCATCATTATAACATTTACTTACAGGTTCTTGTTTTCCTTTGCCACAGATTCCATTCAAAGAGACAATGAAGGGATACGGCAATAACATCATGGAGGATTTATGCTTGGAAAACTTTTTAAGACAGTAACCGTTGCAGCTGTTCTGGCAAACACAGGTTACACATGCACTATCGACGGGACAGAGGGAATTGTACCTGAAAACAATTTGAAAATTCCCGCTAGCGCCAAAGCAAACGCAAACTTGGACGAGCCTACATTCAATGCAGTAATAGACAAAGTTTCTGAAATCTACGCACCAATTTTTACTCAAATGGGTGCAACGTTAAAGGTAAACAGAAACTGGGATGACGGAACAGTTAATGCTTACGCATCAAGGTCTGGTTCAGAGTGGAACATTCACATGTTTGGCGGTCTTGCTAGGCACGAAACCGTTACTCCAGACGGATTTGCACTAGTTGTGTGTCACGAACTTGGACACCACATTGGTGGAGCACCTAAAAAAGGTGGTTGGTGGAGCAACTGGGCAACTAATGAAGGTCAAGCTGACTATTTCGCAACTCTTAAATGTTTAAGAAGAACTTTCAGAGGAGAAGATCACAAAGCAGTTCTATCTAAATTGGAAGTTCCTCAAATCGTAGTAAACACATGTGCAGAGCAGTGGAGCAGCGAAGAAGATCAATTGATCTGTCAAAGAGGTGCAATGGCCGGAAAGAGCACAGCGAACTTATTTCAAGCTCTAAGAAGACAAACAACACCGCCAATGTTCGACACTCCCGACGAAGCGGTTGTTACAACTACAGACCACAGTCACCCAGACACTCAATGTCGCTTGGATACTTATTACCAAGGCGCACTTTGCCAAGTAGACGAATTAAGCGATGTTGATCAAGATGATGAAACAGTTGGAGTTTGTAACAGAGACTCTGGCGACACTTTTGGTGTAAGACCACTTTGTTGGTTTGCGCCTACGGCAAGTCTTTAATTTTACTAGTAAAGGCCTTCATACGAAGGCCTTTTCACTCTCCCCTTTCCCACTAAATTTATTCACTAAAATGCCGATAACACATTAAAGGAAAGTAATAATGAAAACTTCTCTAATGTTAAGCGCCATTTTATTCTCTTTAAATGCCAGTGCCGATGGCCTACTGGATGGAATAGGAAATTTAGCGGAACCATATAGCTCTGGTCTGATGAAAATAATCGGAAACTTATCATCAAGTTCTAAGGGCGATATTCAAAAGCCTCTAACAAAAGATGAGTGTGCTGAGCTTCTTGAAGAAGAAGAGCAAGAGAGAAGTAAAAGAGAGCTTCATGGAGTGATCTACTTTGCGAACAACTTCCCTGAAAGGGATTTGTTTGCTCCTTATGACTTGCTACCAGGTTGTAAGGATGGCAATGACTTCCATCAATCAAAAATTGGACTCAAAAGTTACAATAGAATGCGACCAAGCTCTTATTCAAAGAGTATATTGGCAGAGAGTCGATGTCTTAAATACCTGGAGCTAGAAAAAGTTGAAGTTGTAAAAATTCAAGATGCTGAAGGGGAGAGGAATTGCAGACGAATGAGTCTCGGTCTACAAGACAAGAAGTTTTATAGTTATTTTTGCGTGGGAGAGAACGAGGCATATATCGACTTTCAAGGAATTCCAGCAGAAGTAATCAAAGAGATTCCCTACCAGAAATAATTATAAAAAAAAAGGCCGAACAATTGTCCGGCCTATATGAATTTTTGTAATTTTTCGAATTATTTTTTCGCTTCAGGCGATACTTCAAACAATTCAACTTCAAATTTCAAAGTTGCACCACCTGGAATTTTAGGAGGAGCACCTTGCTCTCCATAAGCAAGCTCTGGTGGAATAACCAATTCAATCTTTCCACCTTCACCGATAAGTTGAAGACCTTCAGTCCATCCCTTAATAACTCTATCAAGTGGGAAAGTAATTTGATCCCCACGCTCAACAGAAGAGTCAAAAACTTCTCCGCTAGTTAGAGTTCCGTGATAGTGAACTTTAACAGTGTCTTTTGCACTTGGTTTTTTATCAGATCCCGGCTTTATAACTTTGTAAACCAATCCGCTCTCTGTTTTCTTCGCCTCAGGGTTTTTCTTCATGTAATCCTTGATAAAGCCTTCACCTTTCTCTTTTTCTTTTTTAGCAACCTTCTCCATTCTAGCTTTGAACATTGTTTGAATTTTTGGTTGATAGATTTGAAGATCAACTTCGGCCTTAGTTCCCTTGGCAGAGTCTCTTAAACCCTTGTAAAGAGCTGCAAGTTCCTCATCTGTCAAATCCAACCTTTGAAGGCTTGAAGCAAGCATGTAGCCCATAGAGTAAAAAGTTTTGTCATCTTCTGTTTTAATGCTTACGTTTGCAGGGTTCTTACCCTGATTACAAGCAGAGAATAAAAATAATACTGCAGTGAATAGTGTAAATCTTTTCATGATTTAATCCTTTTATTACTATTTAAGTACTCGTTTTTATATTTATTATTGAATACAAATTAGTCTTTTGCAAAGCTTTTAACCTGAGATTTAATCAGTAAAACAATTAGTAAAAGTGCCCCCACCACAGATGAGACCATTCCCGCAGGAAACTCAGCACCACGAAAGTCAAAGCTAAAGCACAGATAGTCCATCAGGCAGAGGGATACTCCTCCAAAAATTGGACCTAAAAAAAGCTCTCGTTTCATATTTGATCTAAAGAAATTGAAGCTTCGCAGCATGTGAGGAACAATGAGACCCAGAAAAGAAAAGACACCAAAGAATGAAATGACTACACCCGTCAGGCCTAGAGAAACCAATAAGGCCCTTTTCTGTACTTTGGCCACCGGTACTCCAATACCGAGTGCAAATTTCTCCCCAATGCTCAAAAGTCTTAGAGACTTTGCATTTGTGCTCAAATAAAAAACAGAAACAATTAAAAAGAAAAACAGTATATAAATTGTGTACTCGTTAGAGTATTTGAAGTTCCCAAACCATAGACCAGTAGGAAATTCGAAATTGAGGGCCATAAATAAAAATTGAACAATAGAAAATATTGCTCCAACAAAGAGATTAAATCCAAGGCCTATAAGGATAAGTACTTTAATATCAACACTAAATCCCCTAACACTAGGCCTCTTTGAAACTGTTTCTCCGACCAACCACAATATTGTAAAACACGAAAAGAAAAGAGTAAGCGACATGAACTCTAAAGGGAGCTCTACCCAATAAACCACCAAAAATTGAGAGCAAATAACACTTAGGGCGGCAAGTGCATCGAAGCCCAACGTGGAAGGACTCCCAAGGCTATTGTTTGTCACGATCTGGGTTAGACTTCCCGACAGAGTTAAAAAGCCACCACAAATGAAGGATGTTAAAAGTCTAGGCCAATCAACTTCGACCATGAGAAACCTCCACAAAATCGTTGCCTTCTTTCATAACATTTAAACAACCATTAAAGCTTTCATACTTCTTCACATTATGCTCAATAATTAATACGGCCTTCTCTTTGGAAATATCTTCCAAAGTTGAAATGACTTGTTTTTGACTTTTCACATCTAAGCTTTGAAGTGGTTCATCCAGCAATAAAATATCGAAAGGCAATATCAAGCCTAAGGCCAACTTTAATTTTTGATTTTCACCACCTGATAAACACGAGACTTTTTTATCAAGTAATTTCTCAATCTCAAGGTTTTTAACATGTTCACATTCTTCCCAACTCTTAACATCTACAAGCTCTTCAATAACAACAGCTAAAATCTCTGACACACTCAAATCACTTAAAGGGTTAAGCTTTTCTTGGTCAACAAATGCCACTCTGGTTCCTTGAAATAGGTCTTTACTTATTTTCATGTAGGTAAATAGAGAGCTTTTTCCAACACCGTTCTCACCTATCAAAAAATTTATTGCCTTTTCTTTTATAAAAAGATCGATACTTGTTTGCTTTCCGTTAATCTTGAAAGCATTATCTAAGGTTATCCTCATCCATCCACCCTAAATAATTTAAGCTCTAATAGCGCCTCTAAAAAGTACACTTGCGTGATGCCGGGTTTTAAAGAATTGGGAAACCCAATATTGTATGAATCAGTTGAGACTTCAGTGATTTCGAGTTTTTCTCTAGACTCATAAAGACCAATTGAAATAGGTTTACTTAACCCGCTAAGTATCCTCGACGACGGTGGAACGTAAGCAAGGTTTGACGGATAGCTTAACATCGAAAGTTTTTCCTTCAAAAACTTTACTATTCCATCATTAGCGATCAAAAGCTTTGGCTTTTTCCCTGATTTAGAAATTTTTCCTAAATAAAAAATAAATGTCTTTTTTGGAAGATTTTTATTAAGTACTTCTTTCTTAATTAGGTCGATCTTGTCTTTCAATTCGCTTAACTCTTTATTGCAACCTATTAAGGAAGGCGAAAGTTTTTGAACTGAAGCATTAAAAGCCATAAATGGATCTAGCTCTCTAGTCACCACTTCAACAGCCCCCTTTACATCTGAATGCTTAAGCGTTCGCGAAAGCTCCCTACTTTCATCATAAAAAACAATGGAGTCTTTCATTTGCATTAATTTCTTGGGTGCCAGGAATATGCCTCCGTGTAGTTTCTTAACTTTAGAATTTTGAACTGAGTGGTAATTAGATATTGCTTCTAAAGACTTGTCTTCTAGAAGTTTTAACTCTTCTAGAAGGTGGGTAATTGGTGCAGAAAACGACACGTAAGTTTTGCTTGGCACAAGCTTACAGGCAAGAGCTCCTTCGAAGGTAATAAAAAAGAGAGCTAAACTAAAAGCCCTGAGCATCAAGGGCCTCATTTGCCAGTCTATCACAGAGCTCGTTCTGTGGATGCCCCGCATGGCCTTTAACCCAAATAAATTCTACGTTAAATTTTTCATTGAGTTGATCTAGCTCCTGCCACTGTTCCAAGTTTTCAGGTGCTTTCTTATCAGCCTTTTTCCATCCTCTTCTCTTCCAGCCCTTCACCCAGGAGGTGATACCGTCAACAACATACTTTGAGTCTGTATAAAAGAAGATTTTCTTAAAATTCTGGGGTTGATCGCTTACAAAGAGCAGTCCCTCTATAACACCCTGCAACTCCATCTTATTGTTTGTAGTTAACTTGCTTACACCTGAACTTGAATGAACAAGCTCCCCTTCATGATTCTGGGCAATGAAGGCCCAAGAGCCTGGACCAGGGTTGCCACGACACGCACCGTCAGAATATAAAGCGATTTCATCACTATTTAAAATTGGAGTTGGTAGACTCACTGATGGACTCTCACTCTCCTCCGCCATGCTATTTATTGATTCCTCAATCTTCTTGAAGGCACCAACAAGGTATTCTTCGTCCAATGCTTTTTTAAGAGTATTTAACGCACCAATTAATTTCTTTTTTGTTGTCATAAGTCCTTGTATCTCTTTATTTGTGATTTGAAAACAGAGGATGGATAACTCGTAGCACAAACAAGATTTGCGCTCTTTTCAATTAGCGAATGCTCATATAAGCTCTCTGACTTAAAAGTGAGGTTATTTTTGGATTTTAATTATTCAATCAAAGTCTATAAACAGTATTTTAATTTTGCCGCCTCCCACTTCTTAATTTTTGAAGATGGCACAAGAGAACCTTTGCATGGCCACAACTACAGGGTCATGGTTAAAGGAGAAGCTCCAAAGCTTGAAGGAGATATGGTTTTTGATTTTCTAGATATTAAACCGATTGTAAGAGAAGTATGTGACTCCCTTGATCACCGACTTCTTCTACCCAAGGATAACCAACATTTGAAAATCCACGACAAAGGAAAAAGCTTCAAGCTTACAACTCCAGATGAGTCAGAGTTTTTAATTCCAAAACAGGACGCGTTGGTTCTTCCCATATCCAATACAAGTGCTGAAAGACTTGCAATTTATATTTGCGAGGAAATTACAAAAATAACTTTTGAGAGATTCCAGTTTCGCTTTTCTGCCTTAGAGGTTGAAGTTGAAGAGACTCCGGGTCAATCAGCAGTTTACGCTCATAAGGAAACATTATGATTTTTCACCCCCTAGAATCTGGTACAAGTGTCGAAGGAAATGAAATAGAGGCCTTTAGGACCGATGTAAAATCTAAAAAATACATCTACTTGATTGGCGGAACTCATGGAGACGAAGTTGAAGGCGTTTATGTTCTAAAGCAGCTTTTTGAATGGCTAAAGAACGATCACTCACTTGAAGAGATGCCTTTGGTTGTAGTACCGATTTTAAATGTGGACGGATATAGGGCCGGTACAAGAGTTAACTCTCACGCTGTAGACCTAAACCGAAATTATCCCTCCTCCAACTGGAGTGATCAAGTAAGAAAACCAAAGTATAACCCAGGACCAAGTGCTCTATCCGAGCCAGAGAACAAGTTTCTTGTAAAATTATTTAACAAATTCAAGCCAGGTTTTGTTCTTTCTTTTCACTCTTGGAAACCCCTATTAAACTTTAACGGAGATGCTAGAGAGATCGCTGAATATCTTTCGGGTTACAATTCTTATGAAACAGTGCCTGATATTGGCTACCCGACTCCAGGCTCTCTGGGGACATTTGTACCAGAAACATACGACTGCGGAGTTTTGACATTTGAGTGTCCGACACTTGACGATGACTTGTCTCTTAAAAAGATTTGGCAAGATAATGAGGCTGGCCTTAAAGAGCTAATGAAAAGCGAACTCCTCAAGGCAAAAGTCCAAAAGTGACAACCGTAGCGAGAATTGCTTTACAGCCTTTCTCCTATGCCATTGCCGTGGCAACATTTTTTTTAACGATTTTGCCCGGCTCTCTAATTTCATTACCTTTTAGCTTGGAAAGAAGAGTCGCAATCTCTGGTCCCTTTTGGAAACTTTACTCAACTATCATTCTAAGAATTAGCACTTTATCCAAGGTCTACATCGAAGACCGTCGCCCCCTAAATGAAAAAGAGAGTGCCCCAAAAGGTCTATATATTGCTAATCATCAAAGTTTTGTGGACATACCTCTCATAATATCCTGCTTGCAAATACCACCAATAATGAAAAAGGAAGTTCTCTACATTCCTATACTTGGTTTATGTGGTTATGCTTCAGGGGCCCTGATCGTGGATAGAAAGAGTGCAACCTCCAGAAGAACAACACTCATTAGGGCACAACAGCGACTTCTAAAAGGCCTCAAGGCCTTGCAAGTTTACCCGGAGGGAACTAGACAAAAACTAGGAGATGGCCCAAAAGATTATAGTTTTATAAAGAAGGCACTGCTTAAGTATGCTTTTGAGAAAAATCTTCCAGTCTACCCTATCAGTATGTACGGAACAAAAAGAGTCATTAACAGCAAGACGGGTTTTATTAATCACGGTCAAAAAGTGGGAATTATTATTAAAGAAGCTCTTAGACCAGACTTATTTCAAAGCTCGGATGAGTTTATGGAAAATTGCTGGAATGAGGTTCACTTAGGGTATAGCGAGCTTCAAGAGAAATTAACCTGAACTCTCCACTCTCCATCGATCTTTTTAATTAAACCTAAAAGCTTATCATCCGCACTATATGCCCAGTAGAGTAAGCTCTCTGAATCCTCACACTCTAAGGCCCTATCAAGTTTTAATTGAACTCCATTGGCAACGAGCTTTGACTCTTTAGGAGCGAAGATCACTTTTGGGAGCAGTAGGGTTTGTTCAGGACGAAGACCAAATCCGTGATAATCCCAGTCTTGTCCATTTGGCCAATTGTTTTGTTGGATGCTTTCTTTAATGTGATGATGGCCTACGGCCTCACGCTCAAGAGAAACCAGCGATCCTATAGTTCCAAGATGATTTGCACACTCGGAAAATAAGGTTCTAATATAAGTACCGCTACTCACTTTTACTCTAATTGTAAGAAGGGGAAAATCGTAAGAGACAACTTCAAGCTCATAAATATGCCTAAGCTTCTTCTCTTTCTTAATATCAACACCCTCTCTGGCCCACTCAAGCAGCTTCTTTCCTTGGTGCTTTGCAGCGCTGTACTTATGGGGTGCCTGATAATAGTCTCCCAGAAATTTATCCTGAAGCTGCTTTTGGATAAATTCCACATCCATTTTTGCAATCGTCTGATCCAGATATGGACTTGTATCTTTTTGGCTAACAGGTGCTGTAAAATCACCTGTTTCAGTTTCCTCGCCAAGTTTTCCAACTGCTAGGTAAGTTTTTGGCATCTCGTGAATATATTCGTTAAGCCTGGCCGCTCCACCTACGCCAACTAGAAGCACGCCGCAAGCGAATGGATCAAGAGTTCCAAAGTGACCTATTTTCCCAAGTTTCTTGCCGAAACTTCGCTTAATGGTGCGAATAACATCATAAGAGCTGATATTCGCAGGCTTATACATATTAAATGTTAATGGGATAAATTGTTGGTTACTCACCAGTAGGATTATCTTTTAACAGACTTTCAATCTTTCTTTCATCTTCAAACTGTGAGTCGTAAGAAAAGTTCAATTCTGGGGTGTGTCGCACCTTGAGATTTTTAGCGAGAAGGGACCTAAGTCTTCCCTTGGTCCCATTTAAGGCAGCTTTAATATCACCACGTTTGGATGAGTCAAAAGTATCCCAATATACAGAGGCCACTGAATAATCTTGATTCAGTTCTACTCTAGTAATACTCATTAGCATGAGTCTAGGATCTTTAAGCTCAGTTCTTAGGAACGAATTCATTTCGTTTTTAATTCGTTCCTCAAACATGGCCTTATTATGTGAGCCACCCTTTCTAGCCATTATAGCGTCCTACTATCTGCGTCCAACTTTCTTTGCTTTTGCTCAAGTATGTACGCTTCGATCAAGTCGTTATTCTTAATGTCATTAAAGCCTTCAAGTGCCATACCACACTCATAGCCGTTGGCAACTTCTTTAACTTCATCTTTGAACCTCTTGAGAGTTGAAAGCTTGCCATCATAAATGATTTTTCCATCTCTAAGAAGACGGATGTTACAGCCTCTTTCGATTTTCCCATCAATTACGGCCGTACCGGCAATAGTTCCAACTTTAGGGATATTGAAGGTATCGCGAACTTCAGCTCTACCAATGTATTTTTCAATGCTCTCAGGCTCTAACATACCTTCTAGAGCAAGAGTGATATCATTAATTAGCTCATAGATAATAGAATATGTTCTAACTTCGATACCATTTTGTTCTGCCAGTCTTCTAGCACTTGTCATTGGTCTCATATTAAAGCCAATCAAGATCCCGCTAGAGTTTGTTGCCATAACAACGTCATTGTCTGTGATTGCTCCAACACCGCCAGTAACGATGGAAACACCAACCTCATCATTTCCAAGACCTAATAGTGCATCTTTAATTGCCTCGTATGAGCCTTGAACATCTGCTCTAATAACAAGATTAAGGATTTTCTTTTCACCTGTATCACTTGGAGCACTTGAGAAGAAGTCTTCAAGGGAGTTAACTTTTGGTGCCTCAACGCTTTCAAGTTTCTTTCTCTCATCAGCTCTGTTTTCAGCAACCTTCTTAGCTTCTCTTTCGTTCTTGGCAACATTTAGTGTTTCACCAGGAGCAGGAACTCCGTTTAAACCCAAAATCTGCACAGGAATGGATGGACCTGCAGATTTAACGTCTTTTCCAGAGTGATCGGTCAAGCTTCTCGCCCTTCCATAGAACTCATCACAAACAATTGCATCGCCCTTCTTAAGTGTTCCTTTCTGTACTAGAACCGTTGCCACAGGACCACGCCCTGTTTCAACTTTGGACTCGATAATAATTCCTTCTGCTTTTCCTTTTGGTGACTCTCTAAGCTCCATCATCTCTGATTGAAGTTTTACAGACTCAAGAAGGTCATCTACGCCCTCGCCTTTTAGAGCTGAAATAGGAACAAACATTGTATCTCCACCCCAGTCCTCAGGAACAAGCTCAAACTCAGTTAGTTCTTGTTTAATTCTTTCTGGGTTTGCACCCTCTTTGTCCATTTTGTTAATAGCAACAATAATTGGACATTTAGCATTCTTAGCAAACTTAATAGACTCTTTCGTCTGTGGCATTACACCATCGTCAGCAGCTACAACTAAGATTACAACATCTGTTACATTAGCACCTCTTTGCCTCATTGAAGCGAAGGCGGCGTGGCCTGGTGTATCCAGGAACGTAAGAGTTGTCTCACCTACTGGAACAGAATAAGCACCAATGTGTTGAGTGATTCCTCCGGCCTCACCTGCGGTAACTTTTGCATCTCTTATATAGTCAAGAAGTGTAGTTTTACCATGATCAACGTGACCCATAACAGTGATGATTGGGTTTCTTAAAGGAAGATCAGACTTTGGTGCCTTAACTTCAGATTTAAGAACTTCTTCTTCATCAAATGCTTTATTTTCAACCCTGTAGTCATACATTGCAGCAAGCTCATTCGCCAGCTCAACACCCAAGTAGTCATCTTCTTTCAATAAAAGGTTCTGCTCAAGGGCATCGTTTCTAAGTTTTTCAAACTTAACGGACAACTTATTTGAGAGATCCAATGCCGTGACAGCGTTGTGAATATTAACAACTCTCTTTGACTTTTTAACCTCAGTAATTTCAGTTTGCTTTGTGCTACCAGTGAAAACTTTCTTTCTCTTTACTGGAGTATATACTTGCCTACCAATAATATTGGTTGCAAGTTTCATTTCCTCTTCGGCTCTAATATTGGTGATATCTTTTGTCTTACCAACAGCTCCTTTCTTGGAAACCATTGCCGCAAGATCACCCATTCTCTTTTTACTGTCTTTTTTGTTCTTGTCAGCGTCTAGGTCTGGAGGTGTTTGAGGACTTGAAGGTCTTGAAGCTGCAGCTTTCTGAGCTTTTGCTCTCTCTTCCTCTTTTTCTTTTTCATCCGGAACATACACAGGGGTAAATGTATGCATTTTCTCTTTGAAAACTTCTTTTTTCTCAATCTCATCCATTTTATCAGGAAGAGTTTCAGAGGAAGTCTCCTCAGCTTTGGCGGCAGCTTTACGGATAGTTGGTTTTTTCTTTCTTACAACGGTCTTCGGAGCTGGCTTCGACTCTACCTGCTCTTCTTCTACCTTAGGCTCTTCAACCTTTTTCTCAGAAGTTTCAGGAGCAACTTCAGCAGCAGGTTTCTCTTCTACTTTTGGCTCCTCTACAGGTTTCGAAGGTGCAGCAGCTTTTTTAACAACTTTTTTAACGACTGTCTTTTTAGCAACTTTCTTCTTCGTAACTTTCTTTTTAGTTGTCTTCTTTTTGGCCGTTTTGGCCTCTTTGCTTGGCTCGTACACTTCAAGAGCTTTCTTTACTTCATCGTCGCTCAGAGTGACCATATGATTTCGCACATTGAGTCCGGCAGACTTTAGTTTTTCAACCATGTCGATTGAACTCACGCCAATTTCATTTGCCAATTCAAATACTTTCTTCGGCATCAACTACCCCTTTTTTATGTTCCAAAACCGCCATTAACTTTGAACATATTATTTATTATTTCAATTTAAATGCTGCCAATTCCTCTCTAAGCCTCTTCTCAGCTTCAGAGAATTTATCGTCATCACCTTCTTCGGTAGACTCGCTTTCTTTGGCGATCATACCCATTCTTGCAGATGGAACAGCAGATGCTGAAATAATCTCAGCTTCTTCTGAAGGCTCATTTGCAATCTCTTCACTTTCAATTCCTGCAGCAGCAGTATCAATCATTTTTTGAGCTTCTTCACTTGATAGATCTAGGAATCTTGCAAGATCATCCGCTTCAGTTGCGCTCAAATCCACGACGGACATAATTCCACTTTGGATAAGAACTTGAGCAGTAGCTTCAGTAACTCCTTCAAGCTGAGTAAGGTTCTCAACAGAGAACTTAACTTTTTCTTGAAGTTTAGACTTGGAGATGATGTTTACTTTCCAGCCTGTAAGCATTGCCGCAAGTCTAACGTTTTGACCTCTTCTTCCGATGGCCAATGACAATTGATCTTCTTCAACAATTACATCAAGAACTTTCTCTTCAGTATTTCCGTTAATGGATGTGATATCAGCAGGTGCCAAAGCATTTTTAACAAATACTTCAACTTCATCATGCCACTTAACGATATCAATCTTCTCGCCCTGAAGTTCATTTACAATGTTTTGAACTCTTGAGCCTTTCATACCAACACATGCTCCAACCGGGTCAATATCTCTGTCTTCAGTCCAAACAGCGATCTTTGCTCTATGCCCTGGCTCTCTTGCAGCAGCTTTAATCTCAATAGTTCCATCTTGGATCTCAGGAACCTCAACTTCGAAAAGCTTAACAAGAAACATTGGAGACGTTCTTGAAAGACGAATTTCAGGACCTCTATTAGTCATTACAACTTCAGAAAGATACGCTTGAATTCTATCCCCAGGCTTGAAAGTCTCACCGTAAATAATTTCTTTTCTAGCAAGGATCGCATCTGCTTTTCCAAGATCAACAATCACGTTTCCACGCTCGTATCTTCTCACGATACCTGTAACAAGGTCACCTTCTCTATGCTTGAACTCTGAAAATAAAATTTCCCTTTCAGCATCGCGAACTTTTTGAAAGATGATTTGTTTTGCAGTTTGAATATCAACTCTAGAGAACCTTGGATCTTCAATTTTGATACCTAATTGATCGCCGATCTCACAATCTTCATCAAGTTCTTTTGCATCATCAAATCCAATCTCTACAATTGAGTCCTTAACGGAGTCTACAACGTTCTTATATTGATAAATTTCAACTTCACCATCATCTGTATTATATCTAGCCTCAAACTCTCCTTGAATGCCGTATTTTTTTCTAGCAGTAACCAAGAATGCTTGCTCAATAGCTCCAATAACAACATCTTTTTTGATGCCTCTGTCTTTACCTAGTTGCTCAATTACTTTGCCTAATTCAGAAAAGTTCACCTTGTTCTCCTTGAATTAAAGATCTGGATCGAGATTTGCTTTCTTTATCTTAGAAAGTTCCAACTCAAATTGCGTCCCGTCCGCGTCCAATATTAATTTTTCTTCTAATATATTTTTTAATAATGCTCTAAATTTCTTAACGCCCTTGCCTTTTTTGGTAAGACCTTCAATATCAAGGGGCTCGTTAGTTTCGATGAAAATAATTTCATCGATGGCCGACTCAAAATGTTCTTCTGTTTTTAATTTTCGGTAGACACCTGGAGATGACACTTCCAAAACAAAATCTTCAGGAACCCAATCAGCAGCTTCAACGTGGTCAGTAAACGCTCTATCCACTTTCACGCAATCTTCAATTAACGCTGAACCTGTTTCCTTATCGGCGATATAAACTCTAAGAGTTTTACTTCCTTTAATATACTCCATGTCATAAAGGTAGTAACCTGTTTCTTCGGTGACTTTTAAAGACATGTCTAAAAATTTCTTTTCCATTGCGCTTAGGCTTTCGCCGTTCATGAAATGCGCCCCCACTAAAAAAAAGGGGTGGATAAAAGAATTTCCACCCCAACATAAAAATACCACTGTAACAGATTGAATTCATATCAAATGGAATTGATATTGACAAGACATATTATAGAGACAAAAGCATGGCCTGGGCGTCCGCCCCATCGGAATAATAACCGTTCCTTACGCATAAAGTCAAAAACAAATTCTTTCTATAAAACGAAATTGCTCTAGTATTTCCAGCCTCTACTTCTAGGTAGATTTCTTTCATGCC
>CATMLK010000032.1:0-43193 GCA_950070535.1 uncultured Bacteriovoracaceae bacterium | reverse complement strand
TGGTGCTGCAATAAGGCCTTGAGAGTCATGGTTGCCACTAATAACCACTGTTTGAACTCCAAGATCATTGACCTTTTTCAAGAAGTCGTAATAGTTCTTTAAGGCACTGTGGGCCGGTGTGGGAGAGTCAAAGACATCTCCGGCGATCAGTAGAACATCAGCATTTTCAGACTCCAGGAAGCCAACAAGCCAATTTAAAAAGAGGAGATGCTCCTCCTCTCTATCTTTTCTATAGAGGCGTTTTCCCAAATGCCAGTCGGAAGTATGTACAACTTTGATTTGTGCCATGGTCTTTAATTAAGATTCGGACTTCTTTGAATCCTTGTTGCCTGCCTGTCTAGGTGGTCTTTTTCTATTGCCACCTTTTCTTGGAGGTCTCTTTCCGCGAGGACGTCTGTTGCCACGATCTTGTCTCGGTCTAGAGTCTTTCTTGGCCTGTTCATTATCCTCTACTGAAGTTTTTTCTGTGTTGGTCGCAGGCTCTGGGATTTCCTTCTCAATGTGTTTTGTGTGCTTTTTTAGGGCCTCTTTCTCTATCTTAAGAAGCTCTTTTTCTTTCTTAGCTTCAATTTGTTGAGGGGTCTCTTGCTGCTCTTGTTGAGCAATTCCGGTGAGCTCTTCAAAAACTTCAGAAGCATACGAACCTGCTTTGATTTTTAGCTTATTAATTTCATGCTCAAATCTTCTAGCGTTTTCGGCCTGCTCGTCATTTAGCCCTAGTACAGTGTTTGTTTCGTCTGAGATGTTTTCAAACCTCTCAGGCATATTAACATCACTTCGCTTTAGTTTTCTTTTGAAGTAGCTCTGGGTATATCTTTTTATTTTTCCACGCTCTGTAAGAACATCAAACTGCTCGCTTAAAATATGCAGCCTAAAAATCTTACCTTTGTCACCATTGGTGGTCTCCACAAATGAACCCTCTGGTGGAAGCTTCTTTCTCTTTTGGTGATAAACTTCGTCTTCATACTGTAGACAGCATTTTAGTTGGCCACATACACCATTTAACTTTGAGTAGTTCAAAGTTAGGTTTTGGTTTTTCGCCATCTTAATAGAAACGTTTCCATACCGAGATAAGAATGATGAGCAACAAAGCTCTCTTCCACATGGGCCTAGAGCTCCCATAGAAGCGGAACGATCTCGAACACTGATTTGACGCAATTCAATTCTCAGCTTTAGCTCGCCAACGAGGTCCTTTACAAGGCCTCGAAAATCAACTCTTGCCGGGGCCACAAAGTAAAACACTACTTTTTTTCCGAATTGAGTGAACTCAACATGGGTTAAGTTCATATCCAAGTTGTGTTTGTCTATTAAGCGCTGACAGAGAGTCTCTGTTTCTTTTTGTTTTTGATAGGTTTCTTTTTCACTGACAATGTCGGCTTCACTTGCAATCTTGTTGATGCTTCTAAGTGGCAGCATTGACTTGTCAAAGGGGAGCTCGTAAGTGAATGAGTTAACATAGCCAACGGCCATACCTCTATCACTCATGGCCATAACCTTTTGACCATAAACAAGCTTTCGTTGTCCTATAAGGAATGGATAGCTTCGAGCATGTCCAGGGAATCTAACCCTAACAAACTTTAACGGCTGGCCAGGCTGGAATCTACAATTTGATTCAGTGACCTCTTCCTTTACTGATGATTGGGAAACGTAATTCTTTTCTATATCTTGTGAGCTCTCGCTATCGGAGCTAGTATTTTCGTTCATTTATAGTCCATATGGGTGTCTGGTAAACCATTGTCTAGTTAATCGAGCGATCAGTCAAGAATTAGACTCACTGGCTGATTGGGCCGTAAGTTCTAAATAAATTTCCCTCAATCTTGCCAGTCTTGAGTAACTATTATGGTTGTACTTGGAATCCTCGGCCTGGTCTTGCAAGTATGTTTGCGCTTTGCGTAAGAGTTTGGGGTTCGAGTTCTGATCAATCTGATCGAGCAGGGCCTGAGCTAGAGAGACTTCTTCCTCTTTTCTTGTTTTGAAAAAGTCACAGAACTGGTGCATATCTTTTTTATCAAGCTTTTTGCGCCAAGCATCCAAGTCTGAGTGTTCAAGTGTGGACTGCTTGATCATCGCACGTATTGTTATTGAGCGAGAGTCAATAGTTGGCAGCACCTTCACCAAAGATGGATTTAGTAGGAAAATTGTTGATGAAACTGGAGGTTCCTCAAAGATTTTTAGAAGTTTATTATTGTGGATTTCTGAAAGCTTTGAAAGATCTTCAATAATGACAAACTTTCTATCTGCCCTTGTTGGAAGGTGAGAGAGAAATTTTGAGACTAGATCAACCACAGATTTATCGTAAAACTTCTTGTTAACCAATTCCTCGTCAAGAATAAGTACATCTTCATTGTTTTTAAGATCGCTTGTGTGTGCATTGTGTGATTTGAAAAATTCATTAACAATCTGCTGGCTCCAGCGCATAAGATCTTTCCTTGGATCTTTCGCTCGGCCTGGGGGATTCACAATGAAAAAGTGGCCAATCATGGACTTCTTGGCCTTCTCCACTAAATTTTTCTGTATTTCATCCACTGGCTAACCCTTAATTAATTTCTGTGCACTGTCTAAAATATCAGCAGACACTTCTTCTTGAGTTCTCTTTCCATCAATTACTTGAAACCTTTCTGGGAATATCGAACAGGCCTCGTCGTAACCCTCTATAAGTTTTGAGTAAAAAAGAGAGTTCTCTTTTTCAAAGTAGTCTTTTTTGGATCCTCTGTGATCTTGTCTTCTCATAGAGGTCTCAAGGTCAATCTTTAAGTAAAAAGTCAAAGACGGCACAATTGTTAGGGGGTGTCGGTTATGTATTTCCAAAACGTTTTGGGCCCCAAGTCCTCTGGCACTTCCTTGATATGCAAGAGAGCTGTCCAGGTATCGATCGACAATTACAATATTGTCTCTTTTTTCTAGTAGAGGAATTATCCTTTGTTCCAAGAGTTGAGCTCTTGAAGCGGCCATTAAACATGCTTCGGCAACTGGTGAAATCTTTTCTTCTGAAGTAAGAATGGCCTCACGCATCTTTTCGCCAAAAGCTGTGCCGCCGGGCTCTCGCATTAGGGTAACCTTAAGGCCTTGTGCCTCTAGAGAGGATTTTAACTTTTGAATTTGTGTTGTTTTGCCCGATCCTTCAATGCCTTCAAAGCTTATGAATGAAGAATTCGTAGGTCTATAGGGTTGAAAGCGGGCAACAAGATTTTGATCTATCATATTGCCCTATAGATATCATGGACTAAGAAGCTTCTTCAAGCTTATTCAAAGTCGGAGTATTCCTCATATGCCGGCTCTTCCACATATTCAGGCTCTTGAGCTGGCATATCCACTGGAGCAGCGTTTTCAGGATAATCCTGGTAGTCATTGTACACTGGACTGTCAGTGTATTCTCCATTCTCATCCATTGGAGGATTCTCTTCATTTTGGTTTAGAATCTCACCTGCAAGCTCTCTAGTTAATTCTTCTCTTACTCTTGGATCTTCGATGTCAAGATTCTCAAAGTCTTCATAGGTGTGAGATATTCTTTCTTCTTCTCTAAATCGTTCTTCTCTTGGAGCCACACGATTCGGCCTGTCGCTTCTATCTTCGTATCTTTTGGCCCTCTTTACTCTTTCTGGACGATTTTTTAATTTTTTAGATGCAGAGGCAGGCTTTCTAATTCTTGTTGCCCTGTCTGTATTGTTTATTCGCTTGGTATCATCTTCAAAAGTCTCACCAAGCTGTGGCAAGTCATCAACAGAGGATGTATTCAAGGTGTTAAACACTGCACTGACAGCTAGAACTAGACCCATTGCCACGGATATCTTTTTCCAAGAAAAACTTTTCTTCTTTCGAATATCTGGAAACTGGCTAACACTTGCTAGGTCCTGCTCTTTTTGTGGTGCGTTCTTAGTGATTGTTTGTCCTCTGTCATTGCCTCTACCAATGAAAGCAAGTCCAGAGATTGCAGACTTATCTTCTTTCTTTTGAGCTAATGAAACCACTTTGGAATACATTTTCTCTTCAGCTTTTGAAAATATTTCAGGTTCAGGCTGAAATGGCAGCTCTTCCTGATTTTGCCTAAGACGTCTGTCAAAAGCGTTATGCTCGTATAGCTTTATCCAAGTCTTTCCATCATCAATGCTTACTTCTTGATTAAGAACGACCTCTTTCTTCGCAACTCTGCTTTTTAATTCATCTAGAGTGTATGGACCTACTTTTTGACCGTTGGTTAAAACCCAAAAATTTTCGCTATTAACCAGACCCTGTGCCGGTACAAGCTTAGGCCTTCTTCGTTGGAATTCGGAGATGGTGTAGAAAGCCTTCCATTTTTCAGAAACGACATTAAAGGCCTTACAAGACTCGTAGAGTTCTTCGTTTACAGAGGAGTCGCTTCTGAGCATCTCTGTTGAAAATGGGCCATATACATCGCCTTCATCAAATTGAACCATCCAAAGGTCAGATTTCGAAAGTCCAGAAGACTCGATTTCTTCATTTGTCATTGGCCTTAAACTAAATGTTTGATCATTTCCATCCATAGCATTCTCCGGTGCTTTTTCTTCATAGACTTATTCGGACGGAAAGGATCGAAACCTTTGATAGGCAATTAGTGATTGGAAATATTTGCCTGATGTGTTAAAAACATGCCTTAAACAGAAAAGGTATGACACGATGCAAGAATCTAGCAAAAACAATGCTGTAGAGCAGATAATAGATCGATTTAATAAGTATTCAGACTGGGAAGATAGATACAGAGAGCTTATAAAAACAGGTAAGTCGTTAACTGATCTTGATGAATCCCAAAAGATAGACAAGTTCAAAGTTAGAGGCTGCCAATCTCAAGTGTGGCTTGTGCCTGAGCTAAAAGATGGAAAAGTTCTTTTTAAAGCCGATAGCGACGCAGTTCTTGTTAAAGGGATTGTTGCCTTGCTTGTTGAGGCCTATTCTGGTCTTACACCCGAAGAAATCACTGCCCAGGACACAGGTTTTTTAAAAGAGATAGGCATCACTGAGCATCTTTCCATGAATAGAACCAATGGCCTTGCAAATATGGTTAAGCAGATAAAGATGTATGCCATGGCCTTTCAATCACTTGTAGCAAAGGGAATTAACAATGTTCCAACACTCTAGACCTAGAAGACTAAGAAGAAACGATGCCATCAGAGCGATGGTAGAGGAAAATAGCGTAAGTGCTAAAGATCTAATTGCTCCATTGTTCTTTATAGAAGGAAATTCTAAGAAGGTCGACATAGAATCGATGCCTGGACAGTCTCGCTTTAGCGTGGATCTTCTTGTTAATGAAGTTTTAAAACTCCAAGATCTTGGTGTTGACACTGTTGCTCTTTTTCCAGCAATAGACGAGTCTTTGAAAAGTAAAGATGCCAAGGAGTCCTACAACGACGACGGCCTAAATCAAAGGGCCGTTAGGGCGGTTAAAGAAAGAGTTCCCGAGATGACTATCATGACAGATGTTGCTTTGGACCCTTATTCAAGTGATGGACACGATGGACTTGTTGATCCCAAAACAGGCGAAATCTTAAATGACCCAACTTTGGAAGTGCTTTGCAAAATGGCATTGGCACAGGCCAGGGCGGGAAGTGATATCGTGGGACCAAGTGACATGATGGATGGGAGAGTGGGTGCCATTAGAGAAGCATTAGACTCTGAAGGTTTTACCAATGTGCTCATTATGTCTTACACCGCCAAGTACGCGAGTCATTTTTATGGGCCATTTCGAGATGCACTGGACTCGGCACCAAAGGCCGGAGACAAGAAAACTTATCAAATGAACTTCGCTAATAGAAGAGAGGCCTTAAAAGAGCTCGAGCTTGATATTAATGAAGGTGCAGATATTGTAATGGTCAAGCCAGGGCTTAGTTATTTAGACATCATTAGCGACTTAAAGCAGCACTGCCATCTTCCGGTAGCAGCGTACAATGTTAGTGGAGAGTATGCCATGGTGAAGGCTGCTGAAGAAAAAGGCTGGCTGGATGGGGAAATGATTATGGTTGAGACCTTAACTTCCTTTAAAAGGGCCGGAGCGGATATAATTCTCACCTATTTTGCACAAGAGATGGCCAAGTTTTTGAAAAATCATTAAGCTTTAGCTTATGCGTTTTCTTTTAATCAGGTTCTCAAGCCTGGGCGATATTGTGCTACAGACCTCATTTGCTTCTTGGCTGAAGTCCAAGTATCCAGATTGCCATATAAGCTTTCTAACTCTTAAAGGCAATGAAGCACTCATTTCAGGGCACCCTCACATTGATGAGCTTCTGGTTTATGAAAAAAGATCAGGGGCACAGGACTTTAAAAACTTATATAGGTTTGCAAGGCAAGAGTTAAAATCAAAAGGTTTTGATATCTTAGTCGATCTACATGGCACAACTCGCTCTTTTTTAACGAGATGCTTTCTTCCCGAGGTGCACGCCTTGCCAATGGATAAGCGCAGATTCGAGCGATCCTTATTGGTAAATGCAAAGATCGATCTTCTTAAAGAGGAACAAACCCTTCATGATCGTAATATTTCCGATCTTTCATGGGCATTTAATAGAACATACAATGAAGAAGAACTCCTAGATTTTATCAACAAGAGCTTTCCTGGTTCTCGCTCTTTAACCACAAGCTCTGTTACTGGAAAGTTTAAAAAAGAAAATACTGTTGTGATTGCTCCGGGTGCTAGCTTTAAACCTAAACGGTGGCCGGTTGAGAAGTTTTATGAAGTTGCCTTGGAAGTTTTAAGTCAAGGCCAGGCCAATTGTGTTGTCGTTGGAGGGCCTGAAGACAACTTTTGCTCAATCTTTGACGAACTTGAAGAGAAGTATCCAAACAGATTTAGAAATCTTCAAGGAAAGCTTGGACTTTATGAATCTATGGAAGTTGTTGCAAAGAGTTCTCTTTTGATTGGCAATGATTCTCTGATGGCACATGTCGCAGAGTCTTGCTCAATTCCAGTCTTTTCAATCTTTGGGCCAACCTCCCAGTCCTTTGGGTTTTCTCCAAGGCTAGAAAATTCAAAAACGTTCTCAGTTGATCTTTGGTGTAGACCTTGCTCCACGACAGGCTCAAAAGCTTGTTTTAGAAAAAAACAATATTGTATGACTATGGTGAGCTCTCAATTGGTTGCTAACGCAGCATTGGAATATCTCGAAGGAAAGCATGTTTAGGTTATATCAACTTCTTAGGCTATTTTATTATCCCTTTTTTAATTGGTTGTTTGCAATTCTTCCAAAAGTAAGGTCTAGACTGGAGTTTGAGAGACATAATAAAACATGTGAGTATTCAAAGTCGTTCAAAAATACTTCACAAGTGGCCGAAGTTTGTTTTGAAGTCAGCAGTGAAGGTGAACTTGAACAGATTCGTCCTGTTCTAATGAAAGCGCTTAGATGCGGCTCCCTTGTGGAGTTAGTTTACGCTTCAGACTCGGTAGATAAACAATGTAAGGCATTGTGCAAAGAGTATCCTCAAAACCTTAGGATTTACCGGTATCCTTTGCTTACTTATTTTCCCGGAAGAAGTTGGTCCGATCCTTTAAGCTGGATAAGTGCTAAAAAGCTTGTGTTATGTCGGTATGATTTTTTCCCTGAGCTTTTAAGGTATGGTAGAAGCACAGGAGTTGATTTTATTTTATTGTCTGCAAGTCTTAAAAATTTTGATGCCAAGGCCAGCTTGGTTAAAAAATTCTATTCTTTCTCATATAAGAGCTTTGATAAAATTGTAGCGGCCACAGATCTTGACCAGGAGAGGTTTCGAGACAAGTTAGGCCTGGAAGTTAAAAGTTTTGATTTCAGACCGCTTGTAATTGAGAGTAGGCAATCTAAAGCGTTTAGTGTTTTAAGTGATAAGTTTCCAGACTTTGATTTGTTCCTTTCACTCTCACAAAATTTTGAAAAAAGAAATCGCTTGGTCTTTGGAAGTTTTTGGGACTACGAAACCGAGGCCGTTTTGGAAACTTTTGATTTCAACAATAATCTTATTTGCATGGTTCCCCACAAACTCGATAAGCAATCTTTGGCTGAGATGACAACAAAGGTTCAACAAAGTCTTCCAAACCACCCTGTGTATGAGTGGAATCATGATTCCAACAACAATGCAGAAGTGATTCGCAAGTTTGTTAAAAAACCAGGCCCTATCATTATAAATTTGAAGGGTGTTCTTTGCGAGTTGTACACTATTTTTGGTGCAGCATTTGTGGGTGGGGGACATGGTGTCTCTGTTCATAGTCTCTTGGAGCCATTTATGGCCGGTTGTATGGTGTACTGTGGTCCAAGGGTTCACCGCTCAACAGAATATGATTTGATTATTCAAAAGCACCCCGATCGCTTAAGGATCGTGGACAGATTGGAAAATGTGGTTGAAAATTTCAAAAGTGATATCTCCACGCAGTTGTCGGATATCACAAAGTTTATAGAAGATGCCAAGTTTAGACGCAGTGAGGTTCTTTCTTGGCTTGAGATCGGCAATGAGGAGACCAATGGAGCTTTCTAATTCATACAATAGTGTCATTGTTGGAAAATCATATATTTCCATTGCCTTTGCCATCTTGCAAAAAAACAAGTTTGGAATAGAGAACTTGGTGTTGGATGATGAAAGCTTTCAGCTGGGTGACAAGTGGAACACCAACATTGGAGAGATAGAGAAGAAAACTCTTCAAAAACTTGGCTCGAGATACAATATCGAGCCTCTCTGTCGAATAGACGAGTTTGTGGAACAGAACAATACACTAATATTTTTAAATGAAAAAATGATTGAGCTTGGCTCCTCCGCATTCTCAAATATAAAAGAGCTAGCTAGAAAGCTGCCCCAGTGTTTCTCGAATGAATTTATTGAAGGTCTTGAGCAAATCGTGCCAGAAAACTTTGATGCCCAAGTAGACAGTTTTTTTAACAAGGTTGCCACTGATGCTGTAGAAGAGAAGCAACTAGATGAGAAGAAAATATTTTTGGGCGACTCTGAACCTTTGGAGAGTGTCTTTGTTCGATTTCTAAAGTATCTAGAGAGCGACAAGCTGGTTACAAGTCAGCTTCAATATATCCTGCAGGCCTTGTTTCAAACTCTTTTATCAAATGTTTTATCGCAGGCAGAGTCCCGTTATTTACTGGCCTCCATTCTTTCACCTAGGTATCGGGTCGACACTAAAAGGTTGCAAGAAGAGCTCATGTTTTCATATAAGAGTTTGGGAGGGAGATCCAAAAGAGCAAAAGTTCAAAGATTTGAACTCTATAAAAATAAGCTTGATTACATACTTTTAGATAGTTTTGAAGGAGCAATAAAAACAGATGAAGTTTATTTGTTTGGACACTTTGAAAAAGGCGCTCCATTTGAGTGTTCTATAGACTCCACACTGTATAAAAGCATTAATATCAGCTGCCCTATAGAGCATAAGTTTGCCCAGAGATTCATTGGAAAGAGAATCATTTTTTCAAGTGCTGCACGGATGGGGACGGACTTTCCACATTGGGAAGTTGTTATTGACGGAAAAAGCATTGCTAAGGCCTTATACGTTTATGCAAACTATGAAGGGGCCAAGCCTAGCTTTTTTTACAAAAAGGCAAGCGAAGACCTTTTTAACTCCTTAAACAGTATTTTTCCTGGCCTAAATAGAACTGATTGGGAATCTCAGATCCAATTTGAAGAAGGCACAGATGTCTGGCTCGAAAATATCGATGCGAAATCGGAGAGCAAACGACAAAAGCTTTATTCAGAACTTGGGGCCCAATGCTATCAAAATGGTGGTGCCGTTAAAAAATTAATTTATTGCGGGCCCTTAAGAAGCAGATTTTTAGGTGTCTTTGGTTACCTTCTCAATATTTTTAATCGCTAAGGGGCAATCCTTTACCCTTGCTTCAAATGTGCAGCTCTTTTTGAGATAATTGAAACATGAGAAATCTCGATGAACTCGGACAGACAATGGTCGAGTATATTCTTCTTTTGGCGGTAGTTGCCGCAATCACGGTGTCTCTTTTCAAGACTCTCGAGGAGTCCCTAGTTTCTGGACCAAATGGACTAATTAATTCTTATTTAGGGGAGTTCAGTGAAATGTTCGAGGACGGAAATTACAATGGTCAATATAAACGCTTCACAATTAAACGCTAAGTCTTTGATTTTATTGATTTTAAAGTGTAAAAAGTCTGTACACCTAGTGTAATTATTTCTCTATAGTGTGAAAAATGTGTTGTGCGTCGCATCCTCTCGTTATGCTTTAATGGCAAAACTAAAATTTCGAGGAGCAAAAAACTATGAAAACGAACAACAGCAAAACACGCAATGTATTATTAGCGTTGGCAACAGCTGCTTGTACACTTACGGGAGCTATGGCCAATGATGCCATTTTAAATTCTGACCCAATTGATATCAATGGGTATGTGCAAGAAGTGCCAGCAACAGATCATGAACTTGAAACTGTAAAGAATGAGCTTAGGAAACAAAAACAGGCCATTCAAGTCAACAAAGAGAAAGGAAAGAAATATAAAGAGCTTTCCCGAACTACAGAGAAGTTGGCGGATGTGACTGAAGAGATGATTGACGAGAGAAAAGAGTCTCAGGAAACAATCGATAGATATAACAAGAAAATAGACTGCCTCATGAAAGAAAATGCAACGGACCCAGATTGTGATGAGTTTGTTAGAGGAAGGCACAGAGATGATAGAGTTAGCACTGGACAGGCCGCACCACAGAAAGTGGAAGCAAGTGTTTCAGTTCCTGGCAAAATGGGTGACACTATAAAGGTTTTGCCTTACTCGGGGATGACTGCGATTAGCTCTGAAAACGAAAGCCTTGAGGCAAACATTGGTGCGGGTATTAGAGTAGAATCCAACGTTACTGAAAGGTTAAGTATTGGGCTTGGATTTGGTTATACAAGTCTTAAGACTACTGACTTTGCCAATGCTTATAAAGGCTACTACCAATCAGGTTGGGATAGAGGCGACTACACAAATGCTTATGCAGGCGGACGTGAAGTTGAGTACTCCAACATGGGGTTTGAGCTTTACTCAAAGTTCTTTGTAACAAAGACTAATAGATTTAGACCTTACGTTGGTGGCGGACTTTCATATAACCGTTCATCAATGAATTATCTGAACAACACAAACCAAAGCTATACTTACCAAAATGGCATGGAGCAAAATGTTATGAGGTTTGGTGACGAGGAAGTAATTTCAAGTCACGTTAAAGCACAACTAGTTGGTGGTTCAGAGGTTATTTTCACTAAGAATATTGGTATGAACCTTGAGCTACAATATGCAAGAGGCCTGGGCGGAAATCTGTCTAGCGAGTCTGCAACAAGCGGGCCGGATCAGAGAAGACTGGAAGAGCTTAACAACGAGCTTATTTCGGCGAACATGTTTAGTGTATTTGCGGGTATGTTGTTTCAATTTTAATTGATTCAAATACCAACCTCGAAAATAAGACCCTCCCTTTGTGGAGGGTTTTTTTATGTCTGACATCTCCACTCCAGTTTGAACAAATGTTAAAAAAGGTTCATTGTAAAATCAGCTAAATCATTTAAAATAGTTAAAGTTGATAATTATCATTGGAGTAAATATGAAACCTGTTTATCTAGTTGAGGGGATTCGAACTCCTCAGGCCAAAAGTGGGACCGCTCTTAAAGAAGTACCTGTCCCATATTTAGGACACGGACTAATTCGTCATCTTGTTGAGAAGCACAATATCGCTCCAGATGAAGTGGATGAAGTTATTGTGGGAAATACTGGGAATCCGGCAAAGTTTCCAAATGTTGGCCGTGTTATTGCCCTTGAAGCGGGTTTAGATAAAAAAACTAGTGGATACACCGTTCATAGAAACTGTGCATCAGGTATGGAAGCCCTTTCTCAAGCTTTTGTTAAAATCGCCAGCGGCAGATCTGACGTGATTTTTGCCGGTGGAGTGGAAAACATGTCGCAGATGCCTCTCCTTTACAAAAAAGAGATGACTGAGTTCTTCTTTGAAATGATGAAAGCAAAAACTCCAAAAGATAAAATAAAAGTCGCAACAACTTTTAGAATACCCCACCTAAGCCCAGTTATAGCAATTGAACAGGGACTAACAGACCCATTCTGTGGTCTTAATATGGGGCAAACAGCTGAAAAGCTTGCAAGAGAATTTGGAATCTCACGTCTTGAGCAAGATGAATTCGCAAACGAGTCCCACAATAGAGCGTTAAAAGCACAAGAAGAGGGCCGATTTAAAGATGAGATACTGCCTATCATTGGTGGCGAGAAACTTGATGATCTTGTATCCGAAGACGTTGGGCCAAGAGCAAACTCAACAATTGAAAAACTTGGAAAGCTTAGGCCTTATTTTGAAAAGGGAACTGGTACCGTTACTGTAGGAAATGCATGTCCGATAACAGATGGTGGAAGCATGTGGTTAATGTGTTCTGAGGAAGCTGTTGAGAAATACAACCTTAAACCAATGGCTAAAATGATAGATTTTCACTTTCACGGATTAGAGCCTGAAAGAATGGGCCTAGGTCCAGTGCTTGCTATGGAAGGAGTTCTTAAACGAACAAATATGAGTCTGGCAGACATGGACTTAATTGAAATAAACGAGGCCTTTGCTGCTCAGGTTCTTGCTTGTCTACAGGTCGCAAAAAATAAAGAGCTTGCCTCTAAATGGGGAATTGATGCTCTTGGCGAGATTGATCTTAATAAATTGAATGTAAATGGTGGTGCGATTGCTCTTGGGCACCCTGTGGGGTCCACTGGCTCTAGGCTTGTAGTCACACTTGCTCACGAACTGAAAAGAAGGGGTGGCAAGTATGGGATCGCCTCCCTTTGTATTGGAGGTGGCCAAGGCGGTGCAGTTATAGTTGAGAATTTGCAAGCGGGAGATAAGGCATGAGTTACACTAAGATAAGTTACGAGAAAAAAGAAAATATTGTCTACATTGGTTTTGGACTAAATGAAGAAAAGTCTATGACAGTCCTAACTGAAACAAGCCTTACTGAGCTTGATGAGGCCCTTGATGAAGTGGCCTCTGACAAAGAGGCAAAGGGATTAGTTTTATTTTCGCATAAGTCAGAGTGCTTTTTGGCGGGAATGGATGTTTCAGTTATTCAAGGACTTTCAAGCGAGGCTGAGGCAGTTGAAGGTTGTGAGAAGGGCCAATCGGTTTTTAATAAAATTGAAGATTTAAATATTCCTTCAATGGCAGTTGTTCACGGGCTATGTTTAGGTGGCGGTATGGAGCTGGCACTTGCTTGTGACAAAATTGCTGCAAGTGATGACTCTAAAACTTCCTTTGGCCTTCCTGAGGTTATGCTTGGTGTTCTGCCTGGGTTTGGCGGCACTTATCGAATGCCCAAAAAGATTGGACTTCCAAATTCACTTGATTTGATCCTTACTGGAAAGCAAGTGAGGGCCAAAAAAGCTTTGAAGCTTGGTCTTGTTGAGTTTGTTATGCCTAAAGAGAGATTGTTACCTCTTGCTGGTGAGTTTTTATTTAAAGAAGGGGGCCATAAGATGTCCCTATCTGAAACACTAACTCATAAGGCCTCTGACAATTTTATTGCTAGAAGAGTTATTTTTCAAAAAGCTCGTGAGAAGGTTTTGGAAACAACAAAGGGCTTTTATCCCGCTCCACTTAAAATCTTAGACCATTTGGAAAATAATCACGGTAAAAAACGCTCGAGTTATCTTTCTATGGAAGCAAAAGCTTTTGGAGAGTTGTCTCAAACCTCACAATCTAAAAACCTTCAACATGTTTTCTTCTTGCAGGACAATGCTAAAAAACTTGAAGGAAAAGAAAACATCCCTTCTATTAAAAAAGGTGCAGTCCTTGGGGCCGGCACTATGGGAGGTGGAATTGCATGGCTATTTGCAAAAAATAATCAGGCACCTATTATGAAAGATGTCAGCGAGCAGGGTCTAAAGCTTGGACTCAAACAAGCGTCAAGTGTTTTTAGAAAGGCCGTTAAGCGACGTAGGATGAGCGAAGATGACTTTCAAAGAGCACAAAGATCAATAGAGCCAACTCTAAACTACAATGGCTTTAAAAGTGTTGATTTGCTTGTTGAGGCCGTTGTTGAGAATATGGAAGTGAAGAAGAAGGTCTTTGCTGAGGTGGAAAAAGAAGTTAGTGAAGATTGCCTTCTCACTTCAAACACATCTTCTCTTAGCGTGGAAGAGATGGCGAAAGCATTGAAGAGATCTGAACGATTTGCAGGGCTTCACTTTTTTAATCCAGTAAATAAAATGCCACTCGTTGAAATCATAAGACACTCTGGTGTTTCAGAAGAGACAATTCAAAAGCTGTACAAGTGGACTTTGGATGTTAAGAAAACTCCCGTTGTTGTAAATGACGGCCCAGGCTTTCTGGTTAATAGAATTCTTGCACCATTTTTAAATGAAGCTGCATATCTACTTGAAGAAGGCGTTTCTATAGAGGCAATTGATAAGGCGTCTTTGAATTTTGGAATGCCTATGGGGGCATGCAGACTAATGGATGAAGTTGGACTTGATGTCGGAGCACACGTTGGGGAGATCATGGAACAAGGACTTGGTCAAAGACATAAGGCAAGTTCTTTATCGGTTAAGGCCGTGGAAAAGCAACTGTTTGGCAAGAAGAATTTCAAAGGTTTTTACACTTACGACGAAAATGGCAAACAAGAAGGTGTAAACCCTGAGATGCTTGAATTGTTACCTAAAGAAAACAAGTCAATGAGTGAGACTGAGCTCCAGATGAGAATGTTCCTGCCAATGATCAATGAGGCCGCATACATTCTTGAGGACAAGATTGTTGAAGATGCTGCTACTATTGATCTCGGATTAATCTTTGGCATAGGATTTCCTCCGTTTAGAGGTGGCCTGTGTAAGTATGCAGATAGCGAAGGCCTTGATCGTATTTTAGAATCTTTGGAGAAGTTCACCCAAAGTGTAGATGAACACCGTTATGGCCCATCAAAGCTTTTAAAGGATTTAGTTTCTGATAAAAAGAAGTTCTACGATCTTTAATGAATATTTATTTTTATAAATACTTTTTTGGCTATATTTTTAAATCTAAAACACGCCAGCGATTGCTTTTTATAGCAGTTGCCGGCCTGTTTCTTTCTTCGTTCTCCTTGTTGGTAATTCAATCGATCATGGGGGGACTTCAATCTGGATTGATCGCCAGAAGTAAAAATGTTCTAGGGCAGGGAGAGATGGCCTTAGGCCCTGAAGACAATTACGAAGAGATTTTTACTACGCTTCGAGGTGAAAGCCTCGCATTCTACCCAGAATATGAGATCGAGCTTATGGCCAAAAAGGGGAATTTCGTTTCACCTGTTGTCCTGCATGGTGTGGATTTTAAGTACGGTACTCCACCATTTCTAGCGAAGAAGGATACCTCGGGCATTATTTTGGGTGCTGATCTTTCTAGTTTGCTTAATTCATATTTTGGATCAACCATACAATTTATCTCACCTTCTCACCTGGACCGTTTATTTGGTGATATTCCAAGGTATGTAAGTGAAGACGTTAGTGATTTTTATATGAGTGAGCTTACGGAGGTGGACTCGGTTAATGCTTGGACCAGAGCTTCTTTGGTTCAAAATCTTATTCGAAAAAGGCAGTACAACAAAATTCTGTTCCATAGCAAGCATGATTATCTCAAGGCACAAGAGCTGTTTCCAGATAGGACATTTGTAAGTTGGGAGCAGAAAAATCAATCACTAGTATGGGCGTTGTCTCTAGAGACGAATGTAATGCTTTTTTTGTTTGTGAGTATGACACTGTTAGTTGCGTTGTGTATCACGAGCGGTTTTTTAATATTCTTTGATAAAATCAAAATCGATCTTATGAGTTTGTGGGTCCTTGGAAAAAGTAAGGGCCAGGTTATGAGGTTGTCATTTGTCTTTACCCAGTTTTTAAGCTTTCTTTTTTGTGCTTTGGGCCTTGTGGTGGGACTTGGAGTTCTTTCTTTTTTATCAAGTAATCAAATCAATGTTATGCCCGAGTTTTTTGTAGAGAGGTCCATGCCTGTTAAAATAACAGCCTTTGGTTTGGTCAGCTCTTTTTTAGTGCCTTATCTCGTGGCCAGTGTATTTAGTTATTTTTCTTTCAGTTTCTTTAAAAAAGAAAACCAATCATTCATTGGAAATATAAGAAAGATTGTTTAAGAGACTTTTTCCGATTTATAGTCGATGTCATAGGCCGCAGAATTATCCAGGCCTTCACGACGCTTATCGTATCTTTCCGTTGTGGTTATTTTAGAATGTCCCGCAAAAATGGCCACATCTCTTATTGGTGTTTTTTGGGTGTCCAGAAGGTGAGAAATCGCGGTCGCTCTGCAAGAGTGTGGTGAAACTTTTTTATTGATACCACATGCCTTGGCATACTTCTCGATGATTCTATACACGGTGGTGCCAGACATTGGCGTGTTTTTGTAACGAGTCTTTTGGGTACACAATAAGTAGTCGCCTGGGGAGTATTGAACTCCAAAAGTGGCCATCTTGTCAGTATACTCTTTTATTGCTTCCAACACCGGAGGTGCCAAAGGGAGATGTCTCTCTTTACCTCCCTTTCCTTTGATTCTAATTGCCCAATGCTTTCTTTCTTTTCTGAGATCATCAACAGTTATGTTTACAAGCTCTGAGCGTCTTAGTCCTAGGGAGAACAAGAGAATCATCACAAGCTTATGTGTGGCCCCAGTCATGGTGGAGTCATCTGGGGAATTGATCATTTTTATGACTTCATCATCATCAAAGGCAAGAGTTGGGGACTCTGTTTGAACTTTTGGAAGTTTTACGACATCCAGTGGATTGTAGTCTATGAGCTTGCAGGCCATGGCCCATTTAATAAAAGATCTTATGGCTACCAAACGTCTGTTTATAGTGGCGCTTGAGTAGCCGTTTTCAATGAGTTCATCTCTATAGAATTGAAAGTGATGACCTTTGATTTGGTCAGGATGATGAACGTGGACGTCACCTTTTTTTAAAAAATCAAAAAAGTTTTTTAAATCCGTGATGTAGGCCTTCTTAGTCTGGTCTGACACGAATTGCTGAATGAAGTCTTGGATAAAGTCTTGTATTGAGACATTTCTTTTTTCTGCCTCTTGAAACTTGGCCTTTAGATCTTGATCAACTTTGGTTGCGACTTCATAAACTTTTTTACTCATGAAACTATCATACCAAAGTTGACCGATAATCTATTTAAAAAAGAAAGTTTTTCCTTATTTAAGCTTTAATCCCTTAAGGCCTGCAAATGCATTGTTTTTAATGTCTTTTGGAGGCATTGGAGCTCTTTTACCCGGTTTACTCTTTCTAGGGGCTGAGGATTGAATAGGAGCGTCGGCAGAGTCCTCAGACTTGCAAGAGAGACTGATTCTTTTTCTTTCCAGATCAAGCCCAATAACTCTTACTTTCAGCTTCTCGCCAACTTTGAGTTTGTCCATTGGGTTTTCAATGTATTCATCAGCTATTTGAGAAACGTGAAGAAGGCCAGACTCTTTGACCCCTAAGTCAACGAAGGCCCCGAAATTTGTGATATTGTTGACTACTCCAGTATACCACTGTCCGTCTTTAAGATCTTCAATCTTTCTAACATCTTTTCTAAACTCTACTGGTTTAAACTCTGATCTAGGATCTTGTTTTGGTGCTTTAAGAGACTTTACGATATCTGCGAAAGTGAGGTCTCCAACTTTCTCCTTAAGAGCTTGATCCTTTTCAAGTTTTGCAATTACTTCCTTGTCTTGAACAAGCGAGTTGAGGTCTGTGCCTTGCTCTTTTGTCCATGCCTCAAGGATTGGATATTGCTCAGGGTGAATGAATGTTCCGTCTAAGGGATGGTCACCATTGTAGATTCTTAAAAATCCAGCTGCTTGTTGGAAAATCTTTTCGCTAAATCTAGATACGTCTAGAAGTTGGCCTCTAGATTTAAAGACACCTTTTTTCTCACGAGTCTTAACTATATTTTCTGCTATTGATGGGCCAATGCCCGAAATATAGCTTAGCAGGGGTGCTGATGCAGTGTTAATGTCTACGCCTACAAAGTTTACACAGTCCTCTACAACTGCCCCAAGAGACTTCTTAAGTCTCACTTGGTTCACATCATGCTGGTACTGTCCAACACCAATCGATTTCGGATCGATCTTAACAAGTTCAGCAAGTGGGTCTTGGAATCTTCTTGCAATTGAAATTGCACCTCTTACAGTTACGTCTTTGTCAGGGAATTCTTTTCTAGCTATGTCTGAAGCAGAGTAGATGGAAGCACCCGACTCGTTAATCATAGCGGCCTTAACGTCACCAGATTTTACAGCATCAATGTTGTCTTCAATGAACTCTAGTGTTTCTCTACCATTTGTACCGTTTCCGATCGCAATATATTTAATTTGGAACGCTTCAACTAGCTTGTCGATGATTACCTTTGATCCTTGAGTGTCAAACTTTGGAGCAAATGGGTAAATTACGTGATCGCCTACATATTTACCTGTGTCGTCAATTACTACAACTTTACAGCCTGTTCTAATTCCTGGGTCAATTCCTAATACGGCCTTAGAGCCTAGGTATGGTTGAAGAAGAAGGTTTTTAAGGTTTACGCCAAATACATCAATCGCCGCATTGTCTGCAATTGTTTTAAGCTCACTCTTTAGCTCCAAATCAAGTGAAGAAGAAATTGAGTTGTCGTAAGCTTTTTTTGCAAGTTTTTGTAGAAGTTCATAATTGCCAAGACCCTCGCTATCAGGGAACATGTGCCCTTCAACCTTTTGATAAGCAAGATCTGGCTCAATGGCCACTTCAAGCTTAAGCACTTTTAGGTTCATACCTCTTCTCATGGCCAAGAATCTATGGGTGTTCTTTGGATCCTTAATCTTTTCGACATTTTCTTCGAATTCAAAGAAATCCTTAAACTTATCCCAATCTGTGATTGTTTCAGCGTCTTTTCTTTTTGAGGCCTTCACCTTCCCAATGCTCCAAAAGTCTTTTCTAAGGTCTTCTTTTAAGTCTGGGTCTTGAGAAAAGTCTTCCACTAAAATGTCGCAAGCTCCGTTAAGTGCCTCTTTAAGGTCCTTTACCTTGCCTTCGCTTGCATCTACGTATTGTTTTTTAAGCTCTTCAACAGACTCCTCAAATGATTTTTTTGAAGTTAGAAGAAATTGTGCCAATGGCTCAAGGCCTTTCTCTTTAGCAATGGTGCCTTTGGTTTTCCTCTTAGATTTATATGGAGCGTATAGATCTTCTAATTTGTTAAGGGTGTCGGCGGCTAGGATTTTCTTCTCTAGTTCTGGAGTAAGTTTTTCTTGCTTCTTAATAGCATCAAGAATAAATTCACGACGCTTTTCCATTTCAATATATTCTTCATAAGCATCTTTGATGGCACGAATCTGAACTTCATCAAGATTGCCAGTAGCTTCCTTTCTATATCGAGAAATAAATGGAATTGTGCATTCTTGAGTTACTAATAAATCAACAGTAGTCATGACCTTTCTTAGGTCTAGTTCAGTTTTTTGTGCTGCATAGGCTAGCGCTTTAGTATCCAGTGACATGTAAGCCCTTTGTTAGGTTAAAAATTAGGAACCAATACGATAATGAAAGCTCTCACAAATGGCAATATCTATGCTAAATTCAGGATATGAAAACAACAAAAACCATTGTTATAGTGGGAAATGGCGTCGCAGCCTGGCGCGTAAATGCTGAACTGGAAAAAAAATTTATTGAGGCTAAGATCATACGTATTGGCTCTGAGGCCTTTTCTCCAAAATGCTCTTTTCGGACTACTTCAATCAACTGCTTGAGGGGAGTGCAAAGGGGAATCAGCCCTCTTGGAGACTTAATGTATGACTCGCATTTTGAATTTGAACACTTCTTCAAAGAGGAGAGCCCAACAGGTGTAAATGTTGGTTATGAGTGGCAGCTATGGAGTGAAGCGGGTGGAAATAGCGATAAGTGGGAGAGGAGGTTCTCTGACTGGGATGAGCTGAGTGAGGTTGAAGGAATCAAACTTTCACTCCCCATGAAGGCCGTGAAATCAAAAGCGTACCTAATAGATCCATATGAATACTATCAATGGCATAATTCTAAATTAAAGAAGACAGAGCATCTGGATGATCATGTAATTGAGGTGAACAAGATCGAAGACAAGTTCGAAGTTAAAACTCAAAACTCCAAGATCATTATCGCCGACAAGCTTATTCTTTGTGCAGGTTATATGGCACAGGATTTTAATTTTCTGGTTGATGATGAGAAAATACGAGATTATCTGAACCGCTCTAAACCGGTGAGGGGCACTTATTTAGAAGTTGATTTTGATTATGGTGAAAAGAGCTTTAGTCTTGCTATCGAATCCAAACATCTTATTTATAGGGCCAGTGATAAAAAATTGTTAATAGGCTCAACGTCTGAAAATAACAACTCTTGCCAGATACCGATGGAGAGAGAGGCCTTTGCAATATATGATTTTGTAGATTCTCACTTAAAAGACTTTAACCTTCCTCCAAAAGAAAAGTGGAGAGTAAAGCATGGAATTCGTTTCAAGGGTGCTAAGAGAACGCCTTGGTGGGGTCAAATCTCTGAAAACTGCTACGGAGTGTTTGGCCTCTATAAAAATGCTTTTAGCTTCTCTATTATTGCTGGCAAAGATGTAGCCACGCGAGTAAAGTTTTAAAACTTAAGCTTTAAACCCCTGCGGATAGAACAAAACTCCTCCTCAAGATACATACAGACTAGCTTATGGTTGATTTCGTCTTGTTTTGAAAATCTATACTTTGTTTTGTCATAATAGGGAGTCTTTTTATACCAGTCTTCCTCAATAGAGTTGTCGTAAGGTGCAATATTAAAAACTGAAGCGTCACAGGCCAAATGGTAGGCCAAATCATTCTCTTTACCATTCTTCATTCGAGCAAAAACATAGGGAATACCAAGTAAGTTGATAAAAGTGGCCACCTCCACAGACTCATCTATATAGAATAGCTCCGGTCCTGAGTCATTTGCATACTCTGCCAATGCTTTAAAACATTCTTTCTTCTCCAAAGGAAGCTTTTTAAAAGTATTCTCTTCCCCTATGTCCGCCCTTAAGTCCAAGGAGCTAAATATTGTAAGCTTGGCACAGAAGTGGGGGAGTAGTTCCTTGAATCTAAACCAGTGATCTTTGTTTTGATGATGTATATAAATACCAATATGCTTTTTCTTTTTTGTCTCGGTCATGAATCGCCTTTAAAAACTTATAAACTTTTTCATATTTATTTGCCATGGTTGTTGTATTCCAATCCTTGATGGCATTTTGTTGAATTTTTACTCTGCAGAGTGAGCTTATTGATTCAATACTCCTTGCCACCAGCCCGGGCACATTCTTTGGATAAAGCCTGCCATTTGTATCGTTTATTAATTCTTTGAGCTCTGGAGTACTTTTTCCAATTATAGGAAGCCCATTTGCAAGCATCTCCAAGATCCATGACCTTTTTAAGTCTGCACCTGCAACTGCAAATCTTGAATTAAACATATGCTTTTTAATAGTCTCCATATCCATATGTCCGAAGTAGCGCACACTTTTATTTAGGAGTGGTCCAATCTCATTTGTAAAATATGACTCACTCTCAATTTCTCCAAATACTTTAATATCGACTCCGGCCAGGTTGCACCCCTCTAATACCTCTTTGAGTCCGCAATCTTCTTTTATTGATCCGAGCCAAATTCCTGACTTTACTGACTCAGATAGATTTAGCTCCACTGTATTTTTAAGCTTCAAAGTTCCTGTTTCAATCATCGCAACATCTAAGTCTGGAAATGACTGTTTCCAAACATCTCTAATGATGTTTGAGCTAGCACAATAGAAAGACTTCGGCCTATAAGTCTGATACTCAAGCAAGTATTTTTGTTTTGAAGTTGGCGGGTGGTGAAGTCCCGTTAACATCGGAGTGTTAATTGTGGAGCTGGCCAAAAGCGGTAGGGTCTCAAGACTGTTATTGTGAATTAGATCAAACTCGAGAGATTCAATTTCCTTAATTACGCTTAAGTAGGAATGCCTTGCAATCTTGGCGAAATCTTGTGAGTTCGTTCTACCTTTGTCGTAGAGCTCTTTGAGTTTTCCTAGGTATGATGGGTCTATTAGGTTTTTTAGTTCACAACTGGAGTTAGTTGGAGTGCTCGTATAGACTGTAACGTCATGTCCGAGTGATGTTAGCTCATCGGCCAAGGATGAGTTGAAACTTTCAATACCTCTATATAAAGAATTGTCTAAAGGCCTTGGAAGATTGCCTAATAGGGCGATTTTCATACTGCTCCTTAATTAAGTAAACAGTATATTAAGAGTACCCTAACAATCTTCCTTGTTTATGTAGGTTAATGTAAAAAAATCTTTACCGCCCGATTAGAAGCTAATCTCTGGCACATCGCCCTCAACGATCAACTTGGCCTGTGTCTTTTGCTGAATCTCCTCAACGGAAACACCTGGAGCTCTTTCTTTTAAATAAAACGCCCCATCTTTAAGTTCCATTACAGCTAAATCTGTGACCACGGTCTTAACGCAATTAACTCCAGTCAAAGGCAGAGTGCATTCTTTTAAAATTTTGGATTCACCATGTTTATTTGCGTGAGTCATTGCAACTATGATGTTTTCAGCACCTGCTACAAGGTCCATCGCGCCCCCCATACCTTTGACAAGCTTGCCTGGAATCATCCATGAAGCTATGTTTCCATTCTCATCTATCTCGAAAGCTCCGAGTACTGTGAGATCAACATGCCCGCCTCTAATCATAGAGAAGCTTGTTGCAGAGTCAAAAAATGCTGCTCCCTTTATCGCTGTTACAGTTTGCTTTCCAGCATTGATCAAGTCAGCGTCCACGTTCTCTTCGTCTGGAAATTCTCCCATGCCTAAAAGTCCATTCTCTGACTGAAGCATTATTTCTATTCCCTCTGGGACGTAGTTGGCCACAAGGGTAGGAATTCCTATACCTAAGTTTACGTAATAGCCATCTTTAAGTTCTTTGGCGATTCTTTGAGCTATTTGTTGTTTAGTTAAGGCCATTTTAATTTCCTTTTACTGTTCTTTGTTCAATTCGTTTTTCAAACTTGCCTTTGATTACCCTATGGACAAATATCCCTGGAGTATGGATGTGGTTTGGATCCAGCTCTCCAGGCTCCACAATCTCTTCGACCTCGGCTACTGTTATTTTTCCAGCTGTGGCTATCATTGGGTTGAAGTTCGCTGCTGTTTTCCTAAATATCAAGTTACCGTACCTGTCGGCCTTCCAAGCTCTCACAAGGGCGAAGTCCGCCTTAGGATATGCTTCTTCCAAGATATACTCTTTACCGTTGTATGTTTTTGTCTCTTTGCCCTCGGCAACCTTTGTACCTGCTCCCGTGGCCGTGTAAAAAGCCGGAATACCAGCTCCAGTGGCACGAATCTTCTCAGCAAGTGTTCCTTGAGGTGTGAGAATAACTTCCATTTCCCCACTTAAGAAAAGCTGTTCAAACAATTTGTTCTCTCCAACATAAGACCCAATCATTGTCCTAATCTGCCTTTTTTCAAGAAGTTTTCCAAGGCCAAAGCCGTCTACTCCCGCATTATTGGAAATACAGGTGAGTCCTTTCACGCCAGAGTCGGCAACCTTTTGTATAAGACCTTCTGGGATTCCACATAGGCCAAAGCCTCCAACCATAAGCAACATATCGTCTTTTAAACCCGAGAGGGCCTGGTCGTAGTTTTCAACTACTTTGTTCAATCCGTTTGTCATGCTTTCTCCTTATAAATTGCTATATAAGCCTAATTAAAAAACAGGGCTTTGGCCATATAAAGACCTTATTGACAAAGTTTTCAAGAAAATTGGATGCTTTAACTTTCAATTACTATTTTAAGGAATTCACATGCAGTCTCTCGCTAGAGTCTTTACTAATATTACAAGGCGATATCTTCCTGATGCATACATTTTTGCCCTTCTTTTAACGCTGATAGTCTTTTTGGCCGGGTTTTTAGCAATGAGTAAAAGTCCATTTGAAATGGCCACTCACTGGGGCGATGGATTTTGGAATCTGCAGAAGTTTGGAATGCAAATGGCCATGATTTTAATTTCGGGGTTTACACTTGCCAAGGCACCCCTGATAAAGAAAGGGCTGGTTTCAATTGCAGGCCTGCCTAAGACAAATGTCCAGGGCGTAGCTCTTGTGACTTTGGCATCATGTGCTGCGTGTTACCTGAATTGGGGATTTGGCCTTGTTTCGTCTGCATTATTGGCGATGGAAGTTGCAAAACAGCTTAAGAGAGTAAACTATGGATTGCTTATAGCTAGTGCTTATTCAGGTTTTTTGGTGTGGCACGGTGGTATATCAGGCTCCATTCCTTTGAAGTTAACAGACCCGCAGGAACATATCCAAAGTATTATCGGGCAAAGTTCAATTCCTATTGAACAAACACTCTATGCGAGCTTTAACATCATTTTGTTGGTCTCGACAATCACAGTATTGACACTTGTCAACTGCTGGATGGCCAGGGACAAGAAAGGAGTGAAGGAGGTGAGCATTGATGTTGAAGAGGTGAAGGTTATCTCAAAAGATGAACCAACCCCTGCGAGTAAGCTTGAAAACTCAGTCGTATTAAACGCCTTAGTTGCCTTATTATTTTTTGTATATATTTCAAATCACTTTTTTAATCGTGGTGGGCTTGGACTGGATATGATGATCACCATTTTCATTTTTCTGTCTATTGTTTTTCACTATCGACCAAGTTCACTTTTGCGAGCTTTTAATGAATCAGTTAGAGGCTCTAGTGGAATCCTCCTACAATTTCCTTTTTACGCAGGTATTATGGGAATGATGAGTGCTTCAGGGCTTGGCACGAAACTGAGTGAGTTACTTCTTTCTTTGGCGAGCACGGATACCTTATTGTTTTATTCTTATCTGAGCGCAGGAGTTGTTAACTTCTTCGTTCCTAGTGGTGGGGGACAATGGGCACTACAAGCTCCTGTTATTTTGCCTGTCGCGGCGGAACTAGGTGTTGATTTCGCCAAGGCCTCTATGGCAATCGCATGGGGAGATGCATGGACTAATATGGTACAACCATTTTGGGCCCTCCCTGTTTTGGCCGCTGGAAAATGTTCATTAAAAGAGATGATGGGCTATTGCTCAGTTATCTTCTTAGTTATTGGAGCAGTCCAATCTTTTATCTTTTTTCTTATATAAATAAAAAGGGACTGGTGAGTCCCTTTTTATTAAATTTCATCTTCTACATTGTCTGCAGTATCTTCAAGACTCTCACCGATCTCTTCACCAGCATCTTCCAATGCAGAATCTCTCTCACATGAGGCCATTCCTAACCCAAAAATAATAAATAAAATTGGCAATAAAAACTTTTTCATTTCTTACTCCTTATTAAGTTCTCCTAAAAAAGTGCATAACTAAGGAAACCAAAAACGCCACTACAAAAAAGAAAAATAAAACTTGGGCAATCGAGGCACTGGCCGTGGCCACACCCCCAAACCCAAATAGAGCGGCTACTAATGCTACGACAAAAAATAATATGGCCAGTTGTAACATTACAAACCTCCTTAACAGTCGAGTTAAGGTGCAATCTCGATGCCGGCCGTTTATATTAAATAATCACTTAGAATCTTAAAAGACTTAGCAAAATAATAAAAAATTTAATGAATTGTTTAAAAAATCAAAATAAGTGGTTTAGAGATTGTGGCATCAATTCTGCAGGTATGCTTAGTAAGAAGTTGAACAAGTTACAAAGGAGCAAATCATGAAGTTTACCGTAATTGCAATCGCTACCGCTTGTATGTTTACCGCCACTGCTTATGGCATGGAAGGGCACAAGAAAGTCCATGAGAAACAGCAACAACAGGAAACAACTCTTGTGCAAGAAGTGAATGTTGAAAAGATAAATGACAACTACAAGGACTTTATTGGTAAAAGAGTAAAGGTTAAAGGTGAGATCGACGACATTGTTATGGAGGATAGATCATTTATTCTTGAAGGAGATACTTGGTTTGGAAACGACATTTTAGTTGTTTCAAAGGGAAAGGTCATGAATCTTAAAGACCTTGCAGACAAGGAGTCAAAGGTTACAATCACCGGAACTGTAAAACATGCCAACTTTTATGAAGTTGAAAATGATCTTGATAGTGCACTAAATCCAGAGCTTGAACTGGATAAGAAAAAAGGTGTAACTTATATTCTTTTAGATGATTTTCAGTCTGGTAAGATGGCCGAGTAATTATTTACCACAGAGGGACCTTTGGTCCCTCTTTTTTTATACCAAAAAAGATAGAGTCTTGGTGGAGTGCTTAAAGTAAAATTTACTGTCAGAATAGGGCTCACCGTCCAACTTAACTATTTCCTTGCCTTTAGGTTCTATAACTAAAGATTTGCATTTGAAAAAATCCACCAAAGTATTATCTAAATCAGAAAAATCCTTTTGCAGCTCAATGAAGGATCTTATCATCTCAACAACCCCCTCGGCCTTAAAAAACAAGCAATCAAAAAGACAGGGATGGATATTTGCACTTTGACTTACCTTTATGCCACCCCCTGCATATACTCCTTGTGCAACAATATATCCAAAGGCCTCAATCTTTCTAGTTGAGCCATCGATGGAAACTTTATAAGTGGATTTCTTAAGAGACATACTTGCTTTAAAGCCTTCAAGGTAGTAGCTCAGTTTGCCAAGTCTTTCTTTATTTGCCTCCTTTTTAGGATTGGTAATCTTTGCTAATTCACCTCCGGATGCTACATTAATGAAGTATTCTCCATTGCATTCTGCCAGTGGAAGATCTATTGTGCTTCCTTTAATGAGTTGGAAAAAGTTTGTTAACGTGGGTTCTCTATTTTTAAATAGTCTTGAAAAATCATTTCCTGTACCACACGCAAGATAAAGAATTTGTGGCAGAGTCTCTTTATCTTTATGCAGATTTAAGAAGTAGTTTAAACTCCCGTCACCACCTAGCACCAAAACTCTTGAGTTCTTTGAGCACTCTTGTTGATTATAGGGCGTTAAATTAAAACCTTCATTTCTAATTTCTTGTAAAAGGTCTTTGTGTGTGGATTGAACTTCTTCTGAAGCGCATAAGAATAACTTGTTCATTATGTATTGATGTTAACTTTATTAAAAAATCATTGGAAACAATATGAGTTTGACATTTCTTTGATATCTCAATGCAACTAAAGATTTAATAAAAGTTTACATAATTAAACATGCTAAAACCTTTTTCATTATTTATAAATGTAATATGAAAAAGCCACACAGTATTAAAGTTGGAGAAAACTTAAAAGAACACATTCATGATATTAAATCGTCTTTGCAGTCCTTGGTCGTTGCTAATGAGTTAGCAATGGAATCACTTGGATCACAGGACAGTAAAAAGGAGTTTCTTATTTCTATTATGATGAAGGACCTAAAGAAAATTGAAAGTGTGATAGGCGAAATTGAAAAAGACTTTTGCATGGAGGGAAAATATGAGTCTTAACCTACTTGTTTTAGATGACGACCCCAATATTCGAAATGTCTTATCCATGAGGATTAAAGACTTGGGACACCTTTGCAAAGAGGCCGAAAGTGTCACCGCGGCGCTCAGTCTTCTTGAAACGGAGAGGTTTGACCTGATTCTAACCGATTATAAAATGGACGACTTTGACGGTCTATATTTCTTAAATGAATTGAAAAATAAGGGAGTCGAATCTCTTGTGGTTATGATGACGGCCTATGCATCAATTGATAAGGCTGTCACTGCGGTTAAAGAGGGTGCGTTCGATTTCATTTCAAAACCCTTTAATAGCAATCAATTTAAGCAGCTTCTTTCCAAGGTGGAAAAAGTAGTCGACATGAAGGAGAGAAGGCGTCCAGTAGGGAACTCCCAAAAAATAGATTACTTTAAGGGGTTGAAATCCGATTCGATGGCAAAGCTCCAAACCTTTATTGATAAAGTTGCTTCGACTGATGCAACTATTCTACTGACTGGAGAGTCTGGCACAGGGAAGTCTTACTTGGCGAAAGAGGTTCATGACCGCTCCAAGGTGTCAGATGGGCCATTTGTTGAAGTTCACTGCACAACGTTGCCAAGTGAACTTATTGAAAGTGAGCTTTTTGGCCATGAAAAAGGCTCCTTTACCGGTGCCACTAAAACCAAGAAAGGGAAAATTCAGGAAGCTGAAAAAGGTACCCTGTTCTTAGATGAGATAGGGGAGCTTCCGCCGAGTGGCCAGGCAAAACTTCTCAGGTTCTTACAGGAAAAGCAAATTGACCCAGTTGGGAGTAATAAGAGTCTCTATGTGGACACAAGAATTATTGCGGCAACAAACAAGAATTTACTCGAAATGGTAAAGAAAGGTCTTTTTAGGGAAGATTTATACTACAGACTAAATATGTTTGAATGCCTTATTACACCACTAAAAAACCGTAAGGAAGACGTTCCTATTATGATAGGAAAGTTTCTAACCCAGATGGAAAAAAACTACCCTTCAGAACGTCCATATGAACTTGAAGAAGGGCTTAAAGAAAAATTCTATCAGTATTCCTGGCCTGGAAACGTTAGGGAGCTTAAAAATGCAATCGAAAGGTTGTGCTACTTAAGTGATGATTGGACTCTAAAAGAAGCTGATCTGCCTGAAAACTATTTTGGTGATGAAGTATCCATCTCTAATCCCGCTTCCAATTTGCCTCTTGATTGTGGAGAATGGGAGGATAAAGTTCTGCAAGAGTCCGTGCGCAAAGATGAAGAAACTGTTGATACAGAAACTCCACCCAAAGGCCCCTCTCCTGCAGAGGAGGCTCTTATGAGTCTTGAGCAAGTTGAGAAAAAACATATAAAACGGGTTCTTGAAAGAGTTAAAAATCTAGATCGAGCAAGTGAGATCTTGGGCATTACCACTGTTACTTTGTGGCGAAAGAGAAAACAATACGGTATTTCCTAATTCGCCACGTTTTAGAAATGGCCTTTTAATTTAAGGCCATTTCCCTTGTCCTATGAATTGTATCCTTAGAGTCATTTATTAACTCATTCAGAAGCTCTTTTACGAAGGGTTTCTTTTGGGAGTGTTGGGATAGGATGGCCCATCGGTTCAAGTTTATACTTTCAATATCCCCAAGATTGTATAATCTTCCATCTTCCAAGTACGTTTCTATACTCTCTTTTGGAACTATACTTATCAATTCTCCCTCCTTTACCATTTGCACTAATAAGTTAACATCATCCACCATCCCGTGGACATTTGGCGAAAGATTGTTAAAGCTAAAAAACATTTCCAATTCCTCTCGAAGAGTGTTGTCACTAGTGTAATGTAAAAAAGGCCTATTGTTTAATGAGTTCGGAAATTCGTCTCGAATTGGTAAAAAGTCTTTTGTGCCTACTGCACATAGAGTGTGAGATCCCAAGTTGATGGAATTAAATTTATTTTTTAAGCAGGTGTATGGAGTGTCAGACAAAACGATATCAAGCTGGTCCTTATTTAACATTTCCATGAATTGTTCCAGGTGACCTGTTTTGAAAGTCACCTTTATTTCTTTATGTTTGGACAGTGACTTATACAATCTATTCACGAATGAATTGGGTACAGTTTTAAGGATGCCAACTTTTAAGTGGTGGCTTTGTTCTTTATCTTTACTTAGGGGCACCTCTGCAAGTTCTTCAGATGCTAAAAACACCTTTTCAATTTTATTGAAAACTTGTTTACCCATGTCATTTAAGATTAGTTTTCTATACTTTCGGTCAAATAGCTTGTAACCCAGATCTTCCTCTAAAGCCTTTAGTTGCCCAGATATCGTGGGTTGCGTAAGGTGCAGTTTCTCGCAAGCATCCTTTATACTTCCCAAGGACGCTATGATGTAAAAATAATAGAGCTGATTGTAATTTAATCTTCTCAAGAATACCTCCCTTTGTGATGGAGATATTTTTATAAAGAAGATAGGATTAAGAAACCTTTTGCCATTGAAATAATCTATACAGAGGCAAAAAAGATAATTAATTTAATAGGATTTAACCCATCGCCCAAAAAGAGCGATGGGATGGGAGGATTCTTTTAAAATTATTGCCCGCAACTCGAGTATGCTGGGGCCCTGTCTGTTGTTGTGTTTAACTCAACTTTTGGGTATCTCTTTTGTATATACTGTACAATTTTATACATTGGTATTCCGTAATTCATTCCACCGTTGTTTGGTCCATAGTTGTGACCTGCATTGTGAATTGCCACTACCTTGTGCGATTTAGCTTCAAAAATTGGGCTACCTGAAGAGCCTGGCAGTGTGTCCGCATTATGCTCTACCTGACCTGCATTACTACCTAAAAGCTTACCTTCAGAGTATTTCTGAGTTGGCTTGCATCGTGAATTTGTTCTGTAGTTACAGTTTTGGTGGGTGATATAGATGTTATCATTGATTTCACCTTTAAACCCACCAAGTACAACTTGAGATTGTTTCGCTCCAGGATTGCCTTTACACTTTATGAGTGCCACATCAAGACCTGAATTAGTCATTACAAATTCGTTACAACTATATTTGTCTCCACTGTTATTCTTGGTGTAATTGAAGGTAGCCACTAGGCCTCGAGCATCTGATGCCTTTGTAACACAGTGGTTGTTTGTCATAATCGTATCGTCGTTTATTAAGAAGCCCGTACAGCGTGATGACCTTGCTGGAATGCTTAGGTGAGCTGTTGAGCTTGCGTTGCTTTTCTTTGCTTTGTCAGTGAGAAGCTCCGTAGTAGACCATCTTAGGTCACCAATTATGACTTCATTCATGGATTGGTTTTCTACAAGGTTGAGTTTTTTTGCACAAATTGGGTCAGCACCTGTAATCGCGCCACTCTCTCCACTTCCGCTCCCACCTTTCCCGCATGCAGCGAGCAAGAAAACTGATAATAGTGCTAGTTTTTTAGTAAATGTCATTGTCCCCTCCATAGGTACTAAATAAATAATTATGGAATTGGGGAACGGCCAATTGCTTAAGATCGTAAACGCCCGGCATGAAAAATGTAAACATTTTTTTACACTCTTTAACATTTTTAACTAATTTTACTGTGAAGTTAAGTGGTTAAAAAACTGGCCTTGTTAGGTAGGAAATAAAAAACGCGACATGTTGCCGCGTTCTCTTTATTATAAGAATTTAAGTAATAAGCTCTACTGAACCTTGTGCAGCTCTCCTGGGCTTGTTCTTTCCTTGGTCTTTGGTGTGTTCATCCCTTTTCTTTTTCTTATTTCATCGTTTTGAATTTTAACATTTTCATTTTTTTGATTTCTTTTTTTCTTCATTGAATTCCTCCTTTGTGTAAATAGTGACAATTATTGGAAGCAAATTTGTCGCCATAGGACATTTTGATGATTTGTAAAAAATCCTTTACCTAATTTTGATAATCATAAGAATTCTTTTGGAAATCGTGTTGATAATCTCTTTTTCAGATAGGGAGGTTTTAAATGAACAAGAAGGAAGAAGCTATTATTGATTTTTTGAAGATGATTTACCAAGAGAAAGATCTCATCTTAAAATATAATGACCTAGTTGGAAATATAGACGAATCTAAACTTACCTTTGCACATACGCTTAAAAATGAGCACACAAAAATTTTTAATGAAGGAATGAGAATTATCGGTACGAAATACCAGGATCTCTCTAAAAAATTATTTGTAGGCTTCTTCTTTAAAGAAAACCATGGAGATAAACAATATGAGATGAAGAAGCTTTTAAAGTGCACTCAGCAACAGTGCCTTCAGTATGAAAAGCTTCTTAAGAATAAATACCTTAATAGTGAAATTAAAAAACTTATTAGAACAAAAATAATACCGAGATACTTCACAATGGTGGATCTTTGCAAAGAGGTTAATCGTGGTGATGTTATCGAGGTAAAACTCTTTTTCACACCTGATCGGATGCTAATGCATTACGCCTAACACACTCACCAAGCAGGGCATCCCTCATGTCCTGCTTTCCCTCTAAATTCTTTTTTTATTATAAAAAATTACTTTTGTAGTTGGTAGCCTACACCATGTACAGACTTTATAAGGTTTGGATATCTAGAGAACTTCTTTCTTAGTTTGCTTACGTAGATATCAACCGATCTAGGTGAAACAAAAACATCGTTGCCCCATACTTCGTTAAGAATGGTGTCTCTGGAAACAATATCGCCTTGGCTCATGGCCAGGAGGTTGAATAGTTTAAATTCGATTGAGGAAAGCTCAATGTCAGGTAATTCACTGTTTGCCTTGTCTTTCACAAGCTGTTTGGATTTTATTAGCTCCAGGTTGCCCCATTTTAAGGTGTCCCCTTGTTTATTCTTTAAACTATCTTTTTTAAGCCTGGCGTCCACTCTTGCCATTAGCTCAAGTGAATTAAAAGGTTTGGTGATGTAGTCGTCGGCTCCAGCACTGAAACTTAGGACCTTTTCGCTAATATCTTGCTCTGATGTCAGTAGGAAAACTGGTGTGCCAAAGTTGTCATTTCTTAGATCAGACAAAAAATCGATCCCGTTTCCATCTGGCAAGTATAGGTCTAGGAGAATTAAATCATATTCGTTGTTCGCAATTTTGTCTCTTGCCGTGTTTAAATCTTTCACCCAGTCAACTGTGGCGATTGATAGTAAAGATTTTTTAACGAGCGGGTAAATTTCTTCAGCGTCTTCAACTAGTAATATATTTCTCATGCTATATTCTCTATAATAAAATCGTCGAGAAATCTAAGGAAAAAGGCAATACTTAAGGAATATTTATGAAAGACTTTAAAAATTTTACGGCCTTTGAGGTGCCAGAGGATGGTTTGGAAGATTACCTTGAAACTTTTATAGACAGCCGAAAGAAAGATTTGGAGGATATTGAAAAAAGTCTTTCTGACGATGACTACCAAAATGTAAAAAAAATTTTACATAAATGGGAAGGCTATGCTGAACCGTATGGATTTGGGGGGCTTAGGACCTTTGCATCGAGGTTTAGAGCTGCGATGAACCTTGGCAAATCAGAAATATGTCTTAAACTTTGTAATGATACAAGGGACTATATAGTGTATAAAGAGTCCCAATTGTTATCTGGAGATTACAGCGGCTAAATGGAAGTTCAACATTTTTTAAAACGTGTCAAATTTGAGTTTTATTTTTATTCAATCTTCGCATTGGTAGTCGCCCTGTTGGTTACAGGGTTCTTGTATAAAAGTCACTCAAGTTTAATCGAGAAACAAAATACTTTGCAATCTATAGACAACCTTCTTGCAGGGCAAATGGAGTCTATTGTCATCATTTCAGACTATGTTCAACGTTATGAAGAAGCCGAAGGGAAAATAGGCTTATTGTGGTTGCAAGAGCATGTACTAAAGGAGTTAAAGTCTTTAAGCATCCACCACGAGAGGTTTGTGGGCAAGTTAGACTCTATACCAGATCAAAAATTTGCTGAAGAGATAAAGGAACAGCTAAATGTCGCCGGTCTAAGCGACAGAATTGAGGCTTTTATCTTAAGGTTTAAGGAAGAAGCGGAACAAAAGTTCTCCTCTGCTAAAAACCTTAAAAGCGACTTGTCTCCTATAAGTAATATTGCGTATCGAAAGCTTATGATTGCATTTACTAATGCAGGAAAGGTGGCGAGAGTTGAACAACAAATCTTTCAGGATAAGATCAAGAATATTGGTAACTACCTAATTCTTTTTATTGCCTTTGTTATTCTCATGTTTTGGGGACTTCTTTTCCATCCAATCTACAAGAAGCTCATCGTAGAATTTGAGAAGAAAAACCAAGCTCTTGTGAACGCCCAAATCGCTTCAAGTGCCAAAAATGACTTTTTGGCCAATATTAACCATGAAATTAGAACTCCAATGACAACAATACTGGGGTACTTGGAATTGCTCTCTTCTGAAGGTCTGCTAGGTCCAGATGAGAAAAAGGAAGCATTCGAGACCATAAATCAAAATGCAAACCACCTGCTTAAATTGATTGATGAAATTCTAGACCTTTCAAAGCTTGAAATTGGCGAGTTCAATGTAAATACCGAGAAAATTCAGCCTAAAAAAGTTTTTGATGATTTATACAATATTTTAAAATTCAAAACTGAAAAGAAAAATATTAGACTTGAATTTAATTATAAAACCGAGTTGCCTGAGAAGATTCTGTCCGACTCCAAAAGGATTAAGCAGGCATTATTTAATGTTCTAAATAATGCAGTTAAGTTTACCGCAGAAGGTCTAGTTTCAATGGACATCTACTATGCCAAAAAGAACTCAACCTTCACCTTCGTGGTCAAAGACACTGGGAAAGGTATTTCAGACAAGGCAAGAAACGAAATATTTAAAATCTTCTCCCAAGAGAATACTAACTACAATAGGGACTACTCTGGTACAGGACTTGGCCTTGCACTTACCAAAAAAATTCTTAATGAACTTGATGGCGATATTAAATTGGACTTTTCAAAGAAGGGGGAGGGCTCCGTCTTCAGTTTATGGTTTTCAGTAAAAGAGTTTGAGCCTGCAAAAAAGGCTGAGCCTGAGCTAATCGAGAATGTTGTTCAAAAAGTTTTAGGTAAAAGGCTGCTTGTTGTTGATGATGCAATTGAAAATAGCAGAATTTTTCAACGATATCTTGATGGAGCGGGTGCTAACGTTGATGTTGCGAATTCTGGTAAAAAGGCTCTTGAAATGGCCAAGTCACGGCCATATGACCTAATTCTTTTAGATATTCAAATGCCCGAATTAGATGGCTATCAAGTTTTGAAAAGGCTTAGAGAAGAGCTCAATTTTGAACGTCCTGTTATTGCCTTAACTGCCCACGCAATGGAAGAGCAAATAAAAGAAAACCTAAAAGCGGGCTTTAACGGACATATATCCAAACCAGTCACTAGCAATACCCTTATAAACTCTGTTTCTTCATTTCTTTAATATCGAAAATAACTATCTTTGACATCTTTCAAACCTTTTTTACTAAGAGGTGGTCTGTGGTGAAAATTTTATAAGAACCACATACAACAAAACAGTTTAAAAATAACTGATATGGAGGATGATCATGAACTTGGAAACTAACAATACCCTTGCTAAGGCCGAAGGGTTTAAAAGAAGCATGCGAAAGTTTAAAACACTAAAAAGAAGGCTGATTGATTTGAAAGACAGTGAAGTGGCCAGACAGCACAAAGAAATGATGATTGATGGATTTGATACGATTGAAATTATAGAGGACTTGCTACTTGAAATGAAGCAAGACGTCTCTTTAGATGTTGGGGGAACACAGGAAGATATAAATTATTATCTATCCCAGTTGGAAGAAAATGTGCATGAGTTGGAAAGAACCCAGGCATCAATCGCTGTATAATCAAAAAAAAAACAGAACAATTGATTTCCTAAGGCCTTGCTTCAAGCAGGCCTTTTTTTTTATAAGAAAATAACGATGTAATTCGGTAGGTATTTTCGTTTTTACTCCTCTCTCTATTCATTGTTTGATTAAAAAAGTTAGTTGATCAAAATGATTTTAAGTCTTTTGCTACACAATATCAGGAAGCGGTTGGACCCTTTCATCTTAAACAACAGGGAGCGTAATATGGAAATTAGAAGATTTGTTGGAATTGGTGTTGCAGCAGTTGCATTTGCTGCATGTAACGAGAGCGTAGAGGAACGCATAAACACTGTCTACGAGGAAGAGGGGAGAAAGAGAGAGACCTTTTCGGCCACAGACAAGTACGGGCCACTTAAGGTTAAGGTTGGGGAGTTTGTCGGCGAAAGCAAAGTTAAACCTTGGTCTGCATGGTGGTATCCCCTAAATGAAAGAACACTGTTCTACAAGACAACAGGTGGATCGTCACCACTTGAAAAGTATGATTATTACTCAGGAAGAATGTTTAATGTTTTTTCAGAGGCAGCACGTTACGAAGAGCAAGAGCTGTATAGACCAAATGAGGTTGGTTGGGCTGGTCTTTGCCACGCCTGGGCGATTGCTTCTGTCCTACATCCTGAACCAAAGGAAGCGAAAACAATTGGCGGAGTTAAGTGGAGTGTTGGTGATCAGAAAGCTCTTTTATTAAAGACCTATGAGAAGGCCGGTGGAATTGCTGAAATCATGATTGGGGATCGTTTTAATGGGGACAGAAATGATGACTATGATGACATTTACCCAGATCAATTCCACAAATTGGTACAGAATCATCTTGTTGAAAATAGTACCCCATTTTTAATGGATTATGATCCTCGCTTTCCTGTTTGGACTGTACCGGTGTACAAAGTTAAGTTCTTGATTGAAAAACTGAATAATACAAGCGCAAAGGTTCGTGCATACATCACTTTTGCCAGTCCCCACGTTAATGACCATAACTATGTTGGAACCAAAAGGGTTGTAAAGACGTATGACTACATTCTAACTGGGCAATGGGCGAATGGTACTCTGAATGTGACTGATGGCGAATGGATTGAAGCTAGTAAGAACGATCACCCCGACTATTTAATTGCGTTCCCAAGTTCTATTGAAAGAGGGTCTTTAAATAAAGAGATCAACTATGAGATTGTCGACTCGATTTTAAAGTAGGTCGTTTATGAAGTATTACTTACTGTTAAGTATGTCTTTGATTTTAGGGGGAGTCCATGGACGAGAGTCTATGGAATATGAGGAGGCGACGGCCCCTCTTACTCCCCAAAAAGTCTCCCATAGGAACACCATTGTATTGGGGAACGGCCAATTTCACGATATGTGGGTTTCTATTGGGAGACCCAAAAGTGGGTACCGAAGTGAGGATAACTTTAGAAAGCTTTTACCTGCTTATAAGGGAATTGATAAGCTTCACAATGATTTGTTTTACTTTGATCAGATTAAGCTTTTTGAAGGCGAGTCTAAAGAGTCTTTTTGGAGTTATGTAAATTCCCCAACTAGCAAGGGAGGCCTTTCACAGAGGCCATCTATGAAAGACTCTAAGAAAAAGTGGCCGCAAATCTTGGAAGAATTTAAATCCAATCCCCCGGAAAAGCTTTTTACCGAGGGACGCTTTAGTGAAATGTCAGCGGCTGAAAAATATGATTTTTTACTAGGTCCTCAATCTTTTCTATTCACACGTGAGGTCGAGTACTCTGATTCAGTGTTTAGGACTTATGGAGCTATTGCTTATTGGGCAGGAATTTGTCATGGAACGGCACCAGCAAGCTTTCTCTTCCCCGAACCTAAAAGTGAGGTGGTTGTCAAAGGACATGATGGCCGAAGCATTCCATTTAGTACTAACGACATAAAAAGGTTGTCGGCACATGCTTGGGCCGAGAACAATTATGACATCGCCTTTATAGGTGGAAGGTGTCGCTCAGATGAGTTAGGCTCGCGCGAACCTGATTGTTTGGATACTAACCCAGCAACGTTGCACCTAGCACTACTTAACTATATTGGCCTTCATGGTAAGACTTTAATCATGGATAATGCTTATGACTCTGATGTTTGGAACCGTCCAATCATGGGATTTAGTTACAAGTACGTACACCCAAAAACTAAAGTAAGATCTAGGCTTTTAAAACATGCTTTAGTTAAAAGAAGTGATTATCCCGATGATCCTCACAAGTGGAATCGAAGAATTGGTACACACTACATTGTCGAAGTGCATATGAAGGTTAAATTGCTTTTTGGTGATGAAGGAGATCAGGGTTCTGGAGCGAAAGGCTATGACATTCACTATAAGTATGATCTTGAAATCGACCAAAAAGGCAGAATTGTTGGGGGGGAGTGGATCACTCAGTATCACCCTGATTTCTTATGGATGGTCTACGAAGGTAGTTCGCCAGAGACAAGTGAAGATTTGTCCATCAATGAAAATTTATGGAGCGGAAAAACTCCTTTATCATCTAATGTGAGAAGACTTGGTCAACAAGCAGCCAAGAAAGGGAATGTGCTGGAGCATATTGTTAGAAGTTTGCTTGAGCTATCAAAATGAAAAGGAGATAGTAAATGATTAACATTTATAATGAATTGGCCAATAAAGAGAATATGGATGACCACGTTATTAGGGCCTATATTGAAGACTACTTTGACAATCATAGGTATTTAGACTTTACAAATGTTCTTGTGTGGATCAAAGAGGTTAATCCTGAAGAAAGTAGAGGTCCTGTTTTGTTTGAATGCTCTGTAGAAGTTCGGGTTCGAGGAAAAGAGCCCGTTTATGCATCTAAAAAGAATAATCAATTGTTGATAGGTGTTAGAGATGCACTAGATACAGTTAAGAATGAAATTTTAAAACAAAAGAATAAGCTCAATGACAGAAATAGTTCGATTGGAGCTAGACCTTTTTAATTTCGCCAATTAGTAGCTTTTATGAGCGCTATTAAAAAGCTTCCATATTACTATAATGGCCTATTACTCGTTTTCTGTGTTGTAGGCCTAATATACTTTAGAAGTATATTACTGCCTTTGGCCTACGCATTGTGTTTTGGAGTCTTTGTATACCCACTTTATAGGTGGGGAAGAGCATGGAGGTTGCCAAAAAGTGTGAACGTTGCCAGTGTTAGCCTCGTGTTTCTCGTTGTATCTAGTTTACTTTTGTATTTGTTCGCCTTCTCAATTCAGGGCTGGTTGGATTTCTTCAACTCCCATGGGAAGGAGTTGATGGGGGTGCAGGAATCGTTTCTGGCATACCTGGACTGGTTTAACCTAAAGGAATACTTTATTGATCAAAAAATAACCGAACACATAATGTCTATTCTTCAGTTCTTTTCTTTTTCAATTGTTAATTATTTGAGCCTTTTTGCCCTATCATTCGTCTTCTATGTTTTTCTATTCGTTGCACCTGAAAAACACCTTGAAATGGTGTTAGACTTTAAACAGACAGGAGCACTTTTAAGAACCTATATAAAGATTAAATTTTTTATTAGTTTTTTTACTGCCATGGCCGTTTCACTTATCTTCATTGCCTTCGACATCAAATACTGGGAATCTGTATCTATTTTAGTCTTCATATTAAATTTTATACCCAACTTGGGAAGTATTGTTGCAACATTACTCCCTTTGCCAATGTTTTATTTTTCATATGATATTGGACCTGAGTTTTGGTTCCTTATCCTGTCAACTTCGATTGTACAATTCACCCTCGGAAATATGATAGAACCAAAAATTATGGGAAACTTTTTGAACATACCAGGAATTATCGTTGTTTTCTTTCTTTTGGTGTGGGGAAAAGTTTGGGGGGCACTTGGTGTTTTCTTTGCAGTCCCATCTTTAATATTTCTTTCACAAATCAATCCAAAGTTTAAGCGTTTGTTTGCCTAGCATATTTAAAGCATAGGGAAAACATTTGCGATCACAAAAGTAATTACGTTTTTACAAGTAAATCTCAAGCTCGATAGGATTATTGAAAGTTAAACGAGGAGCAAGGATAATGCTTATCAGACTTAGAAATAGTGTCAGCCTGGAAGACGAAAACAAGACATTGCTGGTTTTGGGAAAGTATAGCAAGAGTACATCAGCTCGTATCCTGGAACAAGATAAAAGCTTTCGCAACTCAACGATTTGTTTTGTGGATGACTTAAGCAAAGTAAAGTGGGAACTTCAGAATGGAATCTTCGATTTTCTCTACATACCACTCAATAAAGCACATCTTATTGATAAAAGAATGTTTAGATTTTTGTAGGAGGGAGAATGAGAAAGATTATCTATGTCGGAATGTTTTCACTTATGGCCTTTGCAATAGCCAATAGCGGAATTCGATACGAACGCTTGTCAGAACTGAAGGGAGTTACCCCTGGAAATCAAAAACTTGATGTTGAAAGCGAGCAGGCCAAGCTTTTAAAGAGATTTGATTCCCTAAGGCACAAATCACTGTTGCTTGATGGGTCTGTGGATACAAACGAAAAACTTCGATATCTTACTCATTCAGATAACTTTGAAGAGGCACTCTTCCTAATTGAGTATCTTCAAGGAAGATTTAACGAGTTTGGACCACATAATGATAATGAAGCGTCACTGGTTGATATTGAATTCTATTTGGAAAGGTTAGCAGCAAACCTCGATGTTGTTGAAAAAGAATTGGGTTACTACAATGAAGATTAAAGTGGAACGGCCCATATGAAAAAATCATTACTTTCATCTGAAGCATTAACCTTTGTTTTTGTAAGCGCACTCTTTTACATGCTCAGTTTCATGGCCTCAAAAATAAATTTTGGTTCCAAAGCTTTATTCGTTTTTAGTGGTAAAACAGACGTTTTATATACAAGCACAGGTGAGGACCTCAATGGCCTTAGTCCAAAGTAAACGTGCCGATGCCTCGCAAAAGAGACAAATTTAAAAGGGTTCTCAAAGCTATTCAAAATAAGGCCGATGCCGATGAAATTTTTATTTTGTCCAGCTCTGTGGCCTACCATAGCTTTTTAAGCTTTATTCCCATAATTTCGGTTCTAGTCGGTATATATTTAATTTTAAATTTTAACTTAGATTGGGGACACTTTAGTTTAATTCAAGAGTTAGTTCCTCCAGGTGTCTATCAATTAATTGAAGGCCAGGCCAATAGAATTAATGAGAATCTAGACACTGTAAATATCGCGACTGCATTTTCCTTTCTTATCTCCCTCTGGCTGGCCAATAACGTAACGAGAAGCCTAGCACATAGCCTAAATATTGTATTTTGTAGAAAGAATGAAAAGCACTTTCTTTTTTCTCTGGGAGAGTCAATTCTATATACCCTTCTTCTTATAATTAGTTTTCTCTTTTTAGGGTTTATGTTAACAGTATTGCCCATCGTTTTTTCATTCTTTGAATTTTCAGAAAGGTTTGAATTTGTTTTTATACTTTTTCAATGGGCCGTTGTATCTCTATATATGGTTTTTGGGTTATGCTTTGTATATAAATACCTACCTGAACACCGAAGAAAAAATAGTTGGCACTCCTTTCTTCCAGGTGCGATTGTGGCAACTGTGTTTGGAAGCACCTTAGCACTTCTTTTTAGTTTCTATGTGAGTAACTTTGGGTCCTTTAATAAGGTTTATGGAGCTCTTGGAGTAATTATTATTACACTCTTATGGTTGAGATTAACATTTGCAAGTGTATTGTTTGGTGGAGAGGTTAATTATTTTCTTCTTAAAGACCCCAGCCTAAGAGAATACTACAGATTTAAAAATATCTTCATGAACTTCAGGGAAGAGGGAACACATGGTATTAGTTGGCCTAGGGTATTTCTTGCGATGGCCTTGTTGTTACTTCTATGCGGCCGAATTTACTTTCCTACCCACCTAGATAAGAAGATTCGATCAAAGCTAGAAGATTTTAAAATTCAGATGGAATATGAAGATATTGATGTACAAACACTTTTAGGAGACTATCAAGTTCAAAATTGCAAACTCCATGTTGATGATGGGTTCGCTACATTTGAATACCTTAGAAATGACATTGGTTGGCTTGCCCTAGGTCTTAAAAAACAAAAGAGCTCAATGAAAATCATAGGTGCGAAAGTTAATATTGAGCTAAATAGCTTGAATCAACTGGTAGATGATTTTGACCAGATGATTAGAATTCTTGGCTATGGGAGTCTTACTGAAGTTTCAATCCATAATATGAACTTAAGTATTAATGGTACGAAGATTGCTGTGAATAGGTTGGTGTATGATTTTAAGCGAAGAGTGTTGTTGCTAAAGGGGAGTACACCGCAATTTAAACTCATTGGCCAAGTGGGGCTGAACAACTTGTTTGAGTTCTCAATAAATCATGAAAAACAAGTTTTAAAAGGTCGCTGTCTCTATAATCAATGCCCTAGTCGAATTGGTCATGAGCTTGTTAAACTATCGAACAATCATTCACTTACTAAGTTTGGACAGTGAAACTCTTTTCTTGAAATGTCTTTACCTCAACGATGAAGTTCTCTTTTATATTTTCATAAGTTGAAACTTTCACCTTGTTCTTGATAAGGCCTAAGATAAATTGGTTCAAATCTTGGTGACGCTCAATATTCTCTGAGGCCATTTCAATTAGAGAGTCTCTCATTATAAAAGACTGCATATTGTATAGATCGATTTCTTTTCTTACTGTATTTAGGCTATGGTACTCTTTTTGTCTGTTATTCTTTGCCGGCCTAAAGTGCGCCATTTTATTCTTTTCGATGGTTTGTTCTATTCTTTCCTTTATTGCCATTGTGTCGTCATTTGGAAAGTTGTGTTTTTCGACAATGAAATTTTTTTTCCATTGACTACTTTCCATATATTGCTTGATTGGCGAAAGCGACTCCTCGTTTGATAAGAAAAGCAACTTGTCGTTGTTTCTTAAGAACTTTTTTTCTATCTCATTCATTAGCTGCTTAATATATAATTTAATGACTTCGTCTTTTCTGTCGTTATTTCTGTCTGGTATGGACTGGCTATCATATTCGTCGACCTTTACATCAATGGGGGAGAGGTTCATTGATATTTCATTTAAATTGTCATTTTCAAATTCAAAAACCTTCACAAAGTTTCTATTTATGACAATGGCCTTTATATCATTAAAATTGTTTCTTAATAAAGGTAGAATAAATGGGTGCTCATTGATGCAATATTGATCTTTAAACTTACGATTGACCTTTATTGAAACTACTTCCTTGTCAAATACATACAGAGCAACATTAACATCTTTAAGTCCACTATCGAGTTTGAGCTCAGAGCCTGAAACTAGATTGTCTTCCAACATTTTATCCAATTTTTTTATACTTTTACCTGATCTTTCCAATTCATTCTTGCACTTTACAAACAAGCTCCTAATTTTTTTCAAAGAGTGGTCAACATCCTTTAAATTTAGAAAAGTGCTAAGTACGGGTTTTTCATTTTTAGAGCTAAGTTTTAAAATATAGTCTAGTTGCTTGTTCATGCCATTTCCTTTGTTATTCAGCTTGTAGTGGTTTGTTAGAGCCTTTGGTTACTTTAATAAGCTCCCCATCTAAATAAACTTCAGACGCCAAGAGCAATGGTTGATTTCCAATGGTTTTAATTTGTCCAACCACTCTCAATTTTGTCTCACCTTCTTTTATTCGTACAAAGTCACTCGCCTCACCAAGATCAATTGCGACCTTGCTATTTTTTCTATTTCTTATAGTAACGACCATGCTTTCACTTCTCGCGCCGCTAAACCGCACCCTTTTCTTTGATTCTACAACACCCTCTGCTTTATAGAAGTTGGGGTTGTTAATTGAAGAGGTTGTTACTGAAGTCTCATGTGAGCGAGGAACTTTACTCGCATTCACTTGTAGAGTGAGCCCCATTATGGTGAGGCCAACACAGAAGATGTTGAAGTTTAAAAATTTAAGCATTTTTTCCTCCTAAGGAGTTATCCCCAGTTAGGAATGAAAAAATGCAACCAATGTGCCAGTGTTTTAACTAGGACAAGCTCTGAATTTAGCCTTGGTTGTATTAAACTTTTTTATGGCCTTGTTCATATTCTTTTCTAGCTCTTTGTTTCTACTT